>CAJUIQ010000006.1:59212-68425 GCA_910586545.1 uncultured Eubacteriales bacterium
CTCCTATACTGCTCTTTTGCGAGATTTGCCATATTTTTAATAAATTGATTCCTTTCTTTCATGATTTATTAAAATAATTCCTTTCAATTTAATAATTCCGGCAAAAAAACGCTTGCAAGAATTGTCAGCATATGGTAAAATATTTATGCAGCAAGGCTTACGGGCTTTGTTGCCGACGCAGCTTGGCTTTTTGCCAAGTGCGGTTTTTCTTTGGAAGATGGCGTGGCTTTTCATGCGGACGCCGTCTTCCTTTTTTATTTTAGAGATCTCCCCTTAGCCGTTTAACCCCCCGCCGTACGCACTCCCCTTTAGATACAGATTCCTTTGCGCAATATGCGTCAATTATGTCTTTCGATTCCTGATCCAATTTAATAGTCATCCTGTACGCTTTGGGATTATCGGTTTTCGGACCTCTTTTCTTCCCTACTGCCACTTTGATGCCTCCTTTCATAATAGGGATTACCTATTTATTATAAATAGGTAATCCCTATTTGTCAACAGTTTTTTTACAAATTTTGGAAATTTTTATATATTTTTGTCGAATTATATCGATTTTATTTTACACAAACAAACTTTAAAGTGTATTTTTATATCAAATTTAAAATGTTTACATTTAATTTACATTTTAATTTTTTGTAACAATTTATTTGTAATATTTAAAACTTTGCGGTTTTTTTCGGCGTTTTTTGTAAAATATCCCCCATTGTCTTGACATTGCCAAAAATATCAATATAATATTATATTGCCTTAATTTCGCTTTTGGAGCGCAAAATTTATCTTATGACGGTGTTATTTTCGCCAAAAATGCCTGGTGGATGCCACACGTCATATGCAAGAATGGAGTGATAACTCAATGGTCAAACCCCAAGCAGTGGGCAAAAACACGAGAATGAGCTTCTCGAAGATCAACGAGGCTATCCAGCTACCGAATTTGATTGAAATTCAAAAGGATTCTTTCAAATGGTTTCTGGAAACAGGACTTATGGAGGTTCTGCAGGACATCTCCCCGATTACAGACTATACGGGGAATCTATTTATTGAATTTGTCGGATATTCCTTTGACGCAGAACCCAAATACCCCGTAGAGGAATGCAAAGAGCGGGATACGAACTATGCCGCCCCCCTGAAAGTAGCCGTCCGTCTGACCAATCGTCTGACCGGCGAGGTAAAACAGTCCGATATCTTCATGGGCGATTTCCCGCTGATGACCGATACTGGTACTTTTGTGATCAACGGCGCGGAACGTGTTATCGTTTCGCAGATCACTCGTTCTCCCGGGATTTACTATGATAGTTCTATCGATAAATCCGGAAAGAAGATGTTTTCCGCTACCGTTATTCCCTATCGCGGGGCTTGGCTGGAATATGAAACAGATGCAAATAATGTGTATTATGTCCGGATTGATAAAAACCGCAAACTACCGCTTACTGTTTTAATTCGTGCTCTGGGCATCGAATCGCCCGAACAGATTAAAGAGTATTTTGGAGAGGACTGCGGGCTGGATGCTACATTGGAAAAAGACGACTGTGAACGTTTGGCTATTGAAAGTAACTCTTCTATTCGGGATGAAGCGCTGAAAGAAATTTATAAAAAGCTCCGGCCCGGTGAGCCTGCCATTGTGGAGAGTGCGGAAATCCTCCTCAACAACCTGCTGTTTGATCCCAAACGCTATGATTTGTATCCGGTTGGCCGCTATAAATTTGATAAGAAACTAAGCCTTGGCAGAAGAATTTCAGGCGGCACGCTGAGTCGCCCTGCTGTAAATATGCTTACCGGAGAAATTCTCTTTGAGGAAGGAACAATCCTTTCCAGAGAAAACGCCGAAGCAATTGAGCACGCGTGCATCGATACTGTATATTTACGCATGGAAAACGGCAGCGAATGTAAAATCTTTTCTAATGGCGCTGTATATCCGAAAGATATAATCGGTATGGATCTGGAAGATATCGGCATTAGTGAAAAAGTTCGCATGGACGTGCTGCAGGAAATTGCAGAAGAAGCCGGCGGCGATATAGACGCAATAAAGGACATCGCGAAACGCCGAATCCATGACCTTTGTCCCACACATATCACCCAAGAGGATATCCTCGCCTCTATTAATTATCTCCTTTGCCTGGCAAATGACGTAGGAGAAACAGACGATATAGACCATCTGGGCAACCGGCGTCTGCGCTGTGTAGGAGAACTGCTACAGAACCAGCTGCGTATCGGGCTTTCCAGAATGGATAAAATCGTTAAAGAGCGTATGAATATTCAGGATAATGAAAATCTTACGCCACAGAATTTGATCAATATTCGTCCTGTAGTAACCGCAATCCGCGAATTTTTCGGTTCTTCCCCGCTGTCTCAGTTTATGGATCAGGCGAATCCTCTGGCGGAACTTACACATAAACGTCGTATTTCAGCGCTGGGACCGGGCGGTTTGTCCCGTGACAGAGCATCCTTTGAGGTCCGTGACGTACACTATACCCATTACGGACGTATGTGTCCTATCGAGACCCCAGAAGGTCCTAATATCGGATTGATTTCTTATCTGTCCACATATGCGCGTATCAGCAAATATGGCTTTATTGAAGCTCCCTATCTGCGGGTAGACAAAGAGACCGGCAGGGTTACCGAGGAAGTAGTCTATATGACCGCAGATGTGGAAGACGGTTATATCGTAGCGCAGGCAAATGAACCCCTAGACGAAGAAAGACACTTTGTTAACCGGAAGGTTGCTGCCCGTGATCGGACGGAAATCATTGAAGTAGATGCGTCCTCTGTAGACTTTATGGACGTGTCTCCTAAAATGGTGGTATCTGTTGCAACCGCGATGATCCCCTTCCTAGAAAACGACGACAACTCGCGTGCGCTTATGGGATCTAACATGCAGAAGCAGGCAGTTCCGCTGATGGTTACTGACTCTCCTATTGTTGGAACCGGTATGGAATACAAAGCCGCCGTTGACTCCGGCGTATGTACCGTGTCTGATGTGGACGGCATCATCGAAAGCGTGGATGCAAATCATATCACTGTGCGCGCCGATGGCGGCGAAAAGAAAGTTTATCATTTAATTAAGTTTAAAAGAAGTAACCAAAGCACCTGCGTGAACCAGATTCCCATTGTACAGGCAGGCGATATCGTAAAGAAGGGCGACGTCCTTGCAGACGGTCCCGCTACCTCTGATGGCGAAGTGGCTCTGGGTAAAAACGCACTTATTGGATTTATGACCTGGGAAGGTTATAACTACGAGGACGCGGTTCTGCTGAACGAACGTCTGGTGCGGGACGACGTTTATACGTCCATCCATATTGAAGAGTATTCCCACGAAGCAAGAGATACGAAACTTGGACCGGAAGAGATCACCAGAGAAATCCCCAATGTGGGTGAAGATGCGCTAAAAGATTTGGACGCAGAAGGTATTATCAAAGTAGGTACTGAAGTGCGTGCCGGCGACATTCTGGTAGGTAAGGTAACACCGAAAGGAGAAACCGAGCTTACAGCAGAAGAACGTCTGCTCCGTGCAATTTTCGGAGAAAAAAGCCGCGAAGTGCGTGATACCTCCATGCGTGTTCCTCATGGGGAAAGCGGCATTATTATTGACGTAAAAGTATTCTCCAGAGACAACGGCGACGAGCTTGCGCCCGGCGTTAACAAAGTCATTCGCGTTTATATTGCCCAGAAGAGAAAAATCTCTGTGGGAGACAAAATGGCGGGCCGCCATGGTAACAAAGGTGTTGTATCCAGAATCCTTCCTCCGGAGGACATGCCGTTCCTAGCTGACGGTACTCCTCTGGATATCGTACTCAATCCGCTGGGCGTTCCTTCCCGTATGAATATCGGGCAGGTGCTGGAAGTGCATTTGGGACTTGCGGCGAAACGTCTCGGATGGAAAATTATGACGCCCGTATTTGACGGCGCAAAAGAACAGGATATTACCGAATGTATGCGCATGGCAAATATGCAGAGAAAAGTCATGCCCGGCGAAAACGTAGACGGAAAATATCTGTTAGAAGAGGTAGTTGCCGCAGACGGCGCAAAGACCTACGAAAAAATCCCGGAAGATCACAAAAATCGACAGGCGTATATCGACACTCTGCGCGCCGAAGATCGCCTGTATGTTGTAGATGGTAAAACCGTTCTGTACGATGGCCGTACCGGCGAAGCATTTGATAACCCGGTAACTGTCGGTATTATGTACTATCTGAAGCTGCATCACCTGGTAGACGATAAGATTCACGCCCGTTCCACAGGCCCCTACTCTCTAATTACTCAGCAACCTCTGGGCGGTAAAGCGCAGTTTGGCGGACAACGTTTCGGTGAAATGGAAGTTTGGGCGCTGGAGGCATACGGCGCAGCCTACACGCTGCAGGAAATTCTGACCGTGAAGAGCGACGACGTGGTAGGACGTGTAAAAACCTACGAAGCGATTGTCAAAGGTCAAAATATTCCGACTCCAGGCGTTCCCGAATCCTTCAAGGTTCTGGTAAAAGAACTCCAGGCCCTTGCGCTGGATGTTCGTGTTCTGGATGAAAGCGGCGAGGAAATTGAACTTTCGAAACTTGGCGAGGAAGAACCGGAAGTTCAGAATCGTCCCTACCGTGACAGAGTGACGGCAGAAGATGTGGGCGAAACCGTGGCACCGGAAAACGTATATGATACCTTTTCCAGTGAAGACTTTGGCGGTCAGGCGGACGCGGAAGGTATTTTCTACGCAGAAAGCGCCGGCGACAGCGAGGATGAATTTTAATGCGCAGCAGACAAACGAATGAATTTGAATAAAGAAGGTATTTTGCCGATGGAACACAATACATTTGATTCTATAAAAATCGGACTGGCCTCTCCTGAAATGATACGTTCCTGGTCTTACGGAGAAGTAAAAAAGCCGGAGACTATTAACTATCGTACTCTCAAGGCGGAGCGCGACGGTTTGTTCTGCGAACGCATTTTCGGCCCCACAAAGGACTGGGAGTGTCTTTGCGGTAAATATAAACGGATTCGTCATAAAAATAAAGTTTGCGAAAAGTGCGGCGTGGAAGTCACCCAGAAAAAGGTGCGCCGGGAGCGTATGGGGCATATCGAACTTGCCGCTCCCGTATCCCATATCTGGTACTTCCGTGCCATCCCCTCCCGTATGGGACTGCTTTTGGACATTTCTCCCCGGCATCTGGAAAAGGTTTTATATTTTGCTTCCTATATTGTAATTGATCCTGGTACAACTCCTCTTGCACAAAATCAGCTGCTGAGCGAAAAGGAATACCGGGAATACTACACCGCCTATGAAAACGATTTTACCGTAGGCATGGGCGCTGAGGCCGTTCGGGAACTGCTTCGCCGTATTGATATCGAAAAGCTGTCCGAAAGCCTCAAAGAAGACCTTGCAAAATCCAGCGGGCAAAAGAAAGTACGTATTATCAAACGGCTGGAAGTTGTGGAAGCATTCCGCAAATCGGGCAATAAGCCGGAGTGGATGATCCTGGATGTGGTTCCTGTTATCCCCCCGGAAATTCGTCCAATGGTACAGCTGGACGGCGGACGCTTTGCATCCTCCGACCTGAACGATTTGTACCGCCGTGTTATCAACCGGAACAACCGTCTCAAACGGTTGATGGATTATCGCGCGCCGGATATCATCGTTCGCAATGAAAAACGTATGCTTCAGGAAGCGGTAGACGCCCTGATTGACAACGGACGCAGAGGAAAACCTGTAACCGGCCCCAACAACCGTCCGCTGAAGTCTCTATCTGAAATGCTTCGCGGTAAGCAGGGTCGTTTCCGTCAGAACCTCCTTGGAAAGCGTGTTGACTATTCCGGCCGTTCTGTTATCGTTGTCGGCCCTTCCCTGAAAATCTATCAGTGCGGACTGCCTAAGGAAATGGCTTTGGAACTGTTCAAGCCCTTTGTAATGAAGCGTCTACACGAAACCCAAAAGGCTGCAAATATTAAGGACGCAAAAAAGAAAGTGGAAAAAGCCAGCCCAGAAGTCTGGGATGCGCTGGAAAACGTAATCAAAGACCATCCGGTACTTCTCAACCGTGCGCCTACCCTGCACCGTCTGTCCATTCAGGCATTTGAACCGGTGCTGGTAGAGGGTCGCGCTATTAAACTCCACCCGCTGGTATGTAAAGCCTTTAACGCAGACTTTGACGGAGACCAGATGCCGATTCACGTACCTTTGTCTGCGGAAGCGCAAGCGGAAGCCCGTTTCCTTATGCTTTCAGCCAACAACCTGCTGAAGCCTGTGGATGGCCGCGCAATCGCAGTTCCCTCACAGGATATGGTGCTGGGTTCCTTCTACCTGACCATTGACCGGGCAGGCGAACCGGGCGAAGGAAAAGTATTCCGTGATTTCAACGAAGCTATGATGGCTTATGAAAACGGCGAGATTGGCCTGCACGCGCCTATTAAGGTACGGGTAACCAAAGAAAAAGACGGCCAGATGCTCACCAAAGTCATTGACGCCACATTGGGACTTCTTATCTTTAACAAACCTATTCCGCAGGATTTGGGATATGTAGACAGAAGCGATCCGGACAAATACTTTGACTTGGAAATTACCTTTGTCTGCGGATCGAAACAGCTTGGCCAGATCATTGACCGCTGTATCAAATATCACGGATTTCAAACCACCGCTAAAATGCTGGATGAAATCAAGGATATGGGCTATAAGTATTCTACCAAAGCAGCAATCTCCATTTCCGTTGCGGACATGGCGATTCCGCCGGAGAAATATGCCCTGGTTGCCGAAGCGGAAAAGAAGGTAGATCAAATCCACAAGGAGTTTATGCGCGGTAAGCTGTCTGAAACAGAACGTTACCAAAGCGTGGTAGCAACCTGGACGCAAACAACAGACGATGTTGTTGCCGCTCTCCAAAGCAACTTTGACCGATATAACCCCATCAAAATGATGAGCGATTCCGGCGCCCGTGGTAACATCACCCAGATGCGTCAGCTGGCAGGTATGCGCGGACTGATGTTTGCAACCTCCGGTAAAACCATGGAATTGCCGATTAAATCCAACTTCCGTGAAGGTCTGAATATTCTGGAGTACTTCGTAGCAGCCCGCGGCGCGCGTAAGTCTCTGTCCGATACGGCGTTGAAAACAGCCGACTCCGGTTACCTGACACGCCGTCTCGTAGACGTATCCCAGGACGTCATCATTCGGGAAGAAGACTGCGGCGCACGCCACGGCATTGTCGTATCCGATATTAAAGACGGCAATGAAACCATTGAAAAACTCAGCGACCGTATTTTTGGCCGGTATGTTATCGGCGATATCGTTCATCCTGAAACCGGCGAAGTAATCGTGGAAGATAATACCATGGTAACGGAAGCGCAGGCGAAAGCCGTGGAAGAAGCTGGTATCAAGAGCGTGGAAATCCGCACCGTACTGCAATGCGGCGCGCGCCACGGTGTTTGTTCCAACTGCTACGGCGCAGACTTGGCAAGCTCAACTCCCGTCAATATCGGCGAGGCGGTCGGTATCATCGCAGCACAGTCCATCGGTGAACCCGGTACACAGCTTACCATGCGTACCTTCCATACCGGAGGCGTTGCGGGAAGCGATATTACACAGGGTCTGCCCCGCGTGGAAGAGCTGTTTGAAGCCAGAAAGCCCAAGAAAACTTCTATCGTGGCCGATTTTGCCGGCACGGTTTCCATCCGTGATGTGAAGAAAACCCACAATGTTATTATTCACAATCCGGAAACCGGCGAGGAAAAGGAATATCCGATTCCCTACGGAACGAGCATCATTGTCAGCGAAGGCGATATGGTTGGCGCCGGTCAGGAACTGACCGTAGGATATAAAAATCCGGCAGATATTCTGCGAATCAACGGCATTGACGCAGTGTATGATTATATCATTCTGGAAGTACAGAAGGTTTACAGCAGCCAGAGTATCGGCATCAACGATAAGCATATCGAGGTAATCGCTCGTCAGATGACCCGTAAAATGCGCATTGACGATCCAGGCAGCACAGAAATGCTTCCCGGTATCAATGTGGAAAAGAATGATTTTCTGGATGCAAACAGAGAAATTCAGGCACGTATTGACGCAGGCGAACGGGATCTCCAGCTTGCTACAGCGGAACCTGTCCTTCTGGGTATCACGAAAGCATCTTTGCAGACAGAGTCCTTCCTGTCGGCAGCTTCCTTCCAGGAAACCACTAAGGTTCTGACAGAAGCCGCCATCAAGGGTAAAGTGGACCATTTGATGGGTCTGAAGGAAAACGTTCTAATCGGTAAGCTGATTCCCGCGGGTACGGGTATGCCCTGCTACCGCAATGTTGAGGTCGAGAAAATCAATACCTCCGCAGACGAAGAGTTTTACAAAAACTTTGCTTCTATTGCTATGGAAGACGACGATTTGCTGGAAGAAGAGGACGACCTGCTTGTGGACAGCGACGCAGAAGCATATAGCGACGATTTGCTGGACGATGGAGAAATCGACGGCGACGGCGAGGAGTATTCTGAGGAAGATGATGTGGAAATTGATATAAGCGCGCTTTACACCGACGATTTTGACGATGAACTGTCGGAAGACGATACAACCTTATAAAATATCCATCCAATCCTGATTGCAGAAAATCCGGGGAGCGGCAAATTTGCCGCTCCCCGGATTCTTTATACGCCCCTTTTCAGGATTCCCCCATATCAACACCGGGCAAACTCCTCATGCGGCCCGCTTCGATAATATAAAATGTAATACTTACACCCGTTTGCGACCATATTCTTGTATAAATGTTTCTCATGCATTTTAGAATGGCTTACGTATGTCATTACCGCACGATCCTGGTCGTCATACAAAACTGCTTTCCATTCTTCCGTACATGTATCGATGTGCCGCTCAAAGGAATAGTGGTTGATTATATCTCCCTCAATTGCCAAAACCGCATCCATACTGTTAAAGTATTTGTTGGATTGATAAAGCTGTACCGTAAAATCCGCATCCGGCGCGTGCCGGCAGCAAAGAACACAGTAAATGGCATTGCGCTCTCTCATATTGCGGGAGAGACATTTTTTATCCATATACGCGTCCCCTGTAAAGGATACAATTTCCTGATCCATATGATCATAGTACACCGCTTTCCATTCCCCTGCGCTGCTTCGGCAAATATGCTCCACTCCTACACTGCCGCCTAGTTTTACGGCTCTTTTTCCTGAAATTTTCACTATGCCAAAACCACATTTTCTTTTGGCTTGCCCATTTGAACCCGATTTCTTTTAACT
>CAJUIQ010000006.1:68435-73960 GCA_910586545.1 uncultured Eubacteriales bacterium
TTAATAAAAAGAACATATCTGCTGTACCGACCCGGATTTTCATAGAGCTTACCGTCTGCAAGTTCCAATATAAAATCCCGTGCGGCATACGGAGATGTTTCCACTACTCTGTTGTGGACATCATAAAATTTTGCATAAAATACACATTCACTTTCCCATTTCTTGTTCCATCGGTCGATCACAGGATTCCATAGCATTGCCGTAAAGCTTTTCGGCGGTTTATTGACGTATTGTTCTACGCCCGCTATGATTCCCTCCAGATGCGTGTCCAGTATATACGCAATCAGTTCTGCCTCCGTTGGTATCTTCTCCATAGATAAGGACTGCCACAACGACGCTTCCTGTTCCTCTATATAGGTGTGCAGACAAGCTTTAAACTTTCCAACGCCGCAGCCGCAATATCTGCTAAACGCGGTTATAACGGAAACGGCGTTTAAACTGGTGTAATCGTACTGGGTAACGTAAGCAATAAATCTCTCCGCGTTTTGGACCTTATTATGGCTGTCATAAAAGAAGCCATAGTGTTTTTGGCTCTCCGCCTTCACAAGAATGTCGATACAATTTTGAATGCATGCATCCGTGCTTTTTCTGTTCATCCTTCTTCCCCTTTGATAAAATAAAAAAGTCAAGCAGCCTTTTTCTGACTGCTTGACTTTGCGGCGGTATTCCAGTGGTGGTGGGTGTGTAAAAGAAATACCGCGCATCTATAAATCCGGCTCCGCCGTCCCCCGCACCTATCCCAAATCTCCAAACGGTGGACATCGAGAAAGGCTAAGAGGGCGGCATCATAGCCGAATAAGCTAACTTCCGGAACAAAAACACGATCCGAAAGCGGAGAACTCTGGATTGTGGGCTATCGCTAAAAAGCGGCGCGTTGAAGTATGATGCATACATCAGCCAATCACACATTCGCCCACAGCACTTATCTATGTAGACTGACAGCATGCGCTAACAGCGCACTCCCGCCGCTTGACAAGTTATCTGTAATATGGTAAACTATTTCTGCCGCAGAAGTGACTTAGGTGTTGTTCGCACCAACCCTGAGTTCGGACATGAGAGGCGCCAACCTCTCATGCTCCGCTGTGGCGTTTGCTTTGCCCGAAAGATAACTCCGTTCACGGAGACTTTGCAGCAAAGCAATTTGTCAGTCTATTTGATTATAAGGACAACTCCGGTCTGGATCTGACAAAGTCTATCACATCCTTTACGCTAAAATAAAAAAAGGAGCATGTGCAACAAACACATGCTCCCAAAAATTTTGAAAGCTCTGCCTCCGGCAACTTAAACCTTTTTTTTGAAAAAAGGTTTATACATCCTCTTGTAATGGGGAAATAGGTATGATATAATACTTACAAGTCGGTGCCGGGATTCCGGTTGGTGTGTATGTGTTCGTACCACATATGCATCAGGAGATGTTGAACGCCAATTCAACATTTCTGCCGACGTTCTTTTATGTCCTGCCGGAGGGACGGTATTCAATTTTTGTTCCGGCGGCTAAAACCTTTTTTGAAAAAAAGGTTTTAGAATCCCAAAAAACTTTATACGCCTCTTGTAATAGGGCCATAGGTATGATACAATACTTACAAGTCGGCGCCGGGATTCCGGTTGGTGTGTATGTGTTCGTGGCACATATGCATCAGGAGATGTTGAACGCCAATTCAACATTTCTGCCGACGTTCTTTTATGTCCTGCCGGAGGGACGGTGTTCTCTTGTCTATTATCTTAGCATAATTATACAGACTTGTCAATAGAAAAATTCAACCGCTGAACATCCAGCGGTTTTTATGAAGTTTTTGCAGCGTTTTTTCCAAAAGCGACCGCTTCCAAAATTGTATAAAAATTTCCCAATTGGGAAAAATAAGGAATACATGTGAACCGTCGGACAAATTTTTTGTTGTGCAAAACAGAAAAATTTTATCATTTTAATTCACGATATTGACAATGATATCACAAACTGCTATAATGAATCGTACGCGTTTTCAGGGTATAATTGTTTGTATGCCCAAATATTTGTGCATATAGCAAGTGTATCCATATTATTTATTGCATATGATCGCAGCGCCTTACCGCCTGCGATTGTATATAAACATCCATCACCCATTGAAAGGAGGAAGATCATGCCAACCTTTAACCAGCTTGTAAAGCAAGGCAGAAAGGACAAGACATATAAGTCTAAAGCTCCTGTTCTGCAGCAGGGTTTCAACACGCTGAAAAACGCGCCTGTTGATCAGCACGCACCGCAGAAACGCGGCGTATGCACCAAGGTAACCACCACGACTCCGAAAAAGCCGAACTCCGCGCTTCGTAAGATTGCGAAAGTTCGTCTGTCCAACAGCATGGAGGCTACCTGTTACATTCCTGGTATCGGCCACAACCTGCAGGAGCACTCCGTTGTTTTGATTCGCGGCGGACGTGTACGTGACCTGCCTGGTGTACGTTACCACATCATCCGCGGCACACTGGATACCCAGGGTGTAGCAAACCGTAATCAGGCTCGCTCCAAATATGGCGCGAAACGTGTGAAGAAGAAATAATCTTTTCACGCTAAATTCCTCGATTAAATAAATTCAGCATTGGTGCTGAAGGTGAAAGGTGTTTATATACAACTGTCGCCTTCCGGCACAGTCGGGAATTCTATTTTCGAGTACCTGTGATAACATTTTTTAATGAAGGAGGGAAGAAAAGTGTCGAGAAGAGGTCAGATTTCTAAAAGAGACGTTTTGCCGGATCCTTTGTATAATTCCAAGCTTGTAACCAAGCTGATCAACAACATTATGCTGGACGGCAAAAAGGGTGTTGCGCAGAAAATCGTCTACCAGGCGTTTGCCATCGTAGAAGAAAAAACGCAGAACAACCCCCTGGAAGTTTTTACAGAAGCTCTCGATAACGTAATGCCGGTCCTGGAGGTAAAGGCACGCCGTATTGGCGGTTCCAACTACCAGGTGCCCATGGAGGTTCGTCCTGAAAGAAGATTCACACTGGGTCTTCGCTGGATGACAAACTTTGCAAGAAACCGTGGTGAAAAGACCATGGCTGAACGTCTTGCAGGTGAAATCATCGATGCAAAGAACAGCACTGGCGGAGCTTTCAAGAAAAAAGAAGAAACACACAGAATGGCAGAAGCAAACAAGGCCTTCGCGCATTACAGATATTAATCCCCGCGCGGGGCTGTGCCTTTTGTTTAGATTAGCAAGGAGAATATGTAACTTATGCCGAGAGAATATTCGCTCGAGCGTACCAGAAACATCGGTATCATGGCGCACATCGACGCGGGTAAGACCACCACGACGGAGCGTATCCTGTTCTACACAGGTAAAACGCACAAGATTGGTGAGACCCACGAAGGAAGCGCGACCATGGACTGGATGGAACAGGAGCAGGAACGTGGTATCACCATCACTTCCGCCGCCACCACCTGTTTCTGGAAAGATACGCGAATTAATATCATTGATACTCCCGGACACGTTGACTTCACTGTAGAAGTGGAACGTTCCCTGCGAGTATTAGACGGCTCCGTAACCGTGTTCTGTGCGAAAGGCGGAGTTGAGCCCCAGTCTGAGACTGTATGGCGTCAGGCGGACAAATATCAGGTTCCCCGTATGGCATACGTCAACAAGATGGACATTATGGGGGCAGATTTCTACCATGTTGTAGATATGATGCACGAACGGCTTAAGGCAAACGCTGTGCCGATTCAGCTGCCTATCGGTTCCGAAGACAGCTTCAAGGGTATCATTGATCTGATCAACATGGAAGCAGACATTTACTATGATGATCTGGGTAAGGATATGCGTGTAGAGCCGATTCCGGATGATATGAAGGAAAAGGCTGAAGAATATCACAATGCCCTCATCGAGTCTGTCGCTGAAACGGATGAAGCGCTGTTTGAAAAATACTGCGAGGGTGAAGAACTCTCCGTAGAAGAAATCAAAGCGGCTCTTCGTAAAGCAACCATTGATAACAAAATTGTCCCTGTTGTATGTGGAACTTCCTACAGAAACAAGGGTGTACAGAAACTTTTGGATGCAATCATTGACTACATGCCCGCTCCGGTAGATATCCCTGCCATTAAGGGAATTGATCCGGAAAGCGGCGAAGAAGACGAGCGTCCCGCATCGGATGAGGCTCCCTTCTCTGCTCTTGCATTCAAGATTATGACCGACCCGTTTGTGGGTAAGCTTTGCTTCTTCAGAGTATACTCCGGAACCATTGGGGCCGGCGAATACTGCTACAACTCCACAAAGGGCGGCCGGGAAAGAATGGGACGTATCCTGCAGATGCACTCTAACGAGCGTAAGGATATTGACCGCTGTTATTCCGGAGATATCGCAGCTGTGGTTGGTGTAAAAAATACTACCACCGGCGATACATTCTGTGATGAAAAGGCTCCCATTATTCTGGAATCCATGGAATTTCCGGAGCCTGTTATCCGCGTAGCAATCGAGCCTAAAACAAAAGCGGGACAGGAAAAAATGGGTATCGCGCTTTCCAAACTTGCAGAGGAAGACCCCACTTTCCGTGCTTATACAGACGATGAAACCGGTCAGACCATCATTGCAGGTATGGGTGAGCTGCACCTGGAAATCATCGTAGACAGATTGCTGCGTGAATTCAAGGTTGAAGCAAATATCGGACGGCCGCAGGTTGCTTACAAAGAGACGATTCGTCGTCCTTCCGAATCCGATATGAAATATGCGCGTCAGTCTGGTGGTAAAGGCCAGTACGGACATGTTAAAATTAAAATGGAACCCGGCGAGCCTGGCAGCGGATATGTATTTGAAAACACCGTTGTGGGCGGCGCGATTCCGAAGGAGTATTTCTCCGCTATTGATGCTGGTATCCGCAGCGCAATGGAATCCGGAGTTCTTGCCGGATACAATGTTGTTGACGTAAAGATCAACCTTTACGACGGTTCTTACCACGAAGTCGACTCTTCAGAAATGGCGTTTAAGATTGCCGGTTCTATGGCGTTCAAAGACGCAATGCGTAAAGCAGATCCTGTTTTGACTGAGCCGATTATGAAAGTAGTAATCATCACTCCCGATGATTATATGGGCGACGTTATTGGTGACGTTAACTCCCGGCGTGGTCAGATCCAGTCAATGGAACCGATCAGCGGCGCGCAGCAGATTACCGCTATGATTCCGCTGTCCGAAATGTTCGGTTATGCAACCGACCTGCGTTCCAAAACACAGGGTCGCGGACAGTATTCTATGGAACCTGATCACTTTGCAGAAGTTCCTAAGAGCATTCAAGAAAAAGTTGCAAGCAGCCGTCAGTAAGCGCTGCAATTTAACCTAAATATTTTATTATTTTTGGAGGATTCAAAAATGGCAAAGGAAAAATTCGAAAGAACGAAACCCCATGTCAACATTGGTACAATCGGCCACGTTGACCACGGTAAAACCACTCTTACAGCTGCAATCACCAAGACCCTTTCTCTGGGCGACGACAAAATCGAGTTCATGGCATATGACCAGATCGATAACGCTCCCGAAGAAAGAGCACGTGGTATCACAATCAAC
>CAJUIQ010000007.1 GCA_910586545.1 uncultured Eubacteriales bacterium
CGTCTTTGATATAATCCCGACTGGCGTCTATCATAAAAATTCCCTTCCGTACAGGCGCGTCGGATTTGTCGAGCACAAGGATACAGGCCGGAATGCTGGTTCCGTAAAACAGGTTTGCTGGCAGACCGATGATTCCTTTGATATATCCTCTTCTAATAATCTCCGCACGAATAGACGCTTCTGCATTGCCTCGAAATAAAACGCCATGTGGAAGAATCACTGCAGCCTTTCCTGCAGGCTTTAGGGATTTTAAAATATGAAGCAGCCATGCAAGATCCCCATTTTTCTCCGGAGGCCTGCCGTCATAGCCGGTAAATCGGCCATATTCCTGCATACCGTCCTGCCAATTTTTCAAAGAAAAAGGAGGATTGGCTACGGCAAAGTCAAACTGCTTTAAGACCTTTTCGCCTGTTCCTTCCTCAAAATATTGGGGAGAAGAAAACGTATTGGCAGCTTTAATTTCTCCGGCGGCTTTGTTATGGAGCACCAAATTCATTTTGGCAAGTCCCGCCGTAGTAGTGTCCTTTTCCTGACCGTAAATAGCAATTTCAAAAGGCGCTTCATCCGCGGCACGAATCAGAAGGGAGCCGGAGCCGCAAGCAGGATCATAAACCGTGTAATTTCTGTCTTTAGACACGATTTTGTCAATTCCCACCACTTTTGCAAGAATGCGAGATACTTCAGCAGGGGTATAAAACTGGCCTTTGCTTTTGCCGCTTTCCGTAGCAAAGTTGCGCATCAGGTACTCATACGCGTCTCCAAGAATATCGTCTCCGCCGGCTTTGTTGTTTTTAAAATCAAACTCCGGACGCTGAAAAATGGCAACCAAGCCGGTAAGCTTGTCTACCATTTCCTGCCCTTTTCCAAGTTTCGCTTCATCGTTGAAATGGGCGTTATTAATAATGCCGGACAGTGCGTTGGCCTCTGCCAACCTTTCGATGATTCTATCGATTCCTTCGCCGATGTTGTCCTTTCCTTTCAGCGCTATGATATCGTCGAAGCTGCCTCCCTCGGGAACGGTGATATCTGCATATTTCACCCCTTTGAATTTATCCGTAACATATTTCATAAACAAAAGAGTCAATATGTAATCTTTATATTGAGAGGCATCCATACCGCCCCGTAACTTGTCGCAACTTGCCCATAGAACAGTATATAGATCCTTCTTCTTGATTGCCATAGCAACGCCTCCTATTCCTGAAATTCCCGGCGACTACTGCACCGGATGGTACATTAAGTTTTATTATACTCATAAAATGAAATAGAATCAACATTTTTGACGATTTTTGCAGAATAAGAAAGTTTGGAGCCGATAAAAAAGCAGGCCTCACTGAAAAGTGACGCCTGCTTTTAACAGTTATGTAATTTTAAGAGGGATTAGGGGGGCAGATTCTGACAATTTTAGGGATAAAAGTATTTGGGGAGCACTACCTCAACGACATTTTTTGCTTGCATGCTCGCTGGCTTTGAAATTATAAATTGGTTTGATGACACGGTCTATTTTCACTGTTTCCGAAATGTTCTTTATAATTTCTTCCATTGGTTTATATGCCATTGGGCATTCATCTAATGTATCCCTGCTAACAGAAGTGGTATAAATCCCGTGCATTTCTTTTTTAAACGCCGAAACTGTAAAAGAAGATTCAGCTTCCCCACGACTCATCAGTCTGCCTGCCCCATGCGGCGCGCTATAATTCCAGTCTGCGTTGCCAAGACCGGTACAGATCAAGCTCCCATCACGCATATTCATCGGGATCAGTAAAGTTTCACCTTGCCTTGCCGATACTGCGCCTTTGCGTAATATGCCTGCTTCTATATCAATGTAGTTGTGAATCGTAGAAAAACTTCCTTCGTCTTTCCATTTCATGCCGTCCAAAATAACTTCCTTGATGATTTGTCTGTTAAGGCCTGCAAAATGCTGCATGATAGCCATATCATGCAGATAATCTTCCAAATCCCGTTCACTTAAATACGCCAGTTCGTAAGGGGTATCTGTTTGTTTTCGGCCACCAACCGCTTCATACGCTTTCTTTTGATAAAATTCCGCAACCTTCAATCCGAGATTCCGGCTGCCTGTGTGAATTACTAGATATAGATCGTCACCATCTTTATCTACTTCAATAAAGTGATTGCCCCCACCTAGTGTGCCGAGACTTTCTTTTGCTCGACGCATATCCAGCTTATGGATACAGCGAAGTTCATCCAGATCAATTTGTCTATGGCTACAGTGCGCTTTTTCTCTTATGTCTCTTCCGCAGGGGATATTTTGCCGTATGAAGCTGTCGAGCCTTGGTAGTTCTAAGCGTTTTGCTTTGAGCTTTACCGTTTCCATGCCACAGCCGATATCTACACCTACTAAGCCTGGAACAATTTTATCGCTTATGGTCATTGTTGTTCCTATGGTACATCCTTTTCCTGCGTGAACATCGGGCATAATTCTAATTTTACTTCCTGCGGTAAACGGCTGGTCACACATTTGGCGAATCTGTCCCGCGGCGGAAGATGCAAGAGTATCAGTAAAAATTTTAGCTATGTTATATGTTCCTTCTATTTCTATCATAAATTGTTCCTTTGGGGGGCGGCTTTAGCGAGGTGGTTTGCTTTGTGACTTTAACTAAACGGAAATATTCGGATATATGTATTCATTGTAACAGCTGTTTTTAATAACAAGGTCCCTGAGAATTTTTCTCAGGGACCTTGTTCAACATTGATATGGTGGGCCTTCGGGGATTCGAACCCAGGACCGACCGGTTATGAGCCGGTTGCTCTAACCAACTGAGCTAAAGGCCCGTATAATGTAGCTTATTATAACATATTTTCCGCTGCCTGTCAATATTTTTCCTGTGAAATTCCGCCTTCCGGCATATATTTGTCCTATTCCTGTTGACGCATACGCTCTTTTCATGTAAAATAGAGTAAATTCGCGTGATCGCGCAAGGATCCTATTTTTTCACCATTTTCAGGAGGGTCGTCCATGAATCATACGCAAAACCATTCTAATATACGGCGACCCGCGTCCGGTCGGAACACGCAAACGTCAAACACGCGCCGGCCTGTGCAGCGCAGAGCGCGGACAACCTCGCCCCACCGTGCACATCCTGGAAGCAGGCCCCCTGCGCGGCGAAATGCGCCAGCGAAACAAAAGCAGCCGACTTCCAGCCGCAACCTTTTTCTAGCCGCGATTTTTGCGGCGTTAATCCTTGTTACCATCATTATTGGCGGAGTGCAGTCCTGTGCGGCAGATAAAAAAACGGACGGCGTTGTTACTACGGCGCCTCCGAAGATTGCAGGCCAAGAGGAGAACTCCGATGATAAGTCGGCCTTTCCCGCCCTTGCCACGTTTACAGATAATACAAAGGATCTAATCATTGACAGTGAATATGGAATCCTGATTGACTTATCTGATAATACTGTCGTTGCGTCTAAAAACGGAGACAGCAGGATTTATCCGGCGTCTATGACAAAGATTATGACGCTGATTGTAGCATATGAGCATATAGAAGATTTGAACGCCACATATACCTTTCCCGCGGAAATTTTTGATCCGCTGTATCAGGCGAACGCTTCTGTGGCAGGGTTCAAGCCTGGAGAAACCGTTCCATACCGAGATTTGCTGTACGGAACTGCGCTTCCTTCCGGGGCGGACGCTACTACCGCACTGGCTCTTACCGTTGCGGGAGATGAAACCGCTTTTGCGGAGCTTATGAATCAAACGGCGCAGCGCCTGGGATTAAAAAATACCCATTTTGCGAATGCCAGCGGTCTGCACGATGACAATCACTACACCACGTGCCGCGAAATGGCATTGATTTTGGAATATGCTATCTCTATTCCGGAATTGCGGCAGGTGCTGGGCACGTATAAATACACTACCACCGCAACAGAGCAAAATCCCCAGGGGTTGGAACTGCACAACACACTATATTCTAGAATGAAGGGTACCGAGGCGGAAGGCATGTATGTACAGGGAGGCAAAACCGGGTATACCTTGGAAGGACGTCACTGTCTGGCCACCTTTGCAGCGCCTTGTACGGAAGAAAACGCGCCCTACACCCGACCAAGATTTATCTTGGTCACCGCATACGGAATGTCGGAATACAAGCCTATATACGATGCTATCAACACCTATGCAGCGTACAAGCCGTAAATAAAATAAGGAGGGAAATCCCTCCTTATTTTATTTACGAGAGTTGTGCTTATTTAAGAAACCCTGGGAAATTTTTCAGACTGCTGAAGCGTCCAAAAACTATTCCCGCTTTTCTTTCACCTTTTCCCAATATGCCGCGGCAGCCTGTTCCGTTTTGTTGTCGCCAAATTGGTAATACTGGCGGTCCTTCAAGTCCTTTGGCAAGTATTGCTGTTCCACCCATCTGCCGGGGCAGTCATGGGGATAGATATATCCTGCAAATTTTGGACTGCGCAAATGACTGGGAACCTCCCGTCCCCGCCCCGCCCGCACGTCGGCTGCCGCCGCGTCCAGCGCTACATACGCTGTGTTGGATTTAGGCGCGGTAGCAAGCATCACAGCTGCGTTTGCCAAGGGAATCCGTGCTTCCGGCAATCCTAGCTCTTTAGCGCTTTCTACGCAGGCTCGGGTGATCACCGCCGCCATAGGATAAGCAACGCCGATATCTTCACTGGCAATCACCATTAACCGTCTGCATGGGGAAATCAAATCTCCTCCTTCCAGTAGCCGGGCCAAGTAAAAGACTGCCGCATCCGGATCGGAGCCCCGTATAGACTTTTGCAAAGCAGACAAAAGATCGTAATGAACATCCCCATCCCGGTCAAAGCTGCCCGCCATCACGGAAGGGGTCATGGAGCGAACCAACTCTTCCGACACCGGCCCTTCTGCAACAGAAGCGGCACATTCCAACATGGTAAGCGACCGGCGAACATCGCCGCCACAGGATGCTGCAACGTAGCGAAGGGCCTCCTCCTCAGCTCCGGATGGGCATAAGGCTTCGCAAACCCGTTGCAGGTGGCAGAATACATCCTCGGCGGAAACAGGACGGAACTCGAATACAGAACACCGGGACAAAAGAGCGTCGTAAATGTAGTAATATGGGTTCTCTGTGGTAGAGGCAATCAGTGTGATTCTTCCATCTTCAATATATTCCAGCATAGACTGCTGCTGCTTTTTATTGAAATATTGAATCTCGTCCAAATATAATAATATTCCGTTTTGCCCAAGCAACCCTTCCGTTTCTGCCGCTATCGCCTTTACATCAGACAGGGAAGCGGTGGTAGCGTTCAGCCTGCGCAGCTCCATGCCAGAGTTCTGGGCAATAATAGACGCACAGGTAGTCTTTCCCGTACCGGGAGGGCCAAAAAAAATCATGCTTCCAAAGCGGCCGCTTTCCGAAAGACGGCGTAAAATTCCCTTTTCTCCCACCAAATGCTGTTGGCCCGCCACCTGATCGAACGCTGTTGGCCGCAAGCGGTCTGCGGCCGGTATCTGTACTGCCATATCGCTCCCTCCTTTATTCAATCAAGTCCCGCACGACTTCTCCCGCCAGCAGCAGTCCTGCTGCCGGCGGCACAAAGGCACAGCTGCCGGGCACACTCCGCCGCTCTCCTGTAGAAGCGGCGTCCACGTCATTGGGTTTGACCGGCTCCTCTTTGGAATATACAACCTTTACGCGGGAGATTCCCCGCTTGCGCAATTCAATTCGCATTACTCTAGCGAGAGGGCACACGGAAGTCTTAGATATATCCGCAATCTGAAAAGCTGACGGATCTTTTTTATTTCCGGTGCCCATAGAGGAAATTACCGGCACCCCTGCCTTTTTCGCTTCTTGGATAATAGAAAGTTTCGCGCTTACCGTATCCACCGCATCTACCACATAATTATAAGCGGAAAAGTCGAAATCCTCCGCTGTTTCCGGCAGATAAAACAAGCGATGACACCGTACCTGAATGTCCGGATCGATATCCTGAATCCGCGCAGCCATTACGTCTGTTTTGTATTTTCCTACCGTACTGTGGAGGGCGATAATCTGCCGATTGATATTGGACAAGCTAACCACGTCTGCATCGATTAGGTCCAACTGCCCCACGCCGCTGCGTGCAAGCGCCTCAACTACCGCGCCGCCCACGCCGCCAATTCCAAATACGGCAACTCTACATTGATATAAGCGTTCTATTTTATTACCCAGTAAAAGGGCCGTGCGCCCATGCTGTTCCTTCATACATTATGACCATGCCTTTTTGTTTTGTCCGTTAAATCTGTTGTTTTTGCTCGTATCTCATCATGCAATATGATACCATGAGAGGGGATTTCTGTCAACGGATTGACGAATCTGCGTTTAAGGAGTATACTATTTCTAGCAATATATATTTACAGTCACTTTTCATGACAAAAGAAAGGTACATACTCATGTTTTACCATTTTGCTTGGTACTTTTTTCTGTTCGCCTGCATTGGTTGGTGTGCGGAGGTTGGATATGCCGCCGTGGTAACCAAGAAATTTGTAAACCGCGGCTTTCTTCTCGGCCCCTATTGCCCTATCTACGGATTTGGTATCGGTCTGATTTATTTGCTGTCTGTCCCGTTTAGTAAAAACATGCTTGTTTTGTGGGTTGGTTCTATTATAGTTACCTCCGGAATTGAGTTGATTACCGGCTTTGCTATGGACAAGTTGTTTCATAATAAATGGTGGGACTATTCCGACTTCCCACTGAATATAGGCGGATACATATGCCTTCCTTTCTCCCTTTTATGGGGATTTGCCTGTGTCGCTGTGGTAAAATTGATTTTCCCATTTACAAACGGATTGATCGATTGGATCCCGCATACCATTGGTGTGATTTTAATCGTTTTCCTTAGCGTGGTGTTTGCCGCAGACGCGGTCATTTCCATCGTTACCGCTCTGGGATTAAACAAAAAATTAGAGCATATGGACAGACTGGCAAAAATGTTGGAAGAGCAGTCACAAAAGCTTACCGATAAGGTGACCCGTGCCGTGCAAAATGCTGCAGAGTTTTGCGAAGAAGTGGGGGACCGTCTTTCCGACGGCAAGAACCGCCTGTTGGAGAAGCTGGACAAAGAACGAGAAAGTGAAAAAAAGCTTCAGGAAACGCCTGAAGCAAAGGAAAAATATGAGGAGATGGCAAAGACCAGCAATATTCTTCAGCGGCGTTTGATCGCTGCATTTCCCCACATGAAACCTAAAAAATACACATTACATTTGGAAGCAATCCGTGAAAAAATCCACCGACGCGGCAAAAAGAAAAAGACAAATCGCCATGAAAAGATAAGTAAAAATTAAAAAGAGGGCCTGTGAGGCCCTCTTTTTATATTTGTTTTTGCACGGTTTTATATTCATCATAAAATTTATAGTAGGGGCAGGCGCTGTAGGGATGCTGCATAAAGCGAACCATTTCATCTTCATCCAGGTTCAGATCACAAATGTCCATGTCGTACACGTCATCATAATCATAGTAGACGCAGGTGCGGCAGTCTGTCTGCATTGGTGCGTTTTTACCGGTCATCAGAATCCCTCCTTTATATGCAGTATAGCATATACGTCTGAAAATATCAAGAAAACAGTTGCAAAAAATACTTTGCTTGGGTACAATACATATAGAGTACTTAACAATTGTGAAGGGAGCATGATTATGGGATATATTGTAAAAGCGCCTGAGGAAATTCAGGGCAACGTATTTTCAATGATTGGCAGTGACTGGATGCTGGTAACGGCGGAGAATAACGAAAAATATAATACGATGACCGCAAGCTGGGGCGGTATGGGTGTTTTGTGGGGCAAGCCGGTAGCCTTTGTTTTTATCCGGCCCCAGCGGTATACGTATACGTTTTTGGAGAAGACAGATCGCTTTACACTTTCTTTTTTTGGAGGCGGAGAGCGGGACGCGCTTGCCTTGTGCGGTAAGGTCAGCGGTAGAGACAGGGATAAAATCAGCGAGGCGGGACTCACTCCCTTTTCTACCAACGACGGGTATACCTCTTTCAAAGAGGCGTCTGTGATTCTGGAATGCAGCAAGCTGTACGCAGACTTTATTAAAGAAGAAAATATGCTGAATCCTGCGCTTATGGAGTTCTACAAAGAAAGAGATTTTCACAAGATGTATGTTGCAGAGATTACCCGGGGACTGATTAAAGAATAGAACTGCAAAGAAAGGAACAGTCAAATGCATTATCAGGAAGGAATTACGGACACCGGCAAAATAGAAAATATGAAGCACGCGCATGTGTTTTTGCGTTTTCCCGGAGGCAAAGCGAAGGCTGTCACCTTTAGCTTTGACGATGGTGTGGTGGAGGACGCCTGGCTTGTGGAGCAGCTGCGAAAGTACAAAATGGGCGCTGCCTTCAACATAAACGCAGGGTTGTGCACCTATGATCCAGTGGACTACAATCAGGTGAGCGCTTCCTATTTTCCTGATAAAAGTATACAGCGGCGACTTACCAGGAGGGAGCTATGTCGGCTGTTTGAAGACAGCGGCATGGAAATCGCAGCTCATGGATATACACATGCTCAGCTGAATAAAATCGATCCGGCTGCCGCTATGTGGGAAATTTGCCGAGATAGAGCAGAACTGGAGGCTATTACAGGCGCACCGGTACGGGGATTCGCGTATCCACAGGGGGCAGGCGACGAGGCCACCGCATCCATGCTGCGCCGCTGCGGATTTCTATATGCCCGCCTGGCCCAGTCAACCTACTGCTTCGATATGCCTGCGGATCCGTTGCTGCTGCAGCCCACTTGTCATTTTTTGGAGGACCGCGCCGCCTCGCTGGCCCATTCGTTTGTAGAAAAAGAAGTGGGAACAGGGGTATGGCAAAAAAATACGGAGCCCTCCCTCTTCTACATATGGGGTCACGGATACGAATTGCGCCGCGGGGAAGAGAATTATCAAAAGGCGGAGACGCTGTTTCGGCAGTTGGCCGGACGGGATGATATCTGGTATCCTACAAATATACAGCTATTTGCTTATAAAAAGGCGTTTGATGAGCTGGTATATGGAATCGAGCGGACCTTTGTGCAGAATATGTCCTGCATGACTCTGTGGATATATGCCAACGGAGAAAATCGGGAAATTCGTCCGGGAGAAACCATATATCTATAATTTATGCATTTTCAAAAAAATGCATAAAAGCCCTTGCAATTTCAGGGTGCGTGTGCTATACTACTATATGGTTATGATATACGATGAGAATGGAGAGTGGGGTTGACCCACTCTCTGTTTTGTAAAGACACAAAATTAGATAGGGCAGGGCAAAGCAGGATGGAAAGACAAAAGAAAAATATTGCCGGCGTCGTGCGGGAACTGATTCAGCCTGTCGCCGATGAAATGGGATATATTTTGTGGGACGTGGAATATGTCAAGGAAGGCGCGGAGATGGTTCTCCGTATTACCATTGACCAGGATGCGGGAATCGGCATCGAAGATTGTGAGCGGCTTCATCGTGCCATTGATCCGATGCTGGATGAGGCCGATCCCATTGAGAATTCCTATCGGCTGGAGGTGTCCTCCCCCGGAGTAGAACGTACCCTGTCCAGACCGGAGCATTTTCAAAAATGCTTGGGCGAGCAGGTGGAGGTGCGCCTGTATGCGCCTCTGAATGGTCAGAAAAAGCTGGTAGGCGTTCTGACTGCAGCAGATGAAAATACCATCACCATTACAGTGGGTGAAGAAAGCATCACGCTGGAAAATCAGCAGTGGGCAAAGGTCACCACTATATTTGCGTGGTAAAATACGGAAAGCTTCATATACTAACTAAGAGAAAGGCTTGGAAACTGAAAATGAATGCAGAATTTTTCACCGCTCTGGAGCTTTTGGAGAAATCCAAGGGAATCCCGAAAGAATATATGATCGAAAAAGTGGAAGCCGCCCTGATCAGTGCCTTTAAAAAAGAATATGGTACCGGAAATGTGCGTGTGACCATTGATCCGGAGAAAAAAGATGTGCGTGTTTACGAATGCAAGGATATCGTGGAAACGGTAGAGGATCCTGCGACACAGATTTCCCTGGAGGACGCTAAAAGCATCAGCAGGCGGTACACCCTTGGCGGTGTTGTAGAAAAGGAAGTAAAGACGAAAAATTTTGGTCGGCTCAGCGCCCAAACTGCAAAGCAGGTAATTATTCAAGGTATTCGAGAAGCGGAACGCAGCAGCATGCTGCGGGAATATGAGAAAAAACGTGAGGAAGTAATCAGCGCAGTGGTCACAAAAGCGGCGGATGCCAGCGGTGACATTGTAATTGATACAGGTACCAGTGAAGCCGTGCTTGTACAGGGCGAGCAGATACCGGGAGAGAGCTTCGCGGTAGGGGATCGAATCAAAGTATTCGTTACTGAAGTGCGTCGGGACAGTCAGTCCGGCCCTATGGTTACGCTTTCTAGAACCCACCCCAATCTGGTGAAACGGCTGTTTGAAATGGAAATTCCGGAAATCCAGGATGGCGTGGTAATTATTGAAGGCGTTGCCCGAGAGGCGGGCAGTCGGTCTAAGCTGGCCGTATATTCCAGAGATGCGGACGTGGATCCGGTAGGCGCGTGTATCGGAGAACGGGGGCGCAGAATCGGTGAGATTGTTGACGAGCTGCGTGGGGAAAAGATTGATGTAATCGAGTATTCCGAAACTCCGGAAAAATATATCGCGGCGGCGCTTTCCCCAGCCCAGGTATTGGATGTGGAACTGGATGGTGAGCGCAGCGCTATCGTTACTGTGGCCAGCGACCAGTTATCCCTGGCGATTGGCAAGGAAGGTCAGAACGCACGCTTGGCGGCGAGACTTACCGGCTATAAAATTGATATTAAGGGAAGATAACAGCGTTCCTTTTTTGAAAGGGTATATATGAGCAATGCAAAAAAAGGGCCGAAGCCCAGAAAAACACCCTTGCGCCGATGTCTCGGCTGTGGAGAGTCCTTTCCTAAAAAGGACTTGCTACGGGTGGTACGCAGTCCAGAAGGAGAGGTAGCGTTGGACTTTACCGGAAAAATGAGTGGCAGAGGCGCCTATGTGTGTAAGCGAACCGCTTGCTTTCAAAAGGCGAGAAAGGCCGGCCGGTTCCAAAAAAATTTGGAACTTAGTATTCCGGACGATGTGTTGGACTCCTTGGCGCAGGAGATTCGCCTTTTTGAAGAAGAGAATGCAGATCAGTGATGCAAAGTAAACTGCAGAAATATATTGGATTTGCCTGGGCGGCAAAAGGCCTGATTCTTGGTACGGATCTGGTTTTGACATCCATTAGGAGAAGACAGGCGAAACTGGTGCTTCTGGCGGTAGACGCGTCTGACCGTACGGCGAAGCAGGTGCTAGATAAAAGCGGCTTTTATGGCGTGGACGCAGTCCGCATAGACTGTACGATGGAAGAATTGGCCCGGGCGGTGGGTAAAGAAGCCCCTGTTGCGGCAGTGGCTGTAACGGACAAAGGATTTGCCGCAGCAATGCGGGAGTCTCTGAAATAAGCGAATCCGTTTGCTGCGGCAGACGAAATAATCAGCGAAAAACTGACAGGAAAGGATTCCCCCCAGGGGAAAAGGTAGAAAAATATGGCACAAGCCCCAATGTTCCGTATTAACCAACTTGCAAAGGATTTTGATATCAAAAGCAAAGATCTCATTACAGCGCTGGAGGAAAAAGGAATTACCGGCAAAAAATCCATGACTAATTTGGAGCCGGAGGAGTTCAACCTCTTTCTGGACACGCTTACAAAAGAGAATCAAATTGTGGATATCGATGGGTATCTTCATGGTAAAACCCGTATCCCCCCTGTCAGAATGAGCAAGGCGGCACAGCTTGCCGCTGAAAAGAGAAAGGCAGAGGAGGAAGCGGCGCAGCGCGCTGCCGAAGAGGCTAAGAAAGCGGCTCAGGAAAAGGCTGCTAAAGAAGCGGAAGAACGAGAAAAAGCAGAAGCCATTGCAAGAGAAAAAGCAAAAGACGCCGCGCTCTTGAAGGCTGCCGCTGCAGCCCGTGCCAGAGCGGAGGCAGAAGAGGCGGCTAAGAAAGCGCAGCAAGAGGCTGCTGCGTCCAAGCAGCAAGCACATACCCAGCCGAAGTCCTCTGCACCTAAGGCACAGCAGAACGCACCTGTGGAAAAATCCAATCAAAAGCGCGGTGCACAAAATGTGAGTCAAAAGATTCAGCAAACGCTGCAGCAGCAACGGCAGGATGCCGCGGCCCAGGGGCAGAGCCGCAATTTTACGCCGGATCAGACTACTATGTCCAAGCAAAAAGCAAAGCAGAATGCACCCACAAACGAGCGTAAGAGAACCGGAACAACTCGGGTCGTAGATACGCGCACTGTTTCCGTCAACTTGTCTAAGTATGACGAGAGATTGGAGAAATTTGCACCGGAAACCAACCGGGATCAGCTTGCCGCGGGTAAGCAGAAGCTGAAAAAACAAAATACCCGGGATGTGCGTTCTTCTAAAAATAGAAACAAAGAAAGCGCCACAATGGAGAAGCTGCGCCGCAAAGCTGCGATGGAAGCAAAAAAGCAGCCGCTGAAAATCACTGTTCCCGATGAAATTTCTGTGGGTGAACTTGCTTCCAGACTAAAGGTGACCGCTGCGGAAGTAGTAAAACGTCTTATGCTTATGGGCAGCATTGTTACGGTCAATCAAATTATTGACTTTGACACTGCATTCCTAGTGGCAGAAGAAATGGGCGCGCAAGTTACAAAGGAAATCGTTGTCACCATCGAGGAAAAGCTGTTTAATGAAGACGAGGATGACAGCGGAGAGCTTGTGGAGCGTGCGCCTGTGGTTTGTGTAATGGGACACGTTGACCATGGTAAAACCTCTCTTTTAGACGCTATCCGCCATACCAGCGTAACCAGCGGAGAAGCCGGCGGCATTACACAGCACATTGGTGCTTATAGAGTAAGCGTCAACGATAAGGAAATTACCTTCCTGGATACGCCTGGTCACGAAGCATTTACCGCTATGCGTGCCCGCGGTGCACAGGCAACCGATATCGCTATTTTGGTAGTTGCGGCAGACGACGGTATTATGCCTCAGACAGTGGAGGCCATTAATCATGCGCAGGCTGCTGGTGTAGAAATTATCGTCGCTATCAATAAGATGGATAAGCCGGGGGCGAACCCGGACGCAGTTAAGTCTGCACTGACCAATTATAATTTGGTTCCGGAGGAATGGGGCGGCGATGTGATGTGCGTGCCTGTTTCCGCGCTGACCGGAGACGGCATTCAAGATCTTCTGGAAAACATTCTTTTGATTGCGGAAGTGAAAGAATATAGGGCAAATCCGGCACGTCGCGCGAAAGGTATCGTAATTGAAGCGCAGCTGGATAAGGGGCGTGGCCCGGTTGCTACCGTTTTGGTACAAAACGGTACATTGCATGCGGGTGATATTGTGATTGCGGGTACTTCCGTTGGTCGTGTACGCGCAATGACCAACGACAAAGGGCAAACCCTAAAGGAAGCAGGTCCTTCTGTTCCTGTAGAGATTATTGGCCTTGCGGAAGTTCCCTTGGCAGGTGATGAATTTAACGCTGTAGAAGACGAACGTATGGCCAGAACGCTGGCGGATCAGCGTCGTGCAAAGGCAAAGGAAGAGGAATTCCGTATCAATTCCAAGGTGAATTTGGACGATTTGTTCGCCCAAATCAAAGAAGGCGTACAGGAATTGAACATTATTGTAAAAGCAGACGTAGGCGGATCGGCAGAAGCAGTGAAGCAGTCTCTGGAGAAAATCTCCAACGAAGAGGTGCGCGTTCGCGTGATCCACTCTGCCGTAGGCGGCATTACGGAAAGCGATGTAATGCTTGCCGCAGCCTCCAATGCAATTATCGTTGGATTTAATGTTCGTCCTGACAAGGGAGCTATTGATTCTGCGCAGCGGCAAAAGGTAGACATCCGCACATACCGGATTATTTACGAATGTATTGAAGAAATTACCGCTGCTACCAAGGGTATGCTAGCGCCTGAGTTCGTGGAGAAGGTAATTGGCCAAGCGCAGGTACGGCAGACGATTCGTGTGCCTAACGTTGGTATAATTGCAGGGTCCTACGTACAGGATGGTATGATTGCCCGGAACGCACAAATTCGGGTAGTGCGAGACGGTATTGTTGTGGCAGAGGACAAAATTTCTTCTCTGCGTCGGTTTAAAGACGACGCCAAGGAAGTGCAGCAAGGATATGAATGTGGTATCGGCTTAGAGAAATTCAACGATATCAAAGAGGGAGATATCCTGGAAGCATTTATTATGGAAGAAGTAGCCCGATAAAAACTGGAAAAGGATAAGAAGTAAGCAGGCAGTCGTAAAAAACTTGTTTCTTAAGAATAAAAAAGAGACGCTAAAAAGCGTCTCTTTTCTTTTTACTTCAATGTAATGATGGACGCATCCCACATATCGGGAGCCTCGTATCCCAGCATATTTACTACAGTTGCAGCAACATTGGACAGCCCCAGCGTATCTTGGTCTGCTTTGACAGTATACCGGTCCTTGTAGAAATTATCATACACAATAAAGGGAACTGGGTTCAGCGTATGACTGGTTTTGGCCTTATAGCATCCGTTCGCATCCGCCTTGGGCGCGCCCTTTTTATCTGTTTCATACATTTCGTCCGCATTGCCGTGGTCTGCCGTGATCAGCGCTACGCCTTGCAGTTCGTCTACAACCTGCAGGAGTCGTGCCAGCTGAAGATCTAGAGCCTCCATTGTACAGATGGTAGCCTCAAGACTGCCGGTATGGCCTACCATGTCTCCGTTAGGGAAGTTTACCCGCATACAGGGGTACTTTCCACTACGCATGGCATCGATAAGCATATCGGCAATTTCAGCACACTTCATCCAGGGACGCTGTTCAAAGGGCACTACATCCGAAGGAATTTCTACGTAGGTTTCCAGTTCCTCTGAAAATTTGCCGGATTTGTTGCCGTTCCAGAAATAGGTTACGTGTCCGTATTTTTGCGTCTCGGAAATTGCATATTGTGCTACGCCGGTATCTGCCAGATATTCGCCCATAGTATTGGTGATTTCCGGAGGAGATACCAGATATCTGGAGGGAATATGAAGGTCGCCGTCGTATTCCAGCATACCTGCATATACAACGTTGGGCACCTGTTTACGGTCAAAGGCGTTAAAGTCGCTGCCGCCTTCAAAAGCTTTGGAGATTTCAATGGAACGGTCACCCCGGAAGTTAAAGAAAATGACGCTGTCGCCGTCTTCAACAGTGCCCACGGGAACGCCGTCCTTGGCGATTACGAAAGGAGGGAGATTCTGGTCAATAACAGGACTTTCGCTGCGGTAGGTTTCAATTGCATCCACCGCGCTGGCAAACTGGCGTCCTTCGCCCAGCACGTGTGTCTTCCAGCCTTTTTCCACCATAGCCCAGTTCGCTTCATACCGGTCCATAGTAATATTCATACGTCCGCCGCCGGAAGCGATCATAATATCAAAGTCCTCGCTGCGCAGAGTATCCAAAAAGGCTTCAAAGGGGTTTACATAGTCCAGGGCGGAGGTTTCCCCTACGTCCCGTCCGTCTAGCAGAATATGGATGCGTACGCGCTTCACGCCGTCCTCTTTCGCATGGGTGATCAGTGCCTTCAGATGATCAATATGGGAGTGAACATTTCCATCGGAGAACAGACCCAAAAAGTGCAGGGTGCCGCCGCTGTTTTTTACGTTGTCTACTTCCTGCTTCCACGCGTCGGAAGCAAAGAGTTTGCCGGATTCAATGGACGCGGTTACAAGTTTTGCTCCCTGGGCAAAAACTTGACCGGATCCAAGGGCGTTGTGCCCTACTTCCGAATTTCCCATATCCTCGTCGGAGGGAAGGCCAACGGCAGTGCCATGCGCTTTCAATTGCACCATAGGGTATTCCTTCATAATTCTGTCCAGGGTGGGGGTGTATGCTCGCTGTACGGCGTTACCGTCTCCGGCGGGGGCAAGGCCTACGCCGTCCATTACAATGGTAAGAACAGGTCCCTTGACCTGTATGGGATTTTGCAGATTTGTCAGCTTTTTCATATGTTTCTCTCCAAATTCTAATTATATATTTTCCGCGATAAGGCGGTTGATTTTCTCACGGACTTCCAAAACAAAGGTCTGGTCGGTGGGATACTGCTTAAATGTAATTTCCCCGCAGGACTCTAAAATATCCATCACAGCCTGCCGTCCACAAAGTTTTTCTGCGAGGGCAAAGGCGCGCATATCATAGAGGGCTGCCGTGAAGCCAAGCAAATGAATGGTTTCATATGCTGTACCGTCCGGGGCAGGATATACGGAAAAGGCGTCCCCGGCGGGTACCCAGTATCCTCCGTCTGTGCACATATAAGGATCACAGAATTCCATAGATCCTTCCGTAAAGTAGAAATTGTATCCCCATTGGAGAAATCCTGCAATGTTATATTTATAGAGCTGAGCGCCGATGATGCGATTTCGTGCGGTGGACATGGATAGGAACCGATTGGATACTTGCTCGCATTGGCAGCAGCAGTAATACGCCCACAGATTATCCAGCCCTGCTTCCAGATATGGTTCAATGTGATCAATCGATACAACGGGCGTTTTCACCGCTCCCTTTTCGTAAAAGCTGAAATCAGAGAGAGCGTCCATAACGGTTTGTTCGGACAGCGCCTCCTTTACGCCTTCCTTTGCGGCAAGATAACTTTCCAGTTTGTCGCCTCCAGGCTCGTCCGACAGGTGAAACACCATGCGGTTTCCTGCCCCTAGCTGGTTCATTTCTTCAATAAGCGCCGGCAGAAATGCGTTTAAAAACTCGCGGTAGTCTTCTCCTGCTGCGTCGGTATCCCAGCCAAATATCTGCTGGTATCCCGCATCTGTGTTTGCCATGATTTTAGGGGCATGATGGGCGCCCCACTGCGTGAACAGGTGAGAAATTTCAAAATATTGCACGCCTACTTTGTCGCACATGGCCACCCATCTTTGCAGCTTTTCAAAGCCAAAGGACCAGCCGTCCGCCGTTTTCGTTACATCTACTAACTGTACGGTGGGGCGTTCATGCCCTTTGGCGGTATCCAGAGGCGGCGTGAATACGGGGGTAAGGATCATATTGATTCCGTTGTCCACGGCAGTTTGGAGAAAGGATTCCATGATTTCCCAGTGACGGTCGGAAAAAATATCCACATGATAATATACAGCCAGACAGTCGGGATGAAACCACTGCGTCATTTGCAGCGTTTGTTTGGGCAGCGCCGCAGGGATGATTTCCGCCGTGAAATCTGTCTGCGCGAGCAGCTCGTTTTCGTGACCCCGCAGAACGAAGTGGATGGGATATACTCCGCCCTCCATATTTTCCGGTACCCGGATATCAATCCAAAGGGCTTGCAATTCCTTTGTAATGTAGATCCAGTTTTTGTCTGTAATGGGGCGAAGTAGGTCAGGGTACAGGCCCGGCTGCGTGCGCAGATATTTTCCGTCGTCCTTCCCACAGTAAAGTGGATTGCGTACAGGGACATTGTCCACACGCTGGAAGGTGATATAGGGGGCAAGGGGGCCTTCTACGGATAGAAACCCTACTTTGCGCAAGGGATCGCCTTCGTCCAGTTGAAAGGCCAGTTGAAAGCTGAACCGCTCTCCAAGAAGCATAGAGCCCCCCGGATATTCCATTTTATCCTGGATAGACTCGTCTAAAAAGCATTTTTCCGTTTGGGGAATGGGTTTTATAAGGACATTGCTCATACACAACCTCACAGAATAGAATCATAATTTATAGATCATATTATCATACCATATTTTGGGACATTGTACAAGAATAATGGCCATTTTAACAGTGAAAAATCTGTAAAATTCTGTATTGACAGAAAGGAGGGATTTGTGCTATCATTTGTTTTGCGGTAGAGAAAAATGATAGATTTCCTGCCGTACTATTTTTATAAAGATAAAGTTGGGAAGTATGGGAGCGAACGGAGAAATTACAAAAAGGCAGAAAATTCTCGAAATGATCGGGAAGGATCTGATCCTGGTAGGTGGGAACGCGATGTATGCGTTGGCCATTGTTTTGTTTGTTATGCCGTCAGGGCTGGTTACAGGCGGCGTTACCGGCATTTCCATTATGATTGGCAAGGCTACCGGAATAGAGGTGTCCTATTTTGTGTTCCTTATAAATATTGCGTTGTTTATTTGGGGCTCTGCAGTGCTGGGCAAGCATTTTTGTGTAACTACAGCTGCCAGCACCGTTTTATATCCGGGATTTCTTTACATATTTCAGCGGGTATTTGCGGATGTGGTGCTAATTGAAAACGATTTGGTTTTGTGCGCCGCCGCAGCCGGCGTAATGATAGGATTTGCTGTGGGAATGGTGGCACGGACGGATTCTTCTACAGGGGGAATGGACATTCCGCCGCTGATCATAAACAAATGGACGGGTTTCCCTGTTGGAACCATGCTTTGTATTATTGACGCAACCGTGATTTGTATTCAATTGCCGATATCCTCTGTGCGGCAGGCGCTGTATGGGGTTTTGATGGTGGTTGTCTACTCCTTTGTAATCAACCAGGTTATGATGATGGGCAACGGCAAAATGCAGATCCAGGTAATCACTTCCTGTACAAGAGAGATACGGGATGCGGTGCTTACCGAATTGCACAGGGGCGTGACGCTGCTGTCCGGCAAGCGCGGGTTATCCGGCGAGTCCTGTGACGTGGTGCTGACGGTGGTTTCCAGCCGACAGCTTGCCAGAGCTAAGAAAACGATTTTGGACGTGGATCCAGATGCGTTTATGATTATCAGTAAGGTGGGAGAGGTAAACGGAAACGGATTCTCTTTCAGTAAAGGGGATAAATGGCTTGACAAGTCTGACATCCTATAGTAAAATCTTTATGGGAAATCGGGCTGTCGCGCGCTGTGGGGCCGAAAGGTATCAGCGTGAGGAAAGTCCGGGCTTCACAGGGCAGGATAACGGATAACGTCCGCCGAGGGCAACCTCCGGGAAAGTGCAACAGAAATAGACCGCCGCATCTTGCGGTAAGGATGGAAAGGCGAGGTAAGAGCTCACCGGCACGACAGGCAACTGTGTGCAAATGTAAACCCTATTCGATGCAACACCGTATGCAGACCGGATTTCTCTGGAATCCGCGCCGGCCCGGCGCCAGTGTCTGCGGGTGGCTGGAGACCTGTAGCAATGCAGGTTCGAGATAGATGACAGCCACGGCTTTAGCCGTACAGAACCCGGCTTATAGATTTCCCAATATTAAAAAAGAATCTCCTCTGGCTGTCACAGAACAAGAGGTAGGGGAATTCTATACTCATGGGACGCTGGCGGAACAGGCTGGCGTCCCTTGTGCTTTTTACACGGTAGTACGATTTTTATTATTAGGAGGCTGCTATGCCGAGAATAGATAAAATTGATTCGAATTTCAAACAGAATATAGACGAGAGTGGGCTGGTATATATAGACTGCTTTACCGCACCGGTGCGGATTTCCGGGCTCCCCTGGCGAGAGAAAAATCAAAACTACCATCGTATGGACGATAGCCTGAATCCTTTGTACAATGTTGGCGTGCGCGGGCTTTCTCCCTGTACCGCAGGCGTACAAGTTTCTTTCAAAACGGATTCTAAAAAAATTGGCGTCAAGGTGGATGTGGAGTGGAACAATCTGATGCCCCATATGCCCTATAACTCCAGTACAGGAGTGGATATTTATATTGGGTCCGGACGGAACAAGAAGTTTTTTAAGACCTTTTTTGTGTATCTAAACGGAACGAATCATTATGAAGATGTGCGGGAATTTCATGAAGAGGGCATGAAAGAGGTTACCCTGAATTTTCCTCTGTATTCCGGAGTAGAAAAAATGTTAATCGGTTTGGAAGCCGGGGCCAGCTTGGAAATGCCGGAACCTTTTGACTATGATAAGCCGGTGCTTTTCTATGGATCTTCCATTACACAGGGTGCGTGTGCATCCCGGCCAGGAATGGCATATTTTAATATCCTAAGCAGAAAGCTGAACTTTGAAGTGGTAAATATGGGCTTTTCCGCAAGCGGGAAGGGAGAATCGGTGATGGCAGAGCAGATTGCCAGCGTGCCCCTTTCTGCATTTATCTTTGACTATGACCATAATGCACAGGATGCAGAGGAGCTGCGGCAAACCCATCAGAAATTTTTTCAAATCGTACGTGCGGCTCAGCCGACGCTTCCGATTATTATGCTTAGTAAAGCGGACTGTGAAGATGGAATGCAGGCTACAGAAGCACGTAAGGCTGTCATTTATAAGACCTATCAGGACGCAAAAGAAAACGGGGATGACAAAGTTTGGTTTATCGACGGTCAGACTCTGTACGGCACGGAAGACCGGGATAGCTGCACGGTAGATTCCCTTCATCCCAATGATATTGGATTTATGCGTATGGCACAGGCAATTTTGCCGGTGCTGAAAGAAGCCCTCGGAGAATGAGAGGGGAAGTCCGCAAAAGATAAAAAGGCTCCCATACAGCGTTTCGTAAACGAAACGCTGTATGGGAGCCTTTTTTATTGCATAACAGTTATTTGGAAAAAAGCAGTGTTGTTAACTCCGTTACAGAACGGACGATACGTCCTGCTCCTGCCTCCTCCAGTTCCTGCTGACTGCCGTATCCATACAGCACACCGATGGACTCCATGTTATTCTTTTTTGCTCCTACAATATCATGCATCCGATCCCCGATCATAACGGCGCCGCTGGCGTTCCGCATTCCCATGCGTTCCATGGCACAGGCAATGACTTCGTCTTTTGCCACACGCGTTCCATCCAGCTCGCTGCCGGTAATACAGGAGAAATAAGAATCAATGTGAAAATACTCTGCAATTTGCCGGGCAAAAATTTCTGGCTTAGAAGTTGCCATAACGACCTTTACTCCCACTTTTTGCAGCCCTTCCAGCAATTCCGCCATTCCGTCATAGAGGTAATTTTCAAAAATGCCTATATCCTTGTAGTATTCTCTGTATTTGTCTACAGCATCGTATGCAGCCATGTTGGAAAAGCCGAAATATTTACAAAAGGATTCGTGAAGGGGCGGCCCGATAAAGGTAGTCAGCTGGTCCTTGTCCTCTACGGAAATACCGTATTTTTCCAAAGCGTACGCAACGGAAGAAGTGATGCCGATTTTGGGGTCGATAATCGTGCCGTCCAAATCAAAAAAGCAGTATGAAAACATCATGCATCCTCCCTTATTTTGTCAGGGTTGTTCATCTAAGTATGCGCAGGCGGCGAGGGCGGCGATGGAACCGTCCGCCGCGGCTGTGGTGATCTGTCGGATTCGTTTTGCCCGGCAATCGCCTGCGATGAAAACTCCCGGTGTGGCGGTGCGGCAATCTTCTCCTGCTGCAAAGTATCCGCCGGCATCCAATTCCGCAATATTTGCAAAAGGTTCGTTATCCGGCGCAAGGCCAATGGCTACAAACAAGCCGTCCAGCTCTTTTGTAAATGATTCGCCGCCAGCATTGGTACAGCGAACGGCAGTCAACTCTCCTGCTTCTGTTTCAAAACCGGATACTATAGTGCTGGTGACCAGTTCCACATTTTCTTTTTTTTGCAGGATGTTTTGCAGCTTCTCCTCCCCGGTAAAGTGATCCAAATTTTGGATTACCGTCACTTTTCGGCATCCGTCGGAAAGCAGCACCGCTTCTTGAAGCGCTGTGTTTCCGCCGCCTACTACGACTACTTCCTTTCCTTTGTAAAAGGCGCCGTCACAAACGGCGCAAAAAGAAATGCCTTTTCCAACGAGGGCGGCTTCTCCGGGAATGCCCAACATCCGGTGTCGGGCGCCGTTTGCGATAATAACGGCATGGGCGCGATAGACGCTGCCGTCGTGAGTGGTTACAATTTTTGTTCCGTCATTTTCGGCATCAATCTTCGTCACGGCGCCCAGTTCGATTTCCGCACCCTGCGCCAATACCTGCTCAATAAGCATATCGGCCAATTCGTTCCCGTTGATCGCGGCATATCCGGGATAATTTTCAATTTTGGGCGAAAAAGTAATTTGTCCGCCGAAAGTATCTTTTTCTAAAATCAGCACATGTTTTTCGGCCCGCCGGGCATACAGCGCTGCTGTAAGTCCGGCGGGTCCTGCGCCAACAATTATAATATCATACATAAAAGGGCGTTTCTCCTCAGTATTCTGTTAAACGGTAACTTTAGCGGTTTTGTCCAGGAAAGCTTTGATACCGGCTACATCCGTAAACTGCTGCTCGCCGACTACAAGGGTAGGCGCGCTCCGCAGACCAAGCTCTTTTGCCAATTCTTCCTGATCCTCTACATAGAATTTTGTATATTCGACACCTGCTTTGTCCAGCAAAGACTGGGCAACCTTACATTTCGGGCAGGTTTTGGTTGCAAACAAAAGGATCGCGTCATTTTCCTGAGGCGCTGCAGGTTCAGCCGATTTTGTATCGGACAGCGCTTTGCTGCGTTTTACTACAGAGGTGCCGATATTGTAAACCATCCGGTCTTTGTATTCCTGAGACTTGCCATCGTTCCAGTTGAGAACGGGGCGATAGTAGCCAGTGATTCTGGAATAAACCTCTGTTTTGCCGCCGCAGGTGGGGCAGGTGAACTGTTCTCCCGCGATGTAGCCATGGTCTTTGCAGACAGAATAGGTGGGCGACAGGGTATAGTATGGCAGAGTAAAGTTTTCTGCGATTTTGCGTACCAGTGTTGCCGCCGCCTTCCAGTCCGGCAGCTTTTCTCCAAGAAAAGCGTGGAATACCGTACCGGAGGTGTACCGAGTCTGTAATTCATCCTGGAGCTCCAGTGCAGAGAATACGTCGTCGGTGTATCCTACAGGAAGATGAGAAGAGTTGGTATAGTAAGGTGTTGCGCCTTCATGTGCGGTGATGATATCCGGATACCGCTTTTTATCATGCTTCGCCAGACGGAAGCTGGTAGATTCGGCGGGCGTTGCTTCCAGATTATACAGATCGCCGTACATTTCCTGATAATCGGAGAGACGTTCCCGCATATGATCCAGTACTTCTTTTGTGAACTGGAGAGTTTCGGGGTGGGTCATATCCTGCTTCAGCCACTTCGCGTTGAGGCCGGCTTCGTTCATGCCGACCAGACCAATGGTAGAGAAGTGATTGTCAAAGGTACCCAGATACCGTTTTGTATAGGGATACAGTCCCTCGTTCATCAGCTTGGTAACAACGGTACGCTTGATTTTCAAACTGCGTGCGGAGAGATCCATAATATGATCCAGTCTCCGGTAGAAGTCTTCCGGACTGTCGGAGAGATATGCGATTCGAGGCATATTGATGGTGACAACGCCTACAGAACCGGTAGATTCACCGCTGCCGAAAAATCCGCCGGATTTTTTACGCAGCTCCCGCAGGTCCAGACGCAGACGGCAGCACATAGACCGCACGTCGCTGGGTTCCATATCGGAATTGATATAGTTGGAGAAATACGGCGTACCGTATTTGGCTGTCATTTCAAAGAGAAGCTTGTTGTTCTCTGTTTCAGACCAGTCGAAATCTCGGGTGATGGAATAGGTAGGGATAGGATACTGGAAACCGCGGCCGTTTGCGTCGCCTTCAATCATAATTTCGATAAAAGCACGGTTAACCATGTCCATCTCTTTTTTACAATCTTTATATTTGAAGTCTACTTCTTTGCCCCCGATGATGCAGTTTTCTTCCGCAAGGTCCGCGGGAACCGTCCAGTCCAGGGTAATATTGGAGAAGGGAGATTGCGTACCCCATCTAGAAGGTGTATTCACGCCGTAAATAAAGCTTTCAATACATTTTTTTACTTGATCATAGGACAAATTATCTATTTTTACAAAGGGAGCCAAATATGTATCAAAGGAAGAAAATGCTTGAGCGCCGGCCCATTCGTTTTGCATAATTCCAAGAAAGTTGACCATCTGATTGCACAGGGTTGCCAGATGGCTTGCGGGAGAACTGGTAATTTTACCAGGAACACCGCCCAGTCCTTCTTTAATCAGTTGACGGAGAGACCATCCCGCGCAGTATCCGGTAAGCATGGACAAATCATGGATATGGATGTCTGCATTTCTATGCGCGGAGGCGATTTCGTCGTCGTAGATTTCGGACAACCAGTAGTTTGCTGTAATCGCACCAGAGTTGGACAGAATCAATCCACCTACAGAATAGGTAACGGTGGAGTTTTCTTTTACTCTCCAGTCGTTGAGCTTTACATAGTTGTCAACGATTTCCTTATAGTCAACCAGAGTGGACTGGATATTACGCAGTTTTTCCCGCTGGCGGCGATACAGAATGTAAGCTTTTGCCACATCATCGTATCCGGCCTGCACCAAAACAGATTCTACACTATCCTGAATATCTTCCACAGCGACCATGCCATCTTTAATTTTGGGCTCAAAATTTGCAGTGACCTTCAGGGCTAGAAAATCTATTACGGAAGGAACAAAATCCTTTTCCTGTGCTTCAAACGCCATCGTGATAGCGCTGCTGATTTTAGACAGATCAAACTCTGCTACTTTGCCGTCTCTCTTTTGAACTTGATACATAATATACTCCTTACATATAATAAGCCAATAGACTGTATGATTGATTCATGGGCTTTTATTATATACTATATCTTGTAGTCTGTCAAGGAAATTGGAACAAATCTGAAAATATCGGCATTATTGCCAAAACTGACAAGCGAAATTCAGCATTGATGCTACATATAGTTGCAAATTTGCATCAATACACAATATATAGTATTTGCACGATTGCGTGAGCAATGCGTTAAAAGGGAGCTTCCCGCATTGTACCAGGCTATATCGTATGTTTGGACGGATTGCATAATACTATATATTGTATTGCGCTAAAAAACAACGCGCTTGCATATATGCTAAAATCCCCACTGAAAATGATCTTTCAGTGGGGATTTTTTCTTACGATACTGCCCTTTACTTTATTCAATATTCCAATCAGGCGGATAAGGTGCGTTTCCTGCCGCGATCCGGCAAAGCTGGACATAGTCCAGCATCGTGACCACATTATCTCCATTTATGTCCGCTGCATCGTACATTTGCAGTGGAACGGAAGAAAGAGAAGCGGCGACTCTGCGCAGATAAATGATATCAGCGGAAGTGATGGCGCCATCGTTGTCCAGATCTCCTTTTTTCCAGCGTTCCACAATCGGCAAAGCTTCCTCTTTGGTTTCCTGACAAGCATCGCAGGTATACAGACCAACCCCTTCGATTTCAAATGTGGGAGAGACGATTTCCTGTGTAAGCACCCATTGGTGACCAGGTGTGGGGACACGTTCTTCTGTAATGGTATTCTGGCAATATGTGCAAACTTGGTATACATATCCGTCTTCTGTACATGTGGGAGGCGTAGTCTGGGTTTGGAGATTGTGCTTTCCATACTCGCTTTTTCCTACAATATTAAGTGTTGTTACGTCGACGAGCTGATTGTCCCAAGTGATAAAAGGGCGTTTGTCGTACGTTACTTTAAAGCCATAATCTTCTTCCGTATCTAATATATCAAATACCAGTGTGCAGAGGAGGCCGTTCTTTGTATTGTTGCTCATCATGTCGGCATATTGCGCGGTATAAGAAAAGGGACTACTTTCCGGCGGCTTGGTGGTCCAGCACTCACTGTTTGTCCAAATATCACCGTTGATACGTGCTGTAGGAGCCAGCGCGGCTGCGTTATAATGGAAAATCATCCGCATAGAATAAATACCTGGGTTGTTTTCCAGTTTTACTGTCACGACAAGCTGCCCATCCTGTACGGCGCTTTCTAAAAGAACGTAACAAGAATCAGGAAGTACAGGCTCGTCCGCCGCGACTTTGTAAGAATCTCCGCAGAGGCTGCAGGTATAGACAATTTGTTCTTTTTCCATGCAGGTAGCCTCTTCAATTGTCTGCTCGTAAGTATGTTCACAGTCCGCCGCGAAAACTTGTCCAACCAGAGGAGTGATCAGAAGCATAGATATGCAAAGCATCACTGACAAAAGAGATTTAAAACGCATAGGATTCATCCTTTCAATAATATATTATCTACATTTATTATAGTATCATATTTTCTATTGCTGGTCAAGACGGGAAAACGTACATTTGCATCGCGGTATAATTGACAAATGGCACAACATATGATAACATAGACTCAATATAAATTTATAATCCAGTAAAGGACCGGGCAATGCCCGGATATGGTGACAATCGTGGCCGGCAAAATCAGAGCGGGAATCGTTGGAGCAACAGGGATGGTAGGACAGCGGTTTATTACGCTTTTGGAAAATCATCCCTATTTTGAAGTAACTGCCCTTGCTGCAAGCGCACGCAGCGCTGGCACAAAATATACGGATGCAGTGGGTGACAGATGGAAGCTGTCCTGCGAGATTCCGGCATATGCCCGGGATATGGTGGTAATGGATGCCGCCGATATTGCTGCTATGAAGGAGAAGGTAGACTTTATTTTTTGCGCAGTTGATATGAAAAAAGACGCGGTTATTGCGATGGAAGAAGCTTATGCAAAGGCGGAACTGCCTGTTATATCCAACAATAGTGCAAACCGGTGGACGCCGGATGTGCCTATGCTGATTCCGGAAATCAACGACGGCCATGCGGCGGTCATTGCCGATCAGAAAAAACGGCTGGGAACGACGCGGGGATTTATCGCGGTGAAGCCCAACTGCTCCATTCAGAGTTATGTGCCTATGCTTACGCCTCTGCGTAAGTTTGGCGTGCGCCAGGTAGTAGTCAGCACCTATCAGGCAATCAGCGGGGCCGGCAAAACATTCCGGGAAATGCCGGAAATAGTAGATAATGTCATTCCCTTCATCGGCGGTGAGGAAGAAAAAAGCGAGCGGGAGCCTTTGCGTATCTGGGGAGAATATAAAGACGGCGTAATTGTGCCCGCCGAGGATACCATTATCACCAGCCAGTGTATTCGTGTGCCTGTTCTGGACGGACACATGGCTACGGTATTTGTAAATTTTGAGAACAAGCCTACCAAAGAACAGATTCTTTCTGAGTGGAAGGCATTTAAGGGCCTGCCGCAGACGTTGGGCCTGCCGCATGCGCCGGAGCAGTTTATTACATATTTTGAAGAAGACAATCGTCCCCAGACCCATTTGGATAGAGACATCTGCGGTGGAATGGGTGTCAGCGCAGGTCGTCTGCGTGAAGATACGCTCTTTGACTGGAAGTTTGTAGGACTTTCTCATAACACTCTGCGCGGTGCCGCTGGCGGAGCGCTGCTGTCCGCGGAACTGTTGTATAAATTGGGATATCTGGACGTTTAATCAGCATATAGGTAGAAAGGACATAAAACAAGAAATGACCTGCGATACGATTTATCTGCGCGAGGGAGACCAAAATGTGCGCCTGTGCACATATATTGCAAACAATACAGGAGATATGTGCGTTCGGCCCAGAGACGCAGTACTCGTCCTTCCCGGCGGCGCGTATGCGTTCTTGGCGGAACGGGAGGCGGAGCCTGCCGCCAAAACATTTCTTGCAGCGGGTTGCAATGCGTTTGTGCTGTATTATTCTATCGGGGAGAATGCAAAATATCCCCGCCCACTGGTAGACGTTTCTTTGGCGATCTGCCACATTCGGGAAAATGCGGAGAAGTACAACATTGATCCTGACCGGATCTTTGTGTGCGGTTTTTCTGCCGGCGGCCATTTGGCTGGCGCTATTGGTACCCTGTGGGACAGAGAGTATGCCAAAGCTACGCCGGAGATGCCCTTTGGAATGAACAAGCCGCGCGGCGTGATTCTGTCCTATCCGGTGATCAGTATGGGAGAGTATGCGCACGAATACTCCAGAGAGATGATTTGCGGAACTGGATCGGATGCGGAGCAGTGGAAGCGGGAATGCTCCCTGGAGTTGCAGGTGGGGGAAAATACCGTGCCTGCATTTATCTGGCAGACGCAGAATGACGACTGTGTGCCGATTCAGAATGCCATGCTGTATGCGCAGGCGTTGATTGCGCACAATATTCCCATGGAATTGCATATATACCCAAAGGGGCCTCATGGAATGTCTGTGGCAACGGCTGAGACGTCTCAGCATGATCCGGCTAAGAGCGATCCCCATATAGGTGGCTGGGTAAAGGCTGCACTGGAATGGCTGCAAATAGTTTCATAAAAAGGGAGGTACTCTCCCTTTTTTTTGTGTCGGAAAGCGCTTATATTCTTGCATTTTTCGATGTTTTATAGTACAATGCATGTATCACGCAGGTGAAATCACTTTTGTGTACTGCTGTCGGAGGATGCTTATGAAAATACGACACGACTTTCATATACACACCGAACTGTCCTTGTGCGCGGATGAATCGGCGACTGTAGAAAATTATTTGGAAATTGCAAAAAAAATAGGACTTACACATTTAGGCTTTTCCAATCATTTTTGGGATGAGAAAATTCCTGGCGCCACGCCTTTTTATGTGCCCCAGGATCTGTCTCACCTGCTCCGTCTGAAACCGGAGCTTGCCAGCCGCGCTGATCCTTACATTAAGATGTATTTTGGCTGCGAGACGGAATACGACCCCATTCGCAGGGACGTAACGATCACAGAAGAAACTGCGCAGCAATTTGATTTTATTTTGGTTCCCAACTCCCATACCCACCTGATTATGCCCAGAAACTGTTACCAGCCGTATCAAAAGCATGTGGATTTTATGGTCCAGGCGTATGAAGATATTTTGAACAGTTCTGTATATCGATATATTACCGCCATCGCGCATCCCTTTGAAGCGGTAGGCTGTCCCTATGATTATACAATTTTAATAGATATGATTTCCGACGATTGTTTCAAAAGACTGTTCAGCCAAACTGCCGAACGGGGAATCGCCATTGAAATCAATGTGGACTCTATGCATACAAAAACGGAAGAGGAGATCGCGTCCTGTTCCCAGATGCGCATGTTTCAAATTGCAAAGGACTGCGGGTGCAAGTTTTTGTTCGGGAGCGATGCACACAACAGCAAGGCGCATGATTCTTATGCCCACGCAGATTTTGCTGCAGAACTATTGGGGCTGGATGAAAGTCGTATCCCGGAAATTGCGCTTATATAATTTGTTAATAAATCAATAAAAGGAATGGTTTAATTATGAAAGAGAAACTGCAGCCTGTCACGGAAATACACCTGCAAATGGATGATGCTATAGGAAAACTCACGGAAGGCATTATAGATAACTGGCTTATTGGAATCCGGGAATCGAACCCGGCCATTTTAGACATGCTGAAATATCCGGACAAAAAGCCAAACCGCAGACTGCTCCCCTGGTCGGGAGAATTTGCGGGAAAATATATTACCTGTTCCGTACTGCTTTACCGTCTCACAAAAAATTCAAAGCTGTATACATATTTGCAGTCCTTTATCGCAGAGCTAATCGCACTGCAGAGAGAGAATGGATATTTGGGCTGCTGGCCATCCGACTGCCAGCTTTCCGGCCGTTCATCCGGAGAAAAGGTTGGAGACGAGGACCCATACAATACTTGGGACGGATGGTCCCACTATCATATCATGTATGGACTGCTGCTGTGGTATCGGGAAACGGGCGATCGGTCCGCCTGGGACTGTGTGATAAAAATTGCAGATTTGTTCTGCGAAATGTTTTATAACGAAAAGCCCGGCAGCCGTCGGCTTTACGATATGGGCGAAACGGAAATGAATTATGCTGTAGGCCATGTGTTTGCCATTCTGTACAGGGAAACGCAGGCGCAAAAGTATTTGGATTTCGCATTGGAGGTTGTCCAGGATTTCGCCGCGCCAGGCTGTGGGGATTATTACCGCCTTGCCTTGGCGGATCAAGAATATTACAAAACGCCAAAGCCCCGGTGGGAAAGTCTGCATTCGATTATGGCGCTTGCCCAGCTGTATTATTGTACTGGTGAGAAAAGCTATAAAAAGGCGTTTGTCCAAATTTGGCGCAGCATCACGCAGACAGACGTCCACAATACAGGCGGTTTTTCTACAGGAGAGCAAGCTATTGGAAACCCATATGAAAGCGGCGCTATCGAAACCTGCTGCACCGTCGCTTATATGGCGCTGACAGCGGAAATGCTGCAGCTTACCGGCGACAGTGCGGCGGCAGATGCATTGGAACTTTCTACTTATAACGCGGGACTGGGCAGCTTCTCTCCGACCGGAAGATGGTCTACGTACAATACGCCCATGGAGGGAGATAAAAAAGCAAACTATTGGGAGATTGGCTTTCAATGCCGTCCCGGCAGTCCGGATTTGAACTGCTGCTCTGTAAACGCTCCGCGAATGTTTGGAGAACTTGCCCGCTGGGCCTATATGACAGACGGCCAGGCGCTCTACATCAATTATTATGGTGCGGGCGAAGGAGAAGTGAAGATTGGAGACAGCAGGCTTTGTGTTTGTCAGGAGACAGATTATCCCTATGACGGGAAGGTACGCATTCGGGTATCCGGTATAGAAGGTGCAGAGCGAAAAATATTTGTCCGCATTCCGTTTTGGTCTGAAAAAACCAAAGTGCAGATTAATGATGGGATTCAGGAAGAAGCATGCCCCGGATATTTTCTGATAGAGCGGGAATGGTCGGATGGAGACACCATTGTCATTGATTTTGACATGGCCCTGCGATTTGCTCCAGGAGAAAAAGAATATACCGGCAAATGCTCGATATATCGTGGTCCCCTCCTTCTGGCCTACGATGGCTTTTACTGCGAGGATTCAATCCACGATGTTCCCCCGGAGATTGCTCTGGAAAATCTGCAGTTTGTACGGGCAGAGCCCGCATACCTTTGCGGCAGACTATTTCACTTTAACAGCAACGGGCAGCCGTTGGTTTTATGTGATATGCAGGCTGCCGGGGCCAGCGGCACGCCCTATACCACATGGTTGCCTGTAACCGGGTTTGGTCAGGCGTCTCCTGCCAGAGAAAATATTACGCGCAGCTATAAGCAGGCTGCAGTATAAAAGAAACAACCGCTTTCCATTTTGGAAAGCGGTTGTTGTCGTTCAGGCGGAATGCACAATACGCACATGCTGTTCATATGATGCCTATAGGTGGTGATCATATGAAAGAAAAAGTAGGACTTGTTCTAGGAGGGGGCGGCGGAAAAGGCGCTTACCAAATCGGCGTGTGGCGTGCCCTGCGGGAAGCAGCGATTGATACCAGGATAGATGCCGTAGCAGGCACATCTATAGGGGCTTTAAACGGCGCTCTGTTCTGTATGGGTAATTTAGAGACGGCGGAACAAGTGTGGGCGTCTATAAGTCCGACTCAAGTACTGACTGAAAAAGATATACATAAATGCTGCCAGTCTCTTTGCCGCTATGAACAGGGTACTTGTTCGGAGGGGTGGTTTTCTAATGCCGGTTTGGATGCATTGATAAAGCGTGTCGTAGATCCCAGAATTTTGAAAAATGGAACGCGAAACTTTTACGTGACGGCAGCCAAGTTGAAAAAACGCCCTTGCTTTTACAATTATGTAAAAAAACATTCTGAGGATAATATATTTACACGGGTGGCCTCTCTGCTGGCCATTAAGCTGTTTAAATATCAAACCACGCCAGTTTATTTTGATATTCGACGGCAAAAGACTGCGCTGATTGCGGATATTTTGCTCGCGTCTTCCGCGATTCCATTGATTTTTCCAGATATCAGTATAGAGGGAGAAGAATACATAGACGGAGGCATTGAAGACAACGTGCCGATTGCTCCGCTATATCAGAGAGGTGTCCGTAAAATAATTGTCGTCACTATGGAGGAGCGGGACAAAACCTGTACCCAATGCTTTCCCGACGCGCAGATTGTACACATCAATTTAGCGGAAAGCACTTTGCAAAACTTTACCGGAACCTTGGATTTTACTGCAGAAAATGCAAAAAAGCGAATGGAGCAGGGATATTGGGATGGAAAGAAATACATTGCATCCATTCAGGAAATGCTTTGCGTATCTGCCGCCAAAACGGACTTTCAATAGCTGCGGTCCTTTATTTGCACAGGAACAGATAGATTTCCATATTATAAATAAAGAAAGGAGGGGAACAGTATGAATCGAAACAGCAATCGTTTTCATATCCCTGTACAGGATCATGGTCCGCAGCCGTTTGTTACCAATATTGATAAAGCGACTCGACAAAATACAAACTATCGAACAGCGCTGTGGACAGGCCAACATTTGCAGCTTACTTTAATGAGCATCCCGGTCGGCGGTGAGATTGGATTGGAGGTGCATCCGGATACCGATCAGTTTTTGCGCATTGAAAGCGGAACTGGCATGGCTATGCTGGGGCCTGCTGAAAATCGACTGCACTATAAGCGTCCAGTTTCTGCTGGATTTGCAATTTTTGTGCCGGCGAGAACCTGGCACAATGTTGTAAACACAGGAAAACGTCCGCTTAAAATCTACACGATATATGCCCCGCCGCATCATCCGCATGGTACCGTTCAGGCTACAAAAGCCATTGCCGATATGGAAGAGGAAACGCGCTAAAGTAAAATACCGCGGCTATTTCGCGGCGAACAAGACCTTTTGTAGAAATTTAACTAAAAAAGAAGAGAGGATCTATGATCCTCTCTTCTTTTTGGCAGCGGAATAGGGATTCGAACCCCAACAAACAGAGTCAGAGTCTGTCGTGCTACCGTTACACAATTCCGCTTTTTCATTGCGTTCATTATTATACCAATCTATGAAGCGCTTGTCAATAGTTTTTTCCAAAAAAAGATTTTTCATACATTTCATATGAAAATATGCGTTTGACAAATTGATTTTTATGCGGTATAATAGCCGCAGGGCGGCTATTGACGGCTGATTTACATCAGCTTCGCTGCTGTCGCCATCTGAATGATGGCATTTGAACCTGACGATTCAGAAATTATGGTACAACAACCGCAGGCCACCGGCTATTGCCGCGTGCTGTCATTATGAGTAAATACTATTTCAGTATGCGCCGGCGTCCACCGGCGTAAATTATTGTATGGAAGCCGCATAGGCGGTACGGAGAGACTATGCCGCGTTTTTTTATACGCGCCTGTCAAATCGGGATAGATGATAATACTGGCGTGAAAATGGTGCGCATCCTTGGAGACGACGCACATCATATTACAAAGAGCCTGCGTATGCGCACAGGTGAAATCATAACCGTGTGCGACATGGAGCGCAACGAATACACTTGCAGTATTTGTGCCACAGGAGAGTGTGTGTTGGCGCAGGTGCTTTCTGTTTGTGCGGCCGCATCGGAGCCTCCCTATACGGCGGTGCTGTATCAGGCGTTGATTAAGGGAGATAAGTTTGACCATGTAGTGCAAAAAGCGGTAGAATGTGGCGTTAGTCGGATCGTACCTGTGCTTACAGAACGCTGCGTTGTCCGTTTGGATAAAATGGATGGAGAAAAGAAGCGGCAGCGATGGCAGAGAATCGCCGCAGAGGCGGCAAAACAGTGCGGCAGGGGCATCATCCCTCAGGTATCCGGTCTTTTGTATTTTAAAGAGGCTGTAGCGGAAGCTGCAGCTGCCCAACTACCTCTTTTTTGTTATGAAGGAGAGGAGCGGCGCAGTCTGGTACAGGCTGTCGCCGGATGCAAACATCCGGCGACGATTTCACTGATGATCGGCAGCGAGGGCGGTTTTTCTGTGGAAGAGGCTGCCTTTGCGGCAGATAGCGGTATGCTTTCTGTAGGCCTTGGAAGACGAATTCTTCGAACGGAAACAGCTTCTTCTTTTGCGCTTGCGTGTCTGAGTTTTGCGTATGAAATGGAACAAAGTAATATGGAAAAAGTATAAAAATAAAATTATTCACAAAAAAATCACTGCATTTTTGGAAAAATGCATAAAACCCATTGAAAATTTACAAATTGTGTTGTAAAATATAATAGACGTTTTACAACATTATATATAAAAGTGTTTAATATTACATAAGGAGGCTATTATGTCCAACCGCTTGTTTCAGGGAATCATCCATCAGATGACTGATACTGTGGACCGTACCATAGGCGTTATTGACGATACTGGGGTTATCATTGCATGCAGTGAGCTTGTCAAAATTGGCGAGACCCGCCAGGAGGCAAGAGATGAAATGGCGTACACTGCTTCTGCGGTGACAGTGGGGGGCTACACGTATCGGTTTATTGGCTCTGGAACCAAATGGGAATACATCGTATTCGTGGAGGGCGAGGACAAAATGGCGGATAAGCTTGCCTCCATTTTGGCCATTTCTCTGTCCAATATTAAAAATCTATATGATGAGAAGTATGACCGTAACTCCTTTGTGAAAAATATCATTTTGGACAACATTTTGCCCAGCGATATTTATATCAAGAGTAAGGAACTGCGGTTTAACACAGATGAGCCGCGGGTAGTATTTCTCATTAAATTCCTTACAAAAACAGATGTAATTCCCTTTGATGCAGTCCAGAATATTTTCCCGGACCGGACAAAGGATTATGTGATCAGCGTAGGGGAGCAGGATATCGTTTTGGTCAAAGAGCTGAAACCTGGCTATGATGTGAAGAAAATCGAAAAACTGGCCAAATCTATTTCCGAGACCCTGAATTCTGAGTTTTATGCTCGGGTGGTCATTGGAATTGGTACAGTAGTGGAAAACATTAAGGATCTTGCGCGCTCCTATAAAGAAGCGCAGGTGGCTTTGGAAGTGGGCAAGGTATTCGATACGGAAAAGAATATCATTTCCTATGAAAACTTAGGAATTGGACGCTTGATTTATCAACTGCCTACGACCCTTTGCGAGATGTTTTTGCAGGAGGTTTTCAAAAACGGATCTCTGGAAAATCTGGATCGCGAAACGCTGCTTACCATTCAGTGCTTCTTTGAAAACAATTTGAACGTGTCCGAAACGTCCAGAAAGTTGTTTGTCCATAGAAATACGCTGGTGTATCGGTTGGAAAAAATCCGCAAACTTACCGGGCTGGATTTGCGGGAATTTGACCATGCCATCACCTTTAAGGTCGCTTTAATGGTAAAGCGGTATTTAACAACAAAGCCTGCAAAATTCTGAGACGCGGCGCCGCTGCGAAAAGGCTTATTCGGAAAGGCAGGTAATGAACAAAAATTATGATAGATTTTAAGCACGTGAAAAAGTACTACCCCAACGGAACGGTTGCGCTGGACGGGGTGGACTTACATATTGACGACGGGGAGTTTGTGTTCATCGTAGGGCATTCAGGCGCGGGAAAAACCACGATGACCAAACTCCTTCTGCGGGAAGAGGCTGTGTCCTCCGGAACGCTGGTTGTAGGCAACTATAATTTGGCGAAGATCAAAAATCGAGAGATCCCCTTTTACCGTAGAGAATTGGGCGTCGTGTTTCAAGATTTCCGTCTGTTCCCCAATAAAACCGTATACGAAAATGTGGCGTTTGCCATGCAGGTTGTAGGAACGCCCCGTTCTATGATCAAACGGCGTGTGCCGGCGATCCTCAGCACGGTGAATTTGGCGGATAAACTTAAATGTTTTCCCAGAGAGCTGTCTGGCGGCGAACAGCAGCGGGTGGCTCTTGCCAGAGCACTGGCCAATAATCCCAAAATTATTGTCGCGGATGAGCCAACCGGAAACATCGACCCGAAAATGAGTATAGAAATTATGAATTTGCTCATGAAGATCAACAAGCTTGGGAAAACCATTATTGTTGTTACCCATGAGAAAAATTTGGTTGATTATTACAAGCAGCGGGTCGTTATGCTGAAAGACGGCAAGATTGTAGATGACCGGGTAGGAGGGATGTTCGAATGAGAAAACATTACAGCCTCCGGTATTTTACAGGGCAGGCCATGACGGGCCTATGGCGTAATGGCGTCATGTCTGTGGCGTCCGTAGCCGTTTTGATGAGCTGCCTAGTGGTTCTTGGCTGCTTTGCCTTGCTTTTGGTAAATATCAATGTAAATCTTGACAATGTAGCACAGCTGAATCAAATTGTTGTATACTGCGATTATGACTTGGACGAGACGGCTGTAGAAAAAATCGGCAATCAGATTGAAGAATTGGATTATATTGATTCTGTAGAGCATGTTTCCAAAGAAGAAGCCTTGGAAATTATGCGCGAGCAGAGCGGAGACTATGAAGAACTGTACAGCGGTATTACAGAAGAAAATAATCCCCTTTCCGATTCCTTTGAGATTATGTATAAGGGTACGGATGAAACAAAGGTGTTTGATTTGGAGGCCCAACTGCGCTCCATCGAAGGTGTGCGCAAGATCAATAGCGTATATCAGGTGGCCAAAACGCTGGACAGCCTGAAAAACGGCATAATGCTTGTGTGCCTTTGGTTTTTGAGTATTTTATTTGTGGTCAGCATCTTTGTTATTATCAATACCATCAAGCTTGCGGTTTATTCCAGACGAAGTGAGATCAGCGTCATGCGCTATGTGGGGGCAACCAATTGGTTTATTACGATGCCCTTTATTTTAGAGGGCGTACTTATTGGCGTGTTTGCCAGTCTTATTGGATTTGCCATAGAAACCTACATATACAATTATGTGCATAAGATGGCGCTGGTGGATCTACAGATGATTACCGTACTCGGTTATGGAAAAATTGCGATCCCGCTATTTATTGGATTTGTTGTGATCGGCGTGATCACCGGTATTATTGGAAGTATGGCTTCCCTTCGGAAGTATTTGAAATCATAAAAGTCAAAATCGGTATAAACTGATTTTCAGCTTAGGGTCCGTGCTTGCAGCCGGACGCAGATGAAAGGCAGGTTAGACGAAAATGCATCTTATTCATTTAAAACGGCGTGGAATCCGTATTCTGGCGGTCACTCTTGCATTGGCGCTTACAGCGGCGCTGCTGGTTATGGCGCCGGCACCTGGTAACTACGCCAACGCGGAAAATGCTCGTGTAAAAAAATATGAAGACCAGATTTCCGAACTGGAAAAAACAAAGAAAGAACTGCAGCAAAAGATTGCGAATGTGAAGGATAAAGCCAACGAGACAGCGGAGTACAAAAAAAACCTGGATTCCTTGGTGTATACGTTGTCGCAGAAGATTGCCATATCGCAGTCTCTTTTGGATGAGCTGGAAACCCGTATCGAAGAGACTAAGGCGTCTATTACAGAAAAAGAAACGTCTATCGAAGAGACTTTTGAAAAATTTCAGGAAAGAATGCGCATGTCCTATGAAGAAGGTTCCGTCAGCTATCTTGGCATGCTGCTGGGAGCGGACAGCGTCAGTGACTTTTTGAGTCGCATGGATAGAATCAATTCCATGCTGGAATATGACAAGACAATGATGGATCAGTATAAAGCTGAAAAAGAGGATCTGGAAAAGGAACGGAACAATCTGGAAGAATCCATTGCGCTTCAGAAGAGCACGTTGGAAGATATGGAAGCCGATAAAGCGGAAAATGAACGGCTTGCCAATCAAGCGGCCAGCTATTATCAATCGTTGAAGGAAGATGAAGCCGCTTACCAGTCGCAGTATGAGGCCGCTAAAAAGGAAGAAGATAAACTGGACCGTGAGTTGACTGCATATCTGCGGGATCTGCAGAAACAAAATTCCTCTCAGGTTACGGCAAACGGAGAATTTATGTGGCCCCTGCCGGTAGGTAAGGGAACAATTACCTGCTACTATGGCGGCATAGACCCGGCTGGCAAACCCCATTACGCAGTGGATACGGCCATTGCTGCGGGCACGCCGATTTATGCTTCCAATGACGGCACCGTGCTCAAGGCAGAGAGCCATTCCAGCTATGGATATTATGTACTGATTGACCATGGTAACGGAAGATCTACTTTATATGCGCACTGCAGCGCTCTTGCCGCTGTAGCGGGGCAAACTGTGTCTAAGGGACAAGTAATCGGTTATGTAGGTTGTACAGGCTTTTCTACGGGAAATCACTTGCACTTTGAGTTCCGTATCAATGGGAACCGTACCAATCCTCTAAATTACGTAACAAAAGGCGTTTGATATTTTAAAATAGGCTGGCAAAGTCTGAAAGCAGAAAACTTCTGCTTTCAGACTTGCTTTGTACTTTTAGGCCGAAATGCAAAACTTTGTTTGAAAAAAATAGATTTCGGTTAAACTGGAAAGAGAAATCTGTGACCAAGGAAGGCATGGCAATCATGATGGACGAAAATGAGGGACGGCAGTCCGATAAAACCCAGGAGGGAACAACACCTTATACGCCTATAAGCGAGCAGCGCCTTGACAAAAACGTATGTCCCGCGCCGCCTGCGCCTGCTCCACGACAAAAGAAAAAGCGCACGGTATCTGCTTCGGCGGTAATTGTCATCGCGGCGTTGTGTATTGTCGCTACATTTATGACGACGTATGTATTTCTTTCGGTTTGGTATATACAGGGTGATCGGGGTTGGAATAGCGGCTCAGGAGCCGCCCGCCGGGCTATGGAAAAAATGGAGCTATTAGATACACTGGTCCGCAAGGAATATGTAGGCGAGATCAACGAGGATGTTTTAACTGACTGGATCCTAAAGGGTTATATGGCTGGTTTGGGAGATCCATATGCGGAATATTATACGAAAGAAGAATTTTCTGCACTGATGGCAGATAACCGCGGGGAAATGCAGGGAATCGGTATCAGTGTGATCATGAATACGGAAACCGGGCTGATTGAGGTTATCTCTGTATATCCGGATTCTCCTGCCCTGGAAGCAGGCGTCATGCCTGGAGACCAGATCGCATATATAATCGAGGACGATCAGCGTTACAGTGTGTCGGAAATCGGATACAGCATGGCTGTTTCCATGCTGCAGGGAGAGGCAGACACCTATGCTTCTTTCGTGGTACGGCGCGGGGAAACGCAGGAAGCGATACAGGAATTGACTTTCTCAATCAAGCGGGGATATATCACGGAATATACGGTAAGCAGCCGACTGTATGCCCCGGATCCTACCGTTGGCATCATCCGAATTACTTCTTTTGACGGCGGCACGCCGGATCAGTTTACTGATGCTGTGCAGTCCTTGCAGACTGCCGGCGCAAAGCGCCTGATTCTGGATGTGCGGTATAATCCCGGTGGAGACTTGGATTCTGTGTGCAGCGTGCTGGACACGCTTTTGCCGGAAGGACCTGTGATCCGAACGATTGATAAGAACGGGAAGGAAGAAGTCGTATACGAATCTGATGCCCAGGCGTTGGAGCTTCCGCTGGTCGTTTTGGTAAACGAAGGAACGGCAAGCGCGGGCGAGCTTTTTGCTTCCGCTCTGCAGGACTATGATAAGGCCCAGGTCGTAGGCGTGCAGCCTTATGGCAAGGGAAGTATGCAAACCATTCGTTCCTTTGAAGACGGTACAGGGTTTAAGTATACGTATCGATACTACTGCCCGCCCTTTTCCGATAACTTTGACGGGATCGGTGTGACGCCGGATATCGTTGAAGAATTGGACGAGGCGCTGGAAGGAAAAAACATTTATAAAATTACAGACGAGGAAGACAACCAACTTACGGCAGCGTACAATGCTCTACCGGCGGCGTAAATAATTTTAAAGATTTATTTGAAAGGATATAATTATGAGCAACGAGACAAATTTCACATTGTATACGAAAGAAGGATATCAGCAGCTGCTGGATGAACTTGCATATCTGAAAGATGTGCGGGTGCCGGAAATCAAAGTACAGCTGGCAGAAGCCAGAAGTCACGGAGACCTTTCCGAGAACAGCGAATACGATGAGGCCAGAGACGCGCAGGCAAAGTGTTATGCAAGAATTGCGGAAGTGGAAGACCTGATCAAAAACGCAAAGATTATAGACGAATCGGAGCTCAAGGATGATGTAGTGAACATCGGTTCCAAAGTAAAGGTATACGATGAGACGTTCGAAGAAGAAGTCGAGTATATTATGGTAGGCTCCAATGAAGTAAACGCCGCTATGAACATGATTACGGACCGCAGCCCTATTGGCAGCGCTATGATGGGCGCACGGGCCGGAGATAAAGTTTCTTATACCGCGCCCTGCGGTGAAGTCCACCTGAAAATTTTAGAGGTTTCAAGAGCTAAAAAGAACTGATGGTTTTGCTGTCCAGGTGATTTTGCCTGCTGATAGCATATGTACGGTATATGGCGGCGCACGTTGTATTGCACCGTTCGGCGCCCCATTTCGGCATTTGTCGACTGGGGCGCCGTTATAGTATTTTGGAGTGAACTTGCTCTCGAATGTGTGGGGTTAAAAATGGAAGATAAGAACAAAAAGGAACTGCCGATGGAAGAGCGAACGTTGGAGGAAAATCACGCTGGAGAAAACGATGATGTTCCCATGTCTGCCGCTATGCGTGTACTGCAGGCAAAAGGAGAAAATTTGCAAAACGAACATGAAAGTCAATATATCGGTAAAAAGGTGACCTGGCTGGAAAATTTTTGGTATCAGCATAAGTGGCATGCAGGACTGATTGTCTTTGCATTGGTAATCGCGGTAGTTTTGGTATGGCAGATTCTCACCTATGTGCGACCAGATGTGCATATCATGTATACCGGACCGGTAGCTTTTATTGGCAGTCGGTATACCGAGCTGGAAGAGGCTCTCATCCAAGTAATGGATGATTATAACGGAGATGGGGAAAAGGCCATCAGTTTTACAGACAATACTTACTTGACAGAAGAACAAATAGAAAAAAAACAGGAAGAAGCAAAGGCACAGAATGAAGACTATTATCCTGATTACAGTGGCCTGCGAGCTTCCTATGGCCGGTTTCAAACGGAAATGACTGCGGCAAAGCATATGCTGTGTATGCTGGATCCCTCGTTATATGAACAAATTCGGGATATGGACGGCTTTATGCCTCTGTCTGATATTTTTGGAGAGACGCTGCCGGACTGTGCCGCAGATGCGTATGGAATCCGGCTGGGGGACACCGCGTTTTATGCATATTATTCCGGTGTGCGATTTATCCCAGCAGATACAATTCTTGCTGTACGCTCCAAAGAAGCATCCGGAATTGCGGGGAATGAAAAAAAGCTCGAGCAGCTGAAATATCATGCGGAGCTGCTGCGCGCGATCGCTTCTTTCGCACCAGACAATGCAGAATAGCCAAAAAGTTTAAAAATATACAAAATATATTGACAATTGCATCGGACAATGCTACAATGCAGAAGCAGACTTCCAAGGAAGTTAGTATGTGAAATGACAAGAAAGGATATATAGATGAAAACAATAAAGGATAAGCAGGTTTTGGTTGCCGCGGATTTTGCAGGCGTTGCGTTGAAAAACGCAGTTGTTGCTCATTTAGAGAAGTGCGGCTGGACATGTACAGATATTGGTGTTAAAACCATTGATGAAAAGAATCCGGAAATGTTCCACAGAATCGGTTTGCGTGTCGGCGCGAAAATTGCCGAGGGCGAATTTGAACGTGCAATGTTGTTCTGCGGAACCGGAATGGGCATTCATATTGCGGCAAGTAAGTGTCCTCATGTACACGCGGCAGTTGTAGAAAGTGTGCCGGCGGCCCTGCGTTGCATTACAGGCAATAACTGCAATGTAATTTCGATGGGTGGCGCATATGTTGCTCCTTCGATGGGTATTGAGATAGCAGAGGCATTTTTGTATCATAATTTGGGTGATGGCTACGAATGGTGGCCCAACTTCTACGAGTTTCATAAACTGGCTTATGATGAGCTGGATGCCTTTGACTATGAAACCTTCAAGAAGAATGGGTTTACCTTCCCTAACGCGATAGACATTCCTTTAGAGGATTGTCCGAAGCCCGAAGAACTCAAGCGCAAATAAAGCGTATTTGCGTCCGAAAATAAGATATAAAACCTTTGCAACTGGATATAAGAACGGGATATGTCCCGATTTATCCTTTGCAAAGGTTTTCTTTTTTGCAAGGGGAGTAAAAAAGAAAGAAGCGACGACGGATTGGAGAAAGGAGAGAGAATTATGACAGAAATAGAACAGATCCCATCCGGCGTATATGAAGCCGCGGCAAAGCGGGGAATAACAAAGGAAAACGCTTTGCTTGCCGTATACGCCGATAGAAACCGTGAGGGTATAAACTGTGACACCTGGATTTTTGTAACAAAAGATACCTTTACAATGATTGGCGGTATTCAGCGAATCCTTCCTAAGGAACATGTGGGGCGTATGGACCGTAGCCGACTGGAGGTAAAATTCGGTCAGTTGTCCTTTGACGAATATGCGCTGGAAACGCTCAAGGATTTTCGTGTGGAACAACAGATATCAGGCTGTATTCTCACCGCCTTTGACACTGGAAAAGAGGTGTATGTGCTGCTAACCCATCTGTCCTGTTATAAAATGGAGGAAATGATCCGGTTTTGCGCATGTCTCAATGCATACAAAGAAAAAGGAACCTTTGACCCTCCAGAGGAGCGTGAGAACGATCGATACTGTCCAAAATGTGGCAGATTGTATCCGGATCAAAGCAGAAAGCTGTGTCCCGCCTGTATGAATCGAATGAGCGTTGTCCGCAGGATGGGAACTTTTATCGTAAAATATAAGGGGCAGGTAATCGTGATTCTCGCCGCTATGGCAGTGGCGACCCTCCTTGGCGTTTTGACACCGTATATCAGTTCCGGATTTTTCTTTGACCAGGTACTTACCAAAGGCGGAAGTTTTTACGGACAGGTGGGACTGGTAATTTTTCTAATTGTGTCCACTCGCCTGCTGGCCCTGCTGATCAATATGATCAACGAAGTTCTTACCGCGCGGATTGTTCCAAAGATTACCTACGATTTAAAAAATGTAATTTTTCATTCTATTGAGCGGCTTTCTATCAGCTTCTTTTCCAAGCGGCAAACCGGTTCGCTGATGAATCAGGTATTCTGGGACGCGGACAGTATATACTGGTTCTTTGTGGAAGGATTTCCCTATCTGATTATCAACATAATCCAGACCATCGCGGTGGTGGCCATTATGTTTGCAATCGATTGGCAGCTTGCATTGGTAGCGTTGGTGTTTTGCCCTGTTTTTATTGTGGCGATTGTGCAGCTTTACAAACACATGCGCAAGCTGTATGCCCGGCGCTATTCTCGTTCCCGCCGAATGAACGGAATGTTGGCGGACGCGTTGGGCGGTGTGCGCGTGGTGAAGGCTTTTTCCAAAGAAAGCACAGAGATTCATCGCTTTAGCGAGAGAAACGCAGCCTTTGCGCAGGCAAGTCAAAATGTGTCTCTCTATAACGGGACGGCGTTCCCGCTGGTCACATTTTTATTTTCTATCAGTTCGATTCTGGTTCTTGGAATCGGTGGATGGCGGGTGGCAGGCGGCGGGATGACTTATGGCCTGCTGCTTACGTTTTTATCTTACACCACTTTATTGTATAATCCCATGAGCTTTTTTGTAGACATAAACTATCGAATTTCAGAAAATATGAATGCAATGTTCCGCTTAATGGAGGTCATGGACGCGGAGCCGGAGGTACGGGAAGCGGCAGATGCCGTAACTCTTACGCAGCTGCAAGGGCGTGTTACCTTTGAAAATGTAGAATTTGGATATGACAAAACTCGCAAAATTATTGATAATGTGTCTTTTGATATTGCACCTGGGAAAAAAATTGGGATCGTAGGTCATACCGGCGCGGGAAAATCCACCATTGCGAATCTAATTATCCGGCTGTATGATGTTGATAGGGGCAGGGTACTGATTGACGGGGTAGATGTGCGCTGTCTTTCCTTTGAAACCTTGCGGAAAAATATTGCCATTGTCTCCCAGGAAACATATCTCTTTCAGGGAACAATTTTAGATAATATCCGCTATGCAGCGCCAGATGCGACTATGGAAGAGGTGATTGCCGCATCAAAAGCCTCCGGCGCTCACGATTTTATTATGAAGCTGCCGGACGGATATTCTACCATGATTGGTTGGGGACATAAAGATCTCTCCGGTGGAGAGCGGCAGCGTGTTTCTATCGCCCGCGCAATTTTGATGGCACCGAAGATTCTAATTATGGATGAGGCCACTTCCGCAATGGATACCAAAACGGAGCGGCTGATTCAAACTGCCCTGGAAAAGCTTTCCCAAGGCAGAACGACCATTATGATCGCCCATCGGCTCTCTACTCTACGAGATGCGGATACGTTGATGGTGATTGAAAATGGGAAGGTGCCGGAAGCTGGTACACACGCTGAACTTTTAGAAAAGAAAGGCATCTATCATAAGCTATATACGCTTCAATATGAAGCGTTGAAAAATGCGGGGATTCAGGAATAAGGAGGCGTCATGAAAATGAAAGAAGTATCACAGGAGAAAGAAGAAGCCGTTTGCAAGCTTTCCGATGTGGCGGAAATTCGATATCTGCACCGGGGGAATACGGAAATCTTTTTGAAAAACGGCTTCCCCGGCGCACGGATTCAATATCAGCAGGAGGATGGAAGCAAAGGCGTGGAGGAACACAGTCGAATCTGGCTGCATCGCGCATTCCCCTTTGATCTTTTGGAAGAGTATATATCTGTACAGAACAAGGATCAGGAGGAGATTGGTTTAATACGTTCTTTAGCCGACTTTGATGAAGAGGCGCAGAAAATTTTATGCGGAGAATTGGAGCATAAGTATTATACCCCCAAGATTACAAAGATTGTATCACTGAAGGAGGCACACGGATATTCATTCTGGCAGGTGGAAAGCGATGCGGGAGAGTTGCAGTTTACGCTTCAGGACACCTTTCGCAGCTTGCTGCGGGTAGGCGAGGATAAGGTTTTTGTTTTTGACAATTATGGGAATCGATATGTGATCGAAAGCCTGAAAGGGTTGGATCGACACAGCCTGCGCAAGATCGAACTGTATTTGTAAGGGGGCTGGAATGGATAATTGTATCACTCAAATTCAGTTCAACCTGGGCCCGGATAACGAGACGATATCGGGACAGGTAGAATTTTGTGAAAACGGTATGCGAGTCGTTGCGTCCGGAAAAGAAAAATGGATTCCTATGGAAGGAGTTCGAGCATTTCGATGCGACGTGGGCGTGGGCAGTGTGGCCTTGGAGGTCTGCCGCGAGGATGGTGATCATCTAGTATGTCGGGGCACGATGGATTATCTTGCGGTATTTTCTGCAGCGTCCAAACGAATGAATCGATTTTTAGACGGCGCTGTTCCCACAGAGGAATGGAAACAGTATAAAAAGGCAGTTTGCCCCAAGTGTCATCGGCCTTATTTGCCGGATTCGGAAATTTGTCCCCGATGTACGAAAAAGGGCGGATATTTACGGCGTTTGTGGAAAATGGCGAAATCCAGCCGTGTCTATATTTATCTATCCGTACTGATTTTTATTGCGGTAGCAGCGCTGAATTTGGCGCTGCCATATCTCAATCGGGTACTGGTTGACGATTATATCAAGGCGGAACGACTTCCGGTAGCCAGCCAGTATATCTTGGCTGTACTTATGATTTTGCTAGTCACTTTTGCGGTACGGCTTCTGGGCATCGCTCGCAGCTTTGCCCAAGTACGTGCAGGTACCAAACTAATTGTCGTTTTGCGTCAAACGCTGTTTCAAAAGATAGAGGCTCTTTCTCTATCGAAAGTGTCCAAGCGGACAGCGGGGGAACTGATGAACCGGGTCACACAGGACTCCAGTCAGCTTCAGGACTTTTTTACCAGTGACGTAGGGGGACTAATTGAACAGATCCTTACTTTGTTTAGCCTTGGCATCATTTTATTTGTATATGATTGGCGGCTGGCGCTGATGGTTCTGTTGCCGGCTCCCCTAGTAATGTTGTCTCACCGCCTTATGTGGCGGTATTTGGGCCCACGTTATCGCAAGCAGTGGTGGCGCGGCAATCGGTTGTATGAAACTTTGTACGATATTTTTTCCGGCATTCGAGTAGTCAAGGCTTTTGGTATGGAGAAAAAAGAGATGGATCGGTATGATATGGTCAATTTGCAGGAGACGGATGTGCGGATCCAGAACGAAACTTATTTTGCTGTGATTTCTCCTATTACCAATTTTTTGATGGGTGTGGGCGAATTCTTTCTGTTATATTATGTAGGAAACCAAATTTTAGATGGAACCATGACGCTTGGCGCTATGCAGCAGTTTTCTGCTTATGTGGCGATGATTTACGGTCCGCTACGCTGGCTGTCTTTTATGCCCCGCCGCCTGGCCCGCACTATGACTTCTCTTGTTCGTGTGTTTGATGTGCTGGACGAGCAGGAAGATGTGACGGACAGAGAAAACGCTGTGGATCAAATCATTGTAGGCAATATTGAACTAGATAATGTATCCTTTGGATATGAAGACGCCAAAGACGTGCTGCGCAAAGTAAACTTGCAGATAAAGCCGGGAGAAATGATTGGTATTGTTGGACGTTCCGGAGCGGGAAAATCCACACTGATCAATTTGGTGATGCGAATGTATGATCCGGATGAGGGAGCCATTCGAATTGACGGAACGGATTTACGGGATATTACCCAGCAGTCCCTGCGCAGCCAAATCGGCGCGGTATTGCAGGAAACCTTTCTGTTTACTGGAACGCTGCTGCAAAATATTTGTTATTCCAAACCGGATGCTTCCTATGACGAAGTGATTACAGCGGCAAAGCTTGCCGGAGTACATTCCTTTGCCGTGAAGCTACCCGACGGATATAATACTCTGGTGGGAGAGAGGGGGCATACTTTATCCGGCGGAGAGCGGCAGCGCGTAGCGATTGCTCGGGCGCTGCTCCACAATCCCCAAATTTTGATTTTGGATGAAGCTACGGCCTCATTGGATACAGAAACGGAAAAGGATATACAGGATGCCCTGCAAAAGCTGATAGCCGGCAGAACGACAATAGCGATTGCCCATCGGTTGTCTACATTGCGAAATGCTTCCCGCTTAGTAGTGCTGGATCATGGCTGTGTGGCGGAAGTTGGCACGCATGATGAGCTGCTTGCCAGAGAGGGTCTGTATTATGAATTGGTTATGGCACAGCGGCAAATGTCAAAAATGCCGGGTGTCTCAGAATCTGCGGCGCAGCCTATATAAAAAATAACCGGGTACTTGACCCGGTTATTTTTTTATATTACTTCACACAAGAAAAAGAAAGTGCTATAATAAATATACGATCAAAAGGAGGTGCAGATTAATGCATAAGCAAATTCAGCGACTTGTCGGTACAGCACTGCTTGCCGCAATGGTTTTTGTGGCGACTATGATGCTGAGTGTTCCACTGCCGGGAAGTGGCTACGGAAACTTTGGAGATGTGTTTGTCATTATGGCGGCATTCTTTCTGGGCCCGGGATGGGGTTTTGCTGCCGCAGCTATTGGGTCGGCACTTGCAGATATTGTGCTGGGATTTGCCTTGTATGCACCTGCTACTTTTTTGATTAAAGGATGTATGGCAATGGTATTCGCCTATCTTTGCCGTTCTGCACGGCCTAGGGCCTGGTTTGTTTTCAGTGCGTTTCTTTCGGAGTCGGTGATGATTGGCGGATACTTTGTTTTTGAATGTCTGCTGTATAGTCCGGGGGCTGCTTTAGCAAATATTCCGGGAAATTTGGCACAGGGCGCGTTTGGACTGCTTCTTTCCTCTGCGCTTGTCATCACCGCTTCTGCCAGCAAGCCCATTATGCAGTATGCGGCCGTATGGAAGAAAAAATAGAATTACTTTTCATACTGCACACGATAGGTTCGGATGTATACACGGCGTAACTGCCCTGTAGGCGCGCCCTCTTCTATGCCTTCCTTTGGATCGTCATAAATGATGGTGATTTCCCCAGGGCGGCTTTCAAATGCGCTGTTGTACCCGGAGGGACTTTTATCCCATTGTCCATCACAAGGCTCAATGATATGAGGCTGACTCCAGGTACGTCCTGCATCCGGAGAAAACAACAATATGGTGTGGATATGGCCGGAAACGCATACCAGGGTGCCGTCTTCCATGGTGAAAAGTTTAGGCAAAACGCCCCAAGGGCAGATTTCGTAAGGGGGCTCCCAGGTTTTTCCGCTGTCATAGGAATGGGTACAGTACAGAGGTGAATATACTTCATGCCCTCCGGTGCGAATCACGCATACAATGTGCCCCGGTTCGAGTTCTATACAGTCCGGTTCGCAATATCCTTCTGCGTTTACATCCGGGATGGGATAAGTTTGCACATCTGCGATGGTAGACAAAAAGGAAAATGTATTTCCACCGTCCTTAGATAAGATGCACCAGGAACGATACAGGTAAAAATCATAGCCATTATTCTTCTGGAAATAGGGACATAGGGTGACGTCGTCCCTGGTTTGTCCGTACATGGTGGCTAAGATATCTCCATTAGACAGTTGGATCAGTCCGTTGGAGATGCAGCTGGTATGGCTGTTTTTAGAGTCTCCCCAGCCCATGCAGAGTCCGGGAATGTCAATTTGTGTAAAGGATGTGGTGATTTTTCCAGCAATCACATCCTCCATAGTGTTCGCTCGGTATATACCGGCGATAAAGGGGATTTTTTCTTGGTCAAAGCTTCGGATGGCGCTATGCACGACATTATCAAAGGACAGAGCGTAAAAGGAGCCGTCTTGCAGTTGAATAAAGCGGTCTGTCTTGCGGCCTTCTTCCAGGGAAAGTTTCTTCCAGCTTTGGCCTTTATTGCCGGAATACAACGCATAGGGAACAGGGGATTCAACGGGAAGAAAAATTTGCCCATCCCGGGATTGCGTGTCTTTGTAAGCGTAGCTGCCGCAGCCGACGGCTTGATGAGACAGCTTTTCCAATATGTACTTCATATAGAGGTCTCCAGACTAAAATTTTTATATATGTCGCAGACAGTATAGCAAGGAAACGGTCAAAAGTAAAGAAAAATTTTTAAAATAAAATAGAATAGTTTTTTTCAAAAAAACTTGACAAGCTGTTCTATATATGATATAATTTCTCTTGCGTGAGCGGTTTGCATGAGATGCTGGTGTAGCTCAGCTGGTAGAGCAGCTGATTTGTAATCAGCAGGTCGGGGGTTCGAGTCCGTCCACCAGCTCCATCGGATCTTATTAAGTGAGCTATAATCTCACGATGCGCAAAATTTAATATTTTATTTATGGGGGAATTCCCGAGCGGCCAAAGGGGGCAGACTGTAAATCTGTTGTCAGTGACTTCGCTGGTTCGAATCCAGCTTCCCCCACCATAAATAATCGGTTGTTTAAATGCCGAACAAAAAGCCTTGATTTTTCAAGGCTTTTTGTTGTTTCCGTTGAAGTATACTGCGCCGATAAATAATGCGATCAAGGCCAGGGTATTACTCCAAAACAACGTCGGCAAAACCTACTTTAAATCCGGAAATAAAAGTGTTTTTATTTTCGCATACAATCTTTAATTGCCGCACCCCGGTTACATCCGCGCTAAATGCTTTGGGCAATGCGGCTCCTGTCACTTCAATGGTTGCCAGCAGCGTATCATCGCCGTAAACGCCATATGTTGCGCTTTGATTTACGTCATCCAAATTGCCAACCAACCCGGAAAGTGAGGTATACTTGCCGTCGAGGTTATAGTATGCAACGCCATAGTTCTCCGAAGCGCCAATTGTGAAGCCGCGGGTATAGGGCTGTTTTCCCATAGAAAAAGATTCTGTATCAAGCGAAGAATATTCTTTATAGAAAGTGCTGTTGTGATAATAAGCGCTTATTTGTTCTCCAATATAAGCTTTGTCTGTTCGTACTTCCGTAGTTACATTGGATTTGCTGTTATTATCGCTGGGAACTTCATTTTTTAGAATTTGATTTTCTGTTGCTAAGGAATCGTAATCTTTCTTCAAAGCGTTGTACATTTTTTGATACTCGTCCAACGTGACCGAAAGCGTTTCGCCGTTTATATTTACCGTCACAGCATTTTGATTCTGAATTACCGACGCCGTTCCAAAGGCGGTGACGATGGAGGCGATAATAGTGCAGGCGCCGGCGATCAACGCTACTTTTACTTTGCTGTTCATAAAGTCAAGTCCTCCTAAGTATAAATTCAGTGATGTTATAGAACACGCAGAATATGTCTTATATCTTCATTTCGGCTTTATCGCATAGTTCTTCGAGCGAGTCAACGGTATGTCCGCATTCTTTTCGATAATTTATGTGCAGTCTTGTAGCGTGTATTGCCTTGCGCAATCCTTCTGTGCCGTATTCATGAAAAATATTGTCAAAATATTTTTGTATTGCTTTGGCGCTGATTGCTCTTTTATAAATCGTTCCATCCAGCATTGCGCTCACTGCATATAGATATATAATACAGGAATTGCGATTCATTTGCGTTTTTTTTGCAATATTGGCAGCAAGCGTGTTTGCATTTTCGCCATTATGCATCTTTTTGCCATATTGATAGCAAATTTCTAACATTTCATTTGTCATTTTCTTATATGAAATTTCTTTTTCATAAGATATTTCATCGTTGCTAGATACTGATTTTTTGTCTTGTTCTTGCTTTAATAGGGCCATTTCGTCTTCTAATTTTTGAATTCGACTTAAAAGTTCTAAAATAATGGTTTCGTATTGCATAATTCACCTATTTGTTTTTGCACTAAATGTAATTCTATAAATACATAATACGATATTTGTTTGAATTTGTCAATAGAAAATTTTAATAAATTTCATTGAGTGAAAAAAGGCGCCGCGTAAGCGGCGCCTTTTCCTATAAAGTATTTCATTATCTAAATTTCTTCTGCGGCCGTATTCTAGCATATACACTCATGCGACCTGTCGCAATCAAATACAGTTATCGGAAGATTTATCTCTCTCTTGTACGTACTCCTCCCACGCCTGCGCTGCTTCTTCTGCCGACTCCTTTAAAAATTGCAGGAATGGCGCAGCTTCTCCGCCGGGATTGGCGTTTTCCGTGACCTCTCCGATCAGGTCGTAAAACTCTAAGGCATGTACAATAATCGGAATGGCACCAAATTTTTCTTTAATTTTACCTTCTATTTGCAGACGCCTAGCTACATTGGACACAGCACATAGCAATTCGTAATAGCCAACCGGACCTTTTCCAATATAATTCATATTTTCATCGTACATATCTTCACAATTCTCGTATCCGATATTTTCTAACCCCAGTTCTTTGTACCATGCAAATAATGCCTGCATCCCCGCATTTCCATCCTCTGGACTGATAATATACGTTTCATTCTGCCTGCATAGCGGTAAATTCCATCTTTCTTCACTGAAAGGAGCTGCGTGTCCGCATCCCTCTTCTGTACAATAGGAAATACAAAACTCAGAAACATTTGAAATTTCGTTATAGCAATACGCTTCATTGCAGTATACAAAAAATGAAATTGCATATATGTCCTTTTCATTCCAGCTTTGTATTACTGGCAGTACTCTGTCATACAAATACGTTTCAAAATCCATCGCTGTTTCTCCTTTTTATTCCTATATTTGTTGCTGCAGCATATACTATATCCTAGCGTCTATTCTTATAGTACACTACACTTTAATATTTGTCAACTGCAAAAAACAACCGGTTCGTTATATCATGCGCGAACGTCGCACCATATTGCTTCACCAACATATACTGGAAGTGTGGGGATGTCCACAAAATAATATAAAGTGAGGAAAATAGTATGTGCTGTGGTTTTAACAATGAAGCCAATGAAGCCAGAAATTTTGTAGAATACAATGACAACGGATGCTCTTGCGGCATCGTAGCTGAGCGCGAGACAGAACGCCGTGGCTGTGGCTGTGGATGCGGCTGGGCCAGAAGCGGTGGATGCATGAACCGCTGCAGAGAACGGCGCGAAGAACGCTGCGAAGAAAGACGCGAACGGGAATGCGGAGAACGGGAAGCGCGGAATCGCTCCTGCTGCGACTCCTGCTTTTGCAGAGGTATACGCCGGGTATTCGGCTGCAGATAAATAGAACGCATGCAGAGCGGAAACGCTCTGCTACATATAAAAATTTCTGTTTATAAAAAACTTCAATTTTGAATCGAATTTTTCTATAAACAGAAATCGAATTTTCAGAGAATATTTATGCGTCCGCTGGACATACTAACCCCAACAGGCGTGGCAAGCCATGCCAAATTTTGAAAATGAGGTATCGATGGTATGAACGCAACAATAGATCGGGATGGCTGTATTGGCTGCGGCCTTTGCCCGGATATATGCCCGGAAGTGTTTCGTATCGCGGACGATGGTCTTGCGGAAGCGTACGGAGAAGTAACGGCGGACAATGTAGACAACGCAAAGCGAGCGGAGAATAGCTGCCCAGTATCCGTTATTACCGTAGAAGAATGAAAAAAGCCATCCCTATTGGGATGGCTTTTTCTTTTAAAATCATGTTCTGCAAACTATCGAACGAATTTCATATGGACTTTCTCTGCCACAGCACGTCGCCGTCTTCCACCAGCGCGCACCGAAAGGGAGAAAGCTTTGCCTTTTTATAGATTGTATTCATATGTTTTACCATACCCTTTCTAAAAAATCATCTGTTTTTACACAACAGCATATGGTAAAGAAATTCTCTCCCCCTAAAAAGGCGCGCAAATATTGACTTTGTCCGTCTCTTCCCATATAATGGGAGATATGAAAACCAATATGTTGGGAGAACAAACATGCGAGACTATTTCGATCTAAAAAACCTTCCTATCCTGGAACCGCACAGACGTACCCTCCAGGTATCCAGTTTTGACCGCAAAGCGGATAATGCAGACTTTGGCCAGTTCCTGTATCAGAACGCAGACGGTTCAATGGTTCTGTTTGATGAAATGGGCAAAGGCTGCATCAAAAGTATTTGGGCCACCAATGCTACAGAAGAAACTACACTTTGTTTTTACTTTGATGGCAATACGACGCCCCGGTACACTACTTCATTGAGAGGGCTGTTTACTGGCGACGTACCGGAGTTGACCGGTACAGGCAATACTTTTGAGGAACGGGGACATTACGACGAATCAGACTGCCGTGTGGGAAACTGCTTTATTTCCATTCCCTATACAAACGGCCTGAAAATCACTGCCACAGGCAAGCTGGATAATATTTACTACCACATCATGTATGAAAAATATACGGATGATGTAGATATGACTGACGCAGATAAACAGAGCGATGCCTATTATCAGGCGTTTGATGAAAACGCTTGCATAGAGTCGGCGTATACCTTTGAAAAAAAGTTGGAGCTCTCCAGCGGGTATACCAACGCCTGCATACTGAACCAATCGGGTGTGATCACCGCGTTTACGGTGCGCGTACCCAAAGACACGGATTTGAGTCAGATTCAGCTGGATATTGCCTGGGATGGGGAACTGATTTCTCAGGTAGCCGCACCTCTGCTATACATGTTTGCCCAGCCTTTCGGATTTGCTGAAATCCGTTCCCATGCTGTGCATGTGCATATGGAAAATGATGAGATTGTTATGTCCATGTATATGCCTATGCCGTTCTGGAAAGAGGCCAACATCACGCTTGTCAATCTGTCTGAAACGCCGGTGGAATTGACCCTTCAAATGACGGTTGAAGAAAATCTGTATATCGAAAACGAAACAGGGTATTTTCACGCAGATTTTCGTAAGGGCCTTACGGAACTGTTTGAAGACTGGCTGATCGGATCGTTTTTTGGACGCGGACAAATCGTAGGGATCATACAAACCTGTCACGGAGGACAGTACTGCGAGGGCAACGAGCACTTTTATATAAATGGAGCGCGTACCCCACAGATCAATGGTACCGGTACGGAGGACTTTTATTTGGGATGCTACTGGCCCAATATGAAATACGATTCTCCCTGCGCGGGCTGTATCAACGATGTGTATTTGATGAACGATTCTACTTTAAAAGGATCTTTTAAATATCCAGCTGGGTATTATCGCTTCCTTCACGATATGCCGATTCGCTTTATGGACGGAATTCGTCTGGAAATCCAGCACGGCGCGGTGGGCCAAACCTATTCTGACTATTCCAGCGTGTGTCTGTCTTATCGGCGTCCTGACAGTCTTTTCACGCAGACAGATTTTCTTTATGTTGGAAGCGAGGCATCCCGCGTACAGCATAGCTATACGGCAGAAGGCGCTTCTCCTGCCTCTCTTACCGCTAAGATAGAAGCGCAACGCAAAGCCCCTGTGCTGCAAAAAGACGGACTGCTTCACAGCAAAGGTAAAATTCGATTTGCTGTGGCCATTCAGCCGGATAATGATGGGGTTTGCCTGCGCCGGTTGTACGACCAAACCCACTCTCCCCAACGAGGAATTGTATATGCTGACGGCGTGCGGGTAGGAGACTGGTATACTCCCGGATACAATGAGGCCACCGCTTTTGCAGATCATGATTTTTATATCCCTGCATCTATTACGGCAGGCAAAAAAACTCTGCAAATTGAAATTGATGTGCCAAGTAAATATTCCGATTTTGAATATACCGTATACACCATACGGAAAGTATAAAAGAGAGCGAAATTTGTCGGCATTTCTTATGAAAAAATCCTATTGACAAAAAAGGATTTTCAGGCTAAGCTATATATAGAATGAATACAACGCTTTTTATTACTGACGGACAGCGGTACAGCCGCTGGTGGAGTTTACCACATGAAGTAAAAAGCGCAGCGCCGACCGTCTGGGCAGTCTCACAATGAGGCTGCCCTTTTTGTTGCTGCAAATCAAAGGAGGAACCATATGGCTGTAGATTTCAAAGAAGGAAGTTGGATGAAAAACATCGATGTACGGGATTTTATCCAAAAGAATTACACTCCCTACACAGGAGATGGGGCCTTTCTAGCCGCGCCTACAGAAAGAACAATGCGCCTGCGAGAAAAATTGGACGCCTTGCTTACCTTAGAACGAGAACGGGGTGGGGTGCTGGATGTGGAAACCCAGACGGTATCCTCTCTGCTCAACTACGCACCCGGTTATCTGGACAGGGAAGACGAACTGATCGTTGGACTGCAGACAGACGCGCCTCTGCGGAGAGGCGTCAATCCTTTCGGCGGCATCAAAATGGCCAGAGAAGCCTGCGCCGCATACGGATATACGCTTTCTGACAAAGTGGAGGATGAGTTCCAATACAGAACTACCCACAACGACGGCGTATACCGGGTATACACGGAAGAAATGCGAAATGTCAGACGGTGCGGTATTATCACAGGTCTGCCCGACGCTTACGGCAGAGGCAGAATCATTGGAGACTACAGAAGAGTGGCGTTGTACGGTATCGACAAATTAATCGAAGAAAAAAAGAAGGATAAAGCCGCTATCGGACAGGGCGAAATGAACGTGGAGTGTATCCGCCTTAGTGAAGAATTGTTCCAGCAGATCCGCTTTTTGGGATATTTGAAGGAAATGGCCGCTATGTATGGGTATGATATTTCCGGCCCTGCGCAAAACGCCAGGGAGGCGGTGCAGTGGGTATATTTTGGATATTTGGGCGCCATTAAGGAGCAAAACGGAGCCGCTATGAGCCTGGGGCGCGTATCCACGTTTTTGGACATTTATATCCAGCGGGATATACAGGAAGGTATTCTTACGGAAGCAGGCGCCCAGGAATTGATTGACCAGTTTGTAATGAAGCTGCGGATGGCTCGTCATCTGCGCACTCCAGCATACAACGAGCTTTTTGGAGGCGATCCTATGTGGATTACCGAAGCGGTCGGCGGAATGGGAGAGGACGGCAGAACACTGGTTACAAAAACTTCCTTCCGGATTTTACATACGCTGCGTAATTTGGGCGCTGCTCCGGAACCGAATCTTACAATTTTGTGGTCCCGACAGCTGCCGGAACCGTTTAAAAAATACTGTGCTTCTGTTTCTACAGATACCTGTGCGATCCAATATGAAAACGACGATTTGATGCGTCCCTATTACGGCGACGATTACGCAATCGCCTGCTGTGTTTCCGCTATGCGCGTAGGGAAGGATATGCAGTTTTTCGGCGCCAGGGCTAACCTGGCAAAGCTGTTGCTGCTGGCGCTCAATGGCGGACGGGACGAAATAAAAAATATTCAAATGGGTCCGGAGATGGAACCGTATCCGGATGAGATTTTGGACTATGACGCTGTATGTGCCCGCTTGGATATATATCGGGACTGGCTGGCGGGAACATATGCCAACACCATGAATGTGATCCATTATATGCATGATAAATATGCCTATGAAAAGACGCAGATGGCGCTCCATGATACCCAGGTGCACCGGTATATGGCATTTGGCGCAGCCGGTCTTAGCGTTCTGGCAGATTCTTTGTCCGCTATTAAATATGCCCGGGTAAAATGCATCCGGGATCCGGAAACCGGCCTGATTAGAGATTTTGCGGTTGAAGGAGAATATCCGGCATACGGTAACGACGATGATCGGGTGGATACCATTGCCGCCTCCCAAATGGAGCAATTTTACCGGGCTCTTTGCAGACATCCCTTGTATAAGGACGCAGAGCATACCCTATCTGTTTTGACCATCACGTCAAATGTGGTATATGGTAAAAAAACAGGATCCACTCCGGATGGCAGAAAGGCTGGAGAGGCCTTTGCACCGGGTGCAAATCCTATGCATGGAAGAGAGAAAAACGGGGCTCTTGCCGCCTTGAACTCTGTGGCAAAAATTCCCTATCAGTATTGTAAGGACGGAATTTCCAACACATTTTCCATCATTCCGGACGCCCTTGGGAAAACCCGTGAGGAGCGCCATGCAAACCTGTGTGCTATGCTGGACGGATATTTTGCCCAGGGCGCCCACCATCTGAATGTAAATGTGCTGAATCGTGAAATGCTGGAGGAGGCATACAATGATCCGGAAAAATACCCCAATTTGACGATTCGCGTCTCCGGTTATGCGGTAAATTTCCACAAGCTGAGCAGGGAACAGCAGAGGGAGGTCATTCGCCGTACCTTCCACAATGCGATCTAAGGAGCGGGATATGCAAGGAAGAGTGAATGCATTCCAAACCCTCGGAACTTTAGAAGGCCCGGGCATTCGATTTGTAGTCTTTTTTCAAGGTTGTCCGCTGCGTTGTGCCTATTGCCACAACCCGGAAACCTGGGACACGTCTGGCGGAACGCTGTATACACCAGAGCAGGTTTTAGAAAAAGCGCTCCGGTATAAGTCTTATTTTGGAGAGAATGGCGGAATTACTTTGTCCGGCGGCGAGCCCTTGCTGCAAAGTGCTTTTGCGGCAGAGCTGTTACGTAAGGCAAAAGCGGCGGGGCTCCACACTGCCATTTGCACTGCCGGCACATCCGATTTGGATGGAGCACGAGCTGTGCTAGCGTGCACTGACCTTGTCATTGCGGATTTGAAATTTACAACGGAAGAAGAATATTATCGATACTGTGGTGGAAATTTAAAACGCGTGCTGAACTTTCTGCACCTAACACAGCAAATGGAGATTCCGCTTTGGATTCGACAGGTAATCGTCCCCACGATCAACGATACGCCTGCCAGCGTGGCGGCTTTGCAAAAAATGGCCGCCCGCTTCTCCAATTTGGAAAAGCTTGAGCTGCTTCCTTTTCGAAAGCTATGTCTGGAAAAGTATGACACGCTGAATATTCCTTTTCCCCTGCGGTCGACCCCAGAGGCGGACTACGCTGTAATGCATCCGCTTTGGGACGTATTAGACAAATGCAAATAAAAAGCCGCCGGTTTATACCGGCGGCTTTTTGGGATATAATTATTTATATTCCTTCTCAGCTAAAACTTTTCCATCTGCGTCTGCAATTCTAATAAAGATAGATTCGCAGGAGGATACTTCTGCCTGTACAGCAGTAAGAATTGCTTCAGAAGAAGAATCCAACAGATCCAAAGTGCTCTTTGCAACTTCTTCGGTCAGATCTAAACCTTCCATATCATATTTGTAGGTGTAAACCAGAGAATTGCCGTCTACAGAGCAATCCACTGCAAATCCTTCCATTGGAGTTTTGTCCAGTTCGCTCTGCTGTGCTTTCGCATAATTCTCCAGCTCGTTCTTGGAAGAACATCCAACGAATACGGACATGACACAAAGTAAAAGTGCCATTGACAGTACAAAAGCTTTTTTCATAGGTATAAATCCTTTCTGATAAAAATTTTACAAATCTCTCCTTAGAGATATGTATTAAAGATCAACTCGTATTATACCACGTTTGTGATTGTATTGCAACCATTTTATGAACATTTGTGTCTAAATTTGCAATTTTCTTTTGTAACGAATGCCATTCATTCAGTCTAATACCAGAGACGGTGCGGAGTAAACTCGTGCCTTCAGTTCCTGATCAAGCTGATATAGCCCTTTTGCATCGCTGCCAAATAACTGATATTTCTTTATCAAATCTCCTGCGTTTTTTTCTTCCTCCGCCTGCTCTTTTACAAACCAATTGAGAAACTCCATTGCGCGAAAATCGTGAATTTCGTTTGCAGCGGCAAAAATTGTGTGAATGGATTCGGTAACGGTCTTTTCATGTTCTAGCGTTTTTTGCAGCGGTTCCTCAAAGGAGCGGTAATTTTCTGCTGGCGCTGCAATAGGCAGCAGCGTAACCTTTTCACCATTGTTCATTAGATAGGTACGCATCAGCATTGCATGATCCCGCTCTTCCTGCGCCTGGATTTCAAACCAATTTTGAAATCCCTCCAAGCCTTCATCACCATAGTAGTTGGCCATATCCAAATACAGATAGGCTGAATAAAATTCCTTCATAATCTGCTCATTAAGCAACTGCTGAACTTTTTTATCCATCGTCTTTTCTCCTTACATCAAAATATTTAATTTTATCCTATTATACTGCTTGGTTTATAAAAAAACTGTGACATAGTCACAGTTTTTTTATCCGTCGGCAACCTCACGCAGCTTTTTTTCATCCAGCAGTTCAATACATCCCCGGGACAATGCGATCCAGCCCTCGTCCCGAAAATATTTCAGCAAGCGTGTTACTACTTCTCGGGCGCTGCCCAAATCTCTAGCCAGCCACTCGTGGGTAATATGTAATTTTGTTGTATTATCTCCCAGAGCACGATCCAGCAGAGACCGGGCCAGTCGGCTATCCATACTTTTAAATAAAATTTGCTCCAGTGTCCACATTACATTAGAAAAACGAGAACCCAGCAGTTCGTTTGTATAGTTGGCCATCAAAGCGGACTGCCGGCACAGCTTATCATACAGGAGAGGAGGAACCACAAAAGCGTGGGTCTCTTCTTCTATCTCCATTTGAATATCAAACTGAATATTGCGCATCATACAGGAAGCGGAAAAGAGGCAAATGTCTAACTCGTACAGTCGATATAGCGTAATTTCCCTTCCTGCTTCGGATACTATCAGGGCACGTATCTGTCCCCTTTGAATGAGCAACAATCCCATACATTGTTTCTGTTCCGTCTGGATTCTCTCTCCTTTGGGAAAATGGCGCAGCTGACAGTGTTCGGACAGTTCTTCTCTTTGCGCTGGTTCTAACTGATCCCAAAAGGGAAAGAAATCCCGCAGCGCGAATGTCGTCTGACTCATAATTCATGCTCCGCGCGATTAAGTTCGCTTCTTTTCGTTTAGCACGATCAGCACGTCTTCCTGGGTGAGCACGTCGGAAGGAGAAACAGGAATAATAAATGTATCCCCTCGACGGATTGCCAATATAGTAATGTTGTGTTTTCTGCGAACGTCCGACTCCCGAATGGTTTGATCCAGCCACTCATCCAGTGGGTGCATTTCCGTAATGGTATAAAATTCCGAATCGTCTAGTATGTCCATAATGTTGGGGCTGGCAAGCCGGCGTGCCAGCTTAGCCCCGATTTCATGTTCCGGTAGAATTACCTCATCTGCGCCGATGCTCTCCAGGATTTTTTTCTGCCGCAGATTGCGGGCTTTTACAATAACGTATTTTGCCCCGTGTTCCTTTGCAATCATAGTAGCAATTTGTGATGCTTCAAAGTCCGTTCCGATTGCAAGAACAATCACATCAAAATTTCCAAGTCCCATACGCGCCAGCGCGCTTTCGTCCGCCATATCGGCCCGTACTACATGTGTGGCGTATTCGGTTGCCAGCTGAAGTTTGGCCTCATCTCGGTCACATGCCATAATGTTTACGTCAAATTCAGAAAGTGTATGGATGATGCTCATACCAAAGTGACCCAATCCAAGCACTGCAAAGTTTCGATTTCCTTGTTTGCCCATAATGGATATTCTCCTTAACCTATCGTAACACGCTCTTCCGGCAGCCCAATGCTGTCGTCTCCCGCGCGCAGTTTTTTGTTCAGCGCTACCACCACAGTGATAGGGCTCAGTCGTCCTATATACATACAAAAAATGAGTACGATTTTTCCCGCATCAGACAGATGCGGCGTAATTCCCGTTGTTACACCTACCGTCCCTGCAGCGGAACAGGTTTCAAAAAACAAATCCAAAAATGTGTGAGGATATGGATTGTCAAGTTCTGTAAAATGCAGCAACGTAGCAGAAACAAATACAACAATTATCATAATGGAGGCCACGCTCAACGCCTTTTGCAGAAGATCCAGCGGAAGGGAACGACCAAAGGCCTCCAGTTTGTTGCGGCCCCGGATTACAGACACCATGGAAATAGCGATGATTCCGAGGGTGACGGTTTTGATGCCTCCAGCTGTACCTGAGGGGGAGCCGCCGATGAGCATAAGGGCGCAGGAAACAAATTGCGAAATTTCCGTCAGTCCGTCTTGAGGAATTGTATTAAATCCTGCAGTACGCAGCGTCACAGATTGGAACAGAGACGCCTGCAGCTTTTCCCACACAGGCATCTCCCCTAGCGTGTGCGGGTTGGACCATTCTATAATCAGAAAAAAGAGCGCGCCGCCGAAAATCAAAATACCAGTCATGGTAAAGACGATTTTGCTATGCAGACTGAGCCGACGCAGACGAAAGCGCAGGGAACGCTTATCTTTATTTTTTATCATACGTACAATTTCTGTCCAAACATTGAAGCCGATACCACCTGATACAATCAGTGTCATAATTATAAAATTGATAGGTACGTTTTTTTGAAGAGAAATAAGACTTTCCGCGCCGATATTGTCAAATCCCGCATTACAGAAAGCGGATACCGCATGGAATACGCCCTGTCCAAGAGCCCTTGGCAGACTCATTGTTCCGCTGGCCCAAAAGAATAGGCCCAGTAAAATAGCGCCTGCGGCTTCAAAAGTAATGGTGATAAGAACGACGCGCTTTACAAGACGGACCATACCGCCAATGTTATCCTGATTAAAAGACGTTTGTATTGTCTGCCGGCTTCGCAGAGAAATGTTCCGGCGTACCAGAATCATAGCCGCAGTTATAAGGGTCATAAAGCCCAGCGCTCCGATTTGGATAAGGATCAATATGACTGCTTTTCCAAAGAGTGTCCAGTGGGCCATCGTATTGACCACTACCAATCCTGTAACGCAATTTGCGGAGGTGGCGGTAAAAAGTGCATTGATAAATCCTACGCTTTCACCGGATTTGCTGGCAATCGGCAGATTCAGCAAAAGAGCGCCGACAAAAATCATACAGATGAATCCTACCATGATAGTTTGTGCGGCAGAAAGATGTGCGGTTCTTTTTTGGGGGGCTATTTCAAGCATGTGCAATCCTCTTTACTATTGACACAAATATAAATTTATAATAAAGTACTTCTTCGCATGGGCTATTGTATCACATACAGGCGGGAGTAGTCAATGGATTTTTATATGATAAATATGCGGGGAATAAGATTTCAGTCAATCCTTGTAATCCCGAAGTTGTTCCATAAGGAAAGCCGCAGAAATTCTGCAGCTTTTTTATTATGTATACAGCAGGTTTTGCATCCAATTCTTATTTTTTCTGCTTTCTTATTGCCTTTTTTAAAACGATTACTACAGCCGTTCCCAGCAGGGGAAACAGAGCGGCAATCAACATTCCTACTTTAAATCCCGCCTGCTCAGGCGACAGATTTCCGAAGAGGGAAGAGGCAAACGTGCCGCCGGCCACCGCATCTGTAATGCTGCCCATTAACTGCGGCGCCACGGAACTGCCTAAATCTCCTCCGGCTGCAAGGAGCGCATAAACGGCTACACCGGCATGGGGAATCGCTTCTGTCGTGTAAATCAAGGTGCCAGGCCAAAGCATAGACACACAAAAGCCTGTAAGCATACAGCCGATCAGGCCAATTACCGGATGGGGAGAGAGCGCTGCCGTGACATAACAAACAAATGCGCCTGCAAATCCAAGTAAAAGATAAGTGGATATATTTTTCCCAAATTTTGCGTAAAGCGTTCTGCCCAGTCCAAGCAGCACCGCAAACGCGGCGACTCCAAAGATATCGCCCCATAGTTTGGGTATTTTCAGAGCTGCCTCCAAATAGCTGGAGCACCATTGGGTCATGGTTCCCTCACTGGCGCCGCCTAAAAAGATACATAACACACATAAAATCAAAATAGGATTCTTAAAAAGTTTTCCAGTGTCTGCGCTGCTTTCTTGCGTTTCCAAAGGTGGAATTTGCGCGCACAGAAACAGGACAAACGCCGCCAGCGGTATACTGATCCAAAGAAGTACAAGAATATACCACACCGATCTGCCGAACACCTGCAGGTACAGAGTGCTTAGCAAAACAACTACAGCGACGCCCCACGCATACACGGAATGGGCGCGGCTCATATCCCGCTCCGGGTTATCGGAAGGAAGCGCGGCAATCACAGGACTAATGAGTACCTCAGCAAGGCCGGCCGCGGCGGAGAAAATCATAGTACCCGCTACCAAAAAGATATATGCTTGATCTGGAAACAGCACAGGAAAGATTCCATAAATCGCCAGCCCCATAACGGTGAGCAACGGCATGTATCGTACCGTTTTCGGTATATTGAATTTATGAGAATAGAATGAAAAAATCAAATCTACACACAGTTGGGTGCAAAAATTGATTAGAACCAAAAAACCAAGTTTGGCATAGGAAATACCATAGAGGCTATGAAAGGTGACGAACAACAGAGGGGAAATGCACGCTACCGCCGCCATGGAAGCGTTCGACATGTAGCAGGCAAGCTTTGTGAGAGAGGGATTTTTTACCATGAGTAATCCTTTGCAGTATAAATTCATTCAGATTATACTCTCTTGATTGGATAAAATCAAGCCCTTTTCCCGCCTTTTGTATAAATGTGAAAAGCCGTATTTTTTTAAGCGGCTTCTGAAATACTCCTGTGTCTCACAACCGTCATAACAGATCCGTTGGTAATGTTTTTCGCAAGCTGATTGAGATGTCTTAACTGCGCGATAAAATGATAAGAACAAAGTTAAGAACGGCTAAACCAATTGGGATAAGATATGCGTAGTACAGAACTCTGTTTAAACGCACGGATTGAAATTTTTTGATTATATTTTTACTGTTGCCTAATTTATTGTTTAACATTTTTACTTGAGCATCTTCTGGAAGCTGTGCCATTAAGCGTTTATACGCGTTGTCTATTTGAACGATTCTTTGGGCTTCAGCGGAGGAATAAAATAAACCAAACAGGGCAGAGAGGATACCAAAGATCGAAAAAATAAAAGGCGGAATACTTACTAACAATGGTGCGCTTTGATCAAACCCGATTCTGCCTAATAGATTGGGGAAGAAGGTGATAAGTAAAGACAGCAACGAAAATTTTAAAAAAGTAGACATAAAAGCGCTGTCACGATATTTCCACTCTTCTCGATAAATACCCATAAGCGTTATTATTTCTTCAGAACGTAACGTATTGTTACATTGAGAATTGTTATTACAACTCACTTGGAAATCCCCCTATATTACGAAATATTATGATATGGTATAAAAAAGCCGCAAGGACATCCTTGCGGCTTTTTTAGCGCGGAAATTAGCCGCGTTGGCGGAAGGTGTGGGATTCGAACCCACGTGTCCGTAAGGACAAACGGTTTTCAAGACCGCCTCGTTATGACCACTTCGATAACCTTCCGTATATGTATGCAGCTTTTCTACACCTTATCATAGCATAAATTCCCCCATTTGTCAAATCCTCTTCGCATGAAATCGGAACCACTGGAAACAATATTACCAAAGAACTGTTTAAAAAATGGTAAAAAGAAAGGCATAATTATAATTATGGATAAACAAAATCCCAATCAGGCGCTGCTTAGCGAAATGTATAGCAATACAAAAATGGCGATGGAAAATATCAATTCTGTTCTGCCCAAAGTAAAAGGCAAATCTATGATCACAGAGCTGACCGCACAAATGGACACCTATGGAGCGCTTTCCAAGCGGACCAGTCAGCTAATGCATGAGCGCAGTATAGAGCCAAAGGAACCGGGACTGATGGCCAAGGCGATGGCAAAGACCGGTATTCATATCAACACAATGATTGATAATACCGATTCCCATATTGCAGATATGGTAGCAAAGGGATGTGATATGGGCGCGGATTCTCTGTCAGAAGCCTATGCTAAACATGCGGTACGATGTGATAGCCAAGTAGCTGATTTGTGCAATGAAATTATTGATTATGAACGGCAGGTCAGCAGTAAAATAGAAGGATTTCACCGCTGAAGAGCGATATCACATATTAAAGCTGTTCCATATGGGACAGCTTTAATATGTGTCATGATTTTTTAGATACGCGCGAATATAGGAAAATGTTTCCGATTCTCCCCGCAGCGCCAGCATAGTGAGCAGCCGCTCCAGAAAGGCCGACGTCTCGGGATGGATCACCCGCATGGACTTTGCGTGTGCAAAGTACGCCAGCGGATCTCCATCCGTATATTCCGCTCCCTTGTATATTTTGCTGGCGGCAACCCGGTCGCAAAACATTTCCACTACATACCGCAGGGGCATTTTCACGGGAAGCACCTTTCGCTCCACCGGATGATAGTCCGTCCAATATTCAAAATGATGCCGGTTGCGTCCCTTGTGATGCAGCCACGCTGCTGAATACCCGTTTTCCACACGTTCTTGTACATTCGGACTTTGATTGCCTTGATAATACTTTGCCCCGCGGAAAAATTCCGCCGGAGTGTATTTGGACAAATCATGCCGCAGTCCCTGCCAGAAAATGCCGGCACGGCGGCAATGGCCGATTACTTTGTGTCGATGCTTTGTAATCGTCTTAAAATGCTTAATGGGATGCATACGTTTCTCCATAAAATTAAACCAACAATTCCAGCAAAAAGCTTTGCAGCCAGATCACTGCCGGAATTGTAGCAGCAGATAAAATCGTCGTGGTCGCAAATATTTCCGACGCATATGCGCTGTCTTTTTGATATCGATGAGCAAACATGGTACAAGCCGCCGCTGTGGGACAAGCAACAGCGATCACTACAATGGTAATCAGCATCGGATCTACGCCAAGGCATGCAAAAGGAACCAACACAAAAACGGAAGCTATCGGAATCAGCAAAAGCTTTGCGGCCGCCAGAAGATACAGTCGAAACTTTTTGATGCATCCTAGCAGATTGGAGCCGGCAAGAGTCGCGCCGGCAATCAGCATAGCAAAAGGTGTGTTCATATTTCCTACCGTTTCCAGCGGCTCACGAATCAGCTCCGGCAGGGAAATTTTTAAAAAGAAAAACACAAGTCCCATAAGAACCATAAAGATTGCCGGGGAGCACAGATTTTTCAGTGCTTGCCGGAAGCTGGTTTTTCCTGTCATAAACAGTACGCCAACCGTCCAAAGAACAATATTGAACACGGTGACAAATACCGTCATATATATGACGCCCTGTGCTCCAAACACCCCCTGAACCAGGGGAATGCCAATATATCCATTATTGGAAAAGGCTAGGGACATCCGCTCCACCCCGATATTGGGGTTGTTTTTCTTTTTTACTAAAAGCAGCGCTGCTCCCAGCTGGATCCCAAAGGACAGCACGGACAGTAAAAATACGATACCAAGCCCTGCCGCAATGTCTGCCGAGTAAGGCGTCTGGTAGGATACGAAAATCAGCAGTGGATTGATGATTAAAAGTGATAAATTGGACAGCTTTTTGTTCGTGTCCCCGTCGATCAGTTTGGTCTTTCCACAGATAAATCCGATCAGCCCCATAACCATCATGATCAAAAGCTTTTCCAGAATAATACCACTCATATGGCTTTGCTGTCCTTTTCCTTGAACAGTTCAATCATATACAGCGCTTCTTTTTCTCCAGCGAGGGAAATCGTATCGTTTGCTCCTGTCTTTCCTTCTCCAATTACCTGATTTTCTTCATTGCAGATCCGGTAAGAGAAATGCTGTCCTGAAAGATATGGCGAAAGCTCCAGAGGAATGCATACGTCTGCGTCCTTGTACTTGTACACGATCAGCAGCATGGAATCCTCTTTTTGATAACCCGTAATTCGGCAGGGCACATCCTGATCCATATCTACAGGGCAGTCGGACACCATAACGCCGTCTATAAAATATGTAAGATATGCCTGGCGCAGTGCAGCGCAGGTTTTTACTGCTTTGGAAAACGCGGGATACTCCCGAATCAGCGCGCTGCCGTTGTAGTTTTCCGGTTTGGAGGGATACACGTTGATTACGTAGTTGTCCATAAATATAAACTTTACATAGGAGGGCTCTGAATCCACATTGATATTGGGGCGCAGGGTGCGCACCACATGCATATAAGGACGCATATCTCCCCTGCCGGGCCAATACAGCCAGTTCCAGGTAAAGTCCGTATTATCCAGTTCCGACTCGAAATACAAAGTAGATTCAGAGGAGAACACCGTGCCGGGATACATCTTTTCTGTTTCCAATCGGTACTCATTGATGATATCGTGTACGATATCATCCTGATTATCGCCCAGCACATATTGATCCCAGCAGATATCGGGGCAGCCCGCCTCGTCTCGGAAGAACCGCAGCCCGTTTCGAATATCCTCTCTCCAGTTTTCTCTGGAATGATCATGAATCTGATAGCAACTCCACCGCTCACAGTATGGCGCTTTAAACATGGGAATGGACTTCGGCGTCTCCGCCCAGGATCCGCTGCGTTCCGTGACACCGTAATTTTTGGCAGTCTGATCCCAAAGGGAGATCCAGGATACCAGCGGCGTTACTACAACACCCATCTCCTGCAGTTTTTTCACGTTTTTCTTCCAACATTCCAGACCGCCCCATTCCTCATAAAAGCAATGCGGGCCGGTAGGCAGGGTGAACATAAAGGCGCCCCACACGTTTAAATCATACAAACCGTGATCTTTCATATCCTGGGCAAGGAGAGGCATGTCATCATACTTCCAGCTATAGTCGTCTGGGTCTTTGGTATATCCGTTCGCCATAAAAACTGTACGGAAACCAAACATTTCCCGCGCACGCTGCGGCACTTCTACTACCCGGTGTACCTGGGACGCTACAAATTCCTTATATGGGCTAATTCCTTGGATCCAGGGGCCGGCATGCGCAGTAAGAATATACTCCCCGGAGTCGTAAGTCTCTCCCTTGCCAATTTTGGTATCTCGCAAAAAGGCAAGACGCAGTTTGCCGCTGAGATTATCCAGCTTTACCCACAAATGTTCTCCATAGCCCATTTCGTTCTTACTGTCCGGACCCCATCCCCAATGCTTTCGATACATGGAAAAACCGCCGCGGCGACTGCCCATATCGTACCAGCGGCCAATCATCGGACCAGGCTGAAAGCCCCCCGCTCGATGGAACCGGCCAGCGCAGGATTCCGTCCAGGCAAAAAAGTTTTCTCTGGTTTTGGGCGTACTCTTCAGTTCCACAAAGGGGCGTTCTTTGCCTCCTAACATAGTGAGCACATCGTGTTCCTCATCGGTAGTAGGCACAATTCCGTTCATATCCGGGAACAGAACCTGCACCACCTGGGCATCGGAATGATTCTCTACCGTCAGACGCATAGAAACAGACTTGCCGTCGGGGCAGGCCCGCAGCGTAACTACAGCGGATACGCCTCCCTGCAGTTCTGCCATGTCGGTAGGCGCCGGCACAGTCCAGGGAACACTGCTATATGTAAGGGTAATGGTATCTTCCTCACAGGCGATTTCAGGTGGTACGCTGCAGTATTTTCCAGTAGGATTCAGCCGCAGGTACCGGCCAGGCCAGGTCAAACAGACCTCTGCCCTCACGCACCATAGAAGGTACTCCGGGATAATCCAGCCCCATCAGAGCGCCAGTAGACGCCTCAAATGTAAATGTCGTATTATTTAAAGTATAGCTTACTGTTTTCATGCTGTCACCAGCCTTTATAAAATTTATTCTAATATAATGTACCAAAAATTGTGTAAAGAATCAAGAGAAGTGGCCAAATTCATAAAAAAATCCCTTCTCATAACCAAAACATCAAAGCCGGCATTTTTATGCCGGCTTTCTTTTCTAGCTATTTTTCAGCAAACTAGCTCCTTATAGATCCAACGAATATGGACCCTGGTTGCTGTCGGTACGGCAAAGCCACTGCCCGCGGGTAAAATCGGGAATATCCATTGGCTGACCACCCTGCATGATAGAACGTTCCGATAGAGGCGTTATTGCCATCCAAGACGCCATATCGTATGTATCGATTACCGGCTGGCGGTCATTTAAAATACCCTCAAAGAAAGCGGAGTATACCAGCCAGTCCATACCATCGTGGCCGCCCTTCACACCTTCCTCCAGATACTTTTGCCAGATAGGATGCTCCCAATCCTGCCGATATTGATCCAGGTTGTTGTATAGACCGTTTCCGCTTTCCCCCAGACTATCCAGGAATATCGCTTTGGTCAGCTCCGTGTAGCTGCCCTTTGTGCCACGTACCGTAAAGCCTCGGGAATAATGCCGCGGGAGTGATGTGTCCAGCGTAAGGGTGATCAGCTCCCCGCCTGCACACAAAATATTTGTTTTTATAATATCTCCTTGTGCAAACCGAGCGGTTTGCAAATCAGCGTTTACGTTTTCCTGGTTCTGTGCGTATGTATTAAGTCCCCACGCGCCGGAAGACATAGATGTAAGCGAAAGCATCCGGTTGCCCCGGTTGATGTTCAAAACTTTTGCAATAGGCCCAAGCTCATGGGTAGGATAGTTCTCACAGCAACGGTTTTTGTAATTGCGCAAACGATAGTGCCGGTTTTCCACTCCATGCGTTATCTCATAGCGCAGATCGTGGTGGTAGCCGCCCTCACAGGCTGCAACTTTTCCGAATAATCCCTCTCGGACCATACGCAGCACCATCAGTTCATCCCGTCCAAAACAGCAGTTTTCCAGCATCATACAGTGACGGCCCGTTTCTTCATAGGTGTGCACCAGCTTCCAGCAATCATCAATAGAATATGCGCCGCCAACTTCGCAGCCTACATATTTTCCAGCCTGCATAGCCGCTATCGCCGCCGGAATGTGGTTTTCCCATGCGGAAGCGATCACAACCACCTCTACATCCGGGTCCTCTATCAAAACTCGATAGTCTGTGGTATATTTAGGCGTATTTCCTTTCTTCTCTGTGACAATCTGCTGTCCCCGAAGCGCACGATCCTCGAAAGTATCGCAGACATATGTAATACATATGGAATCCATATCGCATAGAACGCCGGAGAGGGTGCTGTATCCCCGTTCTCCCAGACCGATTATACCAACTTTTAACGCGTGTTTCATGGCAAAGTTTCTCCCAAGATTGATTTTACTGGCATTAATATCATGATGCAATGTGCCGCTGCAAATCAGTGATCAATAGCCGGTTTGCAGCTATTATATCACATTTCGCATAGGTGTCAAGAAAAAATCCCAATGTCCTACGCTTTTTTTATATGGACCACAGTTTGGAAAGGCAATTGCCAAAATAGACTTCTATAAAAAGAATTTGCGCTCCAAATACCCACGCAGACGGGAACTGGAAGCGATAACAAGCAGCAAAATTCCAAGGAGAGCAAACACAACTAAGGGATAAACAGACCACACCAGCCCCCGACCAAGGGAAAAAGTATACTGCATAAGCAGTTCTATCCCCACAAGAGATACTCCAAGGAGTATAAAGGCGCCTCCAAGAATCCACAGCAGTCCGCTGCGAAAATACTGATACAAAATAAGAAATGCGCATGTTATTGCCGCGAGCATGAGCACTGTAGGCATTGCAAAGGAAAGAAACCAGGAACCGCCGACAGCTGTATTGATATACCATAAAAGCAGCAGGACAGCAGAAAAATCTACCGCAGCAAATACCGCCGGAACGCGCCGGCGAAACCACAACGGAAATACAAAAAACAAGTATCCCACGCCAAGCCCGCCAATAGCATATCCCGACCAGATGATGGCGTGATTTTGAGACAAATCGCATACCAGCATCAACGCCGCGGCAAGGGAGAAAAGGATAGACAGGATAAAAAGTACCCCGTTTCGGTTTAGATCTTTATAAATCACTTTGTCTTTGGGATACGGCGCAGGGGCATCCGGATGGATAAAATCCGGGTGCACTACTTTTGTTTTACAAAGCGGACAACATGTTTCATGCTCGGCAAGCTCCACGCCGCAGCGTATACAATACATTTGTTCTAGCCTCCTATCCTTTATCGTTGATTGCTTTCTACCTTCGCATGGATATCCAATGCACGCAGAGCTTCCCAAAAATGCCTTTCCAAAATAGGTTCTTTTATATTTCGAATGATATTCACCTGCAGCGTGCCGTCATACGTGATTGCCGCCACATTATACGGCGTGGTAGACTGCACTCCCAGTACAAAATCCATTCTGGAAACATAATTTCCCATGGGAACCGGCAGGCGTGCAATTCCAAGATTGGAAAACGTGAAGCAGGATTTTCTTTCGCCAACAAGGAGAAAGCCCAGTTTTAAAAACAGATTTTTTATAAATAACGGCGTAGCCTTGATTAAAAGATGTCTTTCTATATTTACATTTGCCGAAATTCGCATTTGCATTTGTTTTGGGGTAATCATCAGCTGCATTTGGTGATAGACATTCTGACACAACTCGTCAAAAGTATATGTCCCCAACCGCGCGTCTACCCCCGGCGTTACATACAGCACAAAATTTCGCAGCGTCTCGCTGGGGAATAAATTTCGCAAATTTACCGGCAGCAATATTTTTACCGCTTTTCTCCTTAGGGGATTTTCTACTATCTTTTCCTGGACAGCCATAGTCGCCTGGATCATAACCGCTGTCAGAAAAGCGGTGACGGTAACGCCGCGCTTTTTTGCCTGAGCGGCAAGAGAAGCTGCGTCTATCATAAAAGTGGTGTTGGTACAGAACCCATCCTTTTCTAAAGATCCCGTAAAATGAAAGGCATTGGCTTCGCGTCGGCTGGCGCCAATTTTTCCGCCATATTGCAGAAAGCTGTCCGTCATTTCACTTTCTCGCGGTGTTTCTAATCTATCCAGAATGCCGTTTCCATAGGGAATGACAACACCGTATTTCTGCTTTAAATACTCAGCTACCAGTGATTTCAGAAAAACAAGACCGCCATTTCCATCGGTGATCGCATGAAAAAATTCTACGGATATACGCTTGTCGTATAAAATCACCCGGAATGCACATTTTTGAATATCGTCAAAGGGGGTATGCACCAGTGGATAAGCATATTCTGTATGAATTTTCGGAGCGGACGGAATCTCCTCCAGGTAGTACCAAAACAATCCCCGGCGGATACGAACAGCAATCGTTGGAAACCGGCGAACAGTAACGTCC
>CAJUIQ010000008.1 GCA_910586545.1 uncultured Eubacteriales bacterium
TTTATTATATCACACCACCCCTCCCTTGTCAATACCTTTTTCTTATTTATTTTTCGATTTTTTCCCACAACACTTATAACCATTATTAAACGCCCCCACCCCCTGTAAAATCAAGGTTTTTTTCATTTCTACACTGCCACAGCAAAGCCAATTATTATTTTTATTTCGTATATTTTCAGCAAAAACGGGTATTCTCAAAAATGTAGGAGGTAGATTATGGCATCCGTATACATCAGAACTCTGCTGGTATATTTTATGTTAATTATCACGCTGCGTCTCATGGGAAAGCGGCAAATCGGGGAACTGCAGCTATCGGAACTGATTGTTACAATTCTCCTGTCCGAATTAGCCGCTATCCCTATTGCAGACAAAGACATCCCGCTTCTTTACGCCATCGTTCCAATTCTGTTGCTGCTTTCCCTGGAAGTAATTCTATCCTACGTTGTGCTGCGGGTTCCGGGGATAAAAAACTTATTTGCAGGCAGGCCCAGTATTATTATCCATAAAGGAGTACTCAATCAAAAGGAACTGGAACGTCAGCGAACCGGAATCAGCGAGCTGCTGTGCTCGCTGCGGCAAAGCGGCATTTCCGACATTGGGGAAGTAGAATACGCCATTTTAGAACAAAACGGAAGGTTCTCTGTTTTTCCCAAAGCGGCCAACAGCAGCGTCACCCCCACACAACTGGATTTAGATATTTCTGAGCAGGGAATTTCTCACGCGCTCATTTTAGACCGCAAAGTCATTCGTGACAATTTAATTCTAGCCGGATGGGATGAAAAGAGGCTATTTCAGGAACTTAAACGACGCGGTTTTACTAAAGAAGATATCTTTCTATTTTCCGTCAACGATACAGGTGATATTACTATAATAATAAAGGAGAAAAAAAGTTGAAAGCATTTCTTTGCGCCTTATCCGTTTTAGTGCTATTATCCTGCGCGGTAGCAATCAACGCGGTTTATGTGCAAACCCAAACAGACGCACTAGCCGACGCCATCCAAAATCTGCCTTCGGAAGCCGAAAAGGCCAACCTTGATAATATTCGCGCTCAGTGGGATAAACTGGAACCCGTAATCAGCTACAGCGTCAGTCATAAAGAAGCAGATCGAATTGCGGATGCACTAACCGATTTGGAATCCCACCATAAAACCGGCGAAGTCAAGGAATACCACGCCGCTCGAGAGCAGCTGCTGGAATTGGTTCGCCGGCTTTCAGAATCAGAAGGGATTTCGCTCAAAAGTATTTTCTGATTATCGGAATATACTGCCGTCCTCCAAAAAAAGCTGACGACGGCAAATCGTGTAGTACCCCACCCCTTCCGGATCAACAAGCGGCGTACAAGCACCGGCAATATACACCGGATTTAAATAGTTGGTACTATCTGCGCGGGTCACCGCGATGACGCGCACCCCCTCCGACAACATTTCAAATCGAATATCCTTGATAAAGGGGCGGATATCCGTCTCTTTTTCGCTGCTTTTGGTTTTTTTCAGAACCACTACCGGGCCCGCAAACCGTTTTTCCAGTATATCCAAAACATTCTTCTCTACCAGCACATGGAAATCAATTTGATTCTCCGCCCAGGCAATTTCCTTAAAATGCGTCTGGGGCGTATATACTTCCTTAATTTGTATATCGGAAGGCATGGCTGTGGATAGGGCCGCAAGTACCCGTTCATCTTCCATATCCCGCACCAGTTTAATTTGCGCAAACTCGGCTTCTCCGCTGGCACCCACGGAAAGGGGAGACGCAAAAGTCAGTTTCGGAATGGGATTAAAGCCTTCGGTATAATATACCGGCAATCCGCTTTTTACAAGGGCACGGGAAAAAGTTCGCTGCACATCCAAATGGGATACATAGGTCATAGCGCCTTTTTTCGCATAGCAAATACGCACGGTACGCACCGGACGTTCTCCTGGATTGATCGCCGCTCCAGCGCCTCTAGCATTTCGCTTACCCGTGTCCTCCTTAGGGCCGGTAGGTCTGTTCAGACTGCTCAGATGCTCCGCCTCGCCTTCCCTATGCCCTGGGCACCAACGGCAAAGGCTGGGATCCACTAGTGCATTTGCTCCGCACCCCGAACACTGTTCCTTACAGGAGGGTGTAACGGCAGCTTCCATCGCCTTATGCCGCTCACGCAGCAAAAAACGTTTCGATACGCCGCAGTCGATCACATCCCAAGGCAAAATTTCTTCCTCTTCCATGGTACGATTTGCATAGAACGATGGATCGATGCCTGTATCTGCAAAAACCTGCTGCCACGCCTCGTAGTCAAAAAATTCTTCCCACGCTTCGAGACGCATACCTCTTTTTACTGCGGCTTCCAAAGCCGCGGATAGGCGGCGGTTGCCTCTTGCAAACACTGCTTCCAGCCAAGATATTTTGGCGTCATGATAATTATATCGAATTTTGCGGTCCTGGAGGCAAGCAAGCAAATGCCGCTGCTTCTCCTCCAACTGCTCCGCTGTGTTTTGGCCTTCCCACTGGAAGGGAGTAAAGGGCTTGGGAATAAAGCACGCCACGCTAATGGTAACCTTCGGCTGTTTTCCCCGGCTACGCCCGGGAGTTTTGTAATAGGACTCGATGACATTTTTGGCAAGCGCCGCAATACCTTCAATATCCTCCAAAGTTTCGTAAGGCAGCCCGTTCATAAAGTACAGTTTGACCTGATTTTTGCCTGCTGAAAAAGCCACGCCCGCAGCGCGGAGAATGTCTTCCTCCGTTACATTTTTATTAATCACGTCCCGCAGGCGTTGGCTGCCGGCTTCCGGAGCAAAGGTAAGGGTGCTGGACCGCACTGTGGAAATTTGCTCCATAAGCTCTCTGGTAAAGCTATCCGCGCGCAGCGATGGAAGGGACAGATTGATTCGCGCATCGTCTGTCCAAGTTAACAGATTATCGCACAGTGTATTTACTTTGGAATAATCAGAAATAGACAGCGAGCACATGGAAATTTCATCATAGCCTGTATTTTCCGCCATCTTCTTCGCTTGTGCGCACAGAGTCTCCGGTGTTTTTTCCCGTACCGGCCGTGTAACAAACCCAGCCTGGCAGAAGCGGCAGCCTCGGATACAGCCTCGAAATACTTCCAGTGTAATCCTGTCATGTACCGTCTCCACCAAAGGCATCACGGAATCCGTAGGAAAGTAAACCTGGTCCACGTCTTCTACAATTCGCTTTTTCACCTGTCGAGGCACATCTGGAAATTTCGGCTGCATATTTAAAATAGTGCCGTTATCGTTATAACTTACCTCATACAAAGAAGGAACATAAAATCCTTCCAGATGCGAAGCGGCCCGCAGAAACGCTTCTTTATTATAGGTGCCTGCCTGCCGCATATCTAAATACAGCTGCGCAAGCTGGGGAAGCGCCTCCTCACCCTCGCCAATGGAAAAGATGTCCACAAAGTCGGCCATAGGCTCCGGATTATAAGCACATGGCCCCCCTGCAAGCACTATCGGGAAACTGTCATCCCGCTCTCGGCTGCGCAAGGGAATTTTGCTCATATCCAGCATATTAAGCGCGGTCGTATAACAAAGCTCATACTGCAGAGTAAAAGCGATCATGTCAAAATCCCGGATAGAATCTCCCGATTCATGGGTATATACAGGAATATTTCGGCTGCGCATTTCCGCCTCCATATCGGGCCATGGCGCAAACGCCCGTTCACACCAAACATCCTGCATTTCGTTGAGTACGCCGCATAAAATCCGCATACCCAAATTGGACATACCAATATCGTATATGTCCGGAAAGCAAAAGGCTATCCGCATTCCGATATGCGCTTTGTCCTTATACACACTCCCTGCTTCCCCGCCGACATATCGTCCGGGCTTCTGTACTTTTGTAATAAATGATTTAATATCCTCTCGCATTGTATAGACAAGGGCGGAGTATACTCCGCCCTTTCCCTTTCCTATAAAATTATCGAACAATTACTTTCGTTGTGACAATCACCGGAATCATCCAGAACAACTGCATTGCGCCCAAATACACGCTGTACAACTGCGGAAACATTCCCGATACAAGGACTATTGCCATTATCACAGCCCCCAAAACAGCAGAAAGCGCATTGATCACATATCCGGTTTTACGGGCGCTGAGAATCTTGTCGCAGCTAGAAATTGTCTGAAGCAGGGCTTTGGTTCCTTCTCTGGAAACAATGCCGCCGTCAGCGCGTTCGGCATACTTTGTGATCTCCTCTGTATTCCGATATTTAATCACCCGCAGAGAATATTTACCGCTGCGGATCTGCCGGTAAATCATTTCCTCATCAATGCTGGGATCAAAGGTTTTAACGCATACGCACATACCGCTGCCAGTAAGCTGCCGCAGGATATATTCAAAATCCGGATCAATAAGATAGTGAACAATCATCTTTGCCACCAACTTATGCTGATAAATCATATAAAGAGCGGCGCAGTCACCTGCCAGAATCGTATCTTCCTCCACCACGTCCTCCGGAATCTCAATACCCAATCCGGCAAGAGCAGCAGCACGACCAAACATAATACTTTTTCCGCCCACAGATGCTTCAATATATCCCGTATCTGTATCGAGAATTTCCACGTCGGCACAGTGGCCGGTTTCCATCGTAGCAATTTCAAATACATCGCCCAGGGGACCACCTGTTTTGGAAAATACGCTGGCAGCATAGTACAAAACTTTATCAATACGACTGTTATTATACAGCTTTACATTGCGCACTTTTACATTTGTTGAAGGGAATACGTTAACATCGTCAAAAGACACCACACTCGCTCCAGAATATTCATCTACAGAGCCTTCCCCGATAATCGTACTTTCATTTTCATATGCCGCGCGATTGGCACGATAAAAAGGATAACATCCCGCAATAACCATTGCCGTCGGCATCGTTGCACTCAGCACTGCAAACGCCACCGTAAAGGGACCGCTTGCATGACCACTGACAGCGGCATAAACACCACCCACAATAGAAAGCATGACAGCCACCAACAGAGTCACGCCGATCATAGAACGATCACCGCCACCTTGATTTTTTGTTCTCCAAAAATATCCGTCTACAAAATCTGTTTTTTGAATTTTGATAATATCGCCGCCGTCATCCTGTATACTGTCTGTCAGCGCCTCATTTTCCATAACGGAATCTCTGGTAGATAGCCGACGCATCACATATTTCGGTTGCGTAGTAGATACGATATTAAAACTAAAAATTTCACGCCGCACGGTTAAAAACTCGTGAATCGTTGTAAACAGCAAACAAAGTGCAGCCGGAAAGTGGAATAACACCGGTTCTACGCCCGGCATAACAGTCGCCGTTTCATAGATAGAACTGGCAAGCACTGCAACCGTCATTACTGCAGAAATGGTATCCGTTGTGGGATGCAGACGCAGCAAGGATGCCAATCCACCAAAAATATGTCGGTAGCATAGCGCGGCCATCAACAACAGCAACTGCAAATCCATCATTATATAAATCACCGGATAGACTGCAGGGTCCAAGGCGCCGGAAAGCTGATATCCCACTACAGGAAGATTCTCAAATATTAAAATCAAAACGGTAAGCACAAGACCACAGAGCAGTCTGCCTGTAGCCCAACGATTGCGTTTTCGATATTTCTGTGCAATTTCGCCGTTCTCCGCCGGATCGGAATATTCTCCGGGGCCGTATCGATTGCTTCGGGTCACCCATTCTTCCTGATCTGCTACATAATCGTCTGTGATTTGTGTCGCCGTTTCAATACCCACCGTTTTGGCAAGCTCATCTTCCATACCTAGGGCAACCATCAGGCTAATATCCGATTCATTGATGGTTTCTCCATCTTCCCCCATCACATTGATAAGCTGTTCAAGATCTTCGCCTTCATCGTATGTAGCCTCTGCATCTTCTCTTAGGTCCGATGCAAAATATGAATCTTCTTCCACCGGGTCGTTATCAAAAAAGTCATCTTCCGGATAGATGTCTTCCACGCCATCTATCCCTGTTTCCTGCCCATAGAAAGCCTCTTCGTCTATATCTTCTCCCTGTACATAGGACTCTGCCTGTGCATTTCCCGGGTCTTCGCCTTTCAGCTTAGCCAATAACTGAGCCGGATCCATTGGGCTTGATGTCGGCGTCGCCTCGTTTTCTGCATTTGTCTTAGGTGCAGACTTGTTCAGTCGGGATAAAAGATCCTGGGCTGTCACTTTTTGATTCTTTTCTTTATTTTCAGCCATTCGTTTCATTCCTTCCTTTGGAATTCTGACCAGTATGCCCGAGGGCCTTCCTACATGTCATGCTGCATTCTTGCCGCGTGGCACAAAATAACAGATGCGGCCGTGGATACGTTTAAGGAATTTACCTTTCCATACATAGGAATAGAAACGGTAAAATCACTTTTTTCACGGACCGTTTTCGCAACGCCCGCTCCCTCACTTCCAAATACAATCGCAGCCGGCACCCGGAAATCCGCGTCATAATATGCCGTGCCGCCAGCTTCTGATACAAATACCCACAGACCCCGTTTTTTCAATTCGGTTACAGTTTGCCCAATGTTGGACACCTTCGCTACAGCCATATGCTCCAGCGCTCCTGCGGAAGCTTTTGTCACTACAGGAGTGAGCCCTGCGCTGCGGCGCCGGGGGATAATTACACCGTGTGCACCGGCACATTCCGCGCAACGGATCAGCGCGCCTAAATTATGAGGATCTTCAATAGAATCCGCTACTACAATAAGAGGAATCTCTCCCCGTTCTGCCGCAATATTCAAAATTCCATCGATATCTGTATATTCTTTTTCAGCGGCAACTGCCACCACACCCTGGTGGTTGACTCCCCTAGCAAGTTGATCCAGCTTTTCCTGAGCTACCTCTGAGATCGGAATTTGTTTTTTTCTTGCTTCTGCAACGATTGCTACCAGAGAACCTTCTCTCTGTCCTGCTTTTACAAAAATCTTGTCAATGCTTCTCCCGCTGCGCAGCAGTTCCCGTACAGCATTTCTTCCGGCGACCGGCGCCTGCTCCTCTGAAATCGAAGCTGCCTCGGTATCCTCCAAAGCTGTGCCTCGTTTTTTTGTGTTGTCTGCTGTAAGTGAAAACAGTCCAGCACTGCTAAGTGGATCCGTTTCCAACTCATCATAATCGGGGAGCTGCAAATACCTTCCGCCATAGCTACGGATATCATCATAATCATCGTGAATTTTCGGTGGGCCCTTACGATTCCCCCGATGATTGTTTCTTTGCGCGTTTCCAGCCGGAGCATTTTTTACGCCACCGTGTCTATTCTGTGCGTTCCTATTTTTCTCCGAAGCGGGGGAGCGCTCCTGTTTTTTTCTTTTCGGATTTTGCCCAGTACTTTTCTGTCCTTCCGTCTCGACAGACTTCTGTACATTATTTTTAAAATCTTTTTTGGCTGCGGGCTGCGGACGTCGCTTTCTTTTTGCACCGCCAGCTGCGCCGGTATTTCTATTTGAATTTTTCCCCGCTGGGCGTGTTGTCTGCCCTTGCCGGCTTTCGTTTTCACTCATATATATAATTTGCCTTTCTGACAAAATAAGTCCGATGGCTTCACTGCCGCAAAGCTATAAAATTCCAGTATTTAAGCTCATTATAGCACATCTTTTATAATTTGTACATATCTTTTTGCAAAAAAGCCCTTTGGGAAAAGCTGCCGGAACGAAAAGAAGAGTCCTTTGTCATATCGCTCCCGCCTTTTTATTGTCCGGCAAAAAACAGGAAGAGGAAGGCACGATATCGTGCCTTCCTCCCTACATTACTTATGCAAATGCAAAGTCCTATTACTGCTGCTTCATTGCTGCAAAGCACTCGCTGCAGTATACAGGTCTGTCACTTGTGGGCTGAAAAGGAACTTTTGCTTCCTGGCCGCACTGTGCGCAAGTAGTGGTGAACATTTCTCTTTGCGACTTGGATGCAGCTTTTCTAGCATCGCGGCAAGTCTTACAGCGCTGAGGCTCGTTTTGGAAACCCTTTTCTGCATAAAATTCTTGTTCGCCTGCAGTAAATACAAACTCGTTACCGCAATCCTTGCATACCAATGTCTTGTCCTCGTACATTTTTTACCTCGCTTAAATATGGTAGAATAAATTTCGCCCTCAACGGACTTTAACCGTTACCTTTGTAAACAACGCTCTGATTAAGCTATTCGGGCATATAGAAAACACATAGTGTTTACATACAAAATTAATCTTTCTTTTTTTTAGATCGCTCCAGTTGTTTTCCCTTTTCACGAATGCGAAATAATGCATTATAAACAGACTTAGATTCCTTATTCAAATCCTGTGCAATTTCCCGCACAGACTTTCCGGATATATATTTGTGCAGCACGCAACGCTCATATGGAGACAACACAGCAGCGATGCGCTCAATGGCTTGCTCCACATTCTCCGTCTGCATCAAAACACGATGTGCGCCTCTGTTTTTTCCGGTCTTTTTATTGGTAGTCTCCCGCTGCGTTCTTCGCAAAACCTTTCTTCGGTGAGAAATCAATGCATTTCGTATGCAAATTTTTGCATACAAGCCAAAGGATACCGCCGTTTGCGTTTTATCATATGTAAGGGCCGCCTTCAGCAATGCGCTTTCTGCTTCCTGCAGCAACTCGTCCCACGCACCGCCTCCGCTTGCAAAAAAGCTGGAAACCATTTTGGCAAGAAGAGGAGCGTATTGCTTCGCAAGTATGGAAAAACTCTCGTTGCTCCCATTTTGTATTTCTTCCAATAAAGTATCCGGCGTATCTTGCAAAATTCCTTCCCCTGCTCTCAACTGGTTAATTTGTAGATTTTTACCATCTATGTTAATGATATTATAGCACATTTGTAAATTTTGTCAATAGCAGTTTTAAAAATTCTTAAATTTTCGTAAATATTTCATTCATATTTGTAGTTTTTATATATACAACGTCGATTTTTATATACAAAGTGCACATTTTGCTGTCGAAAATTCAGGTGTCTTCAAATAAATAATTCACATCACCGGAAAGCAGTGCAATTACGCCACGAAACACTACCTCAGGGCGTTCAGAATAATTGCTGAGCATACGTTGGAGTTGATAATCACTATCAGCTCGCACGGTAAGATCCATAATTACACCTTTTTTATCTTTAATAGAACAAGTTACCAAATACCCGTCCCCATCCGGCCGATAGGAATGGTCCACATACGCGCCTTTTTTGGCAAACGACAAATGACGCAAAGCACTTCGGTAACTTTTTTCCCGAACAGTTACCATCAAATTGCCGGACAGCGCCTGTGCGACCTGACGTCCTGTATCTGTTACTTCATATAAAACAGTAGCGTCCGATTCATATTCCTCTGCCAAATCGTCCAGTTCCGCACCAATTGCTGCCGGTGACTCACTCGTTCTATCCCGTTCAGCGTGCGCTCCGCTTTCTTCTGTTTCTTTTTCTCCAGATGCGTCTCGTACAATTTCACGGATATGTCCTGCATCTACCAACGAAAAAAAGCACTGTGCAAAATCAAAAAAATTGACGATTCCATCTTGCATCATAATAGAGCCGATACTTGGATAGTCCAAAGGGTAGCCGATTTTATCCAGCAAATATAATATGAAAATTTTTATTTCATTTTCTTCTTTGAACTGTGCCATGCGATCCACTTCCTCATTTTATTTTTCACAGAGTCCCGCAAAAAGGCGGGGAGTAATAATCCCCGCCTTTTTTACCGATCAACCTTTACAAAATAGTCTTTATTCTCCTTGAGACTCAGCTTCCATAGACTCTTTATATTCCATATAGTCGCGCATTTTCATTCTCTTGAAATCTCTGCCCCAGTAAGTGTCCTTGATTCCGCTAAGCACCTTGTCGTTGCAAATATATGCATCTTTCAAAAACAGCAACGGCATTACCGGCATATCATCCAGCAACATTTCCTCGGCTTCGTGAAGCTTTTCCGTTTTTGTACTACTGTCACTTCCTGCGGCATACGCTTCCTCAATCAGCGCACTATAATCTTCGCTGTTGTAACCGGTCACATGCGGGATCACGTCATAATCTGCAGAATCCATGTCCACACCATTGCCGGAAAATTCAGCAGCAAACGGCGCCAGCGCGGAAAATGCATCGGAAGAAAGCATTTGATAGTCAAGCGCAATCACATCAAAATCGCCCGCCTCATATGCCTCCTGGAACAAATCTTTGTATGTGTCAGACTGGTTTGCCTCGGTAGACGGTTCTTTTTCCGGAGATAGACTTTCCACTTTTACAGTAAAGCCCAAATCCTTCCATACATCGGCAACATATTCTGCAATCGCCAAATCTACTTCAGTATTCCTTACGGTAATGGTAAAGGATCCTTTTGTTACCCCGGCTTTTTTTAGCAGGGACTGCGCTTCGGAAATATTTGCTGTATTTTCAATTAAACTGCCGCCTTTTTCACGGAACTTACCTTTACCGCCAGCATCCAATACTGTAGACGGGATCAAGCCTGTTGCAGCGTCCGCATATACCACAAGCTCCTCCAGAGCCTGCCGGTCAATGGCCATAGAAAGCGCTTTGCGCACCTCCGGTTTTTCAAACAGTTCATTTTCTGTATTAAAGAAATATGTATGTGTTACTGCGCCGTCCCGGATCTCAGCCTCTTTTTCATAATCAGCCCGAGCAGCCAGCGGAAGCTCGCCCATATAGAAAATATCTCCCGCTTCGTAATGCTCTAACTGCTTTTCCTTATCTCCGTAACCAAATTGGATCACCAATCTATAAGGAATAACATACTTATCCAAAGCCTGATTTGACTCTGTATCACGATAGTAGTATGAAGAACGTTCCAAACGCATTTCCTGTCCGATTGTAATGCCTCTTACAGCAAAAGGACCATTGGTCACCATAGAAGAAGCGCGTTTAGCCCATTTGTCACTGCTCTCGACTTTGTCTCTCTGCAAAGGAACCAGTGCAACACTGGCGCAGTTACGGAAAAAGGCATCCAAATCTACTTCTTTTGAAGCAAATTCTATTTCCAGGACATAGGTTTCAATGGCGTATACACCAAGGTCGTCTACCGTAGCGTCACCCATTTTAATTTCCCGTGCATTTTTCACATCATACAGCAAGGATGCAGCTTCACAAGCGTTCGTAGGCTCTAAAATCCGCTTCCACGCATATATAAAATCGTTTGCCTGAACCGTTCGGCCATCGCTCCATTTATTTTCCCGCAGATTGATCTGAATCCGATATCCGTCTTCTTCACTATCCGGTTTCACTTCTTTATAGCTATCCATCATAGCCTTTTCCCAGTTGCCCTTTTCATCTAACCGGGTAAGGCCCTCATAAATAAGGGAAAAGACCTTAGCCGCAGCGGCGTCCGTATAGGCCAACATCGGATCATAATCATAAATTTCATCAGCAAGATACATGGTAATAATCGCGCCTCTGTCATCCTTTTCCAAGGTAGAGCAAGAAGCAAACGCACAAACGACCAGTATCGCTGCGAGCACAAAAGAAAGCAATCTTTTCATGGTTTGGAACTCCTTCTAAGACTATCCAACATAATCATCCAGCATGCCGACTGCATCCGCGATCGACATACAAAACGCATTCATAAAATTATAGCATAAAGAAAGCGGGGAATCAATTGCCTGTTTGCAAAATATAAAAATATTCATCTTTTTGCACAATTTAAAAAACCGTGTTTCGTAACTTTTCAACAGACAGTGTTCCCTACCCACTTCGCTCGCGCGTATGGATCACACAAAAATGCAGATACTACTTATTATTATACCTATTTTTGTCAGAAAGGCAATAGTGGTCATGAAAAATTCACATTCAAATTCCAGAACATCCGATTCGAACGGTCAATATCCCAACGCACCGTATTCCCCGCGCACAGATCTGGCATGTGAAAGCAGCAGAGCATGGGAGCATGTACCAGGTACTACCTATCGAGAATGGGAAAAGTATGGATTTCGGATTGCACAGCTGCAGGTATTGGATCAGGAGGGGGAACAGCATACAGGACAAAGTCGGGGCCGATACACCACAGTATACTGTCCGGTCATTCGATACTGGGAAGAAGAACAGATTGAACAGGCAGCCGCCATTTTGGGAGCGCTGCTGCGAGATTACGCACGACGTGCACTTGGCGCAGAGCCAGGAGCAGACACAAAGGTACTAATCGCCGGGCTGGGAAATCGTTTCATTACCGCAGACGCCGTAGGGCCTCGAACAGCAGATAAAATTTCTGTCACAAGCCATATGGCAAAGGCAGATTTTTTCGATTCAGTAGGATGCTGCAGCATATCTGCCATCCATCCGGGGGTGAAAGGCCAAACCGGCATCGAGGCAGCCGCTATAGTTCAAAGCACAGCAGCGGCAACGGCGGCAGATATCGTTATAGCGATAGACGCGTTGGCCGCTCGTTCCACTACGCGGCTCGCAGCAACCATCCAGATTACAGACACAGGCATTCGGCCAGGTTCCGGTATTGGCAGCCGGCTGCAAGGAATCAGCCGAGACACGATCGGCTGTCCAGTGATCGCTATCGGTGTTCCCACAGTAGTAAATTCTGCCACACTTATATATGACGCGCTGGAAAAGGCCGGCGAAACGAGAACAAGTAAACAGCTCCAGGACGTATTGCAAGAAGGAGAAAATTTTTTTGTATCTCCCAGAGACAGTGACGTTATTGTAGAGGAGGTGGCCTCTCTCCTTTCCAAGGGAATCAACAAAGCTTTTTTTGCGCACTGGGCTTAGGAATATCCAACAGACAGCGTCCATATATATGGAGTGTAAACCAAAGAAAGGACGCGTAAAAAATGCAAAACGTGAAAAGCAGACCAAATGTTTTAGGGAGGCGGTATCATGGATAATTCCATTATTCCAGAAATTCGTATCGAATCCTTAGACGCTTCCCTAGAGGATGCGCACCCTAGTATATGTGAATCCACCACTCATAAAAAAGCGGCAAGGGAGAACGCTTTGCCGCTGTCAATCATCGCCGCGGCGTTGGTTTTAATTACCGTATCCCTTGCGCTGCACACCTCTCTGTTTGCTATGGCAGCCAATCATCTACGCACCATATCTCCCACCGAGTTTCTTATGCAATTGATTCTACCTGCATACACTGCCGAGCCTATTGAGAAACCCAATTCAGATACAGAAAAAGATGCGGACAAGACTTCCGAGGAAAATCCGCCGGCCCCGGCAGATACGGAAGAACCTCCGGAAGATGATCCGCCGGCCTCTGGAGATACCATACGGGACAAGAATCTTTCTTCAAATGCCGAAAATGGATTTTCCCTTAGCAATCAAACCAAATATACACCGGATTTATGGGCGCTGTACGGCGTTCCTCGCATGATAAAAACGGCGGACGAGCTGGCTGCCGAATATGGAGAGGATGCCCCGCTTGTTTTAATTCTGCACACACATGGTACGGAAAGCTATGCCAACGGAAGTACCGTAACATCAGACACCGGGTTCCGCTCCCACAACCCCCAGGAAACCGTTGTCGCGGTAGGCGGTGTAATTACAGAAGTGCTGGAATCCGCTGGAATTCCTGTTGTGCATCTGGAAGAGATGTTTGACATGGAAAACTGGAGCGGCGCCTACGAAAACAGCAGCGCAGCCGTACGTGAGGTCCTAAAGGAATATCCGTCAATTCAATATATATTTGACGTACATAGAGATGCTCTTGGCGGGGAGGATGGAGCCTACATAAGCGGCGTAACAGAAATTGACGGCACACGCTTTGCGCAGATGATGCTGGTATGCGGAACAGATGAAGGCGGCAGTAACCACACCGAATGGAGGGACAACCTATCTTTTGCGCTTTCTCTTCAGGCAGACCTACATACTGCTTACAACGCCCTTATGCGCCCTGTCAATTTACGCACCGCCTCTTTTTATCAAGATTTGCGCAAGGGGTCTCTGCTTTTAGAGGTGGGCACAAGCGCCAACTCCCTGGCAGAGGCCAAACGCTCCGGCGTATTGTTTGCAGCCGCTCTGGCAGACTATATTTTAGGAGAAGAAGGCGTTGTAGATACCTCTCAGTGGTACAAAGCATATTGAAAACTTGCTTTTTTTAGAAATTTGTGGTATTATTTTAAAAAAAGCGGGCTGGCACAGGACCCAGAAAGGCATACGACGTGAAAAAAAAGATTGTAATCGGCATAGATGTTGGCGGCAGCACTACAAAAATTGTAGGATTTCATACGGAGGACGGGGTTCGCACCTTAATTGATCCCTTATTTGTACGGGCTACAGATCCCATCACCTCTGTTTATGGCGCTTTCGGCAAGTTTACCGATATCAATGGGTTGGCTCTGTCCGACATAGAAAAAGTAATGATTACCGGTGTAGGATCCACCTGTATCACCAGCGGGATTTATTCCTTGCCTTGCGAGACACTGCCTGAATTTCGCTGTATCGGCTTGGGAGGGTTGTATTTGTCCAAGCTTAACCAAGCAATCATTGTAAGCATGGGAACTGGCACAGCACTGGTATATGCACAAAAAGAAAAGGAGCCTGTATATTTGGGCGGAACCGGCGTTGGGGGAGGCACATTAATGGGGCTTTCCAAAAAGATGCTGGGAATGGATACAGTGGATCACATTGAAGAGCTTGCAAAAACGGGAGATCTTCACAATATCGATTTAAAAATCAACGATATTTCTCGACAGGATATCATTCCTGGGTTTGCAGATCGGATGACCGCTTCCAATTTTGGAAACATTAGTGATCTTGCCACAAAAAACGATATTGCTCTGGGAATTATCAATATGGTATTTGAAACGGTAGGGATGGTGAGCATTTTTGCGGCCCGCAACTATGGTCTGCAAGATATCGTTCTCACCGGAAATCTGACCAGAGTGATGCAGGCCGCAGAAGTTTTTGAGGCGCTCAATCAAATGTTTGATATGCATTTTATTATCCCTAAGCATTCCCAATTCGGCACTGTAATTGGTGCCGCGCTGGCTGGATGCGAGTAAAAAGAAATTTTGTTAAAAAAAGCTTCTCCTATATATGGAGAAGCTTTTTTAGTATCCGTTTTTACAAATACCCCCGCCGCGACGCGGCGAGGGTATAAAATCAAGAAATTACAATAGCCTGGCTGAACATTCCTGCAAAAGCCGTTTCAGACTTGACCCTTGAATATTTCACATTTTTCCCTGAAAGAGGATCGTTAAAATAAAAATAGGTATCGTCATGCCCCGTAAGCAGCATACAATGCACGGGAGACGTCCACTTAAACACCGTATCCGTTCCCACTATAGTCCATTTCTTGCCGTTCAGATAGGGAGCCTTCATCTGAACAGTCGCCCACACTACCACCGGCTTTCCCTTGTCAACGTAATCTCGGCACAGAGAATCCAGCGTTCCGCCGCTGATCAGCTGCGCGGAATGCCCGTAGGAAAAAATAAATTTATCACAGGCTTTTTTAATTACTGGAGCATAGCAGCAAAGTCCCGTGGACGCTCTAGGGTCTCCCACAAAATATTCCCATGGACTGTATCCCCAGCGCTGTCCATTGTCGTCATAATACGGCAGTTCGCTCATATCCAGATAATTATCTATAAATGTATCTACCGATATATCTATCCCCGCGTATTGCAGCGCCATTACGGTGCTTACACTTTCACATCCGTTCGGCCATCTGGAACGCTGATCTATATAGGGAACATCCAAAATTACAGGCGCGGCGGCGACTACCACGCTTCTTGTAAGCTGAGACGTATTTCCCGCGGCATCCGCCACACTATAGGTAATTGTATACGTGCCAACAGTGTTACAGTCCACTTCTCCCTCTGTGACAACCTTGTCCGATACGTTTCCGTCGAAATCGTCCGATGCTTTTACACCTGGATCAGCAAACTTTTCCCCTGTGTATATTTTTATCGTTGCATTCCCAAGGAGAGATAGGCGCGGTGGCGTGTTATCCGAAACATGCACCAGCCTGCTGGCGGACACAGTATTGCCGGATCCATCAGAAACGCTGTACGTAAAAGCAAAGTCCCCCTCCGTGCAGGGTTCATAATTTGACGTAATAAGCACTTCACTCGTCAGATCGCCTTCCAGATCGTCCCATGCACTGTATCCAGGGTCTACAAATTTCGCAGCATGCGTATAAATTTCCGCGTTTCCCTGCAAAACAAGTTGCGGTGGAACAACATCCTGCACACTGACACGACGCTGTGCGTGTGCTGCATTTCCGCTGGAGTCCGCCACCGTATAGGTAATAATACATGTGGAAGTACTCTCGTCATACTCTCTGGAAGCGGTAACGGCAGATGTAAGGTCTCCGTCATAATTGTCAAACGCCGCATATCCCTGTTCCTCAAAAAAGTCTATGGACGAAAGCGTCATTTCCAAATCACCGTGCAGCTGGATTGCAGGAGGCGTTTTATCCACGATTCGGAATGTTCTGTATATTGCGTATTCACGACCAAAATGCGAAAGTCTGTATTCCTGTTCATATTCTCCTACTTTAGAAGTAGACGGATTATCTTGACACACAATCTTGTTGGAAAGATTAAAAAATAAAAAGGACGCTTTACATCCAGGATCGGAAAAATCCCCAAACACTTCAATTTCCATAACATCGGAGCCTTTTAACACCAGCTTCGGTTTAGCAAAAATCACTATGCAGGCAATCAAAACAATCAGGGAAAAGCAAAAAAATACGCCCCAAAAAAGTCCGCGGCGTTTGTGCCGTTTCCGTTTCTGCGGTGCTGGAGGGCGACGCAGAACGGCAGGCTGCATACTCTGCCGCTGCTGGGGACGCGGTCTTTGTACCGGACGTGCGCTCTGCGGCGCACACCCACCCTGGGGACTTCTATGCGGCGCCGGTTTCCGATATGGCTGCGGCTGCACAGATTTATGTCTGTTATAATCTGTTTGGTTTAAAATTACAATCCCCCATTTCTAATGCGCTGCAAGCACATTCCGTTGCGTTTCACGTTACAATATATTACGAAGTTATAATAGCATATTATGGTGAAAAAAGCAATATTTTATCAAAAAATATTGAACATTTGTTTGCTAACGTAAAAAATAGACAGGTTTGCCACACAGGGCAGACCTGTCTACTTTTATGTTGCAATTGTTCCCTGCCAAAGCAGTCATTCACTAAGACGCCATAATGCGGATTTTGGACTCCAGCCCGGCAAAAGTATCCCCGGCTAATGCGCGAACAGCTTCCGCCTCTACGGTAGGAGGGATAATAAATTCGGCATATCCTGCCGGCGATCCGGCCAGTATCTGAATATCGCCAAATATCAAGGACGCCCGCTCCAGTGTCTCACGAACTGCGTCTGTCTTTACCCGCACATAATAAGAAAATACATTTTCAGAAAATGGCCGCACATATCCCGCTGGAGCCGGTTTCCATTCCATAGGCAATTCCCGGTCCGCAAGGCCGCTGGCAGCTGCTACAACATCGGACACCACGGCGCCCGCTGTTGGCAGGCGGCCGGCTCCCCGACCATAATACATTACATCCGCCGTTACCGGACTGACAAACCGAATTCCATTATACACGTCGTCAATATTTGCCAGCGGGCTGGTGCCAGGGACAAATACCGGGCACACGTACAAAGATGCATGTTCTCCGCTGATGCGGGAACTGCCAAGGAGCTTCACCGTGCCGCCCCATCTGGCAGCGGCATCCATATCCGCTGGAGTGATTTTCGTCATCGTCTCTGTATAAACGTCTGTTTCATCTGCCAGCATATTGGTGGCAATAGCCGTCAGAATCATGATTTTTCGCTGTGCATCCAGTCCATCCACATCCGCTGCAGGATTTGCCTCTGCATATCCCAGCGTCTGTGCCTCCGCAAGAGCCGCCTCAAAGGTAGCGCCATCCTTGCGCATCCGGGTAAGAATATAGTTTGTGGTACCATTCATAATACCGTCAATGGCAGTAATCGTATCCCCCGCAAGACTGGTACGCATACCGCGGATCTGGGGGATCCCGCCGCCTACGCTGGCTTCACAAAGGTAGGACACGCCCATTTCCTTAGCTGCCGCCAAAATTTCCACGCCGCGCTTCGCAACCAACTCTTTATTGGACGTAACCACGCTTTTACCGCTGCGGATCGCCTGCATAGTGAAATCAAAAGCTGCACCAACGCCGCCCATGGTCTCACACACGATGGAAACCTGCGGGTCGTCAGCTATAACGGACATGTCATGAACCACCCTGTCTCCATAAGGAGAATCGGGAAACTCCAGCCTGTCCAAAATATATTTCACATGAATCTCATCATGGACCATACGCTGCAGGGCCGCTTTATTTTGTTCCAGAACCTCTGTGATTCCGCCGCCTACCACGCCGAATCCAAGAATCGCAATATGGATCATCTGTGTACTCTCTTTCCTTATATTCACTGCTTATTACAAGTATACCATATCGGCCGGATAAAATCAATTCCCTATCTGCGGGACAATCCTCCGGCCTTCCAAATAGTACCGTTTACTTTTGGCTTCTCCCATCGAAAACGTTTTTCGCGGCAGCGGCCCATTGGCTGTTACGTAGGGAAACAAACTTTCCTTATCCACGCCGGCACAGAAAAATCCCAGGCACCCATCCCCGACGCTAAGGGTACGCAGAGACTCCTCGCCGTGGATATAATCGCAAATCACACCGGGATGGGCTTTTACATATTCGTCAATAAAGTTCTGCAGGCAGCCCACATCTAAAGCGTGTCCGCCGGGCAAGGCCATACGCCGTTCTCCCTGTGCCCATACCGCCGTTGCGTATCCCTCTCCCGCGCTGCGCGCATCCAGAGCCGCCAGCACATCTGCAGGATCACAGTTTTTCAGCAGACGATATATGGGTTCAAATTCCAATGCAGAATCATGCAGGTTCACAATTTCTACCAGAGCGTACCGTGCTGGATGTACTTTGGCGGCATCCTCTCCCAATGCAGACTTGATTTCCTGATAATATGCCGCAGCGCTGGCAAGGGAGTGATTTCCGTCGCCTACCGCATATACCACGCCATCCTGCCGCCGGGTTTCATAATCGGCAAACGCCGATAACAGCTGTGCTTGCACATCTCCTTTTACCAAATATCCTGCGGCCCGTCCACCGCCCTGCATCAAAGAAAACTGATACAAAGGCTCCATTTGCTCCTTTTTTTCTCCCAGCGGCGCGATTACAAGATTTTCCGGATCGTCCATCAGCAGCATTACATGAGGCAGTTCCACAGTCGCCTGCCGGCGAACAGCTACTCTGGGCGGAATGCGGTCCACAACCGTCTCTTCGGTAGGACGAATCGCCGAACGCGAAGCGGCAGTATAATCATACGCCTCCAAGTCAATCTTTCCAACGATTCCACGGCGCACCTTCCCATCCGGCAGCGTGCGTTCCAGATAGACCATGCTGTCTGAAAAAAGACGAAGCTTTTCACAAATCGTATGCATATTTTCGCGAATTGCGTCCTCACGTACCCGCTGGGATGCCGTGCCAAGGTATACCTCCGGAAGAATCAGCCCAAGGGCAGACAGCGCGCCGTCTACCGTCTCTTCCGCCTCCCTCCAGTATTCCGGTTCGCTGGTGAACTGATCACAGGCAATTACAGCCCAGCGGGTCCAGTCCTCACTCTCCGATGGATAAGGCGGCAGCAAAATATCTGCCGGTGTGACAATAGTTTTCTGCATACTGACGATTCCTTCCTATTTCTTATTGACAATATTATACAGAAAATCTCCACCATTGTCAATCTTGCATGCCGCATAGAAAAAGCCTTCGGATTTCCGAAGGCTTTTTTGCTTATTCGTTATAAAATCCCTTACCTGTATAGGGACATGCATTGACAACGTCGGTATCCATATGCGGTCTTGCCCATCTTACCGCATTCGTGATGATTTGCTGGCAATGGGGGTTATAAAAAGAACGACAAACCTCATGACCCGGCTGAAAATAAAACACCCTTCCCATTCCACGATAAAACGTACATCCGCTGCGGAAAATATTTCCATGTTCATACCAGCTACCGAAAACAAGTTCATCCGGCTGCGGAATAAAGAATGGCTCACTGTAAAGTTCTTCGCTCTCCAACTCGAAAGACTCCGGCACCCCCTGCGCAATCGGATGAGATGGTGCCAGGTTCCAAATCACCTCTTTTTGATTGTCACCCCACTTCAGGTTCCCTGTGCATCCCACAATTGCCCGGAAAGGCTTAGAATGATGCGCGGAATGCAGGCCGATAAAGCCCATGCCGCCGCAATATACCCGCTCGCGGATTTTTTCAACGAGCGCGTCGTTTACTTCCTGATGATGCATATGACCCCACCAGATCAGCACATCCGTATTTTCTAACAATGTGTCAGGAAGCCCCTGCTCCGGATCGTCGAGCACTGCCGTTGTTATCTTCATATCCTTGTTTACCGCGAGAAATTCCCGAATCGTCTCCTGAATCCCATTGGGATAAAACTCCTTTGCTTCCCCGTCACGCTCATGACGGTATTCATTCCAGACCGTTACCCGAATTATATTTTCCATTTTCCTATCCTCCCCCATTTCCAATGGACGCTTTCTACAAAGCGGTCGTTAATAGCTGGTTTGCAGCTATTATTACACAAAGCCATCTGAAAGTCAATCATTTTTAACAAAATTTGCTTGTACACAGAAAAAAGATAGGATAAAATAAAATTGTAAAGGAGATGATTCTGTTATGATGGGTCCGCCAATGAGAGGCAGAGAGGAAACGCTGCAAAAGCTGCGGGAGCCAAAGCCAAAAAATATCCGGGAAGTTCCCGGATATCTGAAACGTATAATCAGCAAATTTTTTTGCCGTCTATTTTACATATTTCGACTGGTGTGGGAGGCAAAACCGTGGATTTTACCGATAATGCTGCTGTACTGTCTGATCAGCGGCGTGCTTCCCGTTGCAGGCTCCTTTATCAACGCAGGAATATTAAATACACTAGCACAGGCGTATACATCCGCTCTGGCGGGAGTGCCTCTCCCTTTGCAGGGCATCATGGGACTCTTAATTCTAAAATTTGTATACCTCTTTGCCAGTTCTCTGATTGGAAATGTCTATCAGATGATTATTCGTATTTCGGGAGAGCTGGTTTCCAACCATATTAAAATAAAAATCATTGAAAAGGCAAGAGACGTAGACCTTGCCAGCTTCGATATGCCACAGTTTTATGAAAAGATGGAGAATGCCAGCAGAGAGGCGGGTAACCGCCCTGTGGCAATTTTGCAGTCTACCTTCAATATTCTCTCCGTCTGTATCAGCGTAATTTCCTATATTGTCATTTTGGTCACCATCAGTCCATGGGCGCCTGCCATTATCGTAGCTCTTTCTGTTCCCACAGCAGTAATCAGCTTCATATACCGGAAGAAAAATTTCCAGTATATGCGGCACCATTCCAAAGACCGGCGGCAGATGAACTACTATAACGATTTAATGGTGGACAAAGATGTAGCCAAAGAAGTACGGATTTTTCATCTATCCGACATTTTCATCGATAGCTATAAGAAGACCTTCCAGCGATATTTTACCGGCATGAAAAACCTGATTGTTCAGGAGGGCGTCTGGAGCAGTGCTATGACCTTTGTCGCCGCCGCAGTCAATTGCAGTCTGTTTTTATATATTGCAAATCTGGTGCGGCTGGGAACGGCACAAATCGGGGACTACTCCCTATATACCGGTGCCCTGGAATCGATTTCCGCCGGCGTGTCCTCACTAATTACGACTACGGCTACCATATATGAAGGAACTCTATTTATTGACAATATGATTGCCTTTATGGAGGAGCAGCCTAAAATTCTGCCCATTCTTCCTCAGCCGCTTCACGTAGCGCGGCACACTGGGCATACTATTGAATTTCGCCATGTGCGCTTTGCGTATCCAGGTACGATGCGGTGGGTAATCGACGATGTAAGCTTTACGATAGCTCCTGGGGAAACCCTGGTTCTGGTGGGGCTGAACGGAGCTGGAAAAACCACGCTGATCAAGCTTCTCACACGGTTGTATGATCCCACAGAAGGTATTATCTTACTGGACGGTAAAGATATTCGCAGCTACGATATAAACGAACTATACGACATGTTCGGCATCATTTTCCAGGATTTTGGGAAATACGCTTTCACCGTCGGCGAAAACATTCAGTTTGGTCAGGTGAACAAAGGGTACGTCCCACACGAAGTCGCCGCGGCAGCAATCGCGGCTGGCGCGGATGCATTTATTGATAAACTAAAAAACGGATTGGATACCCCCCTGACCCGGTATTTTGAACCGGATGGCACCGAGCTTTCCATTGGCCAGTGGCAAAAACTGTCTGTGGCCCGGGCATTCTACAGCGATTCGGATATTCTGATTCTGGATGAGCCCACTGCAAGTCTGGATCCCTTGGCAGAGCAGGAAATTTTCAATCAATTTGACCGGCTACGCCAAGATAAAACAACCATTTTTGTATCCCACCGACTTTCCAGCGCCACCATCGCCTCTAAAATTCTGGTTCTGGAGCAGGGTAAAATCGTGGAAAGCGGCAACCACGCCCAGCTGATGGAGCGGCGGGGGAAATATTGGAAGATGGTTTCCACGCAAGCCAAGCGATATATGGGGGAAGGGGAGCAGTCTGTCTCTTCGCAGAAAGAAAAGTCCTTCCCCTAAACAACTTGCTTTTTTAGCACATTCTCATCAATGTATAAATTTAGGGGGAGAACAATATAGGAAGCAATTATATACAAACATAAAGCTCTACACATACTGGATTTTCCCAATACTATAACACGAAAGTACTGATGGATAGCAATTTTCTTTCTACAAGTGAAAAAAACTGCGCAGAATACCCTGCGCAGTTTTTCTCTTTGATTTACTGAATATCCGGCAGGCTCGCAGCTGCAACAGACTGGCCGACCCGGCGGCTCTTTTCGTCCGGGATATGCAATTCCAGCTTTGCTGCCAGTTCGGGGAATTCTTTAGAAAGGACCTCGTTTGCACGAGCCAAAAGAATGGTACCGCCCTCTCCGCTGGTAACACGGCCCATGATCAGCACGTGCTTGATATCATAGAACATAGCATAGTATGCGATGGCGTAGCCAAAGTACACGCCGATGGTGTCATAAATTTTAGCAGCGCGTTCGTCGCCCTGGGCCATCAAGCCCTGTACCACTTTCAGCTTTTCAGCTGGGGACGCGCTCTCATCCAGTTCAATACCTGCGGCAGGCGCCAGCTTAATTACGCCGTCCTGAGAGAAATATTTCACACCACAGCCATAGTCGCCGCTCCACTCGTCCACCATAGCGTCCTTACAGAAGTCTACGGGAACAAAAGCAAGCTCGTTCAGCCATCCGGTGATGTTGCCCTGACCGTCTACATATCCACCGGCCTCGCTGGTACCCATTGCCACGCCAAGTACGTTGGTATCGTCCAAATCCATAGCGCCGGCAAGAGCGGTTACATCGCCGTCGTTTGCAACTTCTACCGGCACATCGCCGATTTCCTTTGCCACATTGATGTACATGTTTTTCACATGTTTTTCAAAGTCCTCATCAGATACTTTGAGGAACAAGGAAGCAATCATGATTTTGTTGTCAATGTAAACACCTGCTGAGGAAACACCAATGGCATCTACTCTTGGCATATGAGAAGCAGCTGTCTTCATTGCGTCTAAAATACCCTCGTAATGATACATAGGATCAGACTGCAGTTTGGGGAACCAAACTACCTCTTCGGAATATACGGTCTCCCCATCAATCACGGCGCTGACCTTCCGGTCACTTCCGCCGGCGTCAAAGCCGATGCGGCAGCCTTCCAGATGACGGCCAACAGGCGCTGCCGCCTGATAGGCTTTCGGTGCGTCCTGAACATCTTCTACATACTCAACAGAGAAAGGTGCTTCATATACCCGCGCCATAAAGTCTGCGTCAAATTCTCTGGCGCCGCCCTTTTGGTATGCGGCTGCAATCCCTTCGTAAATTTTCCGGGAGCCGGAGATCGTTACTTTATAACCGCCGTGAATCCACAAAAGTGTTTTGACGATTCGCTCTACGATATCGTAGTTTTCTTCATCGTGGCCGGTTCCTTCCGGATACACGTCCAGCTGATAGGTGGAAACAAAACCCTTGTTCCGTTCTACAGCAATGGCTAGGGGGGCTCCGCCTGCCTTTGCCACTGCTTCTTTATATGCTTTCACCACCAGCGCCATCGGCTGGAACTGGGGATCGAGAATTGCATTGATCATTTTATTTTTTACCTTCCGTTTTATTAAACTGCTTTATATACTTCCAGCGCGCTGGCTGCTTCCTCATCCAAAATAAAGGTTACGTTGGGGTGTAACTGCAGAATAGACGCCTGGCACCAAGGTGTAATTTCACCTTCCAGAGCATCCTTGATTGCCTTTGCTTTTGCGGCGCCGTTTGCAACCAATACAATCTGTTTTGCAGTCATAATATTGCCGATACCCATAGAAAGTGCAGCGCGAGGTACCTCATCTTTGCTGTTGAACAGACGGGAGTTTGCCTCAATGGTGCTCTCCGTCAGCTCTACTCTATGCGTACCCCAAATAAAGGTGTCTCCCGGTTCGTTGAACCCGATATGGCCATTGTTGCCGATACCCAAAACCTGCAAATCAATGCCGCCGGCAGCTTCAATAGCTGCGTCATAATCGCTGCATTCCTTTTCCCAGTCGGCAGCCTTACCATTCAGCACATGGGTTTTGTCCATATCAATATTGATCTTGTTGAACAAATTCTTGTTCATGAAATACCGGTAGGACTGATCGTTCTCCGGATCAATGGGATAGTATTCGTCCAAATTGTAGGTAGTAACCCCTGCAAAGTCTACTCTGCCTTCCTCACAAAGCTGTGCCAGATTGCTGTAAAGTCCCAGGGGAGAAGTCCCCGTTGCCAGACCCAGCATAAAGGCAGGCTGATTGCTGATTGCACCTGCTACAATAGAAGCCGCCTTTTTAGACAGAGCCTCATAACTGCCTGCAACAAATACCCGTACACCGCTTTTCTTGCCGTTGCAATAGGCTTTTACTTCATTTTCCCGCATACTGTGTTTCCTCCGATAATTGTTTTTTGTATATTGAATTGATCATCAAAGATGATAATATCCGCGCATTTGCCCGTTTCCAAAGAACCAATCTTGTCATCCACGCCCAGCGCTTTTGCGGGATTCAGACTGGCGCACGCCACTGCCTCGGCAATGGAAAGCTCTGTATTTTCATACAGATTGCGCACACCCTCGTTCAGCTTCAACACACTGGCAGCGATGGTGCCGTCTTCCAGCAGACACTGAATGCCCGATTTCTTAACAGGCTGACCGCCCAAAGTATAAATGCCGTCCGGCATGCCGCCGGCACGCATACAGTCGGTAATCAGACACAACTTGTCCTTTTTGATTTTGGCAACCAGACCGAAAAGGCCTTTGTTTACATGGAATGTATCCGCGATCAGTTCGCAGCTGACACTGTCGTCAGACAAAGCTGCGCCCACCACACCGGGATTTCTATGCATAAGAGGCGTCATCGCATTGAACAGGTGGGTAGCGTGCCGAACGCCAGCCTCAATACCTGCAATTGCTTCTTCATAGGTAGCGCCGGTATGTCCCATCGAAACCAGAACCCGGCCGTCTGCATATACTTCTCGAATACATTCCAAACCGCCATCCATTTCCGGTGCCACGGTGAACACGGATACAACATCCGCGTTATCCAAAATAAACTTTGCATCGGGACGCAGAATATGTTCTTCTGCCTGCGCACCTTTTTTAGACGGATTGATGAAGGGGCCCTCGCAGTTCACGCCCAGCACCTTTGCGCCATAGCAGTCGGTACGTTCTTTTACCCGGCGTACCGTGTCAAATGCCGCCAGAATTTCTTCTTTAGAAACGGTCATTGTAGTAGGGCACCAAGACGTCACACCGTTTTCGGCAAGCGCCTTACACATTTTGAGCAGGCCGTCTTCCTTAGCGTCAGACGTATCCTCTCCCGCATAACCGTGGATATGCATATCCAAAAGACCGGGGGCCACATACAAGCCGGCCGCGTCAATCACTTCATATTTGCCAGTATCTACTGCGGATGCATCTGCAATTTCCGCAATGGTATCGTCAAACAGAAGCGCTTTGCCCTCCACCACTGTATCCGGCAGAACGAGCTTTCCATTTATAATACATTTCACTTTATTTATACCTCCATGCTATATAATAGCCAAATCTTCCCTTATATGTTATTATACTCACATGTCAAGATAAAATCAATATGAAATGAAATTTTCTCCTTATTTATTTTTAGAAAATAGCAGCTCGCAAAAGGGCTCCGTATAAGCGGGAGCCCTTTTGTCAAAAATCTAAAATTTTTCTTACCGCCGACCGTTTTTCAAAAACTGCGGCGCTATAGCAAAGGCAACCATTCCAAGAAGAAGCTCTACTACCGCTACCCCTACAAGCGCCAGTACAACCGCGTCGAAATATAGCCCAATAATTATAACTACTACCGATGGCAAAAGACCAATGTACACGAATAGAACTTGTATAATCGATTTAATTCCTTGAGAAATGGATACCGGCAAAGACAGATCCGCAAGCGCTCCTGCATTTGCACAAAAGAAATCCAGAGAAACGATAAAGAGCAGTCCTACCAAAGCGGGAAGAACCGCGGCCTGTCCCAGCAAAACTGCAGAAATAAGAACCGCAGGGAGCAAGTCCAAAAAGCACGCCGCGCTACCAGACAAAATCGTCCACCAAAACTTCTCATAGGAACCGGCAGGAAGCGTCACAAAAAAGCTGGTCTTCAGCTCCGCCGCAAGCGGACTGCCGAGAGCACGAAAATATGCTAGTATACCCAGCACGGCAATTACCCAATACATACTCTCCATGACAACAACGGTAAGCAGCGCCGCAAAGAGATACACAAGCATGGTATTTGTAATGAGGCCAAACCGAGAAAATCTTTTACGATTGTACATGTTTTTGTAAAACAGGGTACTAGCGCCGCTGCCGCCTATTTTTCCGTTTCGCTGCAGACGTTTACTGCGCTCCTTCTTTCGGGTTGCAACGCTTCCCTTTTCCTTGGCCTGCGCCAAAGCCGCTGCAGTTTCCTCGGATTTTGCCATGGCATCTTCATAAAAGTCCGCACGGATCCGCCAGATCACCACAACAAGCAAGACAATTACTCCCACGCAAAGCACGCCTAGTCCTGCCGCCGCCAAATAATTCCCCGCCAGAGAAAAATCAATCACGCCTTTGATCCAGCCCCAAATGGGAATCCATATAGTGGCTTTTCCATTGAAAAAGGCAAAGGCACTGTCCAAAACATCTCCGCCTCCCTTTTGCCAATACGATGCAAAAGATAGCGCAATAGCGGCACAAATAGCAAGCACCGCCGGCGTAACATATTTGCGCAGGCGTATATGGGTAGCGGTAATCGTATAGACCAGCACGGACAAAAGCTGGCCCGTAATCAGCGTGAGTCCCCATACTGCCAAAATGGAGATACACGCCCCCATGGGAACACCCATGTTCATATGTAAATTGGGAATTTGAAATACCAAGTATAGACCCGCGGCAATGAGAGCGCTCATTTTAAAGATCAGTCGAAACAAAAGCACCGACTGCGGCTTCATAGGCGCCTGGAACAACAGATTCACGTCCGCCATTTGAAAAATACCGGATCCAGACTTTTCTCCGGTTACCACGTTCCAGAGAAGTACCGCCAAAATCACGCCGCCGCTGATCAGAGAAACCATATTTGCCGTCAGAACCGGATCCACATCTTCTATCGTCTCTTCCAACTCTCCCGGTGATGCGTCGTCTCCCGCTTCACTGAAAAACGCGCCTGCAAGTCCGCCAGCAAATCCGATAGCGGCACAAATCAGAATCACAATTACATAGGTTTTCATCAGCTTGCGAAGCTGATTCCACAAAGTATGGGAGGCATAGTAGAAAAACGCCTTCATTGTACGCCCTCCGTAATGGCAAAGAACAACTCCTCCAGGCTTTGGTCTCCGGCCTCCACTTGGCTGCGGGTTACATTTGCCCGAACCTGTCCGCTCTGCATAATCACCGTACGGTCCCACAGCATATCCACACTGTCGATCATGTGCGTGCTCACAAGCACTGCGCATCCCGCATCCCGCATCTCCTGCATTATGTTTTTCAATTCCTTAATCGCATGGGGGTCCAGTCCCACCATAGGTTCGTCAAAAAGCAGGTATTTGGGACGGGGCAAAAGCCCCAGACACAAGCTCAGCTTCTGCTGCATTCCCTTGGACAGTTCATCTCCAAATTTTTTCACCTTATCTGTCATCTCAAACCGCTCCAAAAGCGCGTCGGCATAAGTCTTATAATCCTCCAGGCGGTACACACGGGCCATAAATTCCATATGCTCCCCAACAGTTAGATTGGGATAAAGCGCAGGCATTTCCGGCACATATCCCATCAGACGCTTTGCCTCTACACTTTTATTTGGCTGACCGTCTACCATGATGGTTCCATTATATCGCAAAAATCCAGTAATAGATTTCATAATCGTACTTTTACCCGATCCGTTAGGTCCCAGAAGAACTGTAACGCTGCCTGGTTCCATCGTGAAGCTAACCCGATCACAGGCCGTAACCTTACCATAGCGCTTAATTACATCACTGACTTCCAACATAATATATCACCATACCTTTCATATTTTCCCTTTTAATGTGCAGTCGTCTTTTCCCACAGGATAGACAGACAAAATCTGGCCTGTACAATCACGCTCTGTAGGAATTTCACAGGGGACAAAATGTTCTGTGTGCCCGCTGGTAATGCCCTGCTCCCATTTTTCCGCCAGCACATATACCGGACGTATTCTATGCGCATCAATATACCGGTCCAAAATGCCAGCCTGCACTTCTTTTTGCACATTTGCCAAATATGTGCTTCGACGTCTTTTTTCCGCTGGGGCTATCTGGTCCGGCATGCCAGCCGCCTCTGTTCCCTTTCGAACAGAATACGGGAAGATATGTACATGCAAAAATTCTGCTTTTTTACAGAACGCAACCGTTTCTAAAAAATCCGCTTCCGTCTCTCCGGGAAAGCCTGCTATCATGTCGGCACTGAACGTCAAACCGGGAATTTTCTCTCTGGCCCGCGCCATATTTTCCAGTACCTTTTCGGCTGTATATCTCCGGCGCATCCGGTTCAGCGTTTGCGTACATCCGGACTGTACCGACAGATGGAAATGGGGCAGAAGATTGGTGAGAGCGGCGGCTCGTTCTACAAAAGACGGACGCAGTACAGTAGGATCCAGGGATCCTAGAGCAATCCGCCGAATACCAGGCACACAATCCACTTGCTCCAGCAATGTTTCCAAATCCATATTTTCCAGATCCCTTCCGTAGGATCCTGTTTCAATCCCTGTCAAAATCACCTCACAGCAGCCGGTACTCGCTATGACAGACGCTTCCTCTATTACCCGGGCGGCCGGCTTCGAGCGCACACGGCCCCGGGCGGCCGGAATAATACAATATGCACACCGATTTTCACATCCGTCTTCAATTTTAATATAAGATCGCGCACGCCTAGGTGCGTTGATTCGCAGATTGTCATAAGCCGCCGTTTGGATGTCGGACACAGCGCCTTCGAAGCAGCCCCCCTGGACAAGCGCATATGCAATATCCGGAATCTGCCCTTTGTCTCCGTTGCCCACTACCGCATCTGCTCCAAGAGAGGCCGCGGCATCAGGAGCGACTTGGGCAAAACAGCCCGTAACAATAATGGCCGCGTCCGGTGCAGCGCATGCCGCCCGCCGGATAAGCTGCCTAGACTTGCGGTCGCTTTCTCCGGTGACCGTACAGGTATTGATAATTACCACGTCGCTTTCTTCCCCATAAGGAACCACCGTAAAACCCTTTGCCTGGAGGCTCTCACTGATTGCATCCGATTCATATTGATTCACTCTGCACCCAAGGGTGCAAATAGAAGCCTTCATATAATGACGCCCTTTCGCCGATATAAAAAAAGTATAGCATACCGGGAAATCTTTGTAAAGAAAATTCCGGTTTTGCCCCATAATTCGTGCAATTTGTAGAAAAAGAGACTTGCAATAGCAACAAATGCCGTGTATAATAGGGAAAAGAATAGAATTTACAAATTCGGACAAAAATTCCTTTGCGCAAAGCGCGGAAAGAGGAGCAATATGGGAAAATTGCATATTATTGATCACCCAATGATCGCGCACAAGCTGACGCTGATGCGGGACAAAGATACCGGCGCTAAAGACTTCCGGCAGCTGCTGAATGAAATTTCCATGCTGATGGGATACGAGATTACCCGGGATCTTCCCACAGAAGATGTTGCAATCGAAACGCCGGTTTCCCGGATGGCCGCAAAAAAAATCTCCGGCAAAAAGCTCGCCATTGTTCCCATTCTGCGGGCAGGTCTCGGTATGGTTGACGGGCTTTTGAGCCTGATTCCAGTTGCCAAAGTTGGTCATATTGGTTTGTATCGGGATCCCGATACCCACACTCCGGTAGAATATTACTGCAAAATGCCGCCGGATATCAACGAACGAATTGTCATTCTGGCTGACCCAATGCTGGCCACCGGCGGAAGCGCTGCCGACGCCATCACCATGCTGAAAAAGCGTGGCTGCACCAATATTAAGCTGATGTGTCTGGTGGGAGCGCCTGAGGGTGCAGAGTTTGTACTGGAACAGCATCCGGACGTTGATATTTATATTGCCGCCATGGATGAACGCCTGAATGAACACAAGTACATCATTCCCGGCCTGGGCGATGCAGGCGACAGACTGTTCGGCACAAAATAAGAACGCGGGATATACCAAAATCTTGCTTTTACGCATCCAAACCACCGGCCTGAGCCGGTGGTTTTCACGCATACGCTCTGCATGAAAGGACCACATATGCTCCGTATCACCCTGAACAAAAACGACGGCGGCCAGCGGCTGGACAAATTTTTGCAAAAGTCTCTAAAGGGACTGCCTACCGCCCTTATGTACAAATACATCCGCAAAAAGCGGGTAAAAGTAAATGGACGGCGCGCGAAAGAGAATCAAATTCTGCAGGCGGGAGACCTGATCGAACTGTACATTCCGGAGGAATTTTCCAAGAATGAAGCGGACACGGCAGAGTTGGATCGCATCCGTACCCAGCCCCGAATCGTATACGAAGATGAGAATATTCTGATTTGCGATAAACATCCTGGCGTCCTCTCCCATACAGGAGATAAAAATGAGACGGGAGCAAAAAATATTCCGCAGCGGGAAACGCTTATTTTCATATTACAGGCATACCTGTACCGCCGCGGGGAATATAATCCCAAAGATGAAACCTCCTTTGCCCCCGCTTTGTGCAATCGTATTGACAGGAATACCGGCGGTATTGTTATCGCGGCCAAAAATGCCCCTGCCCTTCGAGAGGTGAACCGGTTGATCCGGGAAGGATATTTGGACAAACACTATCTGTGCGCCGTACACGGCAGTCCCCATCCCAAAGACGCCGTGCTGGAAGGATATCTTTTCAAAAATTCCAAGACGAAAACCGTATCCATTACCGCCTCGCCGATACGTGGCGCAAAACGAATTGTTACAGGGTATCGTACCCTTTCTTGTAATAAGGAAAAAGACCTGACTCTGCTGGAGATCCATTTAGAAACCGGACGTACCCACCAAATTCGCGCCCATATGGCGTGGGCCGGTCATCCTCTGTTGGGAGATGGGAAATACGGGCAAAATAAGCAGGATCGAATGATGGGGTTTGCGCATCAGGCCCTATATGCGTATCAAATTACCTTTACTGTGCCAGACGGCCCTCTGGCATATCTGCATCAAAGAACATTTTCTGTAGAAAAAGATAACATTGATTTTTTGAAATTATTTTGATGGAGAACAATGCATTGAAAATATCTCCGAACAATATGGCAGCGCCTAAAACACGACCACGTCCTGTCTTTTTGCTGTACGCTCTCTGCGGGATGCTAGCCGCATTGCCAATGGTATTTCCACCCCTTTGGATTCTTAGCTGGATTGCCCCCGTGCCCGTTCTTGCCGTATCCTTTTTTATCCCCCCTGCCGGGAAGCACGCCCTGCGGCGGGCATATGGGAGAGGTCTTGCTTTTTTCTACTGCTGGGGACTCATTGTTTTTTATTGGTTCGTCGAACTGTATCCCCTGGATTTTGCCGGGTTGGATAAATGGGGTTCTCTTGCCGTTATATTGGTGGCCTGGTTTGGACTTCCCCTTTTGCAGGGGGTGTTTTCTGCTTTTGTATTTCTTTTTATACACATTCTTTCCGTCAAATTCAAAACTCGGGGCCGCAGTCTTATTTTGTCCCTTGGCGCGGCCAGCCTTTGGATCTTTTTTGAATGGCTCCAAACGCTTACATGGGCAGGCGTGCCCTGGGGGAAACTAGCCCTAACCCAAACCGGATGGCTTCCCTTGTTTCAAAGCGCGTCTCTGTTCGGGTCCTATACTGTGAGCTTTCTGATCATTTCTTGTGCTTCCCTGCTGGCCTGTGCCATATATTATTGGAAAAAGTGTTTCCTACGGCGGGGAGCTGCCCTTGTTGCTGCAGCTATGTGTGTACTGGGAGGGAACCTGGTGTACGGCCTGCTCCGATGCAGTCTGTATCAGCCTCGCGGAGAGACGATTACCGTAGCAGCCATCCAGGGAAACATTGACTCATCGGAAAAATGGGACAACAAAACAAACAGCACCCTGGACGTGCATGAGAATTTGACACTGGAGGCAGCGGCAGACGGCGCCGACCTGATTCTATGGCCGGAAACCGCTCTGCCTTATGTATACAGTGCCGGCGGACGGCTGGACGAATATCTTACTGGTCTGGCAGATGAGGCAGGCGTTCCGATTTTGGCAGGTTTCTTTATTCAGGACAAAGAGCAGAACCTATACAATGTAATCGGTAAGGTAGATCCGGATACGGGTATGGGTGACACATTTTATAAGAAGCGCCGTCTGGTTCCATTTGGGGAATTTGTGCCCATGCGGGATGTGGTGATGTTTCTCATTCCACCCCTGTCTCAGTTGTCTGCCCTGAACGACGACGTCACACCCGGCACTAGGCCGGAATTGTTTGATACGGCGTGGGGAAAAGCCGGATCTGTAATCTGCTTTGATTCCATCTACGAATCTTTGATTTTGGATAGTGTACGGGCCGGCGCAAATCTGCTCTGTATTTCTACGAACGATTCCTGGTTTGAAGATTCTGCGGCGGTATACGAGCACAACGCCCACGCAAAGCTCCGTGCGGTAGAAACGGGCCGCTACGTAGTACGCGCCGCGAATACAGGTATTTCTTCCATTATTACACCTACTGGTAAGGTTACAAAACATCTGCCGCCTTTGGTAGAAGGATATATTCTGGATGAAGTGCACATGATATCGGAGAATACTTTATATACTATGGTAGGCAATATACTTGTCCTTGCCGCAGGCGTATATATCGCCGCGCTGTTGCTGTGGCCTCTAGGCAGTAAAAAAATCCAGGAGATGGCTCATGACAATTCAAATTGACGAAACAGCTGCAGGAAAAACGATACGGGAATATCTGCGCGAGGAATTGGGTTATTCCGGGGGTATGCTGAAACGATTGAAATTTATGGACAACGGCATCACGGTAAACGGAAAGTTTGTTACCGTACGGTATGTGCTGCAAGCAGGAGACAGCCTGCAGCTTCGAGTGGAAGATCGCCCGGAGGATACTTGTCCCTATATGGTTCCGGTAGATCTTCCACTGAAAATTGCCTATGAGGACGCGCATCTTACCGCCGTGGACAAGCCTCCCGCCATGCCGGCCCATCCATCCTACAGTCATCGGCTGGACACAGTAGCCAATGCCCTTGCTTTTCGCTATGCAGGCACTCCCTTTGTATTTCGGCCTGTAAACCGGCTGGATCGGGACACCAGCGGACTTATGCTCACCGCCCGTACCCGGCTGGCGGCCTCCCAAATGTATCGACATATGATTGGCGGAAATATTCGGAAATTATATATCGCCATTCTCTGCGGCACGCCCAGAGAGCGGTGCGGAGAAATTCGGCTGCCTGTATGCCGATGTAACGACAGTATCATTATGCGCAGGGTGGCCGCGCCCGGTGAGACCGGCGCAAAGGACGCGCATACCTTCTACCGAGTACTGTTCGCTAGCAAAATATACACGGTAGTTTTAGCAGCGCCCATTACCGGGCGCACCCACCAGCTGCGGGTACATTTTTCCGCAATAGGCTGTCCTCTTGCGGGAGATACTATGTACGGCGGGTCAAACGCAGACATATCCCGTCACGCGCTGCATGCGGCGCATCTGTCTTTCCCCCATCCCCAGAGCGGCAGGTCCATTTCTCTGTATTCTCCTCTGCCGGACGATATGGCCGCCATTTGTCCCATTGACCAGGAGATATTGGAAAAAGCTGTACAAAAAGAAGCTGAAACGTATTTTCAAGATATAATAGCCGCAACCCGCCTGCGCGGCTGACTGCGCTTCGTGCAATCCAAATTCATGATATAATAGCCGCAGAGCGGCTATTGATGACTAATTTGAACCGGCTCTGCCGCTGCCACCCGCTGTCGCGGCCGACTGCACTTTGTGCAGTCTAAAATCTTGATATAAGGAATGACTACAATAATGAAAGAAAAAATTGGCCGCTGGATCCAAAAATATATCCCAACCCCCGCTTTAATTCTTTTCATTCTGTTTTTATGCTCTGTTCCTTTGCGAATAGCTTTTCGCCTTTCCCCTGCTTTTGCCGATTTGTATAATCGATATATCGGCGGCTTCCTACGTATTCTGCTGGCTAAAGCAACCGACTGGATTCCCTTTTCTCTTGCGGAAGCCTTATTATATTTTATCCCGGTACCAATTGTTTTATTTTGTATCCGGTTATTTCGCAATATACGAGGAGAGAGCCGGTATTTTGTCCGTAAATTTTTCGGCCTGCTGTCCATACTGGCAGCCGCTAATACGATTTTTGCTTTAAACTTCTCCGCCGGATATCACGGCGAACCGCTGGCAGCTAAGCTGCAGTTGGAGGAGCGGGCTGTCACAGCGCAGGAGCTGTATGACACCATCGCCATCGTCATCGATCATGTAAACGAGACGTCTGAAAAAGTGTCGTTTCAGGCAGACGGTTCTTCTGTCATGCCCTGGAATGTTTTCACATTATCGGATGTACTATGTGAAGCGTATCAGCCGTTATACGCAAAGCACGCGTTTCTTACACCCATGAACAGCAATATTAAACCATTGGTCATCAGTCCCTTAATGACCTATACCCATATTTCCGGCATATACTCCTTCTACACAGGAGAAGCCAATCTAAACACAAACTATCCCGATTATGTATGCGCGTATTCGGCGGCACATGAGCTGGCGCATCAGCGAGGAATTGCCAGAGAAGACGAAGCCAACTTTATTGCCTTTCTGGTATGCACCGAATCAGAAGAACCTTATCTGCAATACAGTGGATATCTTTCCATGTACAGTTATCTATCCTCCGCCCTATACCAGGCAGACCCAGACTTGCACGAACAAGCGGCTTCTGCTCTGGGGAACGCCGCCCAAAGGGAGCTTTCCGCTTACAGCGTTTTCTTTGAAAAATATCGGAACAATGCCGCTGCCACTGTGTCCGACACAGTAAACGACGCTTACCTCCAAAGTCAGGGAACGGCCGGATCCGTCAGTTATGGCATGGTAGTAGATCTGGCAGTCTCCTATTACCTGGACAAATAGTTTATTCGACAAAAACAAAATTTCTTCTATCCATTTGCAGTCAGATTTTGTAAAATGCACAGCACATTTCGGTACGGTACAACATAAACTGTCTATTGAAGAGCGCTTGGCCGATTTACTTCTTTTTTGTGCATTTTACATATTTTTATATAGATTGTCTCTGCATATTCAATGCTGTATGCACAACAATAAAGTTAGATTGTAAAATATCAGGAAAAGCCCTTCCCTTTTATGGGCTTTTCTGGTATACTTAATGATGAATAAATTTTGCTAATACGCACATTTACTATATAATCTATAATCTGAAAAAAATGCGGCGTCGCTGCTGCAAACAGGATCGGTCCAGTGCCGAAAAAGAGCCCCCGGGGCTTTCACGAAAGGAATTTACCTTTAATGGATAGAATTATTATAAACGGAGGAGTACCGCTGCGGGGAACCGTGGAAGTCACCGGCATGAAAAATGCAGCGCTCCCCATTATTTATGCATGCGTTCTGGTAGAAGATAAGTGTATTATTGAAAATATACCCAACGTGCGCGATGTGTCCCTTTCTTTGGATATTCTACGGGATATGGGCGCATCGGTGCGGACAATTAATAAAAGTACAGTAGAAATTGACTGTACAGGAGTACGGCAAGGCACTTCTAAGGTTGAGCAGGTGCAGAAAATCCGGGCGTCTTATTACCTTCTCGGATCAGAATTAGGCCGATTTGGAAAAGCCCATGTCGCTTATCCCGGCGGGTGTGACTTCGGCGGCAGACCCATTGACCAGCACATCAAAGGATTCGAGTCGCTGGGCTGTGCGGTCAATACTGAAAGCGGGCATATAGATGTCTCCACCGAAAATGGGCCTGTGGGCGCCAATATTTTCTTTGACGTAGTTACAGTTGGAGCCACTATAAATGTCATGCTAGCGGCAGTTTTGGCGGAAGGCACTACTGTTATTGATAACGCCGCAAGAGAACCGCATATCGTAGACCTTGCAAACTTTTTGAATACATGCGGCGCGAAAATCACCGGCGCCGGCACAGACATGATCAAAATTAAAGGGGTGAACAAGCTGCACGGTTGTAGTTACGCTATCATTCCCGATATGATTGAAGCCGGCACCTTTATGGTAGCCGCAGCCGCTACCGGTGGCTGTGTAAAAGTTACCAATGTAATTCCTAAGCACTTGGAGTCTGTTTCCGCGAAGTTGGAGGAAGCAGGCGCAATTGTAGACGAGTTTGACGATGCCGTTGTTGTCACAGGACGGCCGATCATTCAAAAAGCCAACCTAAAAACCCATCCTTACCCTGGTTTTCCCACAGATATGCAGCCCCAAATGGCCGTGCTTTTATGCCTCGCAAACGGGGTAAGCTATGTATCAGAAGGGGTTTATGAAAAGCGTTTCCGTTATGTGGAAGAACTGATTAAAATGGGCGCTACCATCAAAGTTGATGGCCGAACTGCCGTAATCGAAGGCGGCAAATTGCTTAGCGGCGCACCTGTTATTGCTGTAGACCTGCGCGCAGGCGTCGCTATGGTTATCGCAGGACTCGTAGCAGAAGGGACAACCGAAATTTCCGATATTCATTTGATTGAGCGGGGATACGATGATGTGGTCGGCAAGCTGCGCAGCTTGGGCGCGAATATTAAAAAAGTAAGCGCTCCCGATCCGGAAAAAACAGAACTTATAAAAAAAGCAAACTAAATATGCATATGTGTGCAAATTTTTGAAAATATAAAGAAAAAGAAAGGATATACAAACATGGAAGTTACAAGAGAAACGGTAATTGGAGAAATTCTGGATTACGATATTGAAACAGCACAGTTCTTCTTAGAAATCGGTATGCATTGCCTGGGATGTCCTCATTCCAGAGGAGAAAGCATTGAAGACGCCTGCTCCGTTCATGGAACAGATCCGGATGCACTTGTTGAAAAAATCAACAAGTATTTAACAGAAAAGCAAGCATAAAAGACTGTATTTATAGTCAGAAAAATGGGGCGGCGGAGCATCTGCCGCCCTATTTGCACAATTTTGGAGTTTTCAATATGACAAAAAAACAAAAGCCGCCTCTAGACAGCCGCATAGCAGCAGCTGCTTCCCTTGTACGTGACGGAGCCGTAGTCGCAGATATCGGTACGGACCACGGCTATCTTCCCATTACCCTATTGATGGAAGGAAAGATTTCTTCGGCCGCCGCCGCAGATCTGCGGCCGGGACCGTTGAGCTGCGCTGTAGTCAACGCCAAAAAATATGGCGTAGAAGACAGCATCCACTTTTTTTGCACCGACGGCATGAAAGGGATTCCTCTTACCGAGCTGCATGTTACTGATATTGTTATCTGCGGAATGGGAGGAGAGTTGATTTCTCGAATTCTGTCGGAGAACGCCTACATACGAAACAGCAATATACAGCTGGTCCTCCAGCCCATGTCTGCTGTCGAGGAACTACGCAAATATCTTGCCGACAACGGATTTGCTGTATGTGAAGAACGTATCGCCTGCTCAAAGGACAAACTGTATCAGTGCATTGCAGCCCGATATGACGGCGCGCCCCATTTCTATACACCGGCGGAACTGCTGCTTGGCAAACAAATTCTGTTGCGCGGAACATCAGATGTGCTTTTTGCTCCCTTGCTTCAAAAGTATATCCGAAAAATCCAGCGGGAATATGCCGGGAAAATGGAGGGTGGAGCAGATACGGAAAAATCCCGGAATCTGCTGGAAGAATTATTACAAATTGCGAAAGTGAAAGGTGTCGATTATGAACGTACTGGAATTTTCTGACGCACTGGATGCGCTGTATCCGAAGACACTGTCCTGTTCCTGGGACAACGACGGTTTGATGTGCTGTACCGATCCGTGTGCTCAGGTAAAAAAAGTTCTGGTGGCGTTAGATGCCACCAGCAAGGTCTTGCGCATGGCCATTGCCCAAAATTTTGATACGGTACTCACCCATCATCCGCTTTTATTTAAAGGGCCTAAATCGCTCGTCCCCTCTACCGCCACCGGAGAACGTGTAATCACCGCACTGCAAAATAATATTACCGTACTGTCCCTTCACACCCGGCTGGATGCGGGCGCAGGCGGCGTAAATGATTGCCTCGCCGCTGCCCTGGATCTTAGGGGACCGTTCAGGGAATTTGGAGACAGCGAAAGTCCTGCTCTTGGGCGCATCGGTACAACAGATATTTCTGACGGGAATGCCTTTGCAGCCCATGTAAAAACAGCACTGCAGGCGCCAGCAGTACATGCATACCTGTGCCGTCCGGTAAAGCAAGTAGCCGTATGCGGCGGCAGCGGCGGCGATCTGGTATTTCCGGCGCTGGCCGTCGGAGCAGACACCATTATAACCGGAGAATGCGGATACAATCTATGCCTGGATGGGGCAGATTCAGGCATCAATATCATCACTGCGGGCCATTTTTATACGGAACAACCGGTATGCAAGCGGCTTGCACAGTTGGCGCAGGAAATCGGCGGTGCAAAAACAGAAATTGTACACAGTGACACAGGCGTGTTGCTGTAAAAAGAGGGGGAAGCATCCCCCTCTTTTTGAATGTATGGAAAAATATCTTTCGCCTGTTAGTTATCCGTCCATCCGTCGATATGCCCTCGCTCCATAGCGCCCACAATCCGTCGATACAGCCCCCGATGCTGTATATCAAAGGCACGCAAGTATTCCTTTATGTATTCCCGCTGGGAATGCTTGTCCGCCGGACAGGGACTTGCCTCTACAGGAAGCGCCGCTGCCCGCACAAACCGTTTAATTTCTTTTTCTTCGGTAAGTACTAGGGGACGAATCATAGTGATGTCCTTTCTGGACAAATAGGTCACCGGAGAAAAACATCCCACGCGTCCCTCAAAAAACAGATTCAGCATAAATGTCTCCGCCGCATCGTTATAATGGTGCCCCAGAGCAATCTTGTTACATCCCTGCTCCAACGCCAAATCGTGGAGTACTCCTCTGCGCATCCTTGCACACAGAGAGCATGGATTGGACTCACGGCGAACGTCAAAAATAATTTTTGCCGTCTCCGTTTCCTTTATCACATACGGCACATGCAGGCGGCGGCAAAGCTCGGCAATCTCTCGATGGTCGCTTTTTTGCGTCTGAATCCGGTCGGATTTTTCAAATCCCATGTCCACCATTACTGCGCAAAGGGAAAACTGCCGGGGCAAAAATCGGCGTAGTTCCGCCAGTGCGCACAAAAGCGCCAGAGAATCCTTCCCGCCGGACACTCCTACGGCAATCCGATCTCCATCCTGTATCATATCATATCGCTCCACCGCCAACCGCACTCGACTGAGAAGCTTCTGCAAATCTTTCATGTCGCGTCCTCCTCTTTTTGCATATACTGTATCAAAGAAGCATGGGTATCTCCCGCCGGCCTCTTATTTATGTAGGAGATGCGGCCTTAGGCCGCACCGTCATAATTCTTTTGGAAAGGCATGGTTATAGAAATGGCAAAAATCTACATAGACCAAGGTCACAATCCTGTAAATCCCAACTCAGGCGCCGAAGGAAATGGGTACAGAGAACAGGATCTTGTCTTTGAAATCGGCGTGCGCACCGCAGAAATTCTCCGGGCCGCCGGGCAGGACGTCCGGCTGTCTCGTCCCACTCCTGAAACGCAGCTTGGCACCTCCAACGCATCTTCTCTGGCAGCGCGGGTCAACGATGCCAACGCATGGGGTGCGGATTACTTTATCAGCCTACATGCAAACGCATCGGAAATTCCCACCGCTTCCGGCTCGGAAGCATATGTATACCAGTTAGGGACCACAGCAGAAACACTGGCGGAAAATATTCTCACACAGCTAGCAATCAATACCGGCCTGCCCAACCGGGGTGTATTTGCCCGTCCCACGCTTTATGTGCTTCGACGCACAAGAATGCCCGCCACACTTATTGAGCTTGGCTTTATCACCAATGCGTACGAGGCGTCGCTCATGGCAAATCAGCCGGAACTGTTTGCCCAAGGCGTTGCCAACGGAGTGCTAGCCTTTTTAGGAGAGCTGTAATATTTTCAGGAAAAGCAGCCGTTTCAGTCCGCTGAAACGACTGCTTTTTTATTCTCCGCTTTCCGGATTCTGTACCGCCTGTAGTTCAAACCAAAAGGTACTGCCCTCTCCCTTTTTGCTGGACACTCCAAAAGGCGCGCCATGGAGCAAAAGGGCGTTTTTTACAATAGATAGTCCAAGCCCTGTGCCTGCAACCCCACGCTTATGAAAGTCACTGGCCTTATAATACCGATCCCAAATAAGCGGTAGTTTTTCTTTGTCGATTCCCTCTCCTGTGTCCGTTACGGAAATCCGGCAAGTCTGTCCGCTGCGGGTTTGCTGCACAATCACATGCTTGTCCACGCCGGTATAATTCACCGCATTGCAGATTAAATTATACAGCACCTGCAAAATCAACACCTGGTCTGCTTCAACATAAATTTCCTCATCCGCCACAAAAGAAAAACTGTATCCGTCTCCCTCTCGTAGATGGGAAAACCGTTCTATCGTATCCCGCACACACTGGGTCAGCGAGAACAGCGTTTTGTTGGGCCCACGACTGCCGGATGTAATTCTGGAAAGATCCAGCATATCGTTTACCAGAGAAGAAAGCCGCCGCGTCTCATCAATGATAATCTGCATATTCTCCGGTGTGACCTCTCCTGGAATGTCCCGCATCACTTCACTGTAGCCGGATATCATGGTAAGGGGGGTGCGCAAATCATGGGAAATATTTGCAATCAACTCCTTTTGCAGTGCATCCAGCTTGGATAGCTCCCCGGCCGCATAGTTAAGGGTTGTGCCAAGCTCTGCCGTTTCCCGAAATTCTCCCCCCTGGAAATTTACATTATAATTTCCAAGTGCCAGTTTCTTCGCCTCGCGGTTCATAGAAGCCACAGGACTGGTCATTTTGCTGGAAATCACATACGCCATTACTGCGGAAACTACCAGCAAAATCCCCGTAATCATGATTAGCTGAAACCGCAGTGTAGACACTGTCGCGCTCACAGGCTGAATCTCCGCGTTTAAAATGATTAATAGGCTGTCTTTTTCACTGTCGCTGTCTACCAGCTTCGCGCAAAGCATGCTTTCAAAGTTTGTATGAATATCGTCCAATTGGTAAATAGACGTATACATTTTTTCTTTCAGCGCCTCTGCATACACGGTGTTCAATGTTGTGTCTGTCATCAGGGATGAATGAATCATGCAATTCGTCTGGGTGTGCGCCTCAACCAAAAGCGTTCCGCTGCTACCGGAAATCTGATATACGCTTACACAGGTATTGTATCGGGACGCAATATCATAAACGCTTTTTTCAAAGCTTGTCTTATCCGCCGCAGCAGCAACTTTTCGCGTTGCAATTTTAATTTCCTGCGCTTTTGTCTGCCGATAGATGTCGTTCAAAAACACCGCCTGCAGCAGCCAGATTACCACAAGAACAATCATTGTAAAAATCGTCAGATACCCAAACATTTTGACCCGCATACCCTCAGGCCGCCGTTTTCTTTTACGATTCCGTGTCAAATCGGTATCCAACTCCTCTCAGGGTTACAATAAACTTCGCATATGGACCAAGACTTTTGCGCAATAGCTTGATATGGGTATCTAAGGTGCGGTCGTCTCCATAATAATCATATCCCCAAACCTGAGTGATTAGCTTTTCCCTGGACAGCGCAATATTTTTATTCTCAATCATATAAAACAACAGATCATATTCCTTGGGAGAAAGTTCAACCCGGGCTTCGTCCACATACACGATACGGGCTGCTAAATCGATACGCAGTCCCTCAAGCTGAAAAATCTGTCCGCTCGACGCTTCCTTACGTGCGGCGCCGGCCGTATGATATCGATGGAGTACGGCATCCACCCGTAGCATCAGTTCCTTAGGAGAAAATGGCTTAACTACATAATCGTCGATCCCCAGTCCAAAACCGTTTATTTTATCATACTCTTCCCCTCTGGCAGACAGCATTATAATCGGAATATCTGAAAACTTCCGAATTTCTCTGCACGCAGAAAATCCATCCAGCTCCGGCATCATAATATCACAGATCATCAGATCAAATTTTTCTTCCTTGCACATTTGCACCGCCTGCATTCCGTCAGCGGCTTCCGCTACGGTATGTCCCTCAAATACAGCATACTTGGCGATCAAGCGCCGGATCATTTCTTCATCGTCCACAATCAAGAGTTTGTACATAATAAATTTGCCTTTCCCTATGTTGCACCGCTGATTTTTTTCATTATATAAATTATACTACAAAAAAGCAATAAATCAACCAATACTCTCCTCTGGAAATTGTAAAAAATCTCCCCCCTTTGTTGGAAAGCACTCTTATGAAGTAAGCAATTACAAACAAGTACAAAGGAGCAGGAGGATACAGCAAAACTAAGAGAGCAATACAAAAAAGAGAGAAAACATAAGAAAAATTAAGAAAATATCAGTTTTTTTACACGCCATTTGCGGGCATTACAATTATTTGACTTTCTTTGACTTTGACTTTTCCTGACCTTTTGTATATACTGTTATCAGAAAATAAAAAAGGTGGAAAATACCTTTTCACATGAATACAGCAGTGTAGAAAGGCCAGAATTATGCTTTTATCTGAACATATCGCAAAGCTTATTGAAGAAATGATTGAAGAAGGAGACGGTACGGCAAGTGTGCAGCGCAATGATTTGGCCGCAAAGTTGGGATGCGTACCCAGTCAGGTGAGTTATGTAATTTCTTCTCGCTTCACACCCCAGAAAGGATATATTACGGAAAGTCGGCGCGGCGGTGGCGGATATATCCGCATTGTACGGGCGCCCATGTCTAAAAACGGGTACTTGACCCATTTTTTCCACGCTATGGGCGACAGTGTTTCTGAAGAAGAAGCCCGGGCTTACATCCGCAACCTGCGGGACAATCAAATTATATCTGAGCGGGAGGCATCTATTATTACCGCCGCCATGTGCACCTCTGCGTTGGACCGTATACAGCCTGCCGGCAGAAATATGGTTCGCGCCGACATATTGCGGCATGTTCTCATGACGCTTATGCAGTAAGATAAACAAAGCAGCGTACGCCGTCTCCTACGGCATAAAACTTTATATGGAAAATATAGAAAGGAACAGAAAATGAAATGTACAAAATGTAACGCAAAAGAAGCTACTGTATTTTACAGAGAAAATATCAATGGAAAAGAAACAAAATATGCCTTATGCGGCGACTGCGCGGCGGCAATGGAAAAAGAAACCGGAAATCTGTTTGCAGATCCCTTTGGAGGAAATCTTCTGGGCAGCCTCTTCTCCGGTATCCCGCAAAAAATACAGCCCCGAAAAGAAGAAAAAAAGTGCTCCCTATGCGGAGCCACCTTCCGGCAGCTGGCAGAAAACGGTAAGGTGGGATGCCCTGCATGCTACACCTCTTTTCGAGAAGAACTGGCTCCTACATTAAAGCGACTTCACGGAACAGCAGTCCATAGAGGCCGTGCGCCAGAAAAATTTCAGGCCAAACGCTCGGCTATGGAAAAGCTGGCTTCCCTGGAGAAAGAACTGAAACAGGCAATTGAAACAGAAGCGTATGAGGAAGCGGCAAAGCTGCGGGATCAAATTCGTGCGCTGCGGGGACAATAATGCAAAGAGAAAGGACAGATAAATATGCTTTGGTATGAAACAGAAGGACCGGACGAAGATGTGTTTGTATCCACTCGGGTGCGTCTGGCCCGTAATTTAGTAGATTATCCTTTTGAACCGCGTCTAAGCGAGGCGGGGGCAAAGGAGATTATAGAAAAAGCAAAATTGGCACTCGCCGAAAAAGAAGGATATACCTTTGTGGACTTTACCAAGGTAGAGGATATCGAAAAACAATCTCTTGTGGAAAAACATCTGGTAAGTCCGGAATTTGCAAGGAAGAATACGCCTTGTGCAGTAATAGAAAATGAAAAAAAGCAGGTGTATGTTATGATCTGCGAGGAGGATCATTTGCGGATTCAGTGTATTCGCAGCGGCTTTGATCCCCATGGCGCTTTAACTGCCGCCAGAGAAGCAGATACCGCTATTGACGCGTCCCTCCAGATCGCCTTTGATGAGGAACTGGGTTACCTTACCCACTGTCCTACCAATCTTGGCACAGGACTGCGGATCTCCGTAATGCTGTTTTTGCCTGCTCTAACCATTACCGGCAGAATAAAAAGTATTCAGGGACAACTGTCCAAAATCGGACTTACCGTCCGTGGAACAACCGGAGAAGGAAGCGCAGCCAAAGGATGCCTGTATCAATTTTCAAACTGCGTGACGCAAGGCGTCACTGAGGAAGAAATTTTAAGCAACCTGCGAGAAGCAGTGGGCAGTATCGCCCGTGCGGAACGGGAGACACGAAAACAGCTTCTGGAAAATAATGAAGACGCCCTGCGGGATCGGGTGATGCGCGCGCTTGGAACGATGCGCAGCGCATATATGGTCGACACAGAAGAATTATACCGACTTTACGCCGACGTACGTATGGGTATCGCAATGGGTATCTGTGATGAAACAACCTATTCGCAGTTGGATACACTGCTGATTCGTTGTATGCCCGCAACGCTCACTATGCAGGCTGAAAAAACGCTTTCCGCACCCCAACGCGATAAGCTGCGGGCCCAAATGCTTCGGACAAGTATGCAGCCAGCAATAAAATAAACAGGAAAAGGATTTTTGATTATGAGCAATAGATTTACACAAAAAGCACAGCACGCTCTGACCCAAGCCCTTGCCACCGCCCAGGAGATGGGGCACACCTACGTAGGTACGGAGCATATCCTTATGGGACTTTTGCTGACCAAAGACAGCATCGCCTGCCGAATCCTTACGGAACGGGGGGTAAGCGCCGAGTCTACAAAAGAATTGATTGCCTCCTCTGTAGGAACTGGTTCCCCTTCCTCCGTATCTTCGGCTGATATGACGCCAATGACAAAAAAGGTCATTGAGGAAAGCGCCTTTGCCTCTGCTCGAATGTCTCATAACTATATTGGTACGGAGCATCTGCTGCTTGCAATCATCAGCGAAACAGAAAGCTTTGCCAACAAGCTGATTCGGGCACAAAATGCGTCTGTCTCCGATATAAAAAACGATTTGTTTGATTATTTCGGCGCAAGCTTTGAAGAGGAACGGGGAGAAATGTCTCAAAAGTCTACTGCAAAGGCAGAAAAAGACACTGTTCCCGGCGCCCCCACTTTGTCCAAATACGGTACGAATCTGTGCAAATTAGCCAAGGAAGGCCGTATTGATCCAATCATCGGACGAGATAATGAAACGGAACGCGTTATTCAAATTCTGTCTAGAAGAACAAAAAATAATCCCTGTCTCATTGGGGAACCCGGCGTTGGTAAAACCGCGGTGGTAGAAGGTTTAGCCCAGCAAATTGCCGATGGCACGGTTCCAGAAAACCTGCGGGACAAAATAATTGTAACCCTGGATATCTCCTCTATGGTAGCCGGAGCAAAATACCGCGGCGAATTTGAGGAACGGATGAAAGGCGTTATGGAAGAGGTGGCTAAGGATCCACGGATCATCCTCTTTGTGGATGAAATTCATACTATTATCGGCGCCGGCGGCGCAGAAGGCGCCGTGGATGCGGCGAATATTATTAAACCTGCATTGGCCCGGGGCGCAATGCAGCTGATCGGCGCCACGACCATTGACGAATACCGCAAGCACATCGAAAAAGATGCAGCTTTGGAGCGCCGATTCCAGTCTGTCATGGTAGGAGAGCCTACTCCGGAGGAGGCTGTTCAGATTCTCATGGGGCTGCGGGATAAATACGAAGCGCACCACAAGCTGAAAATCTCTGACGACGCCATTGAAGCGGCCGTGCAATTGTCTGTACGGTATATCGGGGATCGTTTTTTGCCGGACAAAGCCATCGACCTAATCGATGAGGCGGCCTCCCGTCTGCGGATTAAAGGTTTTACACCGACGCCTGAGGCGAAGGAGCTGGAGGAAAAGCTGCGCAGCGTCACCGCTGAAAAGGAAGAAGCAATTCTGGGTGAAGACTATGAACGCGCCGCAAAGCTGCGGGACAGCGAGAAAACACTACAGGAACAAATGGACTCTATGCGAAAAGATCCTACGCAAACCACAGATGCGGTAGTGGGACGCAGTGATATTGAGGATATTATTACATCCTGGACCGGAATTCCTGTGAAGAAGTTGGCTGGAGAAGAAAGCGAACGAATGCTGCACTTGGATCAGCTCCTTCGAGAACGGATCATTGGCCAAGACGCAGCTGTGGATGCTGTCGCTAAAGCAATCCGTCGAGGCCGGACCGGATTGAAAGATCCGAACAGGCCTGTAGGATCCTTTATCTTCCTAGGCCCTACAGGGGTAGGAAAGACAGAGCTGACCAAAGCGTTGGCAGATGTAATGTTCGGTAACGAAAACGCTATGATCCGCGTAGACATGTCCGAATATATGGAAAAGCACAGCACTTCCAAAATGATCGGTTCTCCTCCTGGATATGTGGGATACGATGAAGGGGGACAGCTAACAGAAAAAATTCGCCGTCATCCCTATTCTGTCGTTTTATTTGACGAAATCGAGAAGGCGCATCCCGACGTATTCAACATTCTGCTGCAGATTTTGGAGGATGGTATCCTCACAGATGCCCAAGGCAGACGGGTAGATTTTAAAAATACCGTTATTATCATGACGTCTAATGTAGGCGCAGGCAGCATCGTCGAACCCAAAAAGCTAGGCTTTGCGCCGGATAAAGACAATGGTGATGCGGATATGCGCCGGGATGTAATGGATGCTCTGAAACGGACCTTCCGGCCGGAATTCTTAAACCGTGTAGATGAAATTGTAATCTTCAACAAGCTGACAGACACAGATATTCAAAAGATTGCCGGTCTGATGCTTGAGGAGGTTGCGGCACGTATCGGCGCCCAAGGCATTCATATCACCTTTGACGATGCGGTTGCTGCGATGCTGGCGAAAGAAGGCTTTGATCCGGTATACGGAGCAAGACCGCTGCGCCGAGCCATCGTTCGGAAAGTGGAAGACAGCTTCTCAGAAGAAATGCTATCCGGCAGAATCCAGGAAGGTGACCGAGTGCGGGCTGTTCTGCAAGATGGCGAGATTGCCTATGAAAAAGAGGGCGAGATTTAACATTCCAAGACGAGCAAAGCTCCCCGAATGGGGAGCTTTGTTTATCATTTTTTATAATATATATGGTCAAACGCATTGGCATACAATGTTCCCATCAGCTTGCAGCTGTTCACCGTGGGATGTACTCCATCCTCCGACCAGTATTGTGCGTCCCGCTCCACACATGCAGCAGCAAAAATACCGTCCAGAGGGATAAACGCGTCCGCATACTGCCGCGCCAGCTTGCGGGTAATCAGTATTTTAGGAAACACATCTTCCCGGAAAAAATCCTTATCCTGTGCCGGCAGCAGAAATTGCTCCATCATCAAAATTTTGGCGTTTGTCTTTCTTTTAATTTCTTCCAAAATAAACTGATAATTTTCTTCGAACTTTGCGTTTGGAAGCCATTCTTTCGTCTCAGCCCGATGCCAAGTGTCATTGACGCCGATCAAAACAGATACAAAATCCGGCTGCAAATCTATACACTGTTCTTTCCAGCAAGCCACCAAATCGCCGGTTTGTCTGCCGCTGAGTCCATAATTTATAAATTCCAGTTCTAAATACGGATGTCGGCTTTGAATTTCTCTTGCCGCATAATATGCATATCCGCCGCCTAAATGATGGCAGTCGCTTCGATCCCGTCCTCCGTCTGTTATGGAATCACCCTGAAATAAAATTTTCATACCTTTTTCCCCTTATATACCAAATTTATTTTTCATCCACCGGAATTGCCCCAACACATTGCAGTCCCTCAAAATTTTTCTGACGCAGCACTTCGTAAACGCCAATAGCCACAGCGTTAGACAAATTTAAACTGCGCAGTCCCTCCCGCATAGGAAGGCGCACGCAACGTCCGTAATGCTGCTGCAAAAAGTCTTCCGGCAGTCCCTTTGTCTCTTTTCCAAATAATAGATACACCTCGTCCGGATAGGCAATCTGCGTATAATCTTTTTCTGCCTTTGTAGAAAAACAGAAAAAATCCGCACCCGGATGCTTTTCAAAAAAATCCGCCAGCCCTTTATAATAATGGATGTCCAAGCTGTGCCAATAGTCCAGTCCCGCGCGCTTCAGCTTTGCATCGTCAATCCGAAATCCCAGCGGCTCCACCAAATGAAGCGACGCGCCGGTGGCCGCGCAGGTACGGGCAATGTTTCCAGTATTTTGCGGGATTTCCGGTTCTACTAAAACAATATTGATATGCATTGTATTTTTTCCTGTCTTCATAATTTGCTTTAGAAAAATTATAGCATTCCGCATATCTTTTGTCCATAGTCCGCACTGTAAATTTTCATTTTTTTCTTTACATTCAGGCATAGTTGTTGTACAATAATTATAATTATTGTACATTTTTAAATTGGTTGACAGAAATGCGGCGGTTGCTGCAAATTCAGATTTCTGAACCCGCCGGGTCCTGCGCGCCGGTAAAAGAAAGTGTGTTTGAAACATGGGTCTCATGACAAAAATATTTGGTACTTACAGTGACCATCAAATCAAAAAAATTGTTCCTATTGTAGATAAAATAGAATCTCTCGCACCGAAATATAAAGCAATGTCCGATGAAGAAATGCGCGCCACCACCGACCAGCTGCGGGAGGCGCTTCAAAATGGTCAGACGCTGGACGATATTCTTCCAGATGCCTACGCTCTGGTGCGGGAAGCAGCCGAACGTGTGCTGGGAAAAAGGCCCTTCCGTGTCCAGCTCATGTGCGGTATTCTGCTCCATCAAGGCAGAGTCGCGGAAATGAAAACTGGTGAGGGTAAGACCCTTGTAGCAGTACTTCCCTCTTATTTGAACGCCCTGGCGGGCAAAGGGGTACACGTAGTCACCGTCAATGAATACTTAGCAAAAATGGGCCAGGAGGAAATGGGGCGTATCCATGAATTTTTGGGACTGACCACCGGCCTGATTATTCACGATCAGACAAAGGAAGAAAAGCAAGCTGCCTATAATTGCGACATTACCTACGGCACCAACAACGAATTTGGGTTTGACTACCTGCGGGACAACATGGCTACCTATAAGGAAGGCCAGGCACAGCGGGGACACTTCTTTGCCATCGTAGACGAGGTGGACTCCATTCTCATCGATGAAGCTCGTACCCCTCTGATTATATCCGGCCACGGCACAAAAACGGACGACCTGTATAAACGCGCCGAGGCCCTGGCTCGCACCATGTCCAAATTTGTAATCAAGGAGTTGGACGCCAAGGTAGAAAACGACCAGGTAGAACAGGACTATATCGTAGATGAAAAAGCCCGCTCCTGTACGCTCACCGCAAACGGTATTAAAAAATCGGAAGCATTTTTCGGGATTGAAAACCTTTCCGATCCAGAGAATGCAGATATCTCCCACCATATCTACCAGGCCATCCGCGCTCATGGTATTATGAAGCGGGATACAGACTACGTTATCAACAATAATGAAGTCATGATTGTTGACAGCTTTACCGGACGTATCATGCCGGGACGCCGATACTCCGACGGGCTGCACCAGGCTATCGAAGCGAAAGAAGGGGTAGAGATCCAGCGGGAAAACCGTACCATTGCCACCATCACCTTCCAGAATTATTTTAGAATGTACAACAAGCTGTCCGGTATGACCGGTACCGCCCTGTCTGAGGAAAACGAGTTCCGGGAAATTTACAATCTGGACGTAGTAGAAGTTCCCACCAACAAACCGATGATCCGGGTTGACCACAGCGACGTGGTGTATACTACTGTGGCAGGTAAGGACAAGGCCGTAATCCGCCAAATTATTCAGTGCCATGAAAAAGGCCAGCCTGTTCTGGTAGGTACCGTTTCTGTAGAAAAATCGGAAATGCTCTCCAAAAAGCTGAAATCTGCCGGAATCCCCCACAACGTGCTGAACGCAAAATATCATGAAAAAGAAGCGGAAATTGTAGCGCAGGCAGGTAAGCTTGGGGCAGTTACAATTTCTACCAACATGGCAGGTCGTGGTACGGATATTATGCTGGGGGGCAACGCGGAATTTCTTGCCAAGCAGCAAATGCGCAAGGAAGGCTATGAAGAAGAGATTATTATGCTGGCCACCGGCTCTTCTCAGTCTGTATCGGATGAGGTGATAGAAGCAAGAGAGCATTACCGTGCACTCTATGATAAATATAAGGAAGAAATTCGGCCGGAGGCTGAAAAAGTCATCGAAGCCGGCGGATTGTTTGTCATCGGTACGGAACGGCATGACGCACGTCGTATTGATAACCAGCTCCGTGGTCGAAGCGGACGGCAAGGGGACCCGGGTGAATCCCGCTTCTATTTGTCGCTGGAAGACGACCTGATGCGTCTGTTTGGCAGTGATCGTATTCTCGGGATGGTTTCTCGTCTGGGAATTACCGAAGACGATCCTATTGACGCCCGGATCCTCTCCAACTCTATTGAAAGCGCGCAAAAGCGGCTGGAAGACCAAAACTTTGACCGCAGAAAGAACGTGCTGTCTTATGACGACGTAATGAATCAGCAGCGTAAGGTTATTTATCAGCAGCGGCAGGAAGTTCTGGAAGGCGGTTCCATGCGTGATAAAATGCTTGCAATGATCCAATCTACCATTTCCGATTCCATCTCCCAATTCCTGCATGAAGACGATATGGCGCTCTGGGATATCGCTTCCCTCAAGAATAAATATATGGGGCTTCTCTGCCAGGACAGCGACTTTAGTGAACTTACCGGGAATGTCAAACAAGCCCGGGACGAAATTCGTTCTCAGCTGATGGACAGAGCCATGAAACTCTATGAAGAAAAGGAGCAGAATCTCTTTGGTGAAGAAACCTTCCGGGAAGTGGAACGTGTGGTACTGTTGCGGAACGTAGATTCCAAGTGGATGGATCATCTGGAAGCGATGGATTCTCTGATGGACTCCATTGGACTGCAGGCCTATGCACAGCGTAACCCGATTAGCGAATACCGAATTGCTGGCGCCGATCTCTTTGATGAGATGGTCACTATGATCCGGGACGACACCGTTCGTATGCTGCTCTCCGTTATGCCCCGTCCTCAGACAATGAAGCGGGAACAGATCATTCAACCAGTCTCCGCCGGATTTGTCGGAGCTGGGGACGGAACACTAAAGAAAAAGCCTGTGGTAAAAAAAGCTGCTGAAAAAGTAGGTCGTAACGATCCCTGTCCTTGCGGCAGCGGCAAGAAGTATAAAAAATGCTGCGGAGCAGGTACAATTAAAGATGAAAACGCATAAATCAAAAAAAGAGGCCCTCGGCCTTTCGTGGATTGGCACAGGCATGATCTTTCTGTGCAACCCGATGATCAACATTGTTGATATCCTGCCAGATTTTATCGGTCTGCTCATGATCATGCACGGTCTGTCTAAAGCTGCGGAGGTCACCGATCATCTGGGAGACGCCCGGGACTACTTTGCAAAGCTGGCGATTTTAAGCGCGGCCCAATTTGGCATTGTTTTCACCTTGCCTTTCAATACGGATTCCTACACCATGCTGATGGCCTTTTCCTGCGCGGTTGTAAGTGCAATTTTGTTTGTTCCCGCTATGTCTCATCTGTTTGCCGGATTTTCCTATATCGCTCTGCGTACCGGCGCCGAGTCCCCCGGTGCGGTTCCCTCCAGAGGCGCCCTGCGAGGAAAGACGCAAAAATACTCCAGCGTAAGGGCACTGCAAATTCTCACATATGTAGCGTTTTTTATCCGCGCCGCCGGATCTGTTTTACCGCTTATCCCAAGCATTTTTGTTAGCGATTATGTGGGAGTGCCAGGGGTAAACTGGGCGCAGTATATTGGTGTTATATATATCTTTTCCTGGATCGTTGGGCTTGCGATGAGCATTCCTTGGCTGCTGCGTTTTCGGCGGTATATGAAAGGGATCTGCGCCGACACCGTGCTGACCGGCGCCCTTTGGCAGAAGTATACCGATGAGGTTTTGCCGGATAAAGGCTATCTTACCGCAAAAAAAATGCGGATTGTGCTGATTTTGGCAACCATTGCATGCGGACTTTGTTTCTCCATGTACGTGGATTATGTGAATATCATTCCGAATATATTTGCGGCGGCATTTCTTATTTCCGTCTTTGTCTATCTAAAAAAGGACTGCAAAAAGCAGGCAGTGTGGGGAATCGTTCTTTGTATACTCCTTAGTGTATGCTCCATCCTCACAGAAATTTGGCTCGTGGACTATACAGGCGGCATCAACCATTATACACCCGCGTCCTTTGCTATGGGAGTCAAGCTCGCTATGACTCTGTATCCCAAAATTATGGTCTCTTCCGGGATAGAAGCAATCTTAGGGATGGCTGCGTTTGCTTTGTGCCTGTATATCCTGCGGCGCGTAATTCTATCCCATATCTCTGCGTTTGCTGGCCGTTTTTATAGAACAGAGGAACAGGCCGCTTCTGAAATCTCCCGTCTGGAAAACGGCGTACAAAAACGCATACTGTTTACTACTGTTACCGGCGCTGTTGCTCTGCTGCTGGGCGGGGCATATTCCAGCATTGCCCCTTGGGCGTCAGGTATTTGGATTTTAAACGGACTTGCAGTGGGGCTATTCACTTATGGAATGTACAAAGTATATGTCTATATAAACGAAAATCTGTATTTGCGCATTCTGCGCAATCATTAAAAATAAAAAGCTATCGGATATCCGATAGCTTTTTATTTTTAAAAGATATTCTTTATTCTTCTCCAAATAACTCTCCGGACAGGTATCGTTCTCCTGTATCCGGCAGCAGTACTACAATCGTTTTGTCCGCATATTCGCTGCGCCGTCCAAGTTCCATCGCCGCCCAAAGAGCCGCGCCGGAGGAAATCCCTACAAGCACCCCTTCTTCACTGCCAATCGCCCTGGCTGCCGTAAAAGCATCTTCCCAGGATACAGGAAGTATTTTATCATACACAGTTGTATTTAGCACCGCCGGCACAAATCCCGCACCGATTCCCTGAAGCTTGTGCGGTCCTGGCGTACCGCCTGACAACACAGGCGAGGCGTCCGGCTCTACAGCAACCACCTCAACACTGGGCTTTTGTTCTTTCAAATATTCACCCACACCGGTGATCGTACCGCCGGTGCCCACGCCGGCAACAAACACATCCACCGCACCGTCTGTGTCCTCCCAAATCTCCGGACCGGTAGTATTTCTGTGGGCCGCCGCGTTTGCAGGATTGTCAAACTGCCCGGGAATAAAGCTGTCGGGATACTGCTCTGCCAGTTCCTGCGCCTTTGCAATGGCCCCCTTCATCCCAAGCTTTCCATCCGTCAGTACAAGCTGCGCGCCATATGCCTGGATGAGCCTGCGCCGTTCCAGCGACATCGTGTCCGGCATAACGATGATCGCGCGATACCCTCTTGCCGCGGCAACCGCGGCAAGACCGATACCAGTGTTTCCAGAGGTAGGCTCGATAATCACCGTGTCAGATCCAATCACGCCTCGCTTTTCTCCATCTTCCAGCATGGCCAGCGCCACCCGGTCTTTTACGCTTCCACCGGGATTAAAATATTCCAATTTTGCAAGCAAATTCGCCTGCAAACCATGCCGCTGCGCCAGCCTTCCAAGCCGCAGTAGAGGGGTTCTTCCAATCAACTGCGCAGCAGATTCATAAATTTTTGCCATTTTTGTTACCATACCTTTCTCTGCAATCGGCGGGCAGCTTCCCTTTGCATAGGATTCGTTCCTATTAAAACTGCGGTACTACTGCGCCTTCATATTCTTCTTCAATAAATGCCCGCACTTCTTCACTGCAGATAGCCTTTACCAATGCCTGAATTTTTTCCTTATTCTCATTTCCTTCCTTTACCACCACCGCGTTGGTATACGTCTTTCCCGCGTCGGAATCCGCTGCTTCCGCAGCCAGCGCATCTGCAATTTTCAGCCCGCCGCCGATTGCATAGTTGCCATTGATTACCGCGATATCCACATCCTCCAGAGACCGCACAAGCTGTGCCGCTTCAATCTCTTGGAACTTCAACCCCTTTTTGTTTTCTGTAATATCCAGAACGGTTGCAGTCAGCCCCGCATCTTCCCGCAGGGTAATCAGTCCCTGTGCCTCCAGCAAAAGCAGTGCGCGCGCTTCGTTGGTCGTGTCGTTGGGAACAGATACCACCGCACCGTCGGGCAGCGCATCCAAGGAATCGCACTTGCCGGCATATATGCCCAGCGGTTCATAATGTACATTGGCAACAGAAACCAAATGCGTTCCGTTTTCCGTGTTAAAATCATCCAAATATTTTAAATGCTGAAAATAGTTTGCGTCCAACTCTTCGCTTTCCGTAGCGGTGTTAGGCAGCACGTAATCGTTAAATTCCTTGATTTCCAGTGTGTAGCCGTCTTTTTCCAAAACTTCTTTTACCACCTGCAAAATTTCTGCATGGGGTGTGGGGGACGCGCCAATTTTAATGGTCTTATCATCTGTTTGTGATCTACCGCAAGCCGCAAGACCGAAAACACTGACAGCTGTAAGAGACAGCGCTGCAAAGAGAGAAATAAACTTTTTCATAATATGATATTTCCTTTCTAATTTTACCTTTTTATACGTTTATCTGTTTTGAAAGCGACACGCATGCCCACTTCCTGAAAAATCTGTACAATCACCACAAGGATCAATACCGTAATCAGCATCACCTCATCCTCGTAGCGATAATACCCATAGTTGATAGCGATGGCGCCAAGACCACCGCCGCCGGTAAAGCCCGCCATTGCCGAATACCCTAAAATGGTTGTGACAGCGATAGCACTGCCCACAATTAAAGATGGTTTTGCCTCGGGAAGCAACACTTTCCAGATAATCTGCAATGGGGAAGAACCCATTGATTCCGCCGCCTCAATCACACCCGCATTTACCTCTTTCAGGGAGGACTCCACCATTCGAGCCACAAAGGGCGCCGCCGCCACTACAAGCGGTACAATCGTAGCTGTTGATCCAATGGTCGTTCCTACAACCGCTCTTGTAAACGGAAGAATCGCAACCAGGAGCACAATGAAGGGAACGGAGCGCAACAGATTCACAATAGCGCCCAAAATTTTGTTAATCGGCTTATTTCTGCAAATGCCGTTTTCATCTGTTATATGTAAAATAATTCCCACGGGAATTCCAATGATATATGCGATTCCTGTAGAAACTATAACCATGTACAGCGTCTCAAGAATCCCTGTTAGCAAGGTTTGCAGCATTCCACTGTTTAACATTTATCCGCATCCTCCTCACTGTATTGTATTTTCTGTTCTGTCAAATATGCCTGCACTCGGGCGCTGGCCGCGCTATCGTTTGGCAATTGCAGAATCATTTGTCCAAACACCTTCCCGCCAATGCTTTGGGTGTTTGCTCGCAGAATATTCACCGGAGTTCTGCATTCCAAAATCAAATTAGACAGCACCGGAGAGAAAGCAGATTGTCCGTCAAATACGAGCCGCAGCAACGGACCATCATCCACCTTCTGCACCGCTTCGTTTTTTGGAAGAATCAAGTCCCGCGCCACTGTCGATTTTGGCGCTAGAAATACGTCCCGAACGAAGCCGCGTTCTATAATTTGTCCTGCCTCCATAACAGCTACTTTGTTGCAAATTTGTTCTACTACCTTCATTTCGTGGGTGATTACTACAATGGTAACCCCAAGCTTTTGATTTATATCACGAAGCAATGTCAAAATAGAACGGGTTGTATTGGGATCCAGCGCACTGGTAGCCTCATCGCACAGCAACACCTGCGGATCGGTTGCCAACGCCCGGGCTATTGCTACCCTCTGCTGCTGTCCGCCGGACAACTGAGAAGGGTAAGCATCTTCACGATCTGCTAGCCCTACCAACTCCAAAAGCTGCCGAGCCTTTTCTATTGCCTGTTCCCGCGGGACTTTACTGATCTCCAAGGGATAACAGATATTTTTCAATGTAGTCCGCTGAGACAACAAATTGAACGACTGAAAAATCATAGACATAGATTTGCGAGCATTCCGAAGCGCCCTGCGATCTAAACCAGCCAAGTCTACCCCGTCAAAGAACACCTGCCCGGCAGTGGGCCGTTCCAAAAAGTTGATGCATCGCACCAGAGTAGATTTTCCCGCACCGGAAAGACCGATAATCCCGTATATGTCTCCCTTTTCAATGGTCAAAGACACGTCCCGCACCGCCTCAACAGAACTGCCGGCAGTTTGGAAAGTTTTGCTCACGTTTTTGAGTTCAATCATTCAATATCCCTCCCTACATGGAAAAATATAAAAAAAGTCCGGGCGTTTTTAGAAACTCCCGGACACTTTTGTGCAAATATTCTTCTGCCGTCTGTCAAATACAAAGCAACGCAGAAAACGCCCGCACATCTTTGTGTGTCCGGGAGCTCAGCATTCGACCGCAACGGAAGTTTGCACGCAAAAGCTTTTCAAATAAATCTTTCATTTTTGTGTGCCTCCTTCCTGTCTTTCTTTAAGATTGACGACAGTTTAACACGAATTATTAAATTTGTCAAGCTTATTTTAATAATTCGTGAAAAAAATCCACTTCAAAAATGCGCGAATAACATCATAAAAATAGAGTTTTGCTCGATTTATCGGTGTTTTTGGCGTATTGTATCTCTACAGTATATTTATAATCCAAACGAATCGGCCCATAGGAAAGTTTCGATTGACGCAAGCCCTCCAGCCCTAAATCCTCTTCCCGATTTACATAAAGCGCCGCGCCGGCAATACTTCTCTGAAAATCCCGGGACAGCACCTGAAAAGCCCCCGCCCTTTCCTTATCCGCTTTTTCCACATGCACAAACACAGTATCTTTATATACTTCCCCAATTGTAAATCCACAGATTTCTCCTTCTGTCCGCAGCAGCATACCCTGCATGCCGTAAAAATCAGGCGCCTGCAAAATTCTGCACACAGCCGGAAACTCCAGACCATCCACTGGAGAAGTATCGGAATTACGAAGCGCATATTTTTGAAAATATGCTAATACCTGCGGCGCATTTTTCTCATAAATCGCCTCACAAGTATATTCCGGATTTTCCCGTACAAACCGATTGATCAAATTTTTTTGTCTGTGATGCTTTCTGCCTGTTGGATTTTCAAAATCTCTTTTCAAATAAATATAATCCGCCCAGGCCCGCTCTGCGCGCAAGCTGTTTTCTATAATGTGTTCTCGCTCAAAGACTTCTTCCACTATTCCGACACATTCCTGGGGAACGACAGACAATTTCCCGCTGCCTTTTTCCTGTATATGTTCCCGCAAGGCTGACAGCGCCTCCTTATCGTCTGGACCAAGAGGATATAAATAACTGCGCGGCGATCCCACATCAAAGACCGCGCTAAAATATAAGTTGTTTCCCAAAAATGCATATTCCATATCATATGCCTGGTGCCACATCTTTATTGTCCCTGGCGCATAGTCGCAAATCCGATGCGCACCTGAATAAATCCAGTTTGCGTATTCCCTGTAATATGCATCTATTTGGATGAAATCCCGTTCTGTAACCTTTCGAAAATGCAACATATAATTGTACGCTCCTGCCTACGACTTTTCTCGCTATTTATTGATTTTTGGGCGCAAAAATAAAGCTTGGCAAATATTACCAATTTATTTCCGGCAATTTTGTTAAAAATTTTACATGGTAAATACTTGCAATAATTTCCAAATTGTGGTAAAATCCAATTACCATAAATTACCACATACGGAGAAGATAACCATGGACAAGATGAAAATTTTAGTTGCAGATGAAAACACTGAGAGCAGAAGAATGTGCAAAGAAGCACTAATGCGTGCCGGAATCCGTTTTGTTGATGAAGCCTCAAACGGAGAAGAAGCACTGACCTACATAAACCGCAACCATCCTGATGTTGTCATTGCCGACGTATGGCTGTCCCGTCTGGACGGGATTGGATTAATCCGGCAGACAATGTCCCTTCATTTCGGCCAGGATAGAGCTCCCGCATTTATTATTGCATCCCTTGTTACCAATCAAAATATTTTTGTAGAAGCTGCCAAAGCTGGCGCAGCTCTCTGCCTGCCTAAACCTCTGGATTATACAAGCTTGTCCGAGCATGTAACGTCTATTTACCGCGGCAGAGCAGACGGGTCCATCTCCGTAGGCTCCATCAGCACGACTCCTCCGGATATTGAAGCGCAGGTGACGAAAATCATTCATCAAATTGGCGTGCCCGCACATATTAAAGGCTACCAGTACCTACGTACAGCCATTCTTCTCACCATCAGCGACAGCGATATCATCAACTCTGTAACAAAAGTGCTCTACCCCTCTGTTGCGAAGAAATATTCCACCACAACATCCAGAGTAGAGCGGGCAATCCGTCATGCCATTGAGGTGGCATGGGACAGAGGAGATATTGATACGCTCAATTCTTATTTCGGCTACACCATTCAAAACAATCGCGGTAAGCCGACTAACAGTGAATTTATTGCAATGATTGCAGACAACCTTCGGTTAAAATATAAGATTCATTAATCCTGTGCCAACCACAGCTCCTCCCCGTCTGTCGCAAAAACGATACTTCCCATTTCATCGGTGCGCAGCACGGGGATGCCAAGCTCGCTGGCCCGTTCCAGCGTTTGCTGGTGGGGATGGCCATATGAATTATTTAGTCCACAGGAAGCAATGCCCCACTTTGGACTGACTACCGCAAGAAATTCGGGTGTTGAGGATGTGTGCGATCCGTGATGGCCGAATTTTAATATATCCGCTTTCAATTCTCCAGCGGTATATGTCTCCAGCATCAAGCCCTCGGAACGACTCTCTGCATCCCCTGTGAGGATCAAAGAAGCCTCTCCATATTCTACCCGTGTTACTATACTATATTCATTAAAATCACCAAAATCCGCAAGCGGCGCCAAAATCTGCAGTTTAATCCCGTCGGCATTATATGTATTGCCGACCTGCGCCTCAATAACACGTACACCACTGTCCTCGATCACGTCAATGAGGCGTGAAAACGTCACTACATCATTGGACGCATCCGTCATAATTACATTTTCTACCTGCAGATTATTGATAATTTTTACAGCCCCGCCGATATGATCTTCATGGGGATGTGTCAAAATCATATAATCTAAAGAATCCGTATAGCCTCGAATATATTGAGCAGTCTCCTCTGCAGAGGCCGTGGGACCCGCGTCAACAAGCACGGCCGCGTCATCTGTAAGAATCAGCGTGCTGTCTCCCTGGCCCACATCGATAAAATGAATCTCGCATTCTGCGGAAAGCTGACGCACACCTCCCCGGATCCAAACATCCCATACAAATATAGCGGCAACAATAATAAAAACAGCCGTCGCCAAAGGAGCGGCGGCCTTTTTTATTGTTTTGTTACCGGATCTGCGTTTCATAGATATCCAACTCCTTTTCTGCAGGCACATCGCAAAGCAGCAGCGCATAAAAAATACGGCACAACTTTATCCCGGGAATGCACAAGAAAAACCATACGATAGAATACAACAGTGAAATTTGTCCAAACAAGTGAAACCGCAAAGAAGAATAGTCCCATACGTGCCATCCCAGCAGCAAGTTGACAATACTTCCCGCAGTAAATTCCAGCGCGGTAATCAGCAAGCTTCCTTCCAAACACAGAAGAAGCAGCGGCTGTTTTTGTCCCTTAATACTAATGAGAAAAAGGCCAAGAAAGCAAGCCCCTCCCGTAATGCCCATCGTCCAATGGGTATACCCGCGAAACAGCGCTTCCAAAAAGCAATAATAGATTCCGCCAAATATAAAGATAAGCATATATGCCCATACGGGCAAAGCACGCTCAGCATATCTTACTGTTGACGCCCCACTCGAAGTCTGCGACGCTTTCGTGGATGATGTCATCAACGCCTGCTTTGCAGCTATTATATCATATTGTTTCCATTTTTTCAAATATAATCACCCTTATATGGTTTTTCCATACAAGGGTGATATATACCTGTTAAAATTTACGCGGGCGTCTTTTCGTTTTCTCCTGTATCGGACGTATCATCCGTCTCAGGAGATTTCGTAAACAGCTCTTTTACTTCGTCTGCGATTCCATTTGTATTTTCGCTAAGCTCTTCATAACCGTAGAAAAGACTTCCTCCATATTTGTCTTTTTCTCTTGCATACGCCACTTGCTCAGCCATGATTCCCTGCGGATTTTCCCAATCCGTTTCATAGCGATACGCGGCGTGACAAACCAGGAGACGCACATCCGTATCCTTTACCTGATCTGCCCACCAATCGCATAAAATATCATACGGCGCTGCGCTATCCACGGTGCGCCAATAAATTTGAGGCGCAATATAATCAATATAGCCTCCCTGAATCCACGCCAGTGTGTCGCAATAAATATCTGAGTAGGACTGCGCGCCTCTCGTCTCGCTTCCGCTTTCTCCGCCATACCCGTTTTTCCAAATTCCAAAAGGAGCCACGCCGAACAAACAATCCTTATCCGCCTCTTTTACCGTATCATAAACCAGACGGATCAAACTGTTTACATTGTCCCGGCGCCAGTCTCCCATATCCTCGTAGCCTTCTCCATATTCTGAAAAAGTCTGTGCATCGGCAAACACCGCGATACTGCTTTCTCCATTTTCTCCGGCAACCGTTTTGGGGTAGGGATAAAAATAATCGTCAAATACAATTCCCGCTACATCATAGTTTTCCACAATTTCCTTTACGCCTGCGGCAATCAGCTCCCGCACCTGGGGAACACCGCAATCGAAATATAGCTTTCCGTCGGCGTATTCCACTACCCATTCCGGATGCAGTACAGCAGGGTGATTCTCCGGCAGCGTATCTTTGTTGGATACACCACCCCCGGTCACACGTAAGGGGTTAATCCAGGCATGGACGGATATCCCTGCCTCCCGCGCAGTATCAATCATATACTCCAATGCGTCCAGCGTTAGTTCTCTAGACTGTGACAAATACGCGGATACCGGAAAAAGCTGCGAATCGTACAATGCGTCGGCGCAGGGTCGCACCTGAAAGTATATCGTGTTCAACCCAAGCGCCTGCGTATTTTCTACAATTGCATCAATTTCTTTTTGCAACGCGTCCGCATCCATGTCGGTACTGCTTGGAAAATCAATATTGGTTACAGAGGCGATCCAAACGCCGGCAATGTCCTCCTGTACGGCGTCTGCAACTTTCCCGGGAGCCTTGTCTGATGTAAACAGAACAAGTACGATTGCCAGGGAAAAAACCAGAACAAAAGCAGCGCATATGGAAGTTACAACGATAAATGTTTTCCGATCCATTTTGCTCATAGTATCAAGGTTCCTTTCTTTTGTTTCTTCCACAAAGCCATAGAGCAGCTTCTGGATCATTATACTTGTCCTATGAAAAAATTATGCCTAACTTATCTGAAAAATATTATACTTCTTTATTCTACAAAAAATCCTGGTTTTTGTCAATATAAGGTAGCCATCACATTTTTGACGAATACAGAAAATCCCCCTGCTGGATACCAGCAGGGGGATTTTGCTTAATTTTACTTACAAGCTTCCTCAACAGCAACGGCTACAGCAACAGTAGCACCGACCATGGGGTTGTTGCCCATGCCGATGAGGCCCATCATTTCTACATGAGCCGGAACAGAAGAAGAACCTGCAAACTGCGCGTCAGAATGCATACGGCCCATCGTGTCTGTCATTCCATAGCTTGCAGGACCTGCAGCCATGTTGTCCGGATGTAGAGTACGGCCTGTGCCGCCGCCGGAAGCAACGGAGAAATAGGACTGGCCATTTTCCACACACCATTTCTTATATGTACCCGCTACAGGATGCTGGAAGCGGGTGGGGTTGGTGGAGTTACCGGTAATGGAAACGCCAACCTTTTCCAGCTTCATAATTGCAACGCCTTCCGGCACATTGTCAGCACCGTAGCATTTTACGTCAGCACGGGGGCCATCGGAATACGGCGTTTCGCTGATCACCTTCACCTGCTCGGTGTAAGGATCAAATTCTGTCTTTACATAAGTAAAGCCGTTGATTCTGGAAATGATGAACGCAGCGTCTTTGCCAAGACCGTTCAAGATAACCCGCAGGGGCTTTTTACGTACTTTATTGGCGTTCAGTGCAATTTTAATAGCGCCTTCCGCAGCAGCAAAAGACTCATGACCAGCCAGGAAGCAGAAGCAGTCCGTTTCTTCGGAAAGGAGCATAGCGCCCAGATTTCCGTGGCCCAGTCCTACCTTACGGTTTTCCGCAACACTGCCGGGAATACAAAATGCCTGCAGACCAATACCAATAGCCGCCGCAGCGTCAGAAGCTTTCGTGCAACCTTTTTTCAGAGCGATAGCAGCGCCTACAGTATACGCCCATACAGCATTTTCAAAACAAATGGGCTGTGTTTCACGTACGATCTTGTCGCAGTCAATCCCCTTTGCCAGTGTGATATCTTTGCACTCCTCAATAGAGGAAATGCCATATTCGGCCAGGATGGGGGTAATTTTGTCTATTCTTCTTTCGTAACTTTCAAACAATGCCATAATGTTTCCCCTCCTTACTGCTTGCGCGGATCAATATACTTGACCGCGTCAGCAAATCTGCCGTATGTACCAATAGACTTTTCATAAGCCTCTGCAGGGCCGTCGCCCTTTTTGATAAAGTCTGTCATCTTGCCCAGAGAAACAAACTCGTATCCAATTACCTGATCGTCTTTATCCAGCGCCATACGGGTTACATACCCTTCCGCCATTTCCAGGTAACGTACGCCTTTGGCCTGTGTGCCATACATGGTTCCCACCTGAGAACGAGCGCCCTTGCCCAAATCTTCCAATCCGGCGCCTACCGGCAGTCCGTTTTCGGAGAATGCAGACTGGGTACGGCCGTAAGCGATCTGCAGGAACAGCTCCCGCATTGCAGTATTGATGGCATCACATACAAGGTCTGTATTCAGCGCCTCCAGCAAAGTTTTGCCGGGAAGGATTTCAGCAGCCATTGCTGCGGAGTGAGTCATACCGGAACAGCCGATGGTCTCCACCAAGGCTTCCTCAATTACGCCGTCTTTTACGTTCAGCGTCAATTTGCAGGCGCCCTGCTGGGGTGCACACCAGCCCACACCATGGGTGAGGCCGGAGATGTCTGTGATTTGTTTTGTTTGTACCCATTTCCCTTCTTCAGGCAAGGGAGAAGGACCGTGGTTCGGTCCCTGGGCAACGCAGCACATGTTAGAAACTTCTTCAGAATATGCGATGCTCATAGGTTTATCTCCTTTAAGTTTATTTTTCAACAAATATCATTATAAATCTTTTTTCTCCGTTTTTCAAGTAAGAGATGCAGAAATTTTTTAAATAGAAGGCCAAATTTTCTTGTGCATCCTGATCAGTACCGCAAAATTTCCCGTACCTGGGCAAGGGTAGTCGCCCGGTTCAGCCCTTCCCGCATCCGTGCGGATCCCCGCATGCCCCGGATAAAATGCGCGGCTCTTCCTCTGGATTCCCGCACGCCTGCCTCTTCCCCCTTGTCCCGCACAATAGCGTCAACCAGTTCCATAGCTGTGCGGAGCACCTCTTCTTCTGTGGGCGGTGTAAACGAAATGCCGGCAAACGCCGCATGGACAGCAGTAAATATCCACGGATTGCCAAGCGCCTCTCTGCCGATCATAATTCCGTCGCAGCCGGTCTCTTCCGCCATTGCCAAAGCGTCCGCCCCGCTGCGTATATCCCCATTGCCAATTACAGGAACGGCCTCCGGCAGCGCGCGGCGTACGGCACGAATCACACCATTGTCAGAAGAAGGAGCATACATTTGATTTCTGGTCCGTCCGTGAACGGTAATCTGGGCGGCCCCGTTTTCCACACAGGCCATAGCCACCGCTACCGCGTTAATATGCTCTTTATCCCAGCCCGCCCGGATTTTCACCGTCACCGGAATCTGTACAGCCCGAACTACGGCGGCAACGATATTCCCGCACAAAGCAGGGTTTTGCATCAGCGCACTGCCATCGCCGGAAGTAACGATTTTGCGCACCGGGCAACCCATATTGATATCGATTGCTGCCGGTAAATGAGCGTAGGATGCGCCTGTATAATCCCCCGACGCAAGCATTGCCGCCGCTTCACCCATCACCGCCGGATCATGCCCGAACAATTGAACGGCGCAATGGTCATCCCCTTCTGGAATTCTGGCAAGTGTCGCCGTCTTCCGGTCTTTGTATACCATCGCCTGAGCGGACACCATCTCTGTCACGGTTCGGTCTGCGCCAAGTCTGCGGCAAAGCAGACGAAAAGGCGCGTCTGTAAACCCGGCCATAGGGGCCAAAATCAAGGGCAAGTGTTCCATATCATTCATCATCCAGCTTGAGCACCGCCATGAACGCTTCGGGAGACACCTGTACACTGCCAAGCTGGCGCATTTTCTTTTTGCCTTCCTTCTGCTTTTCCAAAAGCTTCTTTTTTCTGGTGATGTCACCCCCATAGCATTTGGCCAACACGTCCTTGCGCATAGCCTTTACCGTCTCCCTGGCAATAATCTTGGATCCGATGGCTGCCTGGATTGGAACCTCAAACAGCTGTCTTGGAATGTTATCCTTTAGCTTTTCTGCAATTTTTCTGGCCCTTGCATAGGCTTTATCCTTGTGTACAATAAAAGTAAGCGCGTCAACAACATCGCCGTTGAGCAGGATATCTAATTTCACCAGTTCGCTGGGTTCATATCCCTTCACCTCGTAGTCCAGCGACGCATATCCCTTGCTCCGGGATTTCAGCGCGTCAAAGAAATCGTAAATAATTTCGTTGAGCGGAAGGGTATAGTGCAGCTCTACTCGCTGCGTATCCAGATATTTCATATCCAGATATATCCCTCTGCGGTCCTGGCACAAGTCCATAATCCCACCCACATATTCGGTAGGCGTAATGATACTGGCAGCCACCATCGGCTCCGCCGCCGCTTCAATCTCATCGGCGGAGGGGAAATTGCTGGGATTATCAATTTGCAGAACAGTGCCGTCCCGCTTGGTGATCTCATAAATAACGCTGGGAGCAGTGGTAATCAAATCCAAATTGAATTCCCGTTCCAACCGTTCTTCTATAATCTCCATATGGAGCAGTCCCAAAAAACCACACCGGAATCCGAAACCAAGGGCCGCCGAAGTCTCCGGTTCAAAGGTGAGCGCCGCGTCGTTAAGCCGCAGCTTTTCCAAAGCGTCCTTCGTCTCGTTATATTTTGCGCCATCCGCGGGATAAATGCCCGCGTATACCATGGGCTGCACGCTTTTAAAGCCGGGCAGCGCCTCGCCGCACGGACTGTCCGCGTGAGTGATAGTATCCCCCACCTGTGTATCGGACACCGTTTTAATAGACGCGGTAATGTAACCAACATCCCCTGCCTGGAGGCAGTCCAGCTTTCGCATACCGAACGCTTCCAGAGCGCCCACCTCTGTTACCTCAAACTGTGCTCCAGTGCTCATCAGACGGATCTTATCTCCGGGTCGAACAGTACCGTCCATCACACGGATATACACTACCACGCCCAAATATGCATTGTATGCCGAATCAAAAATCAGGCACCGCAGGGGGGCGGTTTCATCTCCAGAGGGGCACGGAATCTGGGAGATGATCGCATCCATTACATCCTGAATATTGAGTCCTGTTTTTGCGGACACCGCCGGGCATCCCTCAGCTGGGATGCCAATGACGTCCTCGATCTCTTCCCTGCACTTATCCGGCATAGCGGAGGCAAGATCAATTTTATTGATTACCGGTACAATTTCCAAATCCGCATCCACAGCAAGATAGGCGTTGGCCAACGTCTGCGCTTCGATTCCCTGGGTGGCGTCTACCACCAACAAAGCTCCTTCGCAGGCGTTCAGCGAACGAGACACCTCATAGTTAAAGTCCACATGTCCGGGAGTATCGATTAAATTTAGGGAATACGTTCCCCCCGACTGATCCGTATAATTGATACGGACTGCACGCGCTTTTATTGTAATGCCCCGCTCTCGCTCCAGTTCCATATCGTCCAGTAGCTGCGCCTCCATCTCACGGGCGGTGACGGTATTGGAAAACTCCAGAATCCGGTCCGCAAGGGTGGACTTGCCGTGATCAATGTGGGCGATAATAGAAAAGTTGCGGATGTGTTTCTGCCGCTCTGAAAGTTCTGCCATATATTGCTCCAATGCGCCGGGGCGCTCCTTTCTGAATGGATCCATACTTTTTCATTTTATAGTATACAATATTTTTCATGTTAAAGCAATCAAATACGGTAAAAAATCCGCGAAAGAATTTAGTTTACCTTGTTGTGGCAATAGATTGCATCATTCTCATGCAGCATAAAAAAAGAAGGCCTCCTCAGGATATGAGGAGGCCTTCTTTTTCAGGAAAAATAGTACTTCCACCGATATATTTAACTACATGTACACGCACCGTACGAATCCAGATGCTCTGTCGCTCCACACGCGTACTCTCTGACTCTTTGGTGTGGATGCGCATTTTCGTAGTAAAGGC
>CAJUIQ010000009.1 GCA_910586545.1 uncultured Eubacteriales bacterium
AAAAATCATAGATCTACACTATCCCGCCGGGTCACTAAATTGATGATTCCGGACAGGGCAAAGGAAAACAGGAAAACCAGCACACCAATAGCCATACCATACCCATAAGAAGAGTTTGTATACGCCTGCTTATACATATAGCTGAGGAAAACCTCTGTTGATCCGTCAGGGCCACCGCTGGTCATGGCTCGCACAAGCAAAAAGCTGATATTGATAGAACTAATGATAAAAAAAGTAAGCGTTCGTCCAAATCAGGGGAATCGTGATGGAAAAAAATTGCCGCACACGACCCGCTCCCTCCAGAGAAGCTGCCTCATACATACTTTCCGGAACAGAGGACATCGACGCAGTATACATAACCATATAGTATCCCACCGCCTGCCAAATCATAGCAATGGCAATGCTGTATATAACAACTTTCTGATCTCCAAGCCATAGCACCTGCCCTGCCTTGCCTCCGGTGAAGAAGGACAGCAGCGTATTGAGCAGTCCCCTGCTGGGATCATATACGGCGGAAAAAATCGCGGCAATAACCACAGCAGATAAAATATTGGGTATATAGAATACCACACGAAAAAAGCCTTTAAAGCGCAGCTTTTCTCTGGTGAGAATCGCCGCTGTAAGCAGCGCCATCGCCATAGTGATGATCGTTACAATAACAATAAGCAGCACTGTATTTTGAAAGGATTGCCAGAACTTTGCATCGGAAAACAATTTCACAAAGTTATCCAGTCCTACAAACTCTCTGTGCTGAGAATATCCACCCCATTTATACATGGAAATAATGAAAATATTCAAGGTAGGATACAGCATGAAAACGCTGAAAAGAATCAGCGCAGGAATTGTGCAAACAGCAAGAAAAGCACGCCGTCCTTTGTGTTTTCGCATAACTTCAGTCATTCCTTTCCCTGGAGGAATCGGCAGGACGGATTCCTCCGTCCTGCCGTTTTATAATATCAGTGCAGGATCTTATTTCTTCAGCGCTTTACGAAGACTGTCGCTGGCCTTTTTTATGGCATTCTGCCATTCGTCCACTGTTTTATCTCCAGACACGATGCTGTTGACCGTGCCAAACAGCGTATCTGTCATGCTAACTCCTTCTACTGGATCAGTAGCCGCAAATCCGCCGAGGACCGGTTTCGCGCCTGTATCATAAATACTGTAGAACAGTTTATTTTCTCCTTCCAGGATCTCACTAACTCCCTGAATAGGCTGAATAGCGCCGGCTTCAGCAAAAATTTTAACAGCCTTGTCTGTATACAAGTATGCGATAAAATCCTTTGCCTCATCCTGATGCTTTGCATTTTCCGGAACCCAAATCTGCTCAAAATAGGTGTAGGAATATCGGTCGCTGTCGCTGTCTATAGCAGGAAGCGCCATAAATCCCCATTCAAATCCCTCTGATCTCGGCGCATCTGCCATTTCGCCTACAACCCAGGTGCCGCTTGGCATAAACAATGCTTTATTATCCAAAATGAGCTGCTGATTCTTTAAATAGTTGTCGTTGTTGGCATTTGCCACTGTGGTAGGTTCGGTATAAGAAGCGAGCCGGGCAACAATGTCCAGCGCTTCTCTGGCGTTTTTATCCTCCCATACCCCTTCTTTATAGCGCATGCAGTCGTTATAAAACTCCACGCCGCCAGTTTCACAAAGCAGCGCAAACATAAGGGAGTCAAAATAGCCTGCAGTGGGATAGGTAAAGAGAGCAATCCCCTCGGCCTCCGCCTTTTGGCCAAGCTCCCACATTTCGTCCCAAGTTGTGGGCACGGTCCACTTTTTCTCTGCAAACAGACCTGCGTTGTAAAACAGACCGCAGGGACCGTAGAACATAGGTGCCATATACATACTGTCATCATCGTAAGGATGGGTTGCGGCGGTATCAGTAAAGCCTTCGATCAGCTTATCCTTTACAGATACATCCTCACCGAATACTTTTTCATCTAAAATATCAGAGATGTCCGCAAGAGAATTTTCCCGGATCATTGTTTCTGTGAGTCCTGCTTCTCTGCCGGTAGCCAGATGGACCACATCCGGATAATCTCCAGATTTCATTTTAGAACCGATCACATCCTCCAGATTCTTCTCCGCGGTCAGTTCGATTTTTACGTCCGTATGATCTGCCTCATATGCGGCGGCCACGTCCTCCCACATTTTCTTGCCGTAAGCAGACTCTAAAACAGCAACCTTTAATACAATCTTTCCATCGCTGTCCTTGTCCTTATCATCGTTTCGTGTGCCGCAGGATGCAAGAAGCGAAAGGGTCAGCATCAGCGCGCAAAACAACGCAACAAATCGTTTCATATTCCCTATTCCTTTCTTATGGCCGCTGTACTGCAGGCAAAAACACCCGCGCGACCTTTTTATTGATTTCACCGTTAGCATTGCCAAGAAGACAAAATCTATACATGTTTTGTACAAATCAGGGGGAGATGGAAGATTTTGGGAAAATAAAAAATAAAATATACTGTTACAACTGCCTCAATTCGAAAAGCAAGTGAGTAAGCTTCTGTAGTTTTCCCAATATTTTTAAACATACCTTTCTCCTTTGTTTTCACTTTCAATCCCCGTTCCCTCCAAAAATAAAAAGAGGGGAAAATCCCCTCTTTTTAATACATTATATAATAACTGATATGCCTCGGCTGCGCCACTGCCAACCGCATACGCGGCCGACTGCACTTCGCGCAGTCAGAAATCATGATATAACCGTTCACACATTCAGCTGCGCTTCAACCAAACGATCCACCACAGTGGGATTGGCTCTGCCGCCGGAAGCCGCCATAACTTTCCCTACAATTGCCTTTGCAGCGGCCTTCTTGCCCTTTTGATAGTCCGCCACAGATTTGGGATTTTGCCGAATCGCTTCCTGCACCCATTCCAAAATGACTGCTTCATCGCTTACCTGGGCAAGCCCTTCCCGCTCTACCTTTTCTGCCACGTCAAAATCTGCTTCCCACAGTTCCTTGATCAGCTTTTTCACCGTAGCGGAGTTGATCACCCCGTCTCCGGATAAGGTTGCAAGAGCAGCCATACGTTCGGGCTGAATCTTGCAGACATCTTCCTCGCCACCCGCAAGGCGCATTACTTCAGACAGCAGCATATTTGCCACAAGCTTAGGATACTGGGTTTCTGCCGCCGCTTTTTCAAAATAATCCGCCATTGCCATATCTGTGGTAAGCACTTCCCCATCATAAGCGGACAAGCCGTACTTCTCCATATATTCCTTTTTCCGCTGATCCGGCAAACGGGGAATCTGATCCTGCAGCCGCTGTATTTTCTCCTCTGTCAGACGGATAGGCGGCAAATCCGGATCAGGAAAATACCGATAGTCGTTTGCGTTTTCTTTGGTACGCATGGAATAGGTTTTCCCTGTGGACGCGTCAAACCGGCGAGTCTCCTGCACAATTTTTTCTCCCGCCTCGATGGCTTCCACCTGTCGCTTGTATTCGTATTCAATAGCCTTCACGATAAACTGGAAGGAATTGAGATTTTTCATCTCCGTACGGGTGCCAAATGCCTCCGTGCCCTTTTTGCGTACAGACAGGTTTACATCACACCGCAGGGAGCCCTCGTTCATTTTACAATCGGACACGCCTGTATATAAGATAATCGCACGCAGCTTCTGCAAATAGGCCTTTGCCTCCTCGGCGCTTCGGATATCCGGTTCACTGACAATCTCGATCAGCGGCACGCCGCAGCGATTGCAGTCGATCATGGTGCCCTTTTCGTCATCATGCATTAGTTTACCCGCGTCTTCTTCAATATGGATCCGGGTAATGCCGATTCGCTTTGCTCCGTCTACTGTCTCGATATCCAGCCATCCATGCTCACACAGGGGAAGATCATACTGAGAAATTTGATATGCTTTGGGCAGGTCGGGATAAAAATAATTCTTCCGGTCCTGCTTGGAAAACCGGGCGATGGTACAGTTCGTAGCAAGTCCTGCTTTCACCGCATATTCTACCACCTTGCCATTAAGAACAGGAAGCGTTCCCGGGAGTCCCAGACAAACCGGACAGGTTTGGGTATTTGGCGCTGCGCCAAAAGCAGTGGGGCAGGAGCAAAAAATCTTCGTCTCTGTTTTTAGTTCTACATGAACTTCCAGTCCGATCACCATTTCATAATCTTTGATCATCTGCATACTTTATCTTCCCCCTTTCCCCGTTCAAAAGCATATCCTACACGATACAGCATCGCCTCAGACAAGGCTGGGCCAATAAGCTGCATGCCTACCGGCATGCCTCCCTCGCCTGTTCCACAGGGCATGGACAGCGCCGGAAGCCCGGCAATATTCACCGGAACGCTATAGGCATCTCCCAAGTACATTTCCAAAGGATCACTGGTTTTTTCTCCAATTTTATAGGCAACAGTAGGCGCAACTGGAGAAAGGATACAATCACATTTTTCAAAAGCTGCGTCAAAATCCGCCCGTACCAGGCTGCGCACCTGCAGGGCTTTTTTATAATACGCATCATAGTAGCCGGAGGATAGGGCAAAAGTTCCCAGCATAATCCGTCGTTTCACCTCCGCGCCAAATCCTTCGCTACGGCTGTTCTGATACAATGTATCCATATCGGAAAAATCCGCCGCCCGGTATCCATACCGAACTCCGTCAAATCGCGCCAGATTGGAAGACGCCTCCGCTGAGGAAATGACATAATAAGCAGCCAAGGCATGATCCAAAGAAGGCATCTTCACCTGCACAAGCACAGCGCCCATTCCTTCCAGGGTATCCGCCGCAGCCAGTACCGCTTGTTTTACATCTGCAGAAATACCATCTCCAAAAAATTCTTCCGGCAAGCCGATCCGCATCCCGGCTACACCAGCCTGAATCCCAGCAAGATAGTCCTCTACTGCTCTGTCCGCAGATGTTGCGTCCCGTTTATCGTGACCGGCAATGGTGGACAACACCAACGCATTGTCCCGCACGTCCCGAGTAAGCGGGCCAATCTGGTCCAAAGAGGAAGCAAAGGCAACCAGTCCATACCGAGAAACCCGTCCATAAGTAGGCTTCATTCCCACCACGCCGCAGAATGCGGCCGGCTGACGGATAGAACCGCCGGTATCACTTCCTAAAGTATAGGCAGCTTCTCCCGCAGCAACTGCAGCAGCAGAACCGCCGGAGGAACCTCCCGGCACTCGTGTAGTGTCACAGGGATTTCTCGTTATCCCCATGGCGGAATTTTCTGTTGTGGACCCCATTGCAAACTCATCCATATTCAGCTTACCTAGCAGTACATATCCTGCATCCTGCAGACGCTGGATTACATGGGCGTCGTACGGCGGCACATAATCGGCAAGCATTTTTGAGGCGCAGGTGGTAGCAATGCCTTTTGTACATATATTGTCTTTGATGCCGGCAGGAATCCCGGTAAGCGCCGTAGCCTCTCCCGCCGCGATCCGCTTATCTGCCGCCTTTGCTTGCTCCAATGCGTACTCTGCATTTGTAGAAATATAGGCATGAACATCCTGCTCACGCTGAGAAATCGTATCCAGATAAGCCTTTGTCAGTTCCACTGCAGAGTATTCTTTCTTTTCCAGAGACCGGGCATGTGCATATACACTTTTATTGATAAGTTCTTTCATATTACATTATCCTTCCACAACACGGGGAACGGTGATATATCCGTCATCCTTGGTTTTTGCTGCCGCCAACAGTTCTTCTCTGTCAAATGGATGGTCCACTGCGTCTGTGCGGAATACATTTTCCATCGGAACAATATGCTCGGCCGCCGCCGTACCGGTTGTATCCACCTTAGATAGCTGGTCCGCAAAAGCAATAATATTTTTCATATCCGCCTGCAGTCCCTGCATCTCTTCTTTAGAAAAAGCAAGTCGTGCCAGTCCCGCTACTGCAGGCACATCAATTTGAGGCGTTTTTTCTTTCTTTTCCGCTGCACCGCCGTCTCCCCCTTCCAAAAGCTTATCCAATCCAAGAACGGCAAGCTGCTCCGGATCTACTGGCGTAGGCGCGTCCGTCATTGGACAGGAAGCATCTTTAATTTTCGGGAACGCAATCACATCCCGCAGGGAATCTGCACCAAGCAACAGCATCACCAATCGATCCAAACCAAAAGCAAAGCCGCCGTGCGGAGGAGTTCCATATCGGAAGGCGTTTACCATAAACCCAAACCGGGTCTCTATCTCTTCCGCAGAGAAGCCCAGCGCCTCAAACATTTTCTCCTGCACGTCTTGTCTGTGGATTCGAATGGATCCGCTTCCAAGCTCGATACCATTGAGCACCACATCATAAGCTTGTGCTCGCACCCTACCAGGATCGGTAAACAGATACTCTATATCCTCCGGATAGGGCATAGTAAAGGGATGGTGCGTAGAAACGTATCGTTTCTCTTCTTCGGAATATTCAAACTGCGGGAAATCGGTAACAAACAGGAAGGAAAATTTCTCCTTGTCCCGCAGCCCCAATATCTCAGCTATATCCAGGCGCAGATTGCCCAATGTGCGGCGTACGGTAGCAAGGGAATCTGCAGAAAACAGGACAAAATCTCCGGGTACAGCGCCCATACGGTCTAGCAGTGCCTGCATTTCTTCCTTTGTAAAGTATTTTGTAAGAATTGAATAGATCTCTCCATCGGGACGAATAGCAATCCACGCCATACCCTTAGCACCATAAGAAAGAGCATTTTCTGTAAGGGTTTCAATCTGAGTTCTGGTAAAGTTTGCGCAGCCCTTGGCGTTGATAGCACGCACTACGCCACCCTTGTCGCATACAGAACGGAATACGCTGAAGGAGCATTCTGCCGCAAGATCGGTAACGTCTATAATGGGAAGGTCAAACCGCAAATCCGGTTTGTCGCTGCCGTATCGATCCATCGCCTCGTGCCATGTGAGCCGGGGAAAGGGTTCCGTAATGTCTCGTCCGGTATATGCCTTGAAAATATGCCCAAACATTTTTTCCAAATGTACTAGAATATCTTCCTGGTCTACAAAAGACATTTCCATATCCACTTGGGTAAATTCCGGCTGCCGATCCGCACGCAAGTCTTCATCCCGGAAGCAGCGGGCCACCTGATAATATTTATCGATACCACCCACCATCAGTAGCTGTTTATATATCTGAGGTGATTGCGGCAGAGCATAAAAAGACCCTTGATGCACTCGGCTGGGTACGAGATAATCCCTGGCGCCTTCCGGTGTGGATTTACACAGCATAGGCGTTTCCACACAGATAAAGCCCTGTGCGTCCAAATAGTCCTGACTGGCCTTTTGTACCAAGTGCCGGGCACGCAGATTTTTCAACATGGCAGGACTGCGCAGATCCAGATACCGATACCGCAGCCGCAAATCCTCCCGTACGCTGATATTGTCGTCCATGGAAAAAGGCAGTTGCTGTGCCTGGGACAGCAATTCCAAAGAGTCTGCATACAGTTCTACCGTTCCAGTAGCAAGGCGGGGATTGTAGGTGTCCTCACTGCGTCGGCGAATCACACCGGAAACAGCAATAACCGATTGGCTGCGCAGTCCGTCCGCCGTTTTGAAAGCGCTCTCGTCCAAAGCTGACGCATCAAACACCACCTGCAGAATACCTTCTCGGTCTTTCAAATCTACAAAAACGACGCCGCCCATATCTCGTTTTGTTTGGACCCAGCCGCAGCAGGTCTGTCGTGTTCCCATTTGTGCTTCTCGCACCAGACCGCAATACATGGTTCTTTTCATCATTTTAATAAAATTGCTCCTCTTTCGTATTGTTTCTAAAATCTCCCTAAGGGGCAAAAAAGTCCTTCGCCCCTGTAAAACAGGGACGAAGGACTAAAATCCTCCGCGGTACCACCCATATAGATCCCAACGGATCCGCTCAAAGATACGTATATATCCTGCAGCTGTAACGTGCCGCTCACGTCCATGCCTACTTGCATCGCTTTCAGGTGGAGGCTCCAAGCTGTTTTTCACCGCAGCATTCGTACCGCGCTCTCACCATCCGCGGCTCTCTTGAACTGCAAACTACGGCTACTTGTCTCTTCCTAGCCTTTTATTTATTTGTTTTAGTATAGCATGTTTCTTTCTTGTTGTCAATAGACAATCCGCTTTTACGAATTGAAGGCTGCAAGGCCCTAATATGAAGCGTATACCATACTGCAAAAAATATACATATTGACTTGCTGTATCATAGCAGATGCGCGAGCGCACTGTTTGCTTTATGCTCCCACATATTGAATAAGCCCAAACAGCCCCGGAAAATCCAGGACTGCTTGGGCTTTATTAGGAGAAAAAGAAAATTTTATTGATTTCTGTCTTGTGAAAAGGCAATATCGCTATCCGGCGTATATTCATAACAGGTAACTTCTACATCCATCATCTGTCCGCCGCGATAAATCGTAAAGGTAAGCACATCGCCCACTGCGTGGCCTTCAATCGCTTCTTCAACATCGCTTGCAGATGTGATTTCCGCGCCATCTACGGATATAATCCGGTCACCGACCTGAAGCGCACTGTCATTGTATCCCTCTCCGACTCTCATAACGTATACACCGGTGGCCTGGGAGCGGAAATACCGATAGGCGGTATAAGAATCCTTAATATCCAACAGACTGACGCCTATAAATGTTTTTCCAGTTACATACCCGTTTGCCTGCAGTTCCCCGATAACGTGCTCCGCATCGTTGATGGGGATGGCAAACCCAAGTCCTTCGATTTCCGTTCCGGTAGATTTTGCGTTGACAACGCCTACCAGTTCACCCTTCATATTGAACAGACCGCCGCCGGAATTGCCTGGGTTGATGGCCGCGTCAATCTGAATCAGCGTCATCACCGTATTGTCCACCGTAATTTCCCGATCTGTAGCAGACACAATACCACTGGTTGCAGTACCACCCAGTTGTCCCAATGGGTTTCCTACCGCCATGACCTGGTCACCCACCTGCAAAGTGGAGCTATCCCCGAAAACTGCGTGTTCCAACTCCTCGGCATCAATTTTCAGCAACGCAATATCGGAATCCTCATCCCGACCGATTAACTGTGCTTCATATTCTGTGCCATCAGTGAGACGCACCTTAATGGTATCCGCCACTTTGTTGTCCGATACAATTACATGATTGTTGGTTACAATATAACCGTTTTCGCTGACAACTACGCCGCTGCCGGCACCACTGCTTACATATTGAAAATTTCCATATGAGCTGAGAAAGTCTGTTGTAATTTCTACAACACTGTTTTTGACTGTTTCATAAACTTGTGCCTGGGTCAGCGGATCTTCAATTTTATTTCCATTCGCATCGGCAATCACCGCCGTCTTGTATATCACAAGCGAGTCTTTGCCAGATGCGTTTCCCGTTGTAGACGACCCGTTCGCCAGCGCAATCCCAAAGTATGCGCCGCCAAGCCCCATTCCAAATGAAAACAGGAGGCACGCCGCCACAATTAGGGCAATGCCCGCTCTATTTTTGCTGTGTTCTTTTTTCTTTTTAGGTGGTCTCTCGCCAGGTCCCCCCGGCACGGGCGTATAAGGCGGACGATACCGGTATTCACCAGATTCGCTTTTCTGCATCCATGCGGGATTCAACGTGCTGCCACTTTGTCCTGTTATATTTCCAAGCGGCGTATACTGCGCGTTGGACGGTCGATTCGCTTCTACACTGCGGGTAGTGTTCTGCGGCTCCTGCTGTATCGGCTGCGCATTAGACCAATGATTCCAAGGGGTGGAATCTGCTGATGGTTTTTGTGTATCCGGAGCCTCTTGCACAGGCGTCGGGTCTATCTCGCCGGTTTGTCCGGAGAAATCTGCCGCGGGAGCTTTTGTTCCCTCATTTAATGGCACATTACGTACCTCACCGTTTTCTTCAGCCGCAGACTCCATATTGTCGTTTCTGTATTCTTCCATAATTTTATAACCATACCTTTCGGCAAATATTTTTTTATGTTCTACCCTGATGCTGTTATTATATTTCCCAAATGTGATAGTTTTTTGAAGACAAAAGGAAAAATACTTGAAAACAAGCGGGAAACAATGTAAAAACACTATGAAGCTTTTTTCTCCGCCGTTACGATAAAACCGTCTACATTATTGCCGGATACCGTATACGTACAGTCAGCAGGAATCTTGCATTGGGTAGTTCCCTTTTCAGCCTCTACATAATAAATCAAAATTCCCCTGTCAAAAGTCTCCTCTGATGTCAGTGGGACGCTGGTATTTGTATCCAGATTATATAGAAGCCGCGTGCCGTCGTATGTGTAGGACTTTAAAAAATCAATATATTCCTCCAGGCAGAGATCCCGTTCCTCCATGATCTGCGCGTGAGGCGTACCCACATACCGATAATGCCAGGACTCATAATTGATACCGGTAATATACACCTTCTCTTCCGGATAGCGAAGAACAAATCCATACTCTTCGCAGTTTTCCCGAAACCACGCGCATGGCTCGTAACTTTCCACATAATATGTTCCTTCTCCCGGAACATATACGTTCAAATCCATTGCAAGCCCCGTATGGTGTTCGCTGTAGCCAGGATTTGCCACATATGCCTTGGCATAATCTTCTCCATTAGTAGCTGCGTAATCGGCATACAGGTCTACCTGCTCTTGGTAGCTGCGATATCCGCTGTTCACCTGCATACTGGAAAAGCCGGTCGCCGCAAAATATGCCTCCGTTAATATGTTGAATTGTTCAATGGTGCTTTTGCGAAGCTTGGAGGTATTGTCCCGAACATAATATTTGTCATTTTTTAAGGAAGAAACCGATGTGATTTCCGCTTCTGCATCTTTCGGGAAAGTATATGGATACGCATAATTTACCAAAATAAGCGTTCCTGTATGAACGGATTCCTCCGACAAAGTGATAATTTGTTCACGATTCTCCCCTAAGTCGGTGCCGACTCCCTCTACATCCTCAAGCGCCCCCACATTGGAAGAAGACGGCATATTCTCTTCCGGTTTGTTTCTTCCACTGACAAGCAAATAAATACAAACGCCAAAGACTACGGCAAAAATCAACGTAATAAGTATTACACCCGGATTGGGCGGTCTGCGTCTCCGCCGGCGGTATCTGCTTACCGGACGCCGCCGTTGTCCATGTCCCGCTTCCTCTGGTGTATATGTTCGTTTAACTTCCTGCTGGGGATAAAATCCGCCTTCAGAATTTCCTTTCCAGTTATCGTTCATAAACGTTACCCCAATATTACGTTGTCCCTCTGCCTTACGGCAGAGGGACATATGACATATTTATTCTTCTATTTCCAGGGCGTCTTTTCTGGACAGATTCAGTCTGCCACGCTCGTCTATGCCCAGGAATTTGACGCGCATCTTATCGCCTACATTGCAAATGTCTTCAACCTTTTCGGTGCGCTTATTATCCAGCTTGGAAATGTGTACAAGCCCCTCTTTGCCAGGTGCAAATTCTACAAAAGCACCGATCGGAATAATTCTGGTTACAACGCCTTCATAAATCGCGCCGGCCTCCGGTTCAAATACGATGCCATCGATAATCTTTTTCGCTTCATCAATGCTGGACTGATCAATTGCCGAAATAAAGATGCTGCCATCGTCTTCAATATCAATCTTGGCTCCGGTATCCGCCACAATTTTTTGAATTACCTTGCCGCCTGTGCCAATTACTTCGCGGATTTTGTCTACATGGATCTTCATGGAAAGCATTTTAGGCGCAAACTCGGATACCTGTTTTCTCGGTTCGGGGATCGCCTTCAGCAGAATTTCATCAATGATATAATCCCGTCCTTTATGGGTCACCTCAAACGCCTCGCGGATAATTTCCGGTGTAAGACCATCTACTTTAATATCCATTTGAATGGATGTGATACCCTTATGGGTGCCGGCTACCTTAAAGTCCATATCGCCGTAAAAATCTTCCAGTCCCTGGATATCAATCATAGTCATAAAATCATCGCTGTCTTCCGCAGTGATCAGACCGCAGGAAATACCTGCAACCGGCGCGGTAATCGGCACGCCTGCATCCATCAGAGCCAGTGTGGAACCGCAAACAGATCCCTGAGAAGTGGATCCATTGGAAGACACCACCTCAGACACCAGACGAATCGCATAGGGGAAGTCTTCCACAGAAGGAAGTACCGGCACGAGAGAACGTTCTGCCAACGCACCATGTCCAATTTCCCGACGTCCGGGGCTTCTCGCGGATTTTGCCTCTCCTACGGAATAGCCGGGGAAATTGTAATGATGCATATACCGTTTGCTGTCCTCTGCCCAAATACCGTCCAGTATCTGTGCATCGCTGATGGGGCCTAATGTAGCAAGGGTCATAACTTGGGTCTGTCCTCTAGTGAAGAGACCGGAGCCATGGACCCGATTAAAGAGGCCGACTTCCGCGCTCAGCGGACGGATTTCATCCATCCGTCTGCCGTCTACGCGTTTTTTATCAACCAGCAGCCAGCGGCGCACAATCTTCTTTTGAATTTTATAAATAAGCTCAGGATATATCGTTGGCAGATCCGGATATTTTTCCAGGAACGCTTCCATAATCTTATCTTGAATGGGCTCCATGCGCTCGTCCCGGATATTCTTGTCATCTGTATCCAGCGCCTGCATCACATCCTCTTCCACATAAGCAAAGATTTCGTCAAACATATCGTGATCCAGCTCGCCGGAAGGATAGGAGAACTTTTCCTTGCCCACTTCGGAAACAATATTGCGAATAAATACCAACAACTGCTTAATTACCGCATGCGCCAGCATAATAGCGTTGAACATGTCGTCGTCGGACACTTCCTTTGCGCCGGCTTCAATCATAACCACCTTTTCCTGGGACGCAGATACCGTCAAATCCAGAATGCTGGTTTCGTCCTGCTTTTGGGTGGGATTGATCATCATCTTACCGTCAGGCGTCATACCTACAAAAACAGCGCCGATAGGACCGTTCCAGGGAATATCGGAAATAGACAGCGCAATGGAAGCGCCGATCATAGCTGCAATTTCCGGTGCAGCGTCATGGTCTACGGAAAGAACCGTCAGCGTAACGTTTATATCGTTTCGCAGATCCTTTGGAAACAGCGGCCGAATAGAACGGTCAATTACACGGGAAGTGAGAATTGCCTTTTCTCCAGGTCTGCCCTCCCGCTTCAAAAAACCGCCTGGGATTTTGCCCACAGAATACATTCTCTCCTCAAAGTCTACAGACAATGGCAGAAAATCGATTCCTTCCCGGGGACGAGCAGATGCAGTAGCGCAGGCAAGTACCGCCGTATCACCATAACGGACTACACAGGAGCCGTTCGCCAAGCCTGCTATTTTTCCGGTTTCCACCACAAGGGGCCTGCCGGCCAGCTCAAATTCAAAGGTTTTGTACTTTTCAAACATTTTTATACCTCCATGTTTATTGGCTTCTTCGGAGGTTTAGCACTTAAATATATGCCGCCATACGCGACGCATATTTAACTGCTAATCCGCTCGAAGAAACGCTTATTATAATATACCCCACAAATGCTTTGCATCTGCGGGGCTTTCGTGAAGGCTGCGGCAGACGCCGCAGCCATAACACAACACAAGGAAAGCTTGCAGCCGGGTTAATTACTTTCTCAGGCCGAGCTTTTCTACGATTGCACGGTAGCGATTGATATCTTTTTTCTGCAGGTAACCCAACAGATTGCGGCGATGGCCAACCATCTTCAGCATACCTCTGCGAGAGTGGAAGTCCTTCTGATTTACTTTCAGGTGCTCAGTAAGGGTCTTGATTCTATGGGTCAGGATAGCAATCTGTACTTCCGGGGAACCGGTGTCTCCCTCATGCGTCTTGTACTCTTCAATAATTTTGTTCTTTTCTTCTTTTGTGATCATTGTCTTCACCTCATAAAAATATTTGCAGTCGCATTCCTCAGGCGGCGGCAGGTGAAAAAACCTCTGGAAGGCTTTGCATCCGCTGTCCGGGAAACCGACATTGCTAATTGGTATTATAGCACAAGTGCCCGCCAATGTAAAGCTATTTTATAATTTTTTTCTGTTTTGCTTTTTTGTGGACAAACAGGTTCCGCCATAAGGCAATACCGCCGGCAATCACCAGCATGCCGCCAAACAACTTGCGCACCAACGCCGGATCTACCGCATTCGCAGCAGCGGCCCCGAAATACGCCGCCACCATGCCAAAAGCCGAGGTAAAGAAAAGAATGCCAAAGGGAATGCGCCGTTTTGTTATATGCACAAACAGAGCGGCGGCAGACGCAAAAATAAAGAAAAACAGGTTTAGTCCTTGGGCGCTGATTTGATCTACGTTCCGAAGCAGCGTAAGATAAATGACCAGCAGCCCTCCGCCGCCGATACCCATACCGGATAGAGCTCCAAGCAGTACGGCGGCGATAAAATCAATAATTACCATGTACTCCTCCATGCAAGCATTACTTTCTTTATCTTGCATCAAAGAGCCTTTCAATATGCAGCGGATCCATGAGAAAACTGGCTGTTGTATAAATGATAATAAAAGCCTTCCTTCTCCAGCAAGGTTTTGTGACTTCCCTGCTCCACAATTTTTCCGTCCCGCATGACCAAGATCATATCCGAGTCCCGGATCGTAGACAGTCGGTGCGCCACGATAAAGGATGTTCTGCCCTGCATCATTTTTGCAAATGCATCTTGAATTTTCATTTCAGTCCGAGTATCAATAGAACTGGTGGCCTCATCCAGAATTAGCATAGGCGGAAGACTGAGCATAATTCTGGAAATACATAAAAGCTGCCGCTGTCCTTGGGATAAGCTGCTCTCTTCTCCAAGTACCGTGTCATACCCTTGCGGCAAACGCCGGATAAAGCTATCCGCATGGCTAGCTTTAGCCGCCGTCACAATTTCTTCTTCTGTGGCGTCAGGACGTCCAAACGCAATATTTTCCCGCACCGTCCCGCTGCAAAGCCATGTGTCCTGCAGTACCATACCAAAATTTCCCCGCAGGCTATGCCGCGTAACGGTCCGAATATCGGCGCCGTCTACGCAGATACAGCCTCCGTCTACATCGTAAAAGCGCATGAGCAAATTAATCAAGGTTGTTTTTCCGCAGCCCGTTGGCCCCACTATAGCGATTCGTTGTCCAGCGCTTACCTGCAAATTGAGTTTTTCTATTAAAGCTTTGCTTTTATCGTATGAAAAACTTACCGAATCAAGCGTTACATCTCCCCGAACCTGCTGCAAGGCATCTGTTCCGTCCGCAGGCTGCTCCTCTTCATCCAACAGTTCAAATACCCGTCCGGCGCAAGCCATAGCATTTTGCAGCTCCGTGACTACACCGGTAATTTCATTGAAAGGTTTGGCATACTGTACCGCATAGGAAAGAAGGCAGGACAACGCACCTATCGTCATCGCGCCGGATATAGCGGACAACGCTCCCAAAAATACCGCCACAGCATATACGGTATTACTGATCAGTCGAGTAGTTGGATTTACCAGCGCCGAAAAAAACAGCGCGCGCACAGAAGATACCTGCAGTTCATCATTGATTTGATCAAACCGTTTTTGATTCTCCTCTTCCCGATGGAAAGCATCCACAATTTTCTGATGCTCAATCATCTCTCCCACGAAACCGGTCTGCACGCCCCGCACTTCCGACTGAACGCGAAACATATGGTAGGTTCTTGTAGCAATAAACCGGGCCACCAGCAAAGACAGCGGCGTAAGCAAAATTACCGCAGCGGCAGTCTGCCAGTGAATGCTGATCATAAATCCTACCGTTCCCAAAATCGTAATCACACCGGTAAACAATTGCGTAAAGCCCATGAGAAGGCCGTCGCAGAACTGATCCACATCCGTAATCACCCGACTTACTGTATCCCCTTGTGGATGCGCGTCCAAATAGGAAAACGGCAGCTTTTGAATTTTTGCAATTGCCGCATTTCGAATATCCTGCGCCACACTGTACGTAATTCGGTTGTTGACTACATTCATCAGCCATTGCACCAACGCTGTCGCAGCCGCGACAATGCCCGCCCAAAGCAGAATAGACATAAGGGTGTCAAATTGTACCGCGCCCGCTTCTGTGATGGTATCAATAGCATCTCCAAAAAGCACTGGCAAATACAGCGTCAGCGCCACACTGACAGCGGCCAGAAATACCGTTATGAAGAATAGCCATTTGTATTTCCCGATATACTGCAGCACTCTGGACAGAGTGCCTTTATTCTGTGTTTTTTTCATGCTGTCTCCTCCTCACTGCCAAACTGAGAACGATATATCTCCTGATATACCTCACAAGAATCCAGCAGTTGTTTGTGCGTTCCCTTGCCGGCAATGGTTCCATCGTCCAAAACAAGAATCTGGTCCGCATGCATTACAGAGGAAGCCCGCTGGGAAACGATAAAAACAAGAGGCTTCGGCGAAAGCGCGCTGATAGCGGCACGCAAGGCCGCTTCCGTAGCGTGATCCAATGCGGAAGCGCTGTCGTCCAAAATCAAAATTTGAGGAGAACGCACCAAAGCACGGGCAATGGTCAGGCGCTGCCGCTGCCCGCCGGAAAAGTTTCGGCCGCCCTGCTCCACCACAGCATCCAGCCCGCCTTTATCTCGTACTACCTGATCCGCTTGGGCAATCTCCAGGGCTTTCCAAATCGCGGTGTCGTCAGCCGCAGGATCGCCCCACAGCATATTGTCCCGGATCGTACCGGAAAATAGTACTGCCTTTTGCGGAACTACCGCTATACGCCTAAGAAGCTGCGCTTTGTCCCACGCAGCGGTAGCGGTGCCGTTTACATATACCTGCCCCCCCGTAGGAAGATAAAATCCGGGAATCAAATGCATCAGACTGGTTTTTCCGCTGCCGGTGCCGCCAATCACACCGACTGTCTCGCCCGGCGCCGCCGAAAAGGAAATATGGGACAAGCTGTCCTCTCCTGCTCCCCTGTATCGCAGCGCTGCATTTTCAAAGCGGACGCCGCTTTCGTCCACGCCCGTCTGGCTGCCTCCGGAAAGTGCCGGCATATCTGGCTGCACCGCAAGAGTTTCCTCTACACGTGCTGCGCTGGCAAAGGATTTTGTAATCATAATGACCAGATTGGCCATTTTCACCAGCTCCACCAATATCTGCGACATGTAATTATAGAGTGCAAGTACCGCACCGGTAGTAATAATACCTTTGTTTACCTGTCCCGCACCTACCCATAGAAGAGCGATGATACCCAAATTGATTACCACATACGTAAGAGGATTCATTAAGGCAGAGATTCTTCCTACCGCCTTCTGCATGATCAAAAGAGCCTTATTCTTTTCTTCAAAGCTTTTTTTCTCCCGACTTTCCGCGCAAAATGCCCGGATCACTCTGGCGCCCCCAAGATTTTCCCGAGTAGCGCCAAGCACGCCCTCCAGCCGACGCTGTACCTTTTCATACAGGGGAATACTCGCCAAAATAATAGCAAACACTACAATACATAAAGAAGGGATTACCACTACAAATGTCACAGCGGAATGGGGATCCACTACAAAAGCCAGCACTGCCGCGCCAAATACAATAAAGGGAGAACGCAAAAACAGACGCAGCATCATATTAACGCCATTTTGCACCGTATTGATATCGCTGGTCATTCGCGTGATCAAAGAAGAAGTCCCAAGGGTATCCAATTGGGAATAGGAAAGGCGCTGTACACGTTCAAAAAGCGCATGACGCAGTTTTGTTGCAAAGCCTACGGCAGCCACAGCGGAGAAATACTGCGCTGTGACAGAAAAGGCAAGCCCCGCAACGGCAAGCCCCACAAGCAACAAACACTGAAGCAGCACGGATTTCCAATCTCCACTGCGAATACCGCTGTCAATGATGTTGGCAACCACAAGGGGAACCGCCAGTTCAAACATCGCCTCGATCAGCTTAAACAGCGGGCCCAGTATTGTCTCTTTTTCATATCCTTTTAAATATTTCAGCAGTTTTCTCATACCTTAACCCTGACCCATATGCAAAATTTATCTTATGCTGTTATACTGTGCAAACGCACAGCCGGCAACTATATTGTACCTTTTTTCATTATAATCCTTATCATTTTATAAGTCAATGACCGTCACCCCTTGCAAATGGAGAAATTTTGCAGTATCATATCCTTATGGATATACAATATACACTGATCCGGACAAATCGAAAATCCATCGGTATTCGGATCAGCGACACAGGAGAAGTAATTGTGCGCGCACCCCGATATACACCAGTGGGAGAAATCGAATTGGTTCTGCAGCAGCACATAGCATGGATTGAAAAAAATAAACAGCGAGTGGCGGACCGGCAGACGCAGCTTGGCGTTCTGGATAGGGAGCAGATAGAGCAGCTGCGGCAGCTGGCGAAAATTCGTCTTACAAAAAAGACGGAATTTTTTGCTGCTCGTATGGGATTGACTTACGAAAAAATCACCATCACCAGCGCAAAAAAGCGGCTAGGCTCCTGCAGCACCAGAGGCAGTATATGCTATTCCCTTTACCTGCTTCTATATCCGGATGCCGCGGTGGATTATGTAGTTGTGCACGAACTGGCACACCTGGTGGAACCCAATCATTCGAAAAACTTTTATGCGGTAGTCGAGCGTTATCTTCCCGATTGGCAGGCACGCAGGGCTCTGCTGCAGCCAGCGCACATGCGAAATCCACTGGCTGGGGAAGAATTGTAGGAGTTTGATAATATGTAAATGAAACAACAGCTATGGATAGGAGGCGTAAAACACCGTCCGATGAAGCATCAAACGATGCCTTGATAAATCTTGATGAAATAGTCTTATATAAAATTGGAGCTGGAAAGTCTGTAATCCAGATAGAGCTGCTCTCTACCTGCATGAATTCCGAAGGAAGCTGTGTTGCAGTTGATAACATCGTGAAAGCGGTAAGGACAATCCTTGCCGCTTTTTGTACAGTAAAAGTCTTTTTAACCACTTGTGTTTTAAAATCAACCGACTGTTATAAATCTATTGAAAGTGTTGTTTGTTTTCTATATACTGACAGCAAGAATAAGAAAGGGGAGAGAGCATGCAGGTCGAAATTAAAATCGACAGGTCATATACGGAACCTAAAATACTGATCCTGACGGATGCGGTAACGGAAGATATCAGCAACATTGTCAAGAAACTATCTGAAAATGTCCCACAGATTATTTCTGGTTGTAAAGACGAGAAAATCGAAGTTCTGGAACAACCAGATTTGATTCGAATTTATGCGAATACCGGAAAAGTTTTTGCGGTCACAGATAAGGGAGTATACACCTTGCGCCTCCGGCTGTACGAGATAGAAGAACGCTTGGATCCACATCTGTTTGTCCGTATTTCCCATGCAGAAATTATTAACTTAAAACAAGTCCAAAGCTTTGACTTGCGTTTTACAGGTACGATTTGCGTTCGATTATCTAACGGAACCATAACCTATGTATCCAGACGTTATGTTTCCAAAATCAAAAAAGCATTAGGATTGTGAGGTAAAAAATGATTAAAAAAACCGTTTTACGCGGCGCTTTAGGATTTCCTCTTGGCATTGCGATAGGATATTCGATCACAATATTTATTTCTCTTGTCTGGGCAAATGGTTATTACACCCCCTGCGTGCCTGAACTGATTTCCGCTATGGGAAGCGAAATCTATGCGGTTGTTTTGCAAGCGCTTCTTTCTGGACTGATGGGGGCAGGCTTTGGGGCAAGCTCTGTAATATGGAAAATGGACTGTTGGAGTCTTGTTAAACAGACGGGCATTTATTTTGGAATTGTGTCTACAGTTATGATGCCGGCCGCTTATTTTCTCTACTGGATGGAACATAGTATAATAGGAATATTCAGTTACTTTGGAATTTTTGTTCTGATTTTTGTTATTATCTGGATTATACAATTTGTTATCGGTAACTATACTGTCAAAAAAATGAATGCAAATTTGTATAAAACACATGATATAAACGGAAGAAGCTAACTATAAAGGGCGCCCGCTATGGGCGCCCTTTATAGTATTTAGTCTTCTGCATCTTTTGCAGTGCGTCGCTCTTCTATCTGGGTGCGGATCATCATATCCTTCACCTTCATAAGTCTGATCTGTGCACTGCGCTCATTTTCATCCAGCTTCATAGAAATTGTTTTGACTCCCGCCTCATACTGGGGAATCATAATATATTCCAGCGCATTGACTCTGCGGCGGGTCTTTTCTATCTCATCACACAAAAGCGTTGCCGTTTTTTCCAACTGGGCTAGCCGGACAAGCTGGGCACACGCAGCGCAAATCTGTTCCACAGCTTCGTCCAGCGCGCCGGAAGTAAAGGCATATCCGTATCCTGCGCCGCCGGTGTCCGACGCTCTGGCAGTCTCATATTGAAAAATCGGCACATACACGCTCATAATGTTTTTTTGTTTTATCAAAAGCTCCCCCTGGATGCCCGGCAGCATTAGCGCTTCCGTCATCATTCGAGGATCCATCAGCGCCGCAGCCGATGCAAAACTGGAATATACGCTCCCAAGCTGCTGACACAGTTCCTCACGCAGGGTCTTCGCCTCCCGTACTACATCCAAGAATTGACGCATTAGCTCATCCCGTTTATCTTTGAGCAGCTTGTGCCCCCGTCTGGCTGTGACGAGCCGCGCCTTCAGCTTTTTCAATTCCATTCTGGTGGGATTCACTTTGATCTCCGCCATATGCTGTGCGCTCCCTTCCCTGCCCGCTTATTCTTCTACTGGCCAATATTTATCTAAAAGCTGCGGTTTAATTCTCTTCATTTCGCTTCTTGGAAGAATCCGCAGAAGCGACCAGCCCAAATCCAATGTTTCCTCAATGGTGCGATTTTCGTAAAAGCCCTGGTTGATATACTGTTTTTCAAATGCATCGGAAAATTTTGCGTACAACCGTTCCACTGGCGTCAGCGCTGCTTCTCCCAGTACCACCATCAGTTCCTTTGCATCTTTTCCTCGGGCATAGCTAAAAAATAGCTGGTTCATCGTATCCGCGTGGTCTTCTCTGGTTTTTCCAGCTCCGATTCCTTTATCCTTCAATCGAGAAAGAGAGGGGAGCACATCTACCGGCGGCAAATACCCCTTACGGTACATTTCTCTGGACAAAATAATTTGTCCCTCTGTTATATATCCTGTAAGATCCGGGATGGGATGGGTTTTGTCGTCCTCCGGCATGGTCAGAATGGGAATCATGGTAATCGATCCCTCGCTGCCCATTTTCCGGCCCGCTCGCTCATACATCGTTGCAAGGTCTGTATATAAATATCCCGGATAGCCTCGCCGTCCCGGCACCTCTTTCCGGGCAGCGGATACTTCCCGCAGGGCCTCTGCATAGTTTGTAATATCTGTAATAATCACCAACACGTGCATATCACAGGTATATGCAAGGTATTCCGCTGCGGTAAGCGCCATTCTAGGCGCGGTGATCCGCTCAATAGCCGGGTCGGAAGCGAGGTTGATAAACAGCACCGTACGGTCCAGCGCACCGGTTTTCTTGAAATCAGAAATAAAAAAATCTGCTTCTTCAAAGGTAATGCCCACAGCGGCAAACACCACGGCAAATTTGGAATCGTCCGTGACACCGCCAGTACGCACTTTGGCCTGTCGCGTAATCTGAGCAGCCAGGTTTGCATGGGGCAGTCCGGATCCCGAAAAAATAGGCAACTTTTGTCCTCGGACAAGGGTATTCAGTCCATCGATTGTAGAAATTCCCGTCTGAATGAATTCAGACGGATACCGGCGCGCCGCGGGATTGATTGGCGTACCGTTTACGTTCGGCGTTGCCTCCGGCAAAATTTTCGGGCCCCCGTCGATGGGCTCACCCATACCGGAAAACACGCGTCCCAGCATATCCCTGGATACAGGAAGCTGTACGCCGTGCCCTAGAAAACGAACCTTAGAAGCTGCCAAATTGATCCCAGCTGCATTTTCAAACAACTGAACCAATACATTAGAGCCGTCAATCTCTAAAACGCGGCACCGGCGCACCTCGCCGCTGGGCAGTTCAATCTCTCCCAACTCATCGTATTTTACCCCATCGACTTTTTTTACCAGCATCAGCGGGCCGGCCACTTCTTCAATGGTTTTGTATTCACGAATCATTCTCGTCGCTCCCTTCTCCGCGCTGCACAAGAGCATCTATTTGCCGATCGATCTCCACCCGAATTTGGGCATACGCCGTTTCAAATTGATCGGAGGCAACCGCTTTGGCACGTCCAATCTGCTCCCGCACCGGCAGTTCGGAAATTTTTTGTATATCCACACCCTTTGCAATTGCTGCCGCAGCCTTCTCTCCAAAATACAAAATTAAAGAAGCAAGAGCGTACTGTTGCTGCATAGGCGTATAAGAATCTGTATCGGAAAAAGCGTTTTGCTGGAGATAGTCCTCACGAATACTCTGTGCCACTTCCAATGTCAACCGATCCTGGGGAGACAGCGCGTCCATGCCCACCAGCTTTACAATCTCATCTAATTCCGATTCAGCCTGCAGAAGCCGGGAAATTTCACTGGACTGCGCTGTCCAATTATGATGGACATTCTCCGAAAACCATTCTTCCAGACGATCTTTATACAAGGAATAGGAGCTAAGCCAGTTAATGGCTGGAAAATGACGCCGATATGCAAGACTGGCGTCCAGCCCCCAGAATACCTTTACAATACGCAGCGTTGCCTGGGATACAGGCTCAGATATATCGCCACCAGGGGGAGATACCGCACCGATAGCGGAAAGGGAACCCCTACGCCCGTCACTGCCGATACACACCACATCGCCCGCGCGCTCATAAAACTGGGACAGGCGGGAGGTAAGGTACGCCGGATATCCCTCGTCACCGGGCATTTCTTCCAAACGTCCGGACATTTCTCGCAGCGCCTCCGCCCAGCGGGAGGTGGAGTCAGCAATCACCGCTACAGAATATCCCATATCCCGGAAATATTCTGCAATTGTGATTCCTGTATATATGGATGCCTCTCTGGCCGCTACCGGCATGTCGGAGGTATTTGCAATGAGTACCGTACGCTTCATTAAGGACTCACCGCTTCTAGGGTCGATAATTTCCGGAAATTCGCCCAGCACGTCTGTCATTTCATTGCCACGCTCGCCACAGCCGATGTATACCACCAAGTCTACATTGCTCCATTTGGCAAGCTGGTGCTGCACCACGGTTTTCCCACTGCCGAAGGGCCCAGGCACACAGGCGGTTCCCCCTTTTGCAATTGGGAATAGCGTGTCAACAATACGCTGTCCTGTCACCATCGGTTCTCTGGGCGGCAGTTTTTCCAGATAAGGCCGCGCGCGGCGTACCGGCCATTTCTGCATTAATGTAAGAGAACGGTCTCCCTTCACTGTTTCCAAAATACCGATTTGATCTGTCACGGTATATTCTCCGGAAAACAGTTCCCGTATAGTGCCGTCCCCGCCAACTGGAACCATAATTTTATGGCGTATTACTTCCGTTTCCTCTACATACCCCAGCACGTCCCCCGCGATTACCTGCGCACCTGCCTTGATCTGGGCATGAAATTTCCATTTTTTCTCTCGATCCAAAGAAGGCACTGAAACGCCTCGTGTAATATTGGAGCCATATAGCTCCCACATTTTTTCAAGAGGACGCTGAATCCCGTCATAAATATTTGTGACAATTCCCGGCCCAAGCTCCACAGATAACGGCGCTCCAGTAGATACTACACGCTCTCCCCTGCCTAATCCCGCTGTTTCTTCATATACCTGAATGGATGCCTGATCTCCATGAATTTCTATAATCTCGCCGATCAATTGATTCTCCCCGACATGGACCACGTCAAACATGTTGGCATCCCGCATTCCCTCTGCAATAACCAGCGGGCCGGATATTTTTACGATTTTCCCTTCCGTCATACATATGACCTCTGTTTCTTAATCTTTGAAAATAATGTCGGCTCCCACAGCCCGTTCTACCGCACGTTTTAGCTGGGCTGTTCCATAGCCGCTGTCCCAATCCGGCAAAGTAACAATTGCCGGCAAGGTATCCGCCGACAAACGTGCAATTTCTTCTTCCATCTCCCCGGCCAGCGCCGCCGTAATATAGAGAATCGCACAATTCTCTCCCTTTGCCCTGTTCAAAGCCGCCAGCGCCTCGCGGCGGCTTTGAGCGTCATATACAGTAAAGCCTGCTGCCATAAAGCATAGCACCTGGTCTCTAGGACCGATCACACCGATTTTATACATTTACTTCACGCAGCCTTTCCCGAATTGTATCTGCACGGGCGCCGGATTCCAGCCCAGCGGCAATGATTCGCGCGTTGGTGAGTTCTGCCTCACGAATCAGCAGATATCGAACAGCCACTTCTGGACCAAATGGCTTAAACCGATAGGGCTGGCATGCCAGCAGCACCGCTTCATCAAAAATCTTTTCTATGCTGGATAAATCTGCAGCAGACACTGCGCTGCGTACCGCATCCTTTACATAGTAATCCCCTATCCGCTCGCCAATCTGTTCTACGGACGCCAAAATTCCTTCTTCCCCAAACAAAACCGAAAGAGCAATCTGTCCGCCAGGAACAAATACGCGTGACAAAAGAGAACGTCCCGCTTCCATAGAAAGACCTCCAAAGCGAATACGCAGGCAGGCTAAAATATTGGCAAAATCCGCACGCATACAAACAATTTGCCCGATCAGCGGAACGCCCATTGCTGCAGCTTTTTCTGCCATATCTGCAAAACATGCCCGATCCAGCAATAAATCAATGCAGCGCGCCTCTCCTGTTTTACTGTACTCCTGCCGTGCCGTCCGAACAGCAGCAGTCATAGCAGGAGGAAGATTTGGCAACGTATCTCGCTGTAAATATTCCTGCATCTGCTGTGCGGGCACTGTGCCGCAGGTATAAAATCCGTTATAGGAATGAATCTCCTGTACCGCACATTTGATGGCAATTTTTATATTTGTACAATCGTATTTATACAGCAGGGGATAATACACAGCAAAACTCGGCACTGCACTACGCACTTTTTCTACCGCCTCATCCATGGCTGCATCAAAAACCATCTTTTCCTCTGTCGGGACAGAAACGCGAAATAACTCCGACACAATTTGATACAACTGTCCTGCCGAAGCCGCCTCCAGCATCTGCGCCATACGCGTAGATACATTCCCGACTCCCTCGCCGGCACGCAGAAAGGATGAGGAAAACAGATATTCTTTGTCAGGGATCATAGCTGTACCTTCCTTTCTTCGGCCTTTCTTTCCGTTTATCCATTCTCCTGTGGCGGGAACAAAATATTTATCACCACAGGTTCCATTTGTTCCCGGACACTGCCGATTACCGCCTCCACAGAACAGTTGGATTCAATATCGCCATAGCGCAATATCAATCCTCCCTGGATAGGCGCTGCATCTTCGGCAAGTGTAAAATCTATCTTCTCAAAGGCAGGAGAAATCCGCTTTAAAAAGGTTTTTGCCGCCTTGATCACAAGAGGCCCCAGCTCCCGATCCGCCTCGCACAACAACAGTTCAAACCCTGTACGGTCCGCTTCTTCCTCGCCATATGTCTCTTGCAGATGCCGTACTCTCTCTAATCGCTCTGCCGCAGCGTCTGCCAGCAAATGCGCCAAAAAATCACAGTAATCCTCCCGGGACAGCTCATATAAGTATTTTTCCGCCTCTACAAAAGCTTTTGTCAATATACCTACTTTAGCGGCAAGCAAAATTTCCCGTTTTTTCATATTGGCAGTGGAATCTGCTCGCGCTGCTGCAGCGTCCTTTTCCCGTTCCGCTCGAGTCCGCGCGGCTTCCACTACTGCGTCGGCACGCTGTATAGACTCCTTTTCAATCTGTTCGCATTCCTGTTGTGCCGCATTCCACGCCGCCTGGGCTTCATCCTGGGCCTGGGAAAGGATTTTGTCCAAAATTTTATCTAGATTATGCATCCGTCGTCCATGCCTTTCTTTGCTTTTGCCCCAAATTCCAAGGCAAAGGCGTTCACATTTGAATATCTCACGGGTTAAAGAACAATATGGGGAGCATAGACACAAGGAGAGCGAAAATTGCGTAAGTTTCCACTAACGCCGCAGAGGTAATCGCCTTTACCACCTGACCGTCTCTGCGAGATACAAGTCCAATTCCTGCGGCGGCAACACGTCCCTGGGCAATACCAGAAAAATACCCCACAATTGCAATAGGAAGAGACGCAGCCAAAAGATACATGCCCTGTGCAAAATCGAGGACAACTTCTCCGCCGAACAAACCGATTTTCATTAGAATCAAAAACGCAGTAACCAAGCCGTAAATACCCTGCGTGCCGGGAAGCGCCTGCAGAAGCAAAGCCTGTCCAAATTTGGACGGATCATCCGCCAGCATACCGGAAGCTGCCTCCCCCACGATGCCGACACCCTTTGCACTGCCGATACAGGCAAAAGTGGCCGCTAAGGCGGCGCCTAAAAGCGCCAGGTTTTGTCCGGTAAAAATAGCCGTTAAAAATTCCGTAAATGTCATGATCCCTCTCCTTGTTCTTTTATTTGAAATTTACATACTTGCTTTTAGGTTCCAGCGGCGCAAAGGCTCGCCCGCCGGATTCATAAAACTTGCCAAAAAATTCGATATACTGTAGTCGGCTGGTATGGACGTATGTGCCTAGAATATTAACCAAAAAATTGATCACGTGACCAATCAGGAACACAATGATAAAGAGGATAATTCCACCTACGGTTAACCCGCCCATAGTACTGAGCAGATTCATGACACTGGCGATCACGGCAGAAGCCAGGCTGAGCGCCAATATTCTGGAATAGGACAGCAAGTCGGATAAATATCCCACAATATCGTACAGGCTCATAACGCCTTTTAGTACCCTCATAACTCCGTTTTTTTCATGACGCCCTTGAGTGCAGATCAGCATTAGAACGCCCAGTCCCGCCAGAATCGCTCCCACCATAGGCTGTACAAAATACACGCCGGCGCCGGCAAACAACATCAGCCAACTCCCCACGTCTGCAATGGCGTCAAATACATATCCATCCCGCACCAAAATAATGAATTTAATGACAAATGCAGTCACCATATGCACCGCGCCAACACCAAGAGACAGCACTAACATCATGATTGGCTCCTCTACCATGTCAAACCAGACTGCCAGAGTCGGCGTGCTTTCCCTTCCGCCAAATCCTTCCATCACTGCATTGGGTAAGTCCCCAAAATAGCCACCGAACAAAATCCCGCCGATTATACAAGACGCTCCGCAAATCGCAAACATACGCAGAAATTGACGCATACTCTCCGACGGATGCAGCAATTTTAAAGCAGCCAGACATCCAAGCACCATAACAGCGCCATAACCAACATCAGCAAACATCAGGCCAAAAATAATGGTGTAAAAAACGGACATAATCGCTGTAGGATCAAAACGGCCATACCGAGGCAGTGCATACATGGAAAGAACAGACTCAAAATTGCGTGCCGCAGCACGGTTAGAGAGCAGTACCGGCACATCCTCATCCGTCTTTGGCTCATCAAAACTGTAAGCAGCATCGTATTTTTCCAGCAATGCCCGCACCTTATCCTGCGCCTGAGAAGGGAGCCATCCGCTAATAAGAATTGTTTTTTCTGTTTCGGCAGTCCTTCCCCTTGCGTAAAGTCTGTCCTGCCGGGTAAGAAAAATATCATGTAAAGACTTGATATCCGCCAGTTGTGTATCGGCCATTTGCTTTGCTGCCTTTTTCAGCTTCTCCAACTCCTGACGGAACGTCTCAATTTGCCGCATACAGCTTGCGGCAGCGCCGGCGGCATACCCCCCTGCAGCAGATGCCCGTACCGGACAAACCGCAAATCCACCGGCAGCAAGGACTTTCCTCGCCTCATCAAAATCTTCCTTGTGGGCAACCAGCAACAAAGCGCGAATCGTTTTATCTGTATAAATTTCTATAAGCTCATAGGCCAGGTCCGCCAGCTTCTTATCAATAGCTGCCATATCTGCGTTCAGCGGCAGCGTACCGCAAAGATAACATGTATAGGTAGTCCTGTCGCCGGGCAGAACAACGTCTTCCCCAATCCAAGGCTGATAGGCAGCATATTCCCCCTCCAATTGGAGGAGCTTTCCCTCAGTATAGGCAATTTTCTCAGCCAGGGTATTTGCCGCTGTCACCTCATCCATGGCTATCGTATCCAAGCCGCTGTCAAAATCATCGATAGAAGCTTCCATAGGCGGGTCAAATATAGTGTGCTTCCCCGTCTCATATGCTGCTAAAAATGCAATCGCCCGCCGGGTCGAGGCAATTCGGGACAAAAGTTCCCCCATTTCCTGTGATATATCTGCAACCGATACCGTCTGTACAGCAGCGAAATCATTTTCTGAAACTTCAACGCACTTGAGCTTTTGCAATTCGGTAATAAGCCGCTGTGTATCCTTTTCCAGCGCAACGACAGACAGCTTTTTCATCTGTGCTACTGCCATTTTTTAAAAATCTCCCGAATAATTTCGTTGACAGCAGCCTTCATATTCTCGTCAGCAGCCGCAACCATTCTTTTTGCCTGTCCACGTGCCTCTTCCCGGCTGGAATCCATGCGCATGTCATATATTTTTTTGTTTTCTGCCTCCGCATGCAAGGCAATCTGACGCGCTTGTAGCTGCGCCTCTTCCATTCTCGCAGAAGCGGCTGCTCTCGCTGCTTCAACGGAAGCAGCAGACTGACGCACGGCGTCCGCTGTGATTTCCTGCGCACGCGCTTCTGCATCTTTAATTTTTTCTATCACTTCATTTTTCACAGCGGTTCATCCTTTCTCCTCTTTGCGGCACAACTATAGCCATTTCCAGGCAACAAGGCTTGTCTGTGTTCATTGTACCACAAGATTTGGAAATTTGCAACAAATAAAACTGGATTTAACAAGAATTTTACATGCATTTTGTATAAATCATTTCGTCCGCACTGCCGTTTTCGTTTTTTTGCGCTTTCGTATTTGAGGATGTGTATCCTGCTGCAAATCCAGCACACCATCTCTCCACTTGTGTTCTATGCGAGCGCTCCCTACAGAGCGGCCGCGAATTCGCAGGCGCAGGTAAATTTCCACGTCAAAGCCATCTATCGTTTCAGCAATTCGATAATCCACATAATATTTACCGCCCGCCGGAAACGTATCCGCGCGGCAGTATTCCAGAACGCAGTCCTTCATATATTCATAAAAATCGGTCATTCGCTGGGCATCAGCCCGCTCCCGTTTGCAGATTTTATCTGTACCCTCTCCGGGGACAAAGGCGGGATAACGCATCATAGCGCCCGCTTCCACACACTGTTTTGGTTCGGTCCTCATAGCAACGACCACGCCTTTCTTTAAATTTGTGACAGTTTCAAGATATTGAAACACGTCCTATTCAGACGCGGGGCACAAATTGGGTCTGAAAGCAGCCAAAGTTCCCTTTTGTCTTCCTTCATTTTCAGACTTTACCTCCGCCGGTATTAAAATACTCCTTTTTTATTTTATGCGGTTTTGTCTCGCAAGATGCTTAAATCCGGCAAATATGGCATGGTGAATATTGGATAAACAATATATGGACAAATAAAAAAAGAGGGGCTTTGCCCCTCTTTTTTACACATTCATACAGGAAATTTCCCGAACAAAATCAGCCACCAGTTCCAGTTGAGACTCCTTGTTGTCCCGCAGCCAAGCTGCGCGATACCCTACAAGCCACTCCTCAAACTGAGCCAAAATTTTCTCTCCATCCAGATATCCGTCTACTTTGTTAATCCGCAGGCACACCTGATTCATCAATTGAATCGCACGGCAAGCCAACAGCAGATCCACAAACCGCTCGTCTGTTTCAGATACGGAACGAATGGTATCCATCACACCGTCCAGAGTTTTGATGTTCTCAATGGCCTTTTCCGCATCCAGAGCCAGTTCTGTCTTTCTGCCCTCAACAGTGTTCGCACTGAACCAGTACATAAACTCCATCCAGTCGCAAGTCCGCTCACATCTTCCCATCGTGCGGATAATGTCGATCATATTTACTTCATCAGAATCATAAAGGAGCGAGCTTGCTGCCTGCTCAAAAGCAGGGGTCAGCTGTCCATCCGCGTTCCATCCCTTTTCCGCGCCGATTACAACGCCGTACAAAGAACAGTTAAAGGAACAGATATTTCCAAAATCTCCCCAGTTGGTATTCAGCACACCAAGCGCGCCATATTTTGCGCCATATTCTACAAGCTTTGTGATATTTCCCTCAGAACGGTCAAGCTCCTCTACAAAACGGTTCCAGCTGGAAGTGCCAGGACAGACAATCTGTTTCAGCTTTGCGTCTGCGAAAGCCTTTACCTTGTTTTCATCCGGATCCTTTTCATAGGTCCAGTTAAGCATAATGGTATCCGCAGGAATCTCGCTCATTTTATCCGGCTGCTCCAGCGCGATATCGCCCCACATCATAACCGTCTTGCCTCTGGATTTTACATGTGCGATAATCTTAGACAAGAACTTAAAGTATTCTTCGCCTGCGTCCTTACCGGCATTACGGCCACGGCAAAGGTCAAAGGTTTCATCGCAGCAGATATTGAAGCGATTAGAACGACACAATGGAATAAACTGATCAATCAGGCTTTTAATCAGTTCAATACTTTCGGGGTTGGATACATCAATTGTATGATGGCCCATTTTTTCAAGCCAATACACCTGTGTAGGCTTGTAATCCTCCAGTTCGCACAGATGCCGGTACTTTTCACTTTGCAGCAGGTTGTACAGATGGCCAAAAGTAGCCAGAGACGGTACAAGCTCTATAAAATTGTCATAACAGTAGTCATCCAGTGCAATGATTTCTTCCGCAGTCAGCACGTCCTTTGCGGACATAACTCCGTCATATTCAACAAACTCGTAAGCATCCTCTACATACAACTGAAGATGATTGATTTTATAGTATGCCAGCATGTCTGTAATGTGGCAAAGCTGCTTCAACGTAGGCACACGACCGCGCGTCACATCGTGATACAGTCCCCGTTCTTCAAAATCCGGAGCATCCTCAATAGTACAGCAGGGAATGGTATCTCCATATTCATGAATAATTTGACGCAAGGTCTGCACTCCATAATATGCTCCCTGTGCACCCTGTCCCTTAATTTCAATGCCGTTTTCCAGCACAGACAAGGTGTATCCTTCGCCGCCGTCTCCATGGGAAATATAAATACCGCTCTCTGTACAGCCACAGCTGCTGGTTTTCATTCTTATGGGCGCGCCGGAAAGCTCTTCGATTTCGTTTTTCAAAGTTGTGGCAATCTTTACGATACGCCGGTCACTGTCCTCTGCAATTCGCAAATCCCGAAGAGCGGACAATGTTAAGGTCCCTTTTTTCTCCTCAATGCTTGCAGGTGTTGGTATGATTTTCATATGTACATGCCTTTCTTTCTATTTACTGTAACTTACTATATTACAAGTTAAATTATTATAGCCTGCCGTCGTCCGCATTGCAAGGCTTTTTCCCAAAAAATTGTATTTTTTTCTAATTTACATTTGAATCTGAGAAATATCATACAAAGCCGCCTCACTGTACCGGGTTTCATAGCATTCGGAAAGCTCTTCCAGCTTTACATCCAACGCCTCCTGCTGCAGATCCGCACGCACCCGGATCTGCCACTGCGGTTCTCCGTCTGCCAGCATATGAAGAATATATGCGCCCTCCGTGACAGCAATCACTGTAGTGTCGCCTGCCTGACGCGCCTCGTCAAATATCCAGTTTTCCAATTCCGCCGCAACGCGGCCCCGTTCTAAATTCAAAGAAGTATCTCCGCCATATTCCTGCATCAAAGTCTCAAACGCATTCTGGGCGTTCACTTCACTTTCCTTCTTCCATTGATCCAGTACCGCCTGCGCCTTATTTTTGGCAGTATCAATCCCCTCACCCTTTTCCGGTTCAAAGAGAATAAACTCCAAGTTTTTCACCGGTGTGATGTCCCGATAGAGTGTCTCTCCCAACGGTTCGCCGGTCGCCGGCAAAAGCATATATACAACTGTCTTTCCATCGTCTGTTTCTTCTGTATAAGTCTCAAAGGCCTTTCTCTCCGTGTCAAAGGCCCACTGGGAAAACGCTGTATCTTCCATATATCCGACGCGGCGCTTATATGCCGCCTCTATCTTTTCTTCCAAATCCTCTGCCGAAAGCGCTGGCGTCTCCTCCAACAGATGTGCACGCAGCAGCTGCACAAAGGCGTCCTCATTTTCTGCGTTTGCAAAATACTCTGCTTGCCGCGCAGGAACCGCCGCGTAAATCAACCCCACCATACTGTAGTTTTTACTATTCCTTGTGAAGTAATCCTCCAAATCTTCTATAGTATATGTCTGTTCTTTTTCTAGCTTTTCCGTATACTGCGCCGCCAGCATCTGTAGATGGAGACACTTTTTTATAGTCATCTCGTTGACAGACTCTCCGAACAAGCTGTGCAGATAATACGCTGTGGAAGTATTATTTTGCACGGCAGCCGCGTCATAGCGAGCCAGGGTATCTTCAATCTTTTGCGTATTTTCTTCGGAAAGCTCCATTCCGTCCGCAAGCGCGGCTTCCCCTAAATAAAGCAGCTGCTGTACCTGCTTCAATGTCTGCGCAATCAGATAGTCAAACCAGCTGTGGGTGTCGGAATATTTTTGTTCCGACAGTGGTTTCGCGGTGTCCAAATGCATCTGCTCCAATCGGTCGGCATAGTTGCCTACAAAAGTTCTGTAATAGGAATTAAAAAAATATTCCATCATAGACTGTGAGACCGTATAGTTTTCCGTAGCTACGGCAATGGTATTGTTGATTTCCGTTTCTTCCTTTTTGGGGGGCTTGTCCGTGGCGGAGCAGCCTGCTAACAAGGAGGCTGCAAGTACCACCCCAAGCAGGACAGCTGTAATTTTACGGGTACTCATTTTATCGCATACCTTTCTTTATTTTTATAACACATTTTTCACGATGTATGATACTATTTTGCTACAATTTATTATCTGGAACAGATAAAGAACAAGGGAATCAGTGGCCTGATTCCCTTGGTTTTACAAATAACATTTATGCGTGTTTGACTTCCTGTACCAAAGACAGTCCCTTTGATTTAAAGGTCACTGTTGTTTCTTTTGCAAGCGCCTCATATTCTTCGCCATACTGTGTGTTCTTCAACGCATTGTCTGCGTTATACTGCCACTTCACAGCACCGTCACCGGAGAAATAAAGAATATAATATCCGTCGTTTTCCACAAACTCCATATACGTGTCACCAGGCTGACGGGCAGAATCAAAGGCCCAGTCATCTATTTTTTCAGAGAGCGTGTTATAATCCGCGTTCTCGATAAGACCGCCTTCATATCGACCATCGCCGTACTTATCACGAGACGCCAGTTCAGCAAACGCTTCTTCCGTTCCCTTGTCGTTGTATTCCGCAAGAATCGCTTCCGCAGTAGTACGCGCTGTTTCCTGATCGTTATCCGATGCGCTCAATTTTACAGGAATATAGCGATAATTTTTCAGGCGATAGGTGTCTCTGTACATGCAGGCGTAATCCAAGTCGGAATCTTCATCCGCCGGCAGAATCATATATACTGTATAGTCATGATGATCATCGTGATCATGCTCGTCTGTAAACACATCATAAGGCGCGCGCGCAGCATCATATGCCCATTTTGTAAAATCAGAATCTCCGGATTTGACTTTTCCCTCTGTTAGGCATTTGTCAACCATACTATCGATATCGATAGATTCCGCTTTCAGCGCTTCCTCATCCTTGTCCGCATATACAACGTCTGTCAGATAGGATCTTACGCACGCATAAAATTCGTCTGCATTTTTTGTAGCTGCCAGCTTATCTACATAGGGTTTCAATGCAGCGGAAGCATCCTCTTTGGCAGTATCCGAATCCGTGTTTGTTTCCTCTCCCGCAGCAGTCGTTTCCTCTGATTTGTCCTCATCGTCTTCCTGCGGTTCAAAGGTATAGGAAAGGTAATTGACCTTTAGGAACGTACTGTTGTTTTCGTCAAAATACTTGTTCCAGTCTTCCTCGCTAAATTCATACTGCGCCATCATATGATCATGATACAACTCGGCTCTGTATGAGAGTTCCAAGCACTTTTCGACATCCTTTTTTGTTACGCTTGCACCATATACATTTTTAATATAGTACTGCGTGGTCACATTATAATTGGCAGCATAGGTGTCGAAATTGCCAAGCAGTTCTTTGATCTCAGCTTTGTCCTCGTCGCTGAGCTCCAGCCCCAACTCATACGCACCTTCTGCAAGAACCAGTGTTTCCTGGACTTCTCGCTTTGTTGCCTTCATGATATAATCAAACCATGTTTCATTATCCGTATACTTCTGTTCGCTAAGCGCTTTGGAAGTATCCAACCCCATATACTGGGAAAATCCCCCGTTTACATAGGTTTGATAGGTAGCATTGAAAAAGTACGTCATCATAGCGGCAGTTACTTCATAGTGCTCACTTTCCGCCGCAACGGTATTTCTCTGAATCATACCGCTGCTGTAAATTCCATACGCAGAAAGAACGCCCAGCACAATCACTGCCGCCAACACGAATGCAATGATTGTGACGACTTTTTTTGCTTTTCCCTCTTTCTTTTTGGTATAGCTTTTGGAAGAACCAGTCGCCAGAATATCCTCGGCGCTGTTCCTCTGCTGTCCTTTACTCATTTATTTGTCCGCCTTTCTTTTTTTCGTCAAGGATTTTGACCATTAGGAAGCTCCGCACACAAGTTTTTTATAAGACCTTCCTTCTAATTTTAAGATTATATCACATTGCCTGCCTTTTTTCCACCCCCACATAGATTTTTTTGTGAATTTTCCTAAAAAAATTTTTTCGCAGAAAGTTTCTTGACAATTTTCATAGAATATGCTATCATATATTAGTCGACAAGAGATTGTCACATTTGCGCCCTTAGCTCAGCGGATAGAGTGCCCGGCTACGAACCGGTAGGCCAGAGGTTCAAATCCTCTAGGGCGCGCCAAAAAGAAAGAATCGCAAATGCGATTCTTTCTTTTTATTTTTCAAGTATTTTAAATAAAATAATCCCTCCGGTTTGGTCCGGAGGGATTATTTTTATCCTTACTTACAGGGGACAAACATTTACAGCACGCAGCTTCTCGCTGTTTTTCGGATCGGGCTCAGTATCAAAAGTAACCTTCTGACCTTCTGTCAGCGTTCTGAATCCGTCGGTCATGATTGCAGAAAAATGTACGAATACATCCTCTCCGCCTTCATCGTTAGAAATAAATCCATATCCCTTATCTGCATGGAACCATTTTACTGTACCTTTATTCATCGGGTACCTCCAAAAAAATATAAATTGTACCCATATAAATACAAAAGCTCACAAGTATGCAAATCAAAACAATCTTGACCTGACATATATGTGAGAACAGAGCAATTATTTTGAATACGCAAAAAATTATAACACAATTAGTATCTTTTGTCAACAAGTTTCCAAAAATATATTTATGCGTTGATCTCTTTGCTCACATATGATACAATAACTGCACAACATACTATGAGGAGGACCGCTATGGAATATCATGAAGAATTCGTGCCCATAAACGGAATCCGGCAATATTTTCTCCACTGCCTTGCTCCAGGCGCCAACACTGTATTACTGTATCTCCACGGCGGGCCAGGATTTTCCGCATCGTATCGCGCCTATTTGCTGGATCCTCCCCGGCACTCGTGTTCCCTGGTTTTTTACGACCAAAGAGGCAGCGGCAAAACGCTGCTGAGAAATCGCTCCGCCAAACCCACATTTCCCCTGTTGCTGGAGGATTTGCGCTGTACGATTGCTTACTTAAAAGCAAAATATTCTGCAAAAAACATTTTGCTGCTGGGCCATTCCTGGGGCAGCGTGCTTGGATCAGAGTATGTGCTCAAATATCCTCAAACCATTTCCGCCTATATCGGCATGGGCCAGGTCGTTAATATGGAAAAAGGAAAGGAAGCTGCGCAAAAAGAATTGCAGCGCCGCATGCAAAAGAAAAAACAATCTCAAGCGGTCCCCAAGTGCCGCTTGTCCCTTTTGCAGCAATACCGATACGGATTGTATCCTCCCATTCTCGATTCTGTAAAAAGCGTGTGGAAAAGCCCTGTATTCTCCTGCAGGGATCTGCCCGCTCTTTTGCGTGCTCCTTTTGTAAATAAGGCGCTGAATCGGTTCTTGTGGGAATATGACGCAGAGCAAAAGCCCATGTATGCGATTCCGGTATATTATATTTTAGGAAAGAACGATTGGCAGGTACCCAGCATCCTTGCAGCCCGCTTTTTCGAGACAATCCGCGCGCCAAAAAAGAAACTGTTTTGGATCCCTGACGCCGGACATTCTACGGATATAGACAATCCCAAGGCTTTTTGGGATGCCATCGATGAAATTTGCCTGCAAATGCATAGTTAATATTCAGTTGATTTATATTTACACAAAATCTATTTTCTAATAAAGTATCGTTAATATTGAAGTGTTATACTTTACCTATGCTGGAAAATACCAACATAATGCGACGAAATGAGGTGAAACTATGCTAAAATTACTTAGGCAACTAAAAAAATGGGAATGGCTGCAAGTACTTTGCGGTCTTATTTTTATTTGTTTTCAGGTTTGGCTGGATTTAAAACTTCCGGACTACATGTCTGAAATCACTACCCTGGTGCAGACGCCGGGCAGCGCTATGTCCAGTATTTGGGCCGCTGGCGGCAAAATGCTGCTATGCGCTCTGGGAAGCTTGGCAGCGGCAGTCATCGTAGGATTCTTTGCTGCGAGATTGGCCGCCACGCTTTCCTGTCGGCTACGCGATCAGATTTATAAAAAGGTTGAGTCCTTTTCTATGGAGGAAATCGGAAATTTCTCTATTTCCAGTTTGATCACCCGGTCTACCAACGATATTACACAAATTCAAATGATCGTCGCTATGGGAATGCAGGTGATGATCAAAGCGCCTATCATGGCAGTCTGGGCTATTTTAAAAATATCCGGCAAAAGCTGGCAGTGGTCTGTAGCAACCGGCTGTGCGGTATTCGTTCTGGTTCTGATCGTATCTGTTCTGATGCTGTTCGCTCTGCCGAAATTTAAAGCCATTCAAAAAATGACCGACCATCTGAACCTGGTCACCAGAGAAAATCTTACCGGTGTGCGGGTGATCCGGGCCTACAATGCAGAAGGCTATCAGGAAGAAAAATTTGAGCAGGCAAACGAACGACTTACCCGTACCCATCTGTTTACAGGTCGACTGATGGCGATTATGATGCCTGGTATGACCTTGGTAATGAACGGACTGTCCCTATCTATCTATTGGATCGGCGCATACCTGATCAATGCCGCCGCTGCGGCAGACCGTTTGCGCCTTTTCTCCGATATGGTAGTCTATTCCTCTTACGCCATGCAGGTGGTGATGGCCTTTATGATGCTGGTCATGATCTTTATTATGCTGCCCCGGGCCGCCGTTTCCGCAAAGCGTATCAATGAAGTGCTGGAGACACAGCCACGAATTTTGGACGGAAAAGAAACGGAAGCCCTTTCCCCTATGGGAGAAGTGGAGTTTAAAAATGTCAGCTTTAAATACCCCGACGCTGCGGAATATGTGCTCCACGATATTTCATTCAAAGCAAACCCCGGAGAAACGGTGGCGTTTATCGGTTCTACCGGAAGCGGCAAAAGTACGTTAATTCATTTGATTCCCCGATTCTATGATGCAACGGATGGGCAGGTATTGATTGGCGGCCGTGATGTACGGGAATATGCGCTGGAAGAACTGCACAACAAAATCGGCTACGTACCTCAGAAAGCTGTACTTTTCTCAGGTACTATCAAATCTAATATTGATTTCGGAGAAAACGGAAAACCCGCACCCGATGCAGACGCCCTGGCAAAAGCGGCAGATATCGCCCAAGCTGCCGACTTTATTGAAAAAAAGCAGGAAAAATACGATGCGCCTATCGCGCAAAACGGAACCAATCTGTCCGGCGGGCAAAAGCAACGTATGGCAATCGCCAGAGCGGTATGCCGCGAACCGGAAATTTTTATTTTTGACGATTCTTTTTCTGCGCTGGACTATAAAACAGACAGCACCTTACGCCGCCGTCTGGCACAGGAAACTACAAACGCCACTACATTTATCGTGGCGCAGCGAATCGGTACTATCCGCCATGCAGACCAAATCATTGTGCTGGACGAAGGACACATGGTAGGGATTGGCACCCATGACACGCTAATGCAAAATTGCAAAGTATATCAGGAAATCGCTTATTCACAACTTTCAAAGGAGGAACTGGGAAATGCATAACGGACCAGCAATGAGAGGCCACGGCGCCATGCCGATGTCCAGCGGTGCAAAACGCTCCTTTTCTTCCACATGGGGAAGATTGGTCAACTACTGCACCCCATGGATGCCCGCAGTTATTGTTGCCTTACTTTTTGCAGTGGGCGGCACAATCTTTACCATTCTCGGACCGGATAAAATTAGTGAAATGACCAACACCATCACCCAGGGGCTTATGGGCAGCATTGATATGGATGCGGTCACAACCATTGCGCTGACGCTGGTAGCGTTTTATGCCTCCAGCATCCTACTTTCGTACGCGCAAAGCTTTATCATGGCCACGGTCACACAAAAAGTATCCAAAAGTATGCGACGAGACATATCCAAAAAAATCAATGTCCTTCCGCTAAAATATTTTGATTCCACCAGTTACGGAGACATTCTCTCCCGTGTGACCAACGATGTAGACACCATTGGACAGACGTTGAATCAAAGCATCGGCAGTCTGGTATCTGCCATTACCCTTTTGATCGGTTCTGTCTTTATGATGTTCAAAACCAACTGGATCATGGCAGTAGTCGCTATGGGTGCCTCTCTGATTGGCTTTGCTATTATGATGTTTATTATCGCGCATTCACAGAAATATTTTACCCGCCAGCAAAAGCTGGTAGGTGAAATCAACGGCCACGTGGAAGAGGTGTACGCCGGCCACAACGTCGTAAAAGCATACAACGCGGAAAACAATCTATACAAGAAGTTTTACAAAATCAATACGGAATTGTATGCCTGCATGTGGAAGTCTCAGTTTATGTCGGGCCTTATGATGCCGCTGATGAATTTTATCGGAAATTTCGGTTATGTAGCCGTATGTGTTGTAGGCGCAGCGCTGGCTATGAATGGCTCCATATCTTTTGGCGTTATCGTAGCTTTCATGATTTACGTACGCCTGTTCACCCAGCCGCTGGCCACTATTGCACAATCTGCAACCAGCTTGCAGTCTACCGGCGCGGCCAGCTATCGGGTATTTGAATTTTTAAATGAGGAAGAGCTTGCGGACGAAAGCGGAAAAACGGCCCGGTTGGAAACGGCGCGCGGAGATATTGAATTCCGCAATGTTCAATTCGGATATAATGCGGACAAAATGATCATCCAGGATTTTTCTGCAAAAGTGAAAGCCGGGCAAAAAATCGCTATTGTAGGTCCTACCGGCGCAGGAAAAACCACTATGGTCAACCTGCTCATGCGCTTCTATGAAACAAATAAAGGGGAAATCCTTGTGGATGGAGTTCCTCTCAGCAGCCTTACCCGCGAAAATGTACACGCGCTGTTCTGTATGGTGCTCCAGGATACCTGGTTATTTGAAGGCTCCATTTGGGATAATATCGTATACAGCAAAAAAGGCGTAGCTAAGGATGATGTAATTGCTGCATGTAAAGCGGTTGGTATTCACCACTTTATTCAAACTTTGCCCGAGGGATACGATACGATTCTTCACGAGAATGATAGTCTCTCCGCTGGTCAAAAGCAGTTGATCACTATCGCACGGGCGATGGTAGAAAACGCGCCTATGCTCATTTTGGATGAAGCCACCAGCTCGGTAGACACCCGTACGGAAATTCTGATCCAGGAAGCTATGGATAAGCTGATGACGGGACGCACCTCTATTATTATCGCGCACCGCCTATCAACCATCAAAAATGCAGATTTGATTCTTGTTATGAAGGATGGCGATATTATTGAAAGCGGCAACCACGACGAACTAATGGCGAAAAACGGATTTTATGCGGATCTGTATAACAGCCAGTTCGAAAAAACTGCGGAATAGATGCATGTTATCATGGACAGAACCCTCCCCCTTTATAAAGGGGGAGGGTTCTGTCGTTAAAAGGGCCTCCACTGTAGTGGAGGCCCTTTTTTTACTTCAATCCATATTAAAGATTCCCGCAATGCGGTGCTTATTGTCATACAAAACATTATACTGCAGATGGCTATACAGCTTCAAAGGCTCTGTCAAAACCGGCAAATTATAGGAAGTTTCATGGAAAACACCCGCATAGTCATACCAGCCCATAGCGTTGATCGCCTTTACCTCTTTGTTTACCGTATTTACAAACTGCATAAATTTGCTTGGTTGTTGTTCCATATCCAGAATTTGCAAGAGCCAAGTCGGAAGGAAATTCAAGCTGGTCAACTCCCTATTTGCCGGCAAACGATCTCCTGCCGCCGCCTCTAAGTCGTAATTGGCCCAGAAAACATAAGGCACCACATATTTTGCCATTTGCGCTTCTGTAGACGAATCATCTGTTACATCAAAAAACAGTGCGCCGATATTGGTAAGGGACGGTTGATGGTCACCATAGAACAGAATCAGCGTATCCTCTTCTACCGTTTTAAAATATTCTACAAATGACTGAAATGCTTGATCCGCATTATTGATGGAAGACAGATATTCCTGTACGCCCGTATATCGTTCATATCCATCTAAAGTGACCGTATAATCAAAATTGGAAGAGGAAAACCCACCATGATTTTGCATCGTCACCGCAAAGGCAAACAACGGTTCATCCGAATCCCGATTTTCATAGGTTTCGATAAGCTTATTATAAATTGCCTGGTCGCTTACGTGGCCTCTATAGTAATCTTCATCTGTCAAATCGGTAAAACTGTCTTTGAAGCAGGTTTCATCAAATCCAAAATAATCGTAGATCTTTTCCCGCTGCCAGTTGGTACGATCTTCCGGATGCACTGCAAACGTGTGGTATCCAGCGTTTTTAAACATATCTACTATGGTAAAGCTGTTGTCCTGCGTCATATATAAGTTATAGGCAACTGTATTGCGGGGAATAAACTGTATGGACAATCCCGACAAAAATTCCAGTTCTGAGTTGGCCGTATTGCCCCCGTAAACGGATACAAGGGAATGCCCCTTGATTACATTGTTTGCTTCTCCGGAAAGGGAGTCTAAAAACGGCGTGACAGGAACAGAGGTAGGCATTTCATTGCCCAGGTATTTCGCAATATTCTGTACATCGGAAAAAGTTTCATTCATGATCACAATCACGTTGGGCTGTTTTTTCTTTTCCGTTTTTGTATCTGTGTCCGGATTTTTGGCATCTGCAATATATGCATCCAGCTTATCCTCCAAAGTATCCGGATCATATCCCTCCGGCACCTGTACCCGCGTAGCCGACGCAGAATAAATCAGATTTACCCAAAATCCGTTTCGTTCACTGCCCCGGTATTTCCAGTATTTGTCCTGATATCCAATCACCGGGGCCATAAACTGGGTGTATATCACAACAACGCTCAAAATCATCAATACAACCGAACCCATACTCAGCAACATCATGCTCCGGTTGCGCTTTTGCCTGGGGTAACGGGTACGGACCAAGAAAACGCCAAAGCAAATACTTAGAACCAGCCCTATCATTGTCACAGGAGATAAGGCAAAAGAATAGTCCCCCGCTACCTTTGCGGCAGTACCGATTGCGCTTATATCTGAAAACTGGATTTCAAAACTTCTGGCCTGCACTACAATATGGTCGATAATGGCAACAACCGTACAAAAAACAAGCAGAATCAGAGAAGAAATTCGAATACTGCCAATCAAAATCCATAGAAGGGACGCAGCCCCTGCCATCAAAAGCAAATTTAAAATAAATTTTAGTGGCCCAATCAAAAAAATGCCGCAGCTAATCGTGACCTGCATCAGTATAAACACGATCAGCGTCAGCGCCGCTAAAATTAGAAAGGCCGCCCAAGAAGGCAACGTTTCCGACAGATGAATTTGAAAAAACAGTGCGCAAAACAAAAGTACCGCCCCACCGATTCCGATTGCCGGATGAGCCCCGCAAAGCAGGGAGGCCGCAGCAAATAATACGGAAATAATACTAAATAAAACAATATTATTTCTCTTCTTTTCATGGGTAACTTTGATCCACATAACAACTCCACGCCGCACAGCGGCAAACTTTTTTCATTTGATACATACTTCAGAAGGCCGCGCAGCAGTACTGCTGCGGCAAACACATATCGGGAAAATTATACCATGAAAAAATGAACAAATCTATCAAAATCCGTTTTTTGGAAGATTTGCACAAATATATTCACCCCCGCGCTCTTCGGAGCCACCCCAAAAAGGTACACATGCAAAATGCCCCAATATCTACGCAAACAATAGTAGCGCCCATAGGCGACGCCCACAAAATAGAAATCAAAATGCCCAGCAAGGCGCAGCCGATGGAGATCCCCCCGCTGCACAGCACAACCGCGCGAAAGCTTCCGAACAACCGCATGGCAGATAAAGCAGGGAATACAATCAGTGCGGATATTAGAAGAGAGCCTACCAACCGCATGGCAAGAACAATAATCACAGCAGTAACCACTGCAAGGACCAGTTTGTATACATTGGAACGAATACCTGTAGCATGGGCGAACGTCTCATCAAAGGTTACCGCAAAAATTTTATGATAAAACAGGAGATAAACGGCTATCACCGCTGCAGACATGGCCACGCATATCCACACATCTGCCCGTGTTAATGTTAAAATAGATGTAGAACCAAACAATGTGGTACATACGTCACCGGCCAGATTGGATGAAGAACCGAACACGTGCATAAGCAAATATCCAACGCCAAGCGCGCCCACTGAAAGCATTGCAATGGCTGCATCCCCTTTGATCCTTGTACCCTGTCTGGCGCAAAGAAGAAATATTGCTACTAGAATTGTGACAGGCAAGACCAGAAGCATATTATTAGAAAGCTGCAGCACCGACGCAGTCGCTACCGCGCCAAAGGCCACATGGGAAAGCCCATCTCCAATAAAAGAATACCGCTTAAGCACCAGCGTCACACCCAGTAGTGAAGCACACAAAGCAATGAGCACACCGGCAATTAGAGCATATCGCAAAGTTGGATAAGAAAAATAAAAAGAGAGTCTGTCAAATAGAGCTGCCATCTGTGCTCCTCCACAGCAAATATTCTGCCGCAGGCCCATAAAAAGCCTGCCCATGTGCACCAATATGTAAGACACTGTCGGCATACTGCAGCGCCGCCTCTATATCATGCGTAACCATAAGCACTGAGATGCCGTCTTCCCTGTTCAGATTTTCAATAATATGGTACATCTCCTCCGCCGCTGCAGGATCCAATCCCGCCACCGGTTCATCTAAAAGCAAAAGCTTGCGGGTAGCGCACAGCGCTCTGGCCAAAAGTACCCGCTGCTGCTGTCCTCCAGACAGCTCCCGGTATCGGTTTCGCGCAAGATGACCGATTCCTAATCGTTCCATATTAGCAGCCGCCAACGCCTTCTCATCCCGATTATAAAACGGCCGCAGACCACAGCGATTCAAGCATCCGGATAAAACAATCTCACCTACAGCTGCCGGAAAATCCCGCTGTGCCTCCATTTGCTGCGGCAGATAGCCAATTTCCTTTTGGCGCAGGCCCTCCCCCAGTTGAATGTTGCCCGCCAGCGGAGGAATTAGACGCAAAATCGTTTTGACGAGCGTACTTTTTCCGGAACCATTTTCTCCAACAATACAAAGATACTCCCCTGACCGCACTGTAAAATTTATATTCTCCGCAATCCGTTTGCCGTCATATCCCAACGACAGGTCGCGGCAGGTAATCTGCGCCATAATTTACTCCATTTCCGCCGCAAGAAGCGGCCATGCCAAATCGATATACTACTGTAGCGCGGTGCGCAGTACATCTAAGTTATTTTCCATAACAGAAAAATATGTCACGCCTGTATCCATTCCTTCTTCTGTAACAGACTGCATTGAATCCAGCACCAGAATGCTTTGATTTTTCTCCGTCGTGTTTTCAATAATCGTCTGTGCAAGCGTCTGATCGGAGGTTTCCGACACCAAAATATATCCAAGCCGCAGCGTATCCAGTCTCTGCGCAAGAGAAATCACCGTGTCAAAGCTTACTTCCGATTCAGCCGAACATCCTGTAAACGCAGCATGGTACACGAGCCCATAATCCCGAAACAAATATCCAAAAGGAAACCGGTCCCCAAAAACCAGCGTATCAGTAGAAGCCCCTTCTACCACCTGATAATACTTTCCATCCAAAGCATCCAGCTTTTCTATGTATGCGTTCAAATTGGCCGCATATTCTTCCGACTGCTCCGGACACAGCGCAGCAAGCGCCTGTTCAATATACGTACACAAAATTTCTGCGTTTTGCAAAGACAACCACACATGCTCGTCCGCCTCTGCATCACCGTCCAGCACCTGAAACAAATCTATTTCCACACGTGCTTTATTGGGAGCCGCCTCCAAGGCGTCCTTCACCCATCCATCCGACTCGCCGCCCACATAAAGAAACACATCGCAGTCAGATATCGTTATAATATCTTTCGCAGAAGGCTGGTAACTGTGCAGATCCACTCCATTTTTCACAAGCAGAGACAAATCCACTCCATCCATATTTCCACCTAAAATTTCCCGTACCCAATCGTAGGCAGGAAATATGGTAGATACAATCTTTATCTCGTCCGTACTTTTTTCGTTTTCATCGCCGCATGCCCCAAAAGAAAGCAATACTATAAACAGTGCCAGTACGCAAGCAATCATTTTCTTCATAAATATCCTCCAAGCGCTGTGCCTCATTTGCATTTTCCACATGCGCCGTATACTATGGTTTTCTTTTTGTTGATATGAAATCCGGCTGCCACTGCAGAAGCAAATGTTTCCATAGCCTCCATCGCCTTTCGATCCATGTGAAATATGCTGCCGCATATTTCACATTTTAAATGAATGTGCTCTCTGCAGTCTCCGTCCCCAATGTATTGATAGAGAAAGGTTCTGCTGCCGTCTCTGGGAAATCGCTGGATCATGCCCTCCATCACCATGGCATTGATGTTCCTGTAAATGGAGCTGACGCTGATGTTTCCATCCTCACACAGATGTGCGGCAATCTCCTCCACGGAAAACTGCCGGTCACTGTTCTCCTGCAAAAAGGAAAGCAGCTGTTTACGCTGCTCCGTATGGTATTTCTTCATAGTAAGCTCCATTCTAATGGTGCGAATTTGCAAATCATTCGCAAATATGCATATATAGTATCACAACCTGGAATGTTTGTCAATAACTATATGTCTTGACAAGCCAAAGGGTCTATGTTATTCTTCCTATAAGCACGGAGGAACAATATGACCAATCAAGAAATTCTGCAAATTGCTATGGAGCAGTCCGCTATAGATGCCGGCTGCCAGGCGGAAGATTTTCGCCAAAAAGAAAACAAAGTCATTCTATCGCAAAAGCATGGTAGGGCGAGGAAAAATTTTGGAAAGCTGCCTTTCTTCTGCAGTCTTATTTCCTACGGAAATAATGTCATAGCCTCTGTAGATGCACGTATTGCCGACGCGGTGGGTTCCGGCCCGCCTGGATTGAAATCACCGCAAGGCCCAAAACAATTATATAAAAACCTGCGAATGTATTCGCAGGTTTTTCATATTTAAAAATGGATTACACCCAAATGTTCCAGCAAAATTTTAAGTCCCATAACAATCAAAATAACACCTCCGGCAATCTGAGCGCGGCGCTTGTATTTTACACCAAAAATGTTCCCGATTTTTAACCCGGCAGCAGAAAGGATACAGGTTGTTATTCCAATCAGTATTGCCGCCTCTACCATATTTACGTCCGGCAGCAGTGCAAACGTAATTCCCACTGCCAATGCATCAATACTGGTAGCTACAGCTAGAACCACCATCGTGCGACACCCAAAAGAAGCGTCGCGCTTTTCTTCATCCTTTGAACAGCCTTCCCGCAGCATATTCCCACCAATAAAGGCCAGCAACGCAAAAGCGATCCAATGGTCAAAAGCGGTAATATATTGTTCAAAGGTCGATCCAAGGAAATATCCTATCGTCGGCATCAGCGCTTGAAATCCGCCAAACCAGGCGCCGATAATCAAATAATGCTTCCAGCATAGTTTCTGTGCGGCCAAGCCCTTACAGATAGAAACGGCAAAGGCATCCATAGACAAGCCGACCGCAATGAACAACAGTTCCAGTATTCCCATCCCTTACCTCCGGTTTATACTCCAAAACATAAAAAAGCCCAAGTACAGCCACGCTGTACTTGAGTCTCGTTGTTTAAGACAAGCCAGACGGTAAAAACCGTCAGTCTGTTGACTTGCCACTCCAAGCAGAGCCATCTACTCCCTCAAATATAGAGGTAGTATAGCATATATCGACAAAAAAGTCAATGAAAAACCGAGAAACGTGTGCTTCTCGGTTTTCTGCATCTGCAAAATATTTTCTGTGGACGCCTTTATTGAAGCTTTTTCATAAATGTAACCGTCAAAGCTACCGTCACAAGAATAGAAATAGCATCTGCTATTGGCGCCGCATATAAAATTCCCTCGATACCAAAGAAAATCGGCAGGATGATAATCAGCGGAATAAAGCACACAACATCCCGGATTAAAGACGCTACAACCGCCTGCGCAGGCTTCCCTGCCGCCTGAAAGAAAATAGAAGTCATTTTTACCACACAGGTAAACGTAACAAGAGACAGGAAAATACGGAAAGTCTTTTCGGCAAACAACCAGTAGTCGTCGGGATTTGGAATATTCCGCGGCGTGCCGAACATCCCTGCAACCGCATCAGGCGCTATCTCAAACAGTAAGGTAAATACGGCTCCAATCAAAAGCGTGCAAAATAGGATGGACTTGTATAATTTTTTAACCCGGTCATATTTTTTCGCCCCTATATTGTATCCGATAATCGGCTGACATCCAAGAACGATTCCAACAACAATATTGATAACAACCGTAAATACCTTACTCTCAATTCCCATAACGGCAATTGGGATATCCACACCATACTGAGAAGCCGCGCCGTATTTTACCAGCATAATATTGCAGATCAGCACTACAGCCACAATGGTTACCTGCGCGATAAACGAAGATATGCCAAGCTTCAACGCCCCGGAAAAAGCCTTTAAGTCAGGAACAAAACTCCGCCTCTCCAGCCGGAATGTTTTCGTATGAAAGAAATACCAAAGGCCCGCCAGGAAAGCCAAAAGCTGTCCAATCCCGGTAGCGAGGGCCGCGCCGGTCATTCCCCAGTGAAAGCCAAAAATAAACAGAGGATCCAAAACAATATTGACCGCAGCGCCTATCAGCATAGACGCCATAGCCCAGGCCGGACTGCCATCGGCCCGTATTACGGAATTCATCATGTTGGACAGCATATAAACAGGGAAAAAGGCAAGAATCACGCTTAAATATTCTACGGCCATGCCAATGCTGTTTTCCGACGCGCCGAACAGTGTCAATACCTGTGTCTTCAAGGGATAAAATATAAAGAGCAAAAGAATACTTGCCGCCAGCGTAAAGGTAATTCCTGTTCCAATGGCCTTGTGGGCTGTTTGGGTATCGTTTCTGCCCTGACAAATGTTGAGATACGCAGCGCATCCGTCTCCGATGCACCAGGCAAACGCCTGCGCAATCACAAAAACGGGAAATACCACGCCCGTAGCTGCATTGCCTAAAGTACTCAGTTCACTATTCCCAATAAAAATCTGGTCTACAATATTATAAAGTGCGCTTACCAAAAGGGATAGCACGCAGGGCAGAGAAAATTTCAGCATTAGTTTGGAAATTTTCTCCGTCCCCAAAAATTGACTGGTATCTGTCTGATTCATAGTCTCCTCCAGGGTTTTATTTTGGAGTCTTTATTCAGAGAAAAGCTGCCTGAAAACTGAGGCTACCGTAAAAAAAGAACGCAGAATTTGTCAGAAATTTTACGTTCTTTTTTGCCGCTATGTGTTAGTTATTATAAAATAAATTGAAGAAATTGTCAAGTCAAGTATCTATACTATTTATTTTTGTCTAAAGCTGCTCCAGCAAACGAAATTTATTATTTTTTGTCGTTTTCTTTATATTTTTGGCGAATCAGTTGACATGTGCAATGTTTACTAATAAAATGTATTTAAAAGAAAATAAATGTCTTAATTGCACAAATCTTGCAGAACAATTCCAAATTTTAGAAAGGAGGATGCCATATTCATGGGATTGGCTCTGCAAGTTATGTATTAATATTAAATAAGGAGAAGCGCTATGTCAACAAAGAAAGTCATTTCGATTTTACTCATTTGCTGTTTTCTTGTGTCCAGTGTCCTTGTAGTAGGTACTTCCGCCGCGAACGCCGATGCCTCGGCTTGGGGTTTTGATGCAACCGGTACGCTTACGATCAACGCTCCTTCCGCCTTAGTGGATTATGCAAGTCCGCAAGATGTGCCCTGGAACCTGTTTGCTTCCCTCATAACCACAGTTTCCATTAATCCGGAAATCTCTTATATTGGTGCATACTCTTTGAATAATCTGAACGCCACCATCGAGATTGAAAATGGAAATACGGAAATTGCCCCGCACGCTTTTGACAATTCGGGAGAAAAGTTCGTCATTATAAGTGCATTTAATTCCCCCGTTCATACCTATGCCAAGGAAAATGGCCTTCCCTTTGAAGGCGTTGCCGTAGTATCCGGCGAGTGCGGCGACAATGCGCGCTGGAAAATTTATTCTGACGGTACCCTGCATATTCTAGGCAGCGGACCGATGACAGACTATTACCGAAATCCTGCGTCTACACCCTGGTACAGCTATACTTCTACAATCACAAAGGTATTGGTAGACGAAGGGATCACCTTTGTGTCCCCCTATTTGGAGCCGATACCCAGGTAAGCGCTACTGCTTTTCAGATGGTTCATACAAACTTTACCATTTATGGTCATATAGGCTCCTCCGCCGAAGCGGTAGCGCAGACGAGAGGATACCGATTTGTGCCTTTCACTATTGCAGAGGGGACATGTGGTATAAATGTTACTTGGACACTGTATACCAACGGATTGCTGCGAATCGATGGAAAAGGCGCGATGGAAGATTATAACAATCCTAAAAATTTAGGATACTATGACTACGGAGATCAAATTACCGCGATAGAAATTGGAGAAAATATTTCAAGAGTTTCAAATTGTACATACTTTGCATATAAGAATTGTGTTTCATTTACTGTTTTAAATCCAGGAGCAATCATGCAAAAAAATGCCGCGGCGCTTCCAAATCAAAATTTAGAGATTCGTAGTTTCTACGGGTCTACCGCAGAAGCATATGCCAGCCAAAATAATATTGCCTTTGCTCCTTTATCCATCTTAGCCGGCGGTTCTTGTGGAGAAAATGTGTCCTGGTATCTATATGAAAACGGTTTGCTGAAGGTATTCGGATCCGGGACGATGACGTCTGTGCCTTGGAGAAATACCGATTATAGTAAAATGATCACAACAATAGACATCGGTGAAGACATCGCCAATGTTGCGGCCGGTACTTGCTACGTATTGGGAGACTGCAAAAAACTTATTATAAGAAATTCTACCGCAGCCATTCATGACTCAGCAATTCGTCGGCCTGCAACAGGATTGACAATCTATGGGGAATTCGGATCCACCGCTGAAACTTACGCGGATCAAATGGGGGTCGCTTTTGACTCCTTTATGCTGGATACAGGATCCTGTGGAACCGACTTAACCTGGACCTTATATACAAACGGGCATCTAAAGCTTACCGGAAAAGGCGCAATGCCTAACTATGGTGGTCATCCAGATCATATTCCATGGTGGAACTACCAACAATTTATTACCAGTATGGAAATTGGTTCTGGCGTCACCTATCTCTCTCCGTTTACAGGATTTAACCAAGAAAACTGTACCTCCATAACAATATTAAACAAAAATATTACCTTGGCAGAAAACTATCTAGCGGTGGCAAGAGACGACCTTGTCATTTATGGCTACGAAGGTTCCACTGCACAAACCTACGCCGAATCCAAATCTATCACTTTTGTTCCGTTGGACTGATCCTTTCTACGTAAAACCTATATCGGGAGCAACCGCTCCCGATATTTTTTTCGTAAGACCTTGACAAACATTTATTTTGATATTATAATGATATCACTTTAATACATAAGGAGCGTGTTCATCATGGAAGAAAAAATCCTAAAAGCAAAAAACGGCATGGCTATGTTTTTCCTGTCGCTGCTTGCATATCTGTTATCTTTCGCGGTTTTTGTCATGGGCTGTGTGGTTGTCCAAGACGCCACCGTTCTTGGAATTGTTATAATTATCGCAGGCGGCTTGTGGATATGCCTTGGATGGATCCCGTTTTTGGGACTGAAAATTTTAAAACCACAGGAAGCGCTGGTGCTCACCTTATTCGGTAAATATGTGGGAACACTGAAGGGAGAGGGCTTCTATTATGTAAATCCTTTTGTCTGCGCAGTCAATCCTGCTGCCAAAACCGCGCTGCGTCAAAGCGGGGATGTGGAATCTGACGGCGGGAAAGCCGCGCCGCTATTCTTCGGTTCCGGCAGCGCTGCGCTTCCACGGATGCCTAGTAAAGTAATTTCTTTAAAGGCGATGACCTTGAACAACAATAAACAAAAAATTAACGACTGTTTGGGAAATCCGGTGGAAATCGGTATTGCGGTAATTTGGCGCGTATCCGATACCGCCAAAGCCGTCTTTAACGTTGACAACTATAAAGAGTTTCTCTCTCTCCAATGCGACGCCGCGCTGCGTAATATTGTCCGCCTTTATCCTTATGATGTGGCCCAGAATGTAGATACCACCGGAGACGGTGAACCGGATGAAGGATCTCTGCGCGGCTCCAGCGAAATCGTAGCACAGCGGATCCGGGATGAAATTCAATCCAAAGTCCACAACGCAGGTCTGGAAATTGTCGAAGCAAGAATCACTTATTTGGCATATGCTCCTGAAATTGCGGCGGTAATGCTCCAGCGGCAACAAGCGTCCGCCGTCATTGACGCGAGAAAAATGATTGTAGACGGCGCAGTAGGCATGGTAGAAATGGCGCTGGACAAACTGGGAGAGCGGGATATCATCAATCTGGACGAAGAGCGCAAGGCCGCCATGGTGTCAAACTTGCTTGTCGTTCTTTGCGGCAATAAAGACGCCCAACCCATTGTCAATTCCGGAAGCCTGTATTAATTATGGCACAGCGGGACGAAAAAAAGCAAATTCCTCTGCGTATATCCGCATCGCTGTACGCACAGTTAGCCGCCTGGGCAGAAGACGACTTCCGCTCCATCAACGGACAGATTGAATACCTGCTTACAGAATGCGTACGAAAGCGAGGCAAAAAGAAACAAGACGACGAATCCGTATAGAGCGCATCTAACCATAGCTTATGGCCCTGCAAAAAGGACAGGTAAATTACCTGTCCTTTTTGCATATTATAAGTTTTTCCAGTCGACTTTTCTTTTCTTAAAATAATACTCCTGATCATGTTCGTTTACTTCACGTAAAACCCTACAAGGATTGCCAACCGCTACAACATTAGAGGGCAAATCCTTTGTTACTACGCTGCCCGCTCCTACTACCACATTGTCCCCTATGGTAATGCCAGGCAAAATAATTGCTCCTGCGCCAATCCAGCAATTTTGGCCAATATGAACAGGCGCATTATACTGATACGCCTTCTCCCGCAGTTCCGGCAGTATGGGATGACCCGCCGTAGCAATGATAACATTCGGACCAAACATGGTATAGTCACCTACATAAATATGGGTGTCATCCACACAGGTAAGATTAAAGTTAGCATAAATATTGTTGCCGAAATGCACATGAGCGCCGCCGAAATTGGAATGAAACGGCGGCTCAATATAGCAGTCTTCTCCGACTTCCGCAAACATTTCTTTCAGCATTGTCTGCCGCTTTTCTCCCTCTACAGGGCGCGTTATGTTAAACTCGTAAAGGCGATCCAAACATTCTGTCTGCCATTCTATGATTTCCTTTTCAGTGGGAAGATAAAGCTCTCCCGTATGCATTTTCTCTTTCATTGTACGCATCGTACATTCTCCTTTATGGGAAGCCTCGTTATAATGCTGTGCCTTGCTTCGGTATAAAAAATGACGTCATATCCGCTTTTTCCATTGTAAGCAGCTTTACTTTTTTATCAATGCCGCCTGCATAGCCTGTCAGACTGCCGTTTGTTCCTACAACTCTATGGCAAGGGATAATAAGTGAAATAGAATTGTGTCCGACAGCGCCGCCTACCGCTTGCGCCGACATTTTAGTAAGACCCTTTTGCTTTGCAATTTTATCTGCAATTTCTCCATATGTCATTGTCTGACCAAATGGGATTGACAGCATAATCTCCCATACAGCCTTGCGGAATGGGGTTGTTTCCATAGACAGCGGCGGTGTGAAGCCGGGAGCTTTGCCGCTGAAATAAATATCAAGCCAGCGAACAGTCTGCTCGAATATGGGCATAGATTTTTCTTCATATTCCTTTGGGAGTGTATCGCCGAAATACTTTTGCCCGTCAAACCATAGCCCTGTAAGCGCTGTTCCATTGCTAGACAGGGTGATTCCTCCTAGGGGTGAATGATAGTGGTATGTATAAATCAAAATTTTGTCCTCCAAGTATTTGTTTTCTCCATCCTCATCTTATCCTCTCCATATTAAAATACACTCAAACCCTCTCTCGTATTGACTTATGCCGTTTTTTACAATATAATATTACCATAATTCCGGATGCAAGTAAACCCCGATGGAAAAGCAGGTGTAATGTAAAAATAACGTGCGCTGAACCTTGTAATGAACGTATTGTACACAAACAATTTGTGCCGCCGCGGAGCGGCGGAATGGAGATTATTATGGCTTCAAGTAAAGAGTATTTAACCTTTGTGCTGGAACAGCTCTCAGACTTAGATGGTATTTCTTATCGCGCCATGATGGGCGAGTATATTCTCTATTTCCGTGAAAAAATTGTCGGCGGCATCTATGACAACCGCTTGCTTATAAAGCCCGTTCCCGCCGCTATTTCTCTTATGCCAACGGCAGTGTACGAGTTGCCGTATCAGGGAGCAAAGGAAATGCTTTTCGTGGAAGATATTGACAACAGGGAATTCCTCTGCAATTTGTTTTTGTCTATGTATGATGAACTTCCTGCTCCGAAGAAAAAGAAAACCGCAAAAAAATAATAAAAACGCCGCAAGCCTGTTTAGTAATATTCACAGCTTGCGGCGCTTTTGTTTTGGATTTTTACAGCGCCATGAACCGTTGCTGCAAAATCGTTTCTATTATATTAAATCCTGTTTGGAAAGAAAAAGCTCGTCCGAAATCTCAAATAATCCGCCAGGCACTTTTCTCAAAGATTCCAACAAACTATTCACTTTATTTATAAGCTCATCTTTGCCCTCTTCAGCTAATGTCCGCAATAGCTCTCTAAAAATTCCTGGCACATGTTTACTTAATTTACCTCCATTTTTAAGGATAAACTGCGATAATCTGTGATATTCATTGCAAGCATAACGAGAATACGCGCTCTCAGTAGTTAAAATAGCGCCGTCATGATTGATCTCCGGCAAAAAAAGCATGCTGGAAACTGTTTCATATAATCGGCAGGTAACTCTTTTTCCTTTTTTGAAATAAGAACCACCATATTACCAGAAAGTGTATATTTAATTTGTAATAAATAGTTGTCTCTTAAAAAAGCGGCACATAAATACTCGTATAAACTATCATTATTATAATTATACCAAAATCCTAGCCTAAATAGAGCCGGGCATGATTCGTATATTACATTGTTGTCTTTTGTTATTTTATTGAGTAAGGCTCCATTGGAAAGCGCGCCCTCACTGGTTTCAAAAATCAACTGTTTTGTTAAATCGTCTCGCTCACCCAACAATTTACAATAGTCCGCCATTACTATATAAGGATAGTTGTGATCCCTTAATCCTGACATATCTCCAGCTATGCTGAAACCTTGATATGTAAGATTCCTTTTAATAATTTCGATCTCGCTGGCTGTTTCCAAAGGAAGTCCACGCACGCCATCACGCGCCACATCTAAATCAGGACGATATTTATCTTTAAGCAAGATAATTGTGGCAAGATTCGTCTCATCCTTATTTCTAAAAAAGAAGCTAGCGTCTCCGCACAATATTCCATTGTGCGCTGCAACACTATATGTTCCTGTCTTATTTATAATATTTTTGAAATACATATTATACCATGCAAATGCAGATAATGAACATATTTCAAAAATCCAGCTCTCCTGTAACGCCTTAAACGCCTCTAAGGTTACGATATCCTCCTCTTTTATATTATTAAAATAACCTCTTTTTTTCATAAATGCTGTCATTTCATTTATCGTTTCATTTATTTTTTCTTCTGAAATTCCATAAGTCTCCTGAATGTATTCTTTCCAATTGATTTTACCAATACAATTTTCAGTTATTCCATACAGTACTTCCCTCCTTAATTCATCATGTGGGAATTGTAATTCCATTTTCCTCTCTAAATCATGCCCCCTCTCTCTTTGTTGCGTCTCTAATATCTGCATCTGACGTTCAAAATCATTATCAACAACGATTCTAAATTCTATTCCCAGCTTATCCCTTTTTTTATCTACATGTAATTTGACCTTAATATCCGCCTCCACAAGCTTTTTTCCCAATTTTATCTTAATAGGCTTATGGGATCCCATTACTTTTGCGGTCAGCAATGCGCCTTTCAAAAATGGCATGCTTGTATATTTTTCTAACGAAATGCACTTGAGCAGTAGCCTTGGAGGCGTATCAAAAGAAATTTGCGGAATTTCATCATGCAGTCTGTTCAGCGCTTCATCTGGAATGGGAAATTCCAGCAATCCGTTTTCTTTTATATTATCTGATGGATGAATGGCATGTACAGCGTCCATAAACTCCGTCTCTGTAGGATAATCGCAAGAACCTTCATCGCCGTCATAATGAATGGACACGGGCGGATAAATCACATATTTGTCAACAATTTCTTTAAAACTTTTATATTTTCTCGTTTGATAGAGATTTGTTCGAACCGCTATCACCGTTCCCGCTTGTGTTAAATACTGCTGCTTTTCCTTTTGGGTTACCCCCTTCATTGGCCCCGGTATATGGCTCTTGTCCTTATTAGATAAATAATAGTATCCATTTATTCCATGCATACTCAATCGCAGCGCCGGATAATAAGTGTTTCCTTCTTTAAAATGCTTGGTGCTGACTTCAACCTGATTGGTTTGTTCATCTCCCATAAAGCAAGACAAAATCCCTATACCAAATCTGCTGATCGGCATATAATCAGAATCTGCATTACACTGTAGTTTGGATTTTGAGAACGTATCGGACGCGTAATATGAACTTCCTATCTTTAAAAAATAGTTCATAATCATTTCTTCCGACATACCGATTCCATTATCTTCAATTCGAAACCAGTGATACCCTTCCTGATCCATCCAACACCGAATGTTTATCTGCCCTTTCCAGTCAGAAGGCAGATTTTTATCCAATTGTTCTCTTGTACGAACAGCATCAATGGCATTTTGAATCAATTCTCTTACAAATACAGACGGGTCGCTATATAAATCCTTTCCAATAAGCAATTCCAAAATTTTATCTTGATCTAACGACAATCGATATTGTCCCGACACATATCCTTGGGATTTAATATTACGTTGAATTTTTCCCGGCAGAATGAAGTCCTGCCATTTTCCTGTAAATCGCTTTAATTGTTTGCTGCAATAATTTAATTCTTGATCAACCCAGTCAATATAACAGTTAACCGTTTGTTCCACCTGCATCGATTTGCAAGTTGCATTGTAATCCAGCGGATACATGTACACCCGCTCATGGATATGTAAAAAATCAAACCCTTGCGATGCCAAATGCTTGTCCCATTCTTCCTTACTTCTTATCGAAGCAGCATCATGCGCTCTATGAAATCCACTATATTCATATACCGTTTCAGGCGCTCTGCTTGTGTCAAAATCTAATATGTCGGCCAAGCGCAAGAGTATTGCACAAAATCTTAAATCTATTGTTGCTGTCGCCTCCATTTCATCCAACGAAGATATATCTTTTCCATGACTTTGACAGACACATATCAAATCTTGCCTATCCACTTTTCCGTCTAACACGGTTGGCCATTCAATACTGCAAAGAAGGTCCATAACCCGCTCATGGTGAATACAGCGAAGATAATTTTGCATCATATCGTCAGTCATCATCGGAACAGCGCATCCCTTGGAAAAAGCCTTTACATATTCGCTGTGATTATTCTCTAAATATTGATTGAGACGATCAATATCGTGAAACAACGCCTCCTTTTCTTCCTCGCCGTAGCTCATCCCAATATCATGGCAGCAAGCTGCCATGATAAGCATCGCGGCTTCGTCTCTCGTTAATTTTTCTAAATCATCCCCCAACAGGTCACACATCAATTGCATAACATTACAAATATGTGTTTCATCATGTAATGTAAACATAGGAAAGGTATCGCGAATTGTTTTAGCTCTATCTACGCCATACTCACAAATTTTTTGAACAGCAGCTATATATTCACGTCCAACTTGGCGTTCTGCTCGAACAGTTGCATCTTCCTCTACCACTTTTTTCAAGAATATATCCCATAGCTTTTCATGTATGAATCCCATTATGCTTTCTCCTCGTATATCTTTAACAAAATCCTTTGAAGGTATTTATCCATTACCAATTTCACTATATTTTTATAGCTGTCAAGCTTTATAACTATGTGTTAAATCCAAATATACGATATGGCAGGCAATCCCATAGATTACCTGCCATATAAAAAACCTAGTATTATTCCCACTCGACAAATCCTATTATATGGGGCTGTATTTCCTATACTTTCACAGGCATAACATTCGCAAATTTGTTAATATTTTACCTGTTATTTTTGGCCGCTAATTTTCTTAGTATCAAAATAGTATCACAAAAAGCAGGAGAATACAACTACCTTTTACACCGTTTCCCAGGCTATTCAGCAATAGAAAACACCCTGATATATCGGAAGTTCTCTTTTATTGCGCTCGACGCATTTCGTTCCGGTAGAAGCCGTCACCCTTGGACACTGTAATCAGTTCCCCTTGGGTTTCCATAGCTTGAATACGCTTGGCAATCCACCAGTCGCCGATACCCAATTGATACCGCCCCAATACATCACCGATGAGATGAGCCACCCGGAAAATTCCATCAGGGATTTGGGCACGAATGAATGGATCGTAGAAATCCTCCCCTACACTGCGCAAACGGCCATTGACAACAGCACGCAAGGGTGAATTTTCCTCTCGAAGCTGTGACCACTCCATAGCGATAGCTCTGCGGACATTTTTAGGGATTTCCCGCTCCAGCGGCAGATACGCCGCCCAGTCCCCCGGAGATAGTTCCCCCCAGTTCAAACAGGACTGTACCGTATTATCTTCCAGCGGCATCCACCGGGGCATCTCTAAAGCGGTCACGGGACAATCGCAGTCCCGCAGTTGCCAAAGCACATCATAAAATCCGCACAGGGAGTAAGGCGCATTGCTGTACCAAATGCGCACAGCCTCGCCATGTTTTCCGCCCTCCAAAAGCCGCTCTCTGTCCCGCTGGCGTTGTTCCCAAAGCATATCCCGCTGGGCATAATCGTCTGGGTCGCAATCTGGGAGTGGGAAATCGCCCCCCAGCCAAGCGGTAAGCAAATCAAACCGGGCCTTCTCCACATCAGGGCCGCTTATGGGGCCGATGTCCAGCCCAACAGACGGGCATAGCACATCTCCAGGATTGCCGCCCACAGGTCGTGCCCGGCGGTTCTCTTTCTCCCTCTGGGCCTTGAATTGGGCTATAGCTTGGTCTTTTTCTTCCTGCGTGGGTTCCTTCTCTCCTTCGCCGAAAATAAATCCAATCACCCCATCATCCCAGCTGGACAGCCCCCAATGCGTGGCCATCTTCAATGTCCCACATTCACTGTCAGAAAAAATTATTTGAAGCATTGAAAAAACTCCGTTTCCAATTCCTTTTTATCGCCCTTATTATAGCAGTAAAAACACCCGCTGACAAGTATAAACCAGGAGGACACCCCTTGAAGTGCCCTCCTGTTATCCATTACCTTGCCCCCCGGCTGAACTTCCGCTTTGCTTTCTTCTGCTCCCGCTCTTGCGCCTCCCGGCGCTTTGCGTCCTCCACGGCCCGCTCTACTTCCTCCGGGCCGAAAGCCCGCTTGACCCGCTCAAAGTCGGCAACTGTCCCCCACAGGGCCTTGTTTTCCAACTTCACCTCCTGCAAGCGGTCAGACAATCGCTCGTTGCCCTCCCTGGCCCGTCCATAGT
>CAJUIQ010000010.1 GCA_910586545.1 uncultured Eubacteriales bacterium
TCGCTTTCTTCCTTTGTGCCGATTGTCAGAACAGGGATTTTGGAATATTGGTCGCTTAACATAAAAAATATGGAGGTGTCAATATCGTATGCGCCAATTAGGCTGATGATAACCAAGTCAGGGTTTATGATTTTCAACATCCCTTCGTGCCGATTTCGTTGTTTGCAAACATAACGCTTACCAGCGCTGTGTCCTCCCGGATTGCGGCTTCTACCTGCTCTGCCGTAACCATTCCTTCTCGGGATACATCCAGCAGAGTCACCTCAAAACCCTCTTTGGCTAGACGCTCCAGGGTATGCAATACAGCGTGATGCTCGATTTTAGTAGAAATTAGGTGACGCTTGCCTTTTTTTGCCCCCAGATGGGCTGCCGTGATCAGCGCCTGATTGTCTGACTCACTGCCTCCGGAAGTAAAATAAAGTCCTTTGGCGTCACAGTGCAGGCATGTCGCAATACGCAATCTTGCATTTTCTAGCGCGTCGGCCGCAGCTTGTCCCTGGGTATGCAGGCTGGAAGCATTTTCATACTTTCCATCATAGTACTGAATCATTTCTGCCAGTGCGTGCTGGGAGATGGTTGTCGTCGCAGCATTGTCGGCATAAACTTTCATTTTATATCTCCTTTTTATGCAGGCGGAAGAACCGCATTTCAATCTTTCATACAATAAAACAGTATACCACCTCTTATTATATACTGTCAATTGCATATCATGAAAATTTTTACACACTTTTATAAACCTATTATACTACTATGTTTATAAAAAGGCAAGTACAAAGCTGCCAAACTTTTATCCATTTAGCGTCGAAAAAATAGAAAGAATATATGGAAAAGAAATGGTGCGTATGGTACAATACAACAAAACACTATTACTATAAATGACAGCTGGTCCCCCTCAGTCACCTGCCGGCGTCAGTATTTGTCGGTGGAGGAAAGGTCAGAATCCGTTTGCGGGGACAGCGTCAAATAAAAGTCAAATAAAAAAGGATGAAACATATGGATAAAAAAGATGAAATCATTGCCCAGCAGATGGAACTTATCCGGTCTATGACGGAACAAAATCTGCGTCGGGTAGGAGCGGATTTGTGGGGCGATGGGACTGCCACGCCACAGCAGCCTGCAAAGACAGCGGCCACTGGTCCTGTGCAAAAAGAGGAACAGAAAGAAGACGTTCCAGGGCGGGAAGACATAGAGAAACTGTTAAAAGAGTTGGAAGGCTATATCGGCCTGGAAAATGTAAAGCGGGAAGTGCGCAGCCTGATCAACATTGCACAGATATATCAAAAACGGCGTGAAAACAATCTGCCCGCGGCGGAGCTGTCTCTTCATATGGTATTTTCCGGGAATCCCGGTACAGGCAAAACGATGATTGCCCGGCTGATGGCCCGGGTATATCATTCTTTAGGAATTTTGTCAAAAGGGCACTTGGTAGAGGTAGACCGCAGCGGTCTTGTAGCCGGGTATGTAGGACAGACAGCTATAAAAACCGCCAAGGTGTTGGAACAGGCGGCAGGTGGCGTGCTGTTTGTGGACGAGGCGTACACGCTCACCGCAGGCGGAGGGGAAAATGACTTCGGACAGGAAGCGGTGGATACCATTTTGAAAGCAATGGAGGATAACCGGGACGATTTGATTGTAATTGTAGCGGGATATACGGAATTGATGCAGGATTTTATCGAATCCAATCCCGGCCTGCGTTCCCGATTTAATCGGTATCTGGAGTTTACGGATTATACGCCTGCGGAAATGCTGGAAATTTTTCTTGGAAATTGTCAAAAAAACTGTTACGAACTGCAGGAGGACGCTGGCGATTTGCTGCTATCCTATTTTGAAAATATGACCGCGGCACGGCGGCGTACTTTCGGTAACGCCAGAGGGGTACGCAATGTGTTTGAACGGATTCTTTCCTGTCAAGCAAATCGCCTTGCCGGAAAAGAGACGGTCAGCCGCGAGGACCTCATGCAGATTCTTTTGGAAGACGTTGCTGCCTCCATAGAATGTTCGTGAAAAAGTATCAAAAAAATCTTCATCTTTTTTACAATTATTCATAAATTCCTTATTTACAAAGCAGTGGAAAGGATGTATAATAACCTTTGAGCAACTACGCTCAAAGGTTTGTTTTCAATAATTAACTATATATACGGAGGAACCCTACATGGCAAGAAGAAAAGTATCCATGGACGGTAACACCGCTGCGGCGCATGTTTCTTATGCGTTCACGGAAGTTGCCGCAATCTATCCCATTACGCCGTCCTCTCCGATGGCGGAAATCACAGACACCTGGTCTGCGACAGACAAAAACATTTTCGGAGAAAACGCGCGCAATATTTTCGGGGACCGGGTTCGGGTTATGGAAATGCAGTCGGAGGCAGGCGCCGCCGGCGCTGTACACGGTTCTCTGGCAGCAGGTGCACTGACCACGACCTATACGGCTTCTCAGGGACTGTTGCTGATGATCCCCAATATGTATAAAATTGCAGGAGAGCTGCTGCCCAGCGTTATCCACGTTTCTGCACGCTGTGTAGCTTCTCACGCGCTGAACATTTTCGGCGACCATTCCGATATTTACGCATGCCGGCAGACCGGTTATGCAATGTTGGCGGAAACCAACCCTCAGGAAGTTATGGACCTTGGCGCTGTTGCCCATTTGGCAACCATTGAAGGCCGCGTTCCTTTCCTGAACTTCTTCGATGGATTCCGTACTTCTCATGAGATTCAGAAGATTGAAGCATGGGATTATGAAGATCTGAAAGAAATGGTGGATATGGATGCCATTCAGGCATTCCGCAGTCGGGCACTGAATCCGGAGCATCCTGTGCTGCGCGGTTCTGCTGAAAACGGCGATATCTTCTTCCAGCATCGTGAGGCATGCAACCGTTACTATGACGAGCTGCCTGCTATCGTAGATAAATACTTTGATAAAGTAAATAAGAAGCTGGGTACTGATTATCAAGCATTCAACTATTACGGCGCACCAGATGCAGACCGGGTGATCATCGCTATGGGTTCTGTTTGCGACGTAGCGGAAGAAGTAATTGATTACCTGACCGCTGCCGGTGAAAAGGTAGGTCTGGTAAAGGTACGTTTGTACAGACCTTTCGTAGCGGACAAGCTGCTTGCCGCTATTCCTCAGACAGCAAAGAAAATCGCTGTTTTGGACAGAACAAAGGAACCTGGCGCACTGGGCGAGCCCTTGTATCTGGATGTTGTAACCGCGCTGGCTTCCAAAGGCGTTTCCGATAAGACCATTGTAGGCGGACGTTACGGGCTTGGTTCTAAGGATACAACTCCTGCGTCTATCTTTGCCGTATATGAGAATCTGTCCTGCGACGCGCCTAAGAACAACTTTACCATCGGCATTGTAGACGATGTAACCGGCCTGTCTCTGGATGAGAAGGATGCTCCCGACACCTCCGCAAAGGGAACCATTTCCTGCAAGTTCTGGGGCCTGGGCGGCGACGGTACCGTAGGTGCGAACAAGAACTCTATTAAAATCATCGGCGACCATACCGATAAATATATTCAGGCATATTTCCAGTATGACTCCAAGAAGACAGGCGGCGTGACCATTTCTCACCTGCGTTTCGGCGACGCGCCTATTAAGAGCCCCTACTATATTACCCAGGCAGACTTTGTTGCATGTCACAACCCCTCCTACATTTTGAAGGGCTTTAAGATTGTAAATGACGTGAAACCCGGCGGTACCTTCCTTTTGGACTGCCTGTGGTCTGCGGACGAACTGGACGCACACCTGCCCGCATCTGTGAAGTCCTATATTGCAAACAACGATATTCAGTTCTATATTATCAACGCAACCTCTATTGCCAAAAATGATGTTGGCAATGCAAAAGTAAAGAACACCATCCTGCAGGCTGCATTCTTTGCGCTGGCAAAGATTATGCCCCTGGAAGAGGCTGTTGAATACATGAAGTACATGGCAACGAAGTCCTATTCCAAGTTTGGTCAGGACGTTGTTGACCAGAACCATAAGGCTATCGATATGGGCGCCGGAGCACTGGTGAAAGTAGACGTGCCCGCAGCCTGGAAGAACGCAGGCGAAACGCCCGCAGAGGCGCCTGCTACCGGCGACCGTCCGGAGCTTGTGAAATTTGTCAACGAGGTAGTTAAACCTGTAGGCAAAATGGACGGCGATTCTCTGCCTGTATCTGCTTTTGCTGAGAGAGCGGACGGTACATTCCCGCAGGGATCCGCTGCTTATGAAAAGCGCGGCGTTGCCGTTATGGTTCCCGTTTGGCATGAGGAAAACTGTATCCAGTGTAACCAGTGCAGCTTTGTGTGTCCCCACGCTACAATCCGTCCCTTTGCTATGAATGCCAAAGAGGCTGCCGCAGCTCCCGCACAAACCCGGTTTACTGCAAAGATGACCGGCAAGGGCTGCGAAGATCTCAAATTTACGATTGCTATCAGCCCGCTGGATTGTATGGGATGTACTCTTTGCGTGAAGACCTGTCCCACTAAGCCGGAAAAGAGAGCGCTGGAAATGGTACTGCAGGATACCCAGCTGGATCAGCAGGAAGTATTCGATTACGCTGTGAAGAATGTGTCCAAAAAGGATCTGCCTTTTGCACAGAGCACCATCAAGGGCAGTCAGTTCCAGCAGCCGTTGCTTGAGTTCTCCGGCGCATGTGCGGGCTGTGCAGAACCCACATACGCACGTTTGATCACCCAGCTGTTCGGTGAGAGAATGATTGTCTCCAACGCAACTGGATGTTCCTCCATTTGGGGCGGCAGTGCGCCTGCAACGCCTTACACTGTAAACCATGAAAGCGGTAAGGGTCCCGCATGGGCAAACTCCCTGTTCGAGGACAACGCAGAACATGGTTTGGGTATTTACCTGGGTCAAAAAGCGATTCGTGAACGCCTTATCGGTTACGTGAAGGAACTGGATATGGTCGTTACAGACGCAGATAAGAAAGCAGTAATTGCCGCATATCTGGATACGCTGGAAGATGGCGAGGCCAATGCAGCGGCAACAGATGCTCTGGTTGCAATGCTGGAAGGCTGCAGCTGCGATGCTTGTGCGGATCTGCGTACAAAGATTCTCAACGATAAAGACTACCTGTCCAAGAAGTCCGTATGGATCTTCGGTGGAGACGGATGGGCATACGACATCGGATTTGGTGGTTTGGACCACGTTTTGGCTACCGGCGAAGATGTAAATATTATGGTATTTGATACCGAGGTATACTCCAACACTGGTGGACAGGCTTCCAAGGCTTCCAACGTAGGTCAGGTTGCACAGTTTGCGGCAGCAGGTAAGGCAATCGGCAAAAAGAATCTTGCAGAAATCGCTATGTCCTACGGCTATGTATATGTAGCACAGATCGCTATGGGCGCAGATATGAACCAGACCCTGAAAGCCATTCGCGAAGCAGAAGCTTATCACGGTCCTTCCCTGATTATCGGATATTCTCCCTGCGAGATGCACGGTATCAAGAAGGGTGGTATGCAGAACTGCCAGCTGGAAATGAAGAAGGCTGTGGAAGCAGGCTACTGGCACATGTTCCGGTATAATCCTACTTTGGAATCCGGCAAGTTGATTATCGATTCCAAGGAGCCTACCGGTAATTATAAAGAGTTCATCCAGAACGAGGCACGGTATGCGCGCCTTGCACAGTCCTTCCCGGAAAGAGCAGAACGGCTCTTTACGCAGGCAGAGGCAGCAGCAGCAGAGAAATACCAGCGTCTTGTCAGAATGGGCAAGCTTTACGAATAATAAGCAAAAAAAGGCTGCGATTTCGCAGCCTTTTTTGTATCTTTTCTTTGTAGGAGAGTATGGCCCAGTACGACTCAAAAATCTTAAACAAGACGAAGCATACGCAAAGCTTCCCTGTAAAAAATGAAAATTTTTTATTTTTCCTCTTGACAACATCTCTATGACAGAGTATAATGCTAACAAATAAAAGCAAATAAACCGATGAAGCGAAGATCAAACCGACGTGGACGTCTACAGAGAGCAGGGGGAGGTGGAAGCCCTGCGGCAGGTCGCCCGGCAAATGGATCGCTGAGGGAATGGAGAAAGGCAGTTTTGCTAAGTACCCGGACCGTATGCCTGCGTTAAAGGCAGGAGTGTGTTGGCACTCTGGAAAGCGGCATGTATTTTACATGCAAAAAGGTGGCGTTGCAGGTTTTATCCTGTCCTTTTGGGACAGGATTTTTTTGTTTTTATGGCATAATGGTTATGTATAGTCAAAAGAGCACCGCTGTACAATATGAGGATTCATAATCCTTCCGAGTTCCAGATGAATGGGATGACTTAAATACTGCTCTAAGGCCGCTGCGTCCCGTAGTTCCATCTGGATCATCAGATCCATATTTGATTCCCGGGTAATACAGTTTTTCCGCACCTGTACGGATGCTATTTCCTGTGGCATCGCCTCTTGCAGCCGGCAGAACCCATCTGAAATTTCCTGAAAAACAGCAGGAGAGAAAAATCCTGCCTCAAATTTCATAAATACCATGTGCGTCATAGAACACAACTCCCTTCTATATACGTAAAGTATAGCGAACCCTTGCAGGAAAATCAAGTCAGAATCCGCTGCGGCGGTTAAAATAAATAATGACAAGAATGATTGGAGGATTATCATGAAAAAACGAATTTCTATTTTTTTGCTGCTCACTCTGGTTACTGCTCTTCTACTCGGCGGTTGTACCAAAAACGTGGAACCCAAAGAGACGGATGGCGATCAGAAAACCTACAAATTCGGGATCATCTCCCAAATTGAAAACGGCGCTTTTTTGGATATGCGTGACGGCATCATCGCCGGTTTGGAAAATGCCGGATATACTGAGGAGAATGCGACAATTGATTATAAGTGCGCCCAGGGAGACGCGACAACGCTGTCCACAATCTGCTCTACCATGGACGATGGTTCCTATGACGCTGTGTTTACCATAGCCACGCCTGCAACCCAGGCATTTGTAAATATGGAATCGGAAACGCCAAATTTCTTCTGCGCCGTGTCTGCTCCCATAGCCGCCGGTGTAATTACAGAGATGGAAACTCCGGACAAAAATGCAACCGGAACATCCAACGCCATTCCTACCTCCGATATTATAGACCTGGCATATACTCTCACACCGAACGTTACCAAGTTTGGTTTTATCTACTGCACAGCACAGGCGAATGCCACTGAAACGGTAAAATCTGCTTGTGATTATCTGGAAGGAAAAAATATTGACTATACAGTAAAAACAGTAGAAACTTCTGACGATGTGGGCAGTGTAACTGAGGCGCTTATCGCAGACGGCGCGGATGTAATCTTTATCCCAAATGACGCTGTCGTGCAGTCCGGTATATCGGCCCTAACAGAAATTTGCAAAGACGAAAAAATCCCCACATACTGCTCCTCCGCAACGACTGTGGCTTCCGGCTGTCTTGCGACGCTTGCTATCGATGATAAAGGAATCGGCGAAAAAACGGCCGCTATTGCCGCAGAGTATTTCCAGGGTAAAGCGGTAGAAACGCTTCCTTCTATTGTAGTGGACGTGGACTACTGCACCATCAATGCCGCACTGGCGCAGAAGCTGGACGTAACGATTCCGAATGAAGAGACTTTGGGCTATACCATTAAACTATACGAAGAATAAAAGCAAAGGAATTTTGTCATGCTATATGTAACAGCCATTCAAGAGGGTTTTCTATATGGACTTTTGGCTATTGGCGTGTTTATCTCCCTGCGGGTGCTGAATATTCCGGATCTGACGACGGAAGGCTCCTTTGGGTTTGGCAATGCTGCAGCGGCCGCTGCAGTGGCTATGGGATATCATCCCAACGTCTCCCTCTTATTTGCTCTGCTGGCGGGTTTTGCCGCAGGCCTTGTCACCGGATTTTTGCAAACGAAACTGAAGGTCCATCCAGTACTTGCCGGTATTATTACGATGAGCGGGCTATACTCCATCAATTTAATCGTTCGGGGCGGGCCTAACCTGGCCATAGGGGAGAGTTCTCTGTTCAAACTGGCGTATGCCTTTTTGGGTGAAGCCGCCAGCCGGGACGATAAAAAAATTGCCGGAGCAATTCTAGCCGCTGTCCTGTGTATCGTAATCGTTTTGCTAATAGCTTTGTTTTTCAAAACCCATCTTGGCATGTGTATCCGGGCAACGGGGGACAATCCGGACATGGTACGAGCATCTTCCATCAATGTCGATCGAACGAAAATCATAGGTCTGTGCATTTCTAACGGTCTCATCGCCCTATCCGGCGCACTTATCGCTCACTATGTGGGATATTCCGACGCCAGTTCCAGCAGCGGTACCCTGATTTACGGTCTGGCAGCAGTGATTATCGGAGAAGCGTTGTTTTCTTTGTTCCCCCGGAGCCGACGCGGTGTGACCATCGGCTTGCTATCCGCGGTGTGCGGTTCGATCCTTTATAAGGTTATTGTAACCTTTGTAGTAGACGCAGAACTGTTTGGTGCAAACAGCGCGAACTTGATGAAACTGTTGTGCGCTGTAATTGTAGCGTTCACACTGATCATTCCTGCTGCGCGGGATGCTTTGATTTCCTGGAAAAACAGATGGGAGGCGCGCCGAGCATGAGTACGGATACACCAATGTTGGAAATTTGCGGCTTGTCTAAAGTCTTTAGCAAGGGAACGGTGAATGAGCATACAGCGCTGGAAAATGTAAGTCTTACCTTACAGCGGGGCGATTTTGTCACCATTATCGGGTCCAACGGCGCCGGAAAAAGTACATTATTCAACGCGATCTGCGGCACCTATCTGCCGGATCAGGGATCCATTTGCCTTGGCGGAACAGATATCACGTTTATGGCCGAGCATAAACGGGCCAGAAAAATCGGTCGGGTATTCCAGGATCCAATGAAGGGAACGGCGCCGGGAATGACTATCGAAGAAAATCTTGCTTTGGCCTATACCCGAGCCCACAGCGGGCCTTTCGCGCCCGCCCTGACAAAAAAGAAATCCGACTTGTTTCGCTCCGCCCTGGCAAAATATAATATGGGGCTGGAAGACCGGATGAAAACAAAGGTAGGACTGCTGTCCGGCGGACAGCGTCAGGTAGTAACCCTACTGATGTGCACACTGGTGACGCCGGATCTGCTACTTCTGGATGAGCATACTGCCGCTCTGGATCCGGCAACAGCAGAAAAGATTATGGAGATCACAAACGAAATTGTTCGGGAAAACAATTTGACTACGCTCATGATTACCCACAATATGCAGCAAGCTCTTGTAACCGGCAACAGTACCATTATGATGGACAGCGGTTCCATCATTCTTTCCCTGAAAGGGAAGGAGCGGGATGATATGACCATGGATGGACTGCTGCAGCTATATACAGAGAAGAAAAAGAAAGCATTTACGACAGATAGAATTCTTCTCAGCGGGCAGTAAGAAAATCCAATAAAAAAGAGGGGGATATCCCCCTCTTTTTTATCTATGCCTTTCCTACCTGCATAACGCAGACAGTGATATCGTCTTCTCCCCCCATAGTCTGGGCTGCACGCTCTCCAATTAGACGGGCAGCAGCGGCAGGTGAATCCATCTGCATCAGTCCGCTGCAAAGCAGCTCATACAGCCAGGGACAATCCTCATAGTTTCCTGTAACCCCGTCGCTCATCATGATCACAGTATCCCCATCCTGCAGGTCAAAGGAAATCGCTTCCGCATCCAGCGCCCGGATAATCCCTACCGGTACTGTCTTGGAATGCAGCCGGAACAACTGGCCCCCTCGGATCACAAAAGAAGGAGCGGCACCGCTTTTAATAAATCGTGCCCGTCCGGTCAGCAGATCCGCCTCCATCAGGTCCACTGTAGTAAAGCACTCTCCTTCACTGCCTCGTATAAAGCAGTTGAGCATCTCCAGCGCTCCCTTCATAGGACACCCTGCCATCAGCAATTTTTCTAAAAATACTGCTGAAATGCCGCTTGTCAGCGCCGCATCCTTGCCGCTTCCCATACCGTCCGACACAAGCGTATAATAATATCCTTCATTATTTTTAAAAGAGCACACGCTATCGCCACTTGTCTCATCCCGTATCCCGGCGGAACTGTAGCGGCCGCTTTTGATTCCAAACATAGGAACGGAATGCATAGCGGCAGATACATACGCCCCGTCTAAAGAAAACTCCGGTGGGGACAGGCGCGCGCCCAGTATACTCTCGGCGCAGAGCCGGATATCCTCTGCCCCCGCTCCGGTAGATAAATCTATTCCGCGCATATAAACGTGCCGTTGCCGCTGTCCGTATACAGATGTATCCGTATACGAGAATCCCTGCCGCTGCAGCGCCCGGTGCAGTCCTTCTTCCATTTTTTCATCCCGTTCCCACTGGGTATCTGCTTCTCCTGTTTCGCGCAGCATCTCGGCGATTACCGCATAATCGCTGGCAAAGAGCTCCGTTCGCTGGGAGGCGGTACTCATGTTGGCGGTACGCCGCGCCGACATATTTACCGCATCCAATACGGCGTCCATATGATGACAGCGGCGCGCCAAAGGTTCCGGTACGATTTGGGCGCTGACCCTGCCATGTGTGGACAGGCGATGGGCCATATTATCAAAAAAGGAGCTGACTTGCGTCTCTTCCGCTCCGCCGCAAACAGATTCGTGGGGGCAGCCGCAGCAATACCGTGCTCGTACAGCCGTACAAATCTGGTAGGCTTCCTGCGCCGTGGGGCACCGCAGCTTGTCCGATACGCTGAATAGCAGCTTGGAAAGAGACTCCAGCGAGCGGCAAATTCTGGCATATTTGCGCTGGGATTTGTTCGTCTGCACGATTACGTCGGTTCCGTCCCGCTCCTGTGTCGGCGCCAGAAAGGCAGGCAGTTTTGCAGGCAAAATACGGAAGGTAAGCAGCGGCGCCATTACGGCGCATGCCAGAGCAAGCTCCGGGGCTACATCTGTAATTGCTGCAAACCCTCCGACGCCCAGAGCCCAGCTCATGCTGAGTGCTCCGGAGATTAGGACAGCGCCGCCAGGGGACATTTGATATAAAAGCCCTGCACATAGTGCGGCAATTGGATACATAGGGGCGTACAATGCCTCCAAGGCCATTCCACAGAACAGTCCCCAAATGATTCCATAGGTGATTCCACCGGCATATGTAACATATAGAGTTACAAAATAGGAAAACAAAATACCAATACTAAAGGGAAGGGAAACAGAATCCAGTGCAAGCGTAAGCGCAAAGAACACACCGCACATTCCCGCCAGCTTCATTTCCCTGGAAGCAGCGCGATTTGCTGCCAATTGAAAAGCCGCGCAGAACAGGGGATACAGTACAATTCCCAAAACTGCAGCAAATATGTCGTAATACAAACTGAGGCCGCTGAATATGGAAATGCATCCGGCGGCAATAGCAGCGCAGACTGCAATGCCTATGCGGACCTTGCTGTCTTCAAAAAACAGTTTTTGCAAAAATGCCATTTTGTCCTTACCGTCCCAACGCGAACGGCTTGTAAATATTCCTACTGCTGTTCTAACCGCAAGCACAGCCGAAAGAATCAGTACATACCACAGTCCGCCTGCGGAAATGCCTAGCGTTCCCAGTACTGTTCCCGCATAAGCGCACGCGACACCCGTCCACCCGGACACAGCACACAGCAGGGCCACGCCAAATGGATATACGCCGACGATCATTTCAGTAGATCCAAGGAGAAGCCCTGCAACAAAAATTCCTGCTGGAATCAGTATTTTGTGCAGAATTGCCGGATCGCCGCTATGTACTTTTTCCACAACACGCCGAAGCGCGCTTTTGATTGTTTGGCCTGCCGCCGCAGGCATTTGTCTTTTGTCCATTGTCACTAACCTTTCCTTTCCCTGCTCCCCTGCAGGAGAAAATCTTTCCCCGCAGGCATATCTGCGTCTGTAGCGCGGTATATATAGTATGGATAGATTGTATCCCCAGGGGAGCGTCAAACTGCGTCTAAACGTCGTATCGTCAAACCACATGTTTTCGGGTTCTCTGACGGGAAAGGGACAAAATAAAAATTCCCCGCACCATTTCCGTCACAACGTGACGGGCAATGGCCGGGGAATCCTTTTTTTGCGATAAATTCCTTTCACAAAAGGAATCTCTGACTACAAAATTTATGTTGACCGGAAACCGTATATTTATATCTGCCCTTGCAGGTCTTCCAGACATCCTTTGCAGATTTTTCTGTCTTTGTATGTAATAATATCGTCCGCCTCGCCGCAAAAGATACAAGACGGAGAATATTTCTGTAAGATCACGCGATTTTTTTCTACAAAAATCTCTGCTCCATCGCCAGGATTGAGTTCCATCATTCTACGGATTTCGATGGGCAATACGATTCGACCTAACTCGTCTACCTTCCGCACCATTCCTAATGATCTCATATAATGCCTCCCAAAAATTTATCTTTCTGGAAAAAATTATATCATTTTTACATAGATTGTCAAGAGGTTGGTGAAATTTTATGATGGAAAAATGCTTTTTTGTACTTGTTTCGATATCTTTAGTCTTTGCTCTTTTGACAGGAAACCTACAGGCGGTGTCAAATGCTGTCGTAGATGGGGCTTCTAAGGCCATTACGCTGCTGCTTTCTTTAGCGGGCGCTATGTGCCTGTGGAGCGGAATTATGGAAGTCCTGCGGGAGGCGGGCGCGGTGCAAAAGCTCTCCCGTGTCCTGTCTCCAATTCTACGGCGGGTATTCCCGGGGACTTGGAAATCCGGGCAAGGGAGCGAAGAAATATGCGCTGCGCTTTCCGCAAACATTTTGGGAATCGGCAACGCAGCCACCCCCCTTGCCCTGTCCGCCATGGAAAAAATGCAGGCGGCCAATCCAAACAAAGAACGCGCTACTGATGATATGGTAACCTTTGCAATTTTAGGGGCTTCTTCTCTGGATCTTCTGCCCACGACGCTCATTACGCTGCGTCGAGCCGCAGGCAGCGCCGCACCCTATAAAATTATATTTCCCGTTTGGCTCTGTTCCGCCGCGTGCGCAGTAATCGGTGTACTTTTATCTAAGCTTTGCATCCGACTATCACGCAAGGTCCCGAAAAAAAGGCGTAGGGAGGCAAAAGCATGCCTGAAGAAAGGCGGAGCGGTATGATTGAAAAGGCGGCAATTTTTGTACTGCCCGGTGTGATCCTTCTCGGGGCTATATTAATGATTCGTTTGGGAAAACGGGGCGGAGAAGCCTTTGTCCGGGGGGCGCGCAGCGGACTTTCCACGACAGTCTCTTTGATTCCGGCCATGCTGATGCTGACGGTGGGACTGAGCATGTTTACCGCTTCCGGCGCGGTAGATTGGCTGGCTCACTCTCTTTCTTCCGTGTGCGGCGCCCTTGGAATTCCATCGGAGCTGCTCCCTTTGATTGTTACCCGCCCCGTGTCGGGGTCTGCTTCTACGGCTACTTTTGCAGATCTCATTGCCGCCCACGGCGCAGACAGTCCGGCAGGGCTTGCGGCTTCTGTGATGATGGGATCTTCTGATACGCTGATCTATGTAATCAGCGTATATTTTACCGGAGCGAAGGGTGTACGCAGCACCCGGCACGCATTTCCTGTCGCAGCCATTGTTATGGTGATTTGCGTGCTGTTGTCCTGCTATCTATGCAGAGTTCTGCTTTGATAAATATTTTTTCTGGAGCTTTGGCAAAAGCATAAGAAAAAGAGGGGCAATGCCCCTCTTTTTCTTATGCCAGATTAAGTTTTTTCTTCAAAAGTCGATTACAAAGGGCAAATCCGCCTGCGGATAGTCCTAAATAAAACAAGTTGGAGAAAATCAAAATGAAATGCATCGTTCCTTCCGGCGTATAATACGATGAACCGATAAACAATGGATTTTCTATTGTAGATACGCTTACAAGAATAAAAACAAGCACGGTGACAATAGAAATTACCATATTGATCAGATAGTAGAATCCTATAGCTGCCAAAATCTTATGCTTTTTGGCCACAACGGCACCGATGGTAATCGCTGTAAAAATCATAAATGTGGAGAAAACTACGGAAACAAGCATGAGCACCAGGGTTTCTAACCCTATAATCCAGTACGATGGAGTCATATAGGGGAAAATTTCTTGAAAAAATTCCCCTATTACCCGGAAGGCTTCTATGTTTAGCAGGGAACCATGGGGAGCAGTACCAATTAAAATATAAAGGAAAATGTAAAGAAGGACAGCAACAGTCGTGATAATGACCCATAAAAGGGTAGACCAGGTTTTAGAAAACATATGGGTAGAGGTCTTTACCGGCAGTGTGTGGGTCAGGTATCCTTCATCGGAGAAAAAGTGTTTATAAAACCGCATGAATACGACGATTGAGGTAATGACCGCAAAGGCCACAAGAATAAAAATAGAGCCGGCTACAATCAGTCCCAAAACGATACTTAGCAATGTTGCGCCGAAAGTCGTACTAAAGCTGCTGTATTCTATGCTTCCCAGCAGCTTCATTGCGATACTGCCAAGCAGCGTGGTGCCCAGTGTCAGCAGCATCAGCGGCAGCACCAGCCTAGCGGTGTACTTCATATCATAGCGAAATAATTTCTTCAGCATCTGAAAACCTCCCGAAACAGTTCGTCAATTCCTTTGCCCAGTTCTTCCCGGACGTTGTCGGCAGAATTATACATAACTAGCGCACCGTTGTGGATGAACATAAATTCATCCAGAACTTTTTCTACATCGGAAATCAGGTGCGTGGAAATAAGCACGGTAGAATCCGGATTGTAGTTGGACACAATGGTGTTTAAAATATAATCTCTGGTTGCAGGATCCACGCCGCCGATAGGCTCGTCTAAAAGATATAGTCCGGCGTCTCTGGACATTACCAGAACCAACTGCACTTTTTCTTTGGTACCTTTGGACAATGCTTTCATTTTTTTATTTGTGTCGATACCCAGGTCTTGCAGCATTGCCCGGGCTTTTTCCGTATCAAAGTCTTTGTAAAAGTCTTCAAAATACTGAATGGTTTCCTCCACGCGCATACCGGGATCAAAATAAGTGCGTTCCGGCAAATAGGATACAATGCGTTTGGTTTCCACACCTACAGGCATACCGTTTACAAGCAGTTCGCCGGATGTAGGCGTCAGAAGGCCGGCAATGAGTTTAATCAGGGTAGTTTTGCCGCTTCCGTTAGGACCCAGCAGCCCGATTACCTTTCCTTTAGGCAATGCAATATTAAAGTTGTTCAGCGCCAGATCGCTTTGCCCGTAGCTTTTGCTCAGATTGCGGCATTCAAGAATCGGTAGATTCATCTGATGGTGCCTCCTTTTTCAAAATGTTTATGTGGGATGTTTTGCTGTAGTAAGATTTGGTCAGCTCTGTCGCTTCCTCGGGGGAATAGCCCAGTTCCGTCATTTTTGCGGCGAATTCCTCTACCAGCTGTTTTGCGATGGCGTCTCGTGCCTGGGTGATCACGGCGTTGTCTGCCGTGACAAATCTTCCCGCAGTACCTTGGGTTACCACTAGCCCTTCTTCTTCCAGAAGTCCGAAGGCACGCTGAATGGTGTTTGGATTGACAGACGCGGTCAGTGCAAATTCCCGTACAGACGGCAGTTTTTCATTTTTACAGTAACGCCCGCACACAATATCGGAGCGAATCCGATGCGCGGTCTGCAGATATATGGGAAGGGTTTGATTAAATGTCCATGCCATAGTAGTGCTCCTTTCTTGTGTTATTGTACTAACACAATGATACAATATTCTTTTAGATTTGTCAATCCCTTTTTATAAAAAATAAAACAGTATAGTGGAAGCAGTCAGACATGATTTGCAAACATCAGGGAGAAAATGGGGGATGTTGTTGCAATCCGCCTCGCTTGTGTGTATAATGTTAAAAGATTATAATGCCGACTGGCAATTGGAGACGTATATGATTTGCAACAATATATTGGAAGCGATGGGGCATACCCCTGTAATTCGGCTTTCCAGAATGACTGGGCCAGATATGGCGGAAGTTTTGGTAAAGTTTGAAGGATTGAACGTAGGAGGATCTATCAAGACCAGAACTGCGTACAACATGATTTTGGATGCGGAAAAAAAGGGACTCATTGGTCCGGGCACTACGATTGTAGAGCCGACCAGCGGGAATCAGGGTATAGGACTTGCCTTGGTGGGCGCTGTACGCGGATACCGCACCATTATTATTATGCCGGACTCTGTCAGTGAAGAACGACGCAAGCTGGTGCAGCATTATGGCGCACAGGTGATATTGGTACATGATGCAGGCAATATCGGCGATTGTATTGAGGAATGCCTCAACCGCGCGCTTGCCATGGCGCGGGAGGATCCGAAAGTGTTTGTTCCACAGCAGTTTGAAAATGCGGCCAATCCAATGGCGCACAGGCATCATACAGGAGTGGAACTGCTGGAGCAGGTGGCGGGGCCGATTCACGGCTTTTGCTCGGGGATTGGAACCGGCGGCACCATTACCGGAATTGGAGAAGTGCTCCGCGCCCAAAATCCGGATATTGAAATCTGGGCGGTAGAACCGGAAAACGCCGCCATTTTGGCGGGTGGCAACATTGGCACTCATATTCAAATGGGCATTGGAGACGGTTTGATCCCTCCGATTCTAAACTGCGATATTTACAGCGAGGTTTGTATCGTTACCGATGATGAAGCCCTTGGGACGGCCCGGCAGTTGGCTCGTTTGGAGGGGATGATGTGCGGGATATCCGCTGGAACCAATGTTTGCGCGGCATTGAAGCTTGCCAAAAAGCTAGGGCCCGGGAAAACGGTGGTGACGATTTTGCCGGATACAGCGGAGCGCTACTTTTCCACCCCGCTGTTTGCTGGGGAATAAAAGCGGCTGTCGGTATCGTGCGGCGTAGATATAAATAGAAAAATAAATCCTTATTTAAGGAAAGGAAGTAAAATGAGAATTTTCACACCGGAAGTGCAGCATTATCGGGTAACAACCGATAATGGAAACAAGTTTTTTAAATACAACGGCTGGCCATCCATATGTAAAGACGAGCGGGGCGTGCTTTACGCAGTCGCCTCCTCAATGCGCTTGTCCCATGTCTGTCCATGCGGAAAAAATTGTATGTATATGAGCTACGATGAAGGGCAGACATGGACGAAGCCGATGGTTCTCAACGATTCGTATGTAGACGACCGGGATATGGGAATATGCTATTTGGGCGGCGGTAAACTAATCGTCAGCTGGTTTTCAGAGGCTCCTACAAATTATCATGATCAGATTCAGGAATATGATTGGTTTGGCGCGGCGGACAAGGCGATTGTCGCAGGGTTTTCCAAAGCCTGGCGACTGCTTCCAAAGGAAGAATATCTTGCCTGTTCCGGATCCTTTGTGATGATGAGCGACGACTACGGAGTAACGTGGAGCGATCCTGTCCGCCTTCCCATACTTGGCCCCCACGGCCCTTCCGTTTGTAAGGATGGTACGTTGGTTTATCTGGGCAATATGCTGTATAACGATACCTACTCCTATCAAGATGAAAATGGCAATGAAGTGCGCCCACCCATTACCTGCTATACCAGCGCCGATGGAGGCTATACCTGGGATTTTGCAGGGGAGGTGCCGGATACGCAGGGCCCTGGCGGCGAGACGGTGAATGCGTACAACATGTTTGAACCTCACGTTATAGAGCTGCCGGACGGCAGACTGATGGGCGCAATCCGCACGCACAATGAGGAGATGACGCCTGGTTTTACGGTATTTATTACATATTCCGATGATAAGGGAAAGACCTGGTCGAAACCTAAGGGTATCGGCGTGGACGGAAGCCCACCGCATCTGATGGTCCACTCCTCCGGCGCGGTGATTTGCTCCTACAGCTGCCGTACGGACGGCATTCGCTGTGAGAGGGCTGCCGTCAGCTATGATATGGGGGAAACTTGGACCCAGGACTACGCTTTGGACCATCGGTTTGGCAATCAGAAGGATATGGGATATCCTTCATCCGTTGAGCTTTCCGACGGCTCTATTCTCACGCTTTATTACCATCCGATCCCCGGTGAGTATTGGACCAGTGTGCAATGTGCCCGCTGGAGACTGATGCCGCAAAAGTGAGAGGGCGGAAAGGAGAGAAACATGAAAATTTATACACCAGAAACCCAGCATTACCGTATAACAAATGACAAGGGCAACAAATTTTTTAAATACAACGGCTGGCCCTCCGTGTGCATGGACGACAGGGGCGTGCTGTATGCAGTCGCGTCGTCCTTGCGTCTGTCTCATGTGGATCCCTGCGGCAAGGGCTGCATGTACATGAGTTATGATCAGGGCAAAACCTGGACAAAACCTATTGTTTTGAACGATTCATATGTAGACGACCGGGATATGGGGATATGCTATTTGGGCGGCGGTCGTCTGATTGTCAGCTGGTTTTCTCAGGCACCGGACAATTACAATGATCAGATTCAGGAATATGATTGGTTTGAGGAGAAGGACAAGGCTATTTCCTGGGGTTTTTCCGAGGCGTGGAAGAAGCTTTCCGCAGATGAATATACTGCCAGCGCCGGCTCCTTTGTAATGATGAGCGACGACTATGGAGTAACGTGGAGCGATCCTGTCCGCCTTCCCGTGACAGCACCTCATGGGCCTTCCGTTTGTAAGGACGGTACGCTGGTTTATCTGGGAAATGTCTTTCATGAAGATAGCGATGTCCGTCCGCCTATCACCTGCTATACCAGCGCCGATGGAGGCTATACCTGGAATTTCGCAGGGGAGGTTCCGGATACGCAAGGCCCCCGGGGTGAGACGGTGAATGCGTATAATATGTTCGAACCGCATGTTGTAGAATTGCCCAGCGGCAGATTGCTGGGGGCGATTCGTACCCACAACGAGGAGATGGATCCCGGATTTACGGTATTCGTTACATATTCCGATGATAAGGGAAGGACCTGGTCGAAGCCTGTAGGCACCGGAGTAGATGGCAGTCCGCCCCATCTGATGGTGCATTCCTCAGGCGCGGTGGTTTGTTCCTATAGTTGTCGTACGAACGGCAGCCGCTGCGAACGCGCGGTTGTCAGCTATGATATGGGGGAAACCTGGACCCAGGATTATGCAATCGACGACCGACTGGACTTTTTCTGCGACATGGGATATCCTGCATCGGTTGAACTGCCTGACGGATCTATCCTTTCCGTATATTATCAGAAATTTCCCGGCGAGTGGTGGACCAGCGTGCTGTGCTCCAGATGGAGCCTGCATCCTTTGGAAAAATAGAAAAAGGCCTTCCTTATAGGAAGGCCTTTTTATTTGTATTTTGTTAATATTAAACGGTCAGTTCCGCGCCATCTCCCATAGAAGCACGGTTCTGTTCCAGTAAGGCGTCAACGGTTTCTGCAAAAGCACAAACCTGCTCTGCGCTACGTCCGGTATAGTGCTCCGGCTGCAGTTGGGCTTCGATTTCTTCTTTTGTCAGAGGGAAGAGCGGGTCCCCCTCGATGCGCTGGATCAAATCGTGTCGCTTGCCGTATTTTTTTACCTGTTCTGCGCTGGCAATAGAATGTACGCGGATCCGTTCGTGGAGTTCCTGCCGGTCGCCTCCTCGTTTTACTGCTTCCATCATAATGTTTTCACTGGCCATATAGGGCAGGTTGTCCATCACGCGAGAGCGGATAACCATAGGGTTTACGACAATTCCTTGGGAGATGTTGATATAAATATTAAGAATTGCATCTACGGCAAGAAATGCTTCCGCCATAGAAATACGCTTGTTGGCACTGTCGTCCAGGGTACGTTCAAACCACTGCGTGCCGGCGGTGATGGCTGGATTCAGAGAATCCGTAATCACATAGCGAGCCAATGCGGCGATCCGTTCGCTGCGCATGGGATTGCGTTTATAGGGCATAGCGGAGGAGCCAATCTGATGTTTTTCAAATGGTTCTTCCATTTCCATAAAGGATTGAGCGATGCGCATGTCCCCGGAAAATTTATAAGCGGACTGTGCAATACCAGACAGAACGGACATAACCCGGCTGTCATGTTTTCTGGTATAGGTTTGGCCGCTGACAGGCACACAGCCTGCAAAGCCAAATTTTGCAGCGATATATTCTTCCGCCCGGGCAACCTTTTCGCTGTCTCCGTCAAAGAGTTCCAAAAAGCTTGCCTGGGTGCCGGTTGTTCCTTTGGATCCCAGCAGAAGCAGGCCCCCTGTCACATAATCCAAATCTTCTAGATCCAGAAGCAGGTCATAGAGCCAGAGCGTGGCCCGTTTTCCTACTGTAGTCAACTGAGCGGGCTGCAGATGAGTATATGCCAGCGCAGGCATGTCCCGATATTCCATGGCAAAATTCCGCAGATTCTGGATCACGCGCAGCAGTTTTCCCCGAACCAGCTCCAGAGCCTTTTTCATGATAATCATGTCGGTATTGTCTCCTACATAGCAGGAGGTGGCCCCCAGGTGAATGATGGGGCGTGCGCCGGGAATCTGGTCACCCCAAGCGTGAATATGGGCCATTACATCGTGCCGCAGTTCTTTTTCATAGGCGGCAGCGGCAGCGTAGTCCACGTCTTTTTCGTGGGCGCGCATTTCCGCAAGCTGGGCGTCGGTGATATCCAACCCTTCCCGCTGTTCGGCTTCCGCCAGTGCGATCCACAATGCCCGCCATGTTGTAAATTTCATATCGGCAGAAAAAAGATATTGCATTTCTGCGCTGGCGTATCTTGTAGAAAAGGGACTTTCATAATTCTTGTTATTGTTCATTTTCTGTGGTCTCCTCCTGGGTCTCTTCCTGCGGCAGCTGTATCGCCGCTGTATTGATTTTTCCGTGAGTTTTTTCGAAATACTGTACATTGCTGCGGATAATATGCAAAAGATGATTGTTAAGAGAGTTATTCTCCCGCGCGGCAACATACAAAAGCTTTTTGTACAGCTGAGTATCCAGACGTACGGTAAATTCCGCTTTTGATTTCATAGCACATCCTGCCCTTTTTGTTTCCTATAGAATACAGTATACCAGACCTGGGATGGAAAATCAAGGGAAGGGCAGAGCCATGCGGGTGTAATATTTACAAAAAATAGTGGAAACGATATAAAAAATATGATACAATAAAACAGTTTTCTAAAGAACTGGGGAATGATACGGTGAAAGATACAGATAAAACAGAAGAACAGCGCACGCTGGCAGACCGTTTACGAGAGGCACGGGAAAAAGTCGGTCTCTCAGCGCAGGAGATGGCACAGCGACTGGAAGTGCCCCACGATACCTATGCTGCTTGGGAGGAGGGAACACAGTCGCCGGATACGGATACTGTGCGCCAAGCTGCGTCCATTTTGCATGTCACCGGAAACTATCTTTTGTTTGGCCTCTCCCGTGAAGGAATGGTTGGGGCTATGTTCCCAAACAAAGCGACGCCTGCTGTGCTTCCCGGATGGTATGGCTGTAGGATGGCGGGTGCGGCGTTGCTGTTCTGCGGCGGAGCGGGAATGCTTCTAATGGCATTTTTGGATCGGGGAAGGGAGCGCACCAGCGCAATTATATCCTATCTTCCTTTCCAGATTTTTCTGGCTATATGCAGTATCGGAGCGGTTTTGTGTATTGTCTCCAGTATATTATTGCACAGTCGGGATAAGAAAAAGAAACGTGTGAAGGAGCAGAGGCATGGAAAAGAAACAAACAAATAACACGAGCGCAAAAAAAGGACGAACCCCAAAAAACATTTGGATGATTGTGATCATCGCTGCAGTGGTTTTGCTTGCGGCAGCCAGCGCTGTACTGATATATTTGTTTGCAAGGGACAAGGAAGCGCCGGACGGACAGAATTTGAATGGCGCGTCTCTTGTGATGGAAAATCAGAAATGGAAGGATTTTATTTATTCCGTATATGATGACGGTACCGCAACTCTTACCGGTTATACAGGAAAAGATATTTTGGTGGAGATTCCTGCAGAAATCAAAGGCTACACCGTAAATACAATTGGGCTTGGTTGCTTTAACCAAGAGGAAGAAAGCCTTATGGAAGAAATCGTGCTTCCAGATACAATCAAGCGATTCGAAGCCCATTCCTTCGGCAACGCCAAGAATCTCAAACGTATCACGATTCCCGAGGGTACGAAAGAGATTGAGCTGGGAACATTTGTATACTGCTCCAAGCTGGAGGAAGTCAACATTCCCGATACGGTTACAGTAATTGGAGAGGGAGCGTTTTCCTATTGCCGAGCTTTAAAGGAAATAGAATTGCCGCCAGCGTTGGAAACGGTGGGAGACAGCGCATTTTTTATGTGTACGGCGTTGGAGCAAATTGAGATTCCGGATGGGGTAAAGTCCATTGAAGAAAGCGCCTTTGAGGGATGCGCCGCTCTAGAACAGATTGATATGCCGGATACGGTGGAGCATATTGGCGCAAATACATTCAATCTATGCGAATCACTGACGGAAATTCGAATTCCGGAGGGAGTTACCGCGATTGAGGAGGCCACGTTCAATAACTGCCTGAATCTGAAAAAAGTGACCTTTCCCACACACTTGGAATCTATTGGAACAGCTGCCTTCTATTACTGCGAGAGTCTGAATGCAATCACGCTCCCGGATACGCTGAAAAGCATTGGAGAGTCTGCTTTCTGCCACTGCATTTCTTTGACAGAGATAGAGATGCCGGAGTCTGTGGAGACTTTGGGCATATCTGTTTTTGCGGACTGTACGGCTCTTAAAAAAGCGAAGCTTTCCAAGGCGCTTACGTCTATTCCAAATTCCACCTTTGCTAAGTGTACGAATTTACGAGAGATAGAGCTTCCGCGTGGGCTCCGGGAAATCGGCGTATATGCCTTTGTCGGCTGTACGCGGATTACAGAACTTACCATTCCAGAGGGGGTTACGCTGCTGGACGCGTATGCTTTTTCCGGAATGGAAAAGCTCACATCAATCACTGTACCGGACACGGTGGATACAATCGGTGAGGGTATTCTTGCCTATACAGATCAAGCAACGGTGCGCTGTAACAAGAACAGCAAGATTGCGGAATATTGCAGTGTCAATGAGATCGCTGTGTCTATCATAGATTAAAAAATACCGGCAGCTTAAGCTGCCGGTATTTTCTTATATACGAGTCAAGGTTACAGAGAAGGGGGACGATGTGGAGATAGCGGGAATGCTTAATTTCCCACAGCGTTTTGCAAGATCATAAGTAAAGACAGCACCTGCCGGCGCATGCGTGCATTGCATTTCTGTTATATCGTACAGTTCCACGGTAACGGTTCTGCAGGCACATTCTCCTGCGTATCCGTTTCCGGTGGGCGTATAGGAGAAGGTGCATTTTTTACCGTTATATGTGTAAGCAAGCTCTGTTGCTCTGTATGCGCCGGAGATGTAGCCTTCGGTTACGCCATCGTCTTCAAACAGCGTAAAACTATCGGAAAGAGATTGCTCTCCCGCAAAAATTTTTACAATCAGGTGAGAGAGCGGGGTAGTGGTCATCCGGCTGGTATAGGGCTGCATAGGGAGCGGTTTTCCCGCTTTTACAAACAGAGGGAAGGAATACAAATCATTTTGAACGGAGACTACCTGGCCACCGTCATAGCGAGCTCCTGTAAAGTAGTCGTACCAGACGCCTGCAGGAAGATATACCTGGGAGAGCGCGGTAAAGGTTCCCGTTTCTCCTGGATTGCAGACAGGGGAAGCAAGCATAGCTTCGCCCAGGTAGTAGGTAGTGGGATGGTTATATGCTTCTTGATTTTCGCTGTCAAACAGATATAGCGGGCGCAGCATGGGAACGCTGTTCCGGTAGCTCTCATAGGCTATGGAATATAGATATGGAATCAGCATAGACCGCAGATGGAACATTTCCCGCATGGCGGAACAGTAAGGCTCTCCCCATGTCCAGGGGCGGCGGTCAATTTTTTCATTGCCGCATACATGCAGCCGCAGGGCTGCCGAAGTAATGCCAAACTGAACCCAGCGCACGTATAGCTCGGACTGCTTTTCAGGGCTTGGATCTTCAAAGCCGCCGATATCGTGACTCCACCAGAAACAGCCCGCATTTCCTGCGCTGACAGTCATGTAAATCTCAAAGGCGAGAGTATCCCATGTGGAAATGGTATCTCCTGAAAAATAAGCAGGATGCTTGTGATCGCCAAAACCGCCCCAGCGGGAGAAAGACATACCCCGCAGCCCGTTTTTTTGGGAGTGGTTATAATACAGATAATTGAGCCATGGCAAATGTGTAAGAGGTTCCAATCCATTTACGTTGGGATACAGATAATCCTGCTGCCAGTCCAGCCACCAGAAATCCACCCCCATTTTTTCGTATTGCGTGTGGGTGCTTTCAAAGAACGCATCCATATAGTCCCGGCTGCCGGCATTGAACCGGTAGTTTACAATATCCTGTCGGGGATTTTCCCGTTCCCGTGCCGATTGTTTATCCGGAATGTGGGGCACTTCTTCCTTGTACTGCTTTTCCTGCAGCAGCTTCATAAAAGAGGGATAGGTTTCCTCATGATCTCGAATCCCATCCGCCGGATGATCGTTTAGGGTAACGGCAATCCCCCGCCTGTGCAGCTCTGTCAGCAGCCATTCGGGATCCGGAATTTCTCGCCGGTTCCAGGTATACCCGGTCCACCCCAGGTTCCCGCCGGCATGGCCGTAACCGTATAGGGCGTGGGGATCGCCCTCCTGATACCCCCAGTCCTGATAATGCCAATCCATATCCATAACTAAAATATCCAGGGGGAAGTCGTTGGCGTCATATTCGTCTACAATCTGAAGGAACTGCTCTGCGCTGTACCGCCACCAGCGGGAATACCAGGAACCCAATGTATATTTGCGGGGCAGGGCCATTTTTCCAGAGACAAACGCCAGATCCCGCAGCACCGCCGGATAGTCATGTCCGTAGGCGAAAAGATATAAATCACACAGATGCTTTTCGCTGCGTTTTCGCAGCCAGCCGTCAGCAAAAACGGGTGTGCCCGAATCGTCTATCACATACCATCCATCCCGTGACAGTAGCCCGTCCGGGAGCGGTCTGTGTCCGTCTACTCCGTCCAGCGTAGCCAGCGTTCCGCCTAGATTGCCATTGCTTTTGTCCGCGTATTTCCATGTGGTTTCCATATTTCCGGTGTGGATTTTTGCGGACAGGTTTTCCGGTGTGAAGGGTGCATCAACATGGTATGTAAGCGTATATTTTTTCGTGGCAATGGTGACGATATTGCCATCTCTCGTGTAGTCTGCCTTTGCGGCAGGACGAGGCCGATTGGCAAATAGAGTGGCGCCGTCTGCAAAGGCGGCATTTTTGGCATACTCCATACGGATCACCCCATCGGCGATTGCGGTGAACCGTGCATTTCCTACGATCCATTGATTCATTGGATACCTCCATATTAGGCAAGCAGCGTTGACCGTTATAGGATACAGAATACAGGAGAGAGTGGAATTTGTCAACGCATGTTTTGCGTTTTTATCTGGCTTCGTAACTTTTGCGCTATTCTTTGGGAAAGATAAAACAGTACGGCGACGGAGGCTTGTCTCCGATATGTACATATTCCAGCGCCTGGCCGGTGCAAAATACAGCTTTTACCCCAGAAAGGCCGGCGGCGTTTACTTCCGTTTTATATAAGGGGCCATGCGCGCCAAACCATAAAACTTCGGTATCTTTGATTTGAAATTCCTCTAAGCTGTAGGCTTCCGCCCAGGAGGCACCCAGATATACCAGACGACTGTCTCCCGCTTCTACGTCCAGGCGGATAATAGGCTGCACCGACCGTTCCAAATAGTCGCTCTCGTGGGTAACGACGCGGGTCCCCAAAAAGGAAAGGGTCTCTCCCGGGGTATATGTAACGATTTCTACCCCTGCCGCCGCAGCTTTTTCATACAGCCGATAGGCGGCTTCCGTGTCCTCGTCAGGCACCCATACTTGCCGTACCATTTCCCGATTCCACAGTTTTTCCAGGGATTCTATATGCTTATTATGCAGATGTGTGAGCATCACAGCCTCAATTTCCGTACAGTAAAGCGGTTTAGATACGGCTGCGCCTCGACGAAGCGTGGAGTACCCTCCTGCCGTTATGTCGATTAGAAGAGCGCGTTCTCCATACGTTACAACCAGACCGTCATTTTTTGCGGTCCAGGTTCCATTGTCCATGCCGCTGTTGATCATAACCGCCGCGGTCTGCTTTGCATGTACCGCACGCCATCCTGTAATACAGCCGCCAAACACTAGTATTGTAGCTAGAGAGCAGAAAACCGGGATACGCCGCTTGCCTTTTCTGGCAGCTAACGCCCATAAGACAAAGCAGAACACGGCGATTGTCAGCGGGGGTGCGAATGGATAATATGTGGAAACGCAAATATTCCGCAGCCTGGCCAGCGTTTCGGAAAGATGGATGGTTATATTGCAGATCCATTGCACTATAGGAAGTAAGATCCCTGTAAACAGAGGAGAAGGAGATACCAGCAGTAAAAGCGGCAGCAGCCAGAGCAGCATGATCCCTGCTCGTGTGACAGAAGGAGTAAACCCGGAGATAACCATATACAAAAGCGCAACTCCTATAGAAAATCCCGTTCCCCATCGTCGGCCGATCCGTCGTCCAAGTGCACCGGCAAATCCGGTGACTACAGTCAGATGCATACCGCTCAACGCCAAAATGTGAGAAATACCAAGCCGGCTGAAATCCCGCTTAATCCGATCCGGCAAAATGTCTCGATTCCCCAGAAACAGAGCGGAGGCAAATCCCCCCGTTTCGTCTCCAAGCAGGTCTGTCAAAATGGCGGAGAGATGTTTTTGTACACCTTTTCCCCACAACAAAATTCTCTGCGCCGGCGGGGCTGTTCTGTTGACAAATCGGATATCCAGCGCGACTGCCTCTGCGCGTACTCCTTTGGAGCGAGAATATTCCCGCTGATCCATATCAAATGTCTGCTGTGCGCCCAGCGCTTCAAAGGAAACGGTTCCTTTTATACCACCGCCTATCTCTAGCTTTTCTTTTGTCTCCATGGTGGCAAGAAAACCGTCTTTTTCACCGTCTATGGAATCTATATATACTGTGTAAATCCCGCTGTAGGCAGACGACCACTTTTCTTCCATAATAATGCCGGTGATATGAGCTTGCTGTCCCGCTAAACTATCGTAACGCTCCTGCCGTATTTCTTCCTTTAAGGTGAACAAACAGGCGATACAACATCCGGTCAAAAGTGCAACTACAAACGGGAGCCAGGTTCCGATAGTGCCCGCTCCCGTATTTCGTCTTTCTTTGATTTTGTATGGCCGAAACCATAGAAGCAGCACGCCGGCGATAGCCAGGCATAGCAGAACTCCCAGGGCGATTCGTATTTGTTTTCCCCAAATACTGTGTGCCAGAAGGGTATTCAGACTCCATGCGCCTAAATACATCCCCAGGCACCCGCCAAACAAAGGCCGCAGCCGCAATTCTTTATTCATGTACGTATCCTTTAGTTGTCTGATTTGAAGAAGGCAGGGTTCATTAGGTTTTCCAGGGTGACTCTATCCAGATATTCTGACACGATTTTGTCCAGGCCCCGCCATAAAGGCAAGGTTTTGCACGCTCCAGACCGGTCACACGCTCCATCCACGCATTCCGGGCAGGATACGGAAGCCATGGTACTTTCCGTAAGCTGAAGAATACTGCTGACTGTGTATTCTCCAGGAGACTTTGCAAGCCGGTATCCGCCTCCCCGCCCACGCAGTGCGTCTACAAAGCCGGCACGACTGAGAATTACAAGAATACTTTCCAGATATTTTAATGAAATATCTTCTTTTTCTGCAATCTTCTTTAAGGGAACATAATTTAAGGTTTTCTCTTCGGCAAGGGCCAGCATAACCCGCAGTGCATAACGGCCTTTGGTGGATACGATCATAGATACACCTTCCTTATAGAAGCTTCTATATAACATGATACAACATTTTTCGGGAAAAAACAAGGTTATACGATTATTTGAGGTATAATCGCGTAATTTCTGGAAATAACAAAAAGATTGACAGCTTTTGTACGATTGTGTACAATACTATTATAAAGAAAAAATAGGAGGCGCTGGCGTGAAAAAGACATGCATTGAAGCATGGCAGTTAACCGATTTCACACTCCAAATTGGCTTAAAAATGCGCCTCATTTCTGCCGATGTCGTCGGCAATCATAAACAATTTGTGCAGCCACAGTGCAGCGGATTGGAGAGTCTTATGAAAAAAAGATGGCGTATTGCAGGGGAAACGCTTTTTTTAGCGGCAGCGCTTTTTCTTACGAGCTGTGCACAGCCTGTGTTGCGTCCTGCCTCTACTGCTCCTGCCACAGAGGAGATAACAAAGCGGCTCACCGAGGAAGAAGTACAGTCGACATCTGCTGCTCTCGAAACTGCCGCGCCGCCTCCGGAGACCACCGCGCCACAGATTTCTGAAACCACTGCGCCACCTCCGATGGAAACAATAGAAGTGGAGGGCGGCGGGCAGATTGATATTTTTGCAAAACCTCCTTTAGAAGAAACTGTTCCTGAGGGACAATATGCGCCTTCTTCCCTGATGTATCATTTGATTTTAGAAGAACCCTACACGAGCCTTACCAATTTATTTGTGCGCCCATCGGAATTTGAAGAGCATCTGCAGGCGCTTTGCTCCGCCGGCTGTGAATTTCTATTTGCTGATGAATATGCTAACACAAAGGGACGGAGCATTATCCTTACGTTTGACGACGGTTACGAAGATAACTATACGGAAATGTTTCCGATACTAAAAAAATATGGCGCGAAGGCGACAGTATTTATGATTACAGCCAATATCAACGTGCCGGGCTATCTCACAGAGGATATGATCCGGGAAATGGCAGACAGCGGCTTGGTACGGTTTGATTCTCATACTGTTACCCATCCTTCGCTGACATCCCTGTCCGCAGAAGGGCTGCAGGAGCAGTTTGCGGGATCCGCTCAGCGACTATGTGATTTAACAGGAAGGTATCCGACTGCAATCTGCTATCCTGGCGGAACAATCAACGATTTTGTAATAGAAGAAGCGGCTCGGTATTATAAATTTGGTTATACTACGGTAAACAGTGCGGATACGTCGGGCTGTAATCCGCTTGCTATCCCCCGTGTTCGGGTTTCTAGGGGCATGAGTGGCGTCGCGATACTTTCCCGGTTGGGGTGGGAATGATATTTAAAAAAGTATGATATAATAGCCGCGTGGCGGCTATTGATGGCTGATTTGCACCGGCGTTGCCGCTGCCACCCGCTGTCGCGGCCGACTGCACGAAGTGCAGTCTAAAATCATGATATAAGAAAAAGAGGGGGGGGACGCCCCTCTTTTTTTGTAAATTGTGCAACTTGTACATGTGGAAAAAAAATAACTAAATTTATGTGAAAATATCACAAAAAAGTCTTCCGCAAATTTACGTTTACGACATTTTTACAATTTCATCACATTTTGCAATAATGTTAGTATAAAAAACATTTTGGCAAAATGAACACTATATTATGTGATTGAACTGCGAAAAAAACTGTATATGCCTAAAATAAGTTAATATTATTAACAAATTAAAAACTTTTTTGAGATGAAAGTGACACCATTTTTTGCCAACCATAAAAAATGGAAAGTTCCGGGAAAAAGGAAGTGGATTTTTGGGTGCTTCTCCCTGCAGCGACTGTCGCATATTATTATGTAGCAACTTGACATAGAATCGGGCTTGTGTTATCATATATTGTATACAAATGGGGCAAAAGGGGAAATTTTGTCCCAGTGGTTTTGTCACGGCCGGATAAAAAGCAGGTTGTGACAACTGCTTTGCTGCGCTTGCAGCTTGTTTAGCCTGGGGTCGACAGACCGCCTAAGGGCAACACTTTCAGGAGGATTTCATATGAAAACAGGAAAGGCCAAAAAGCTTCTGGCGCTCTCGCTGGGTGCGCTGATGCTGATTGGATCCGCAGCGCCGGTATTTGCTCAGGATGCCGATGATGCGGCGAATGATGGAAAAGGCACCTCTACCGGTGTAACGCTCCAGCAGCTTCAGGATGAATATACGCTGCTGACCTATGAGAATTATAAATCAAAGTATGCATACGAGGATACGCCTCGCACCGGCGAGGAGTTTGTAGTCGACGCACAGGATTACTTTGAAAAGACGGATAACGCTGAAGTGGAAAAGACTACCTGGCAGGGCAGAGACTGCTTGATTGTAGGTCAAAACGGAAGCGTCTCCTGGAAATTTAATGTTCCGAAAAGCGGGTTTTATGCGATTCGTCTTAGTTTCTGTGCCACCAGCGACAGCACAAACGATATCGAACGGCTTTTTGCACTGAACGGCAAGTCGCCGTATGACGAAGCACGTTTTCTGCGTATTACCAAAACTTGGGTATATGAGTATGAAAGCGACGATAGAGAAACTGCGTTTGTGAAAGACTCTGTCGGCAATGAATTGAATCCCTCCCCAAACGTAGATTTTGCTTGGGATGTGTATGATGTGAAGGATCCGGACGGGTACTATACGGTGCCGCTGGAATTTTATATGGAAGCAGGCGAAAACGTGATTACCTTGGAGGGAATCCGAGAGCCTGTTGCCATTGAAAACTTTACCTTTTATACATATGAAGACCCTGCTACATATGAGGAAGTGCTGCAGGAATATAAGGACAAGGGTTACGAGCCCGCCGATGCAGATCCTATCAAGCTTGAAGCGGAAATGCCCGATTCTGTGTCCAACTATACAATCTATCCGATTTATGACCGCACATCTGCCGGAACCAGCCCCCAGGATCCGTCGCTGATATACAGAAATACCATGGGTGGAGAAAAATGGATCAACTCCGGACAGTGGATCCGCTACACGTTTGAGTGTCCCGCCTCCGGTTTGTATGAAATTGCGTTGCGGTACGAACAGTCGACTGTAAAGGGTATGTATACTTCCAGAAGTCTGAAGATTAACGGAGAATATCCTTTTATTGAAGCAAAGAACTGTCAGTTCCCTTATAATCAGAAGTGGCAGTCCGCAGCGCTGAACGACGGCAACACTACTTTCCAATTTTATTTTGAAGAAGGCGAAACCTATACGCTGGAATTTGAAGCGACCAAAGGTGCATTTACCGATATTTTGCGTCAGGTTGCTGAAACGGTGGATAGCTTAAACGACGACTATCTTGAACTTGTTAAGCTGACTGGCGTTGATCCTGACCCGAACCGGGATTATGGATTCAGCCGGATTATGCCAAATGTAATCAGAGACCTTGGTAGACAGCAGGGCGTGCTTACCCAGCTGGTAGATTATATATTGGAAATGAATGGAGGGCGTTCGGAAAATACCTCCACATTGGAACAGGCCGCACTGGTAATTGAAAAGATGGTTACCGATGAAAAAGAGATTGCGGCCAATATGGGAGAACTGAAAACCTGGATTTCCTCTTTGGGTACATGGCTGTCTGAGGTCAGTATGCAGTATCTGCAGGTAGACTACATTCAAATCCAACCTGTCGGCAGTGAACTGCCACAGGGGAAAGACGGCGGATGGGCTTCGTTTGTATTTGAATTTAAGAAATTTGTTGCCAGCTTCTACACAGACTACAATACAATCGGTGTAGAAGGAACAGATGAAGCCGAGGCAAGCGTGACTCTGGAGGCGTGGACTTCTAAGGGTCGTGATACGGCACAGGTTATGAAAAACCTGATTAACAGCGGTTTTACGCAGAAAACCGGAATCGGCGCAAATGTTAAACTGACCGGCCAAAACGTAATTTTGCCGTCTATTTTGGCAGGAGTAGGCCCGGACATCGTTTTGGACCAGGGCGACCCTACTGAGATGGCGATTCGTGGCGCTATTTTGCCCCTAAACGATTTCGACACCTTTGACGAGGTTGTCAGCCGGTTTGCGGAAAGCTCCTTGAATCGGTTGTCCCTCTACGGAAAGACGTATGCGATTCCCTTTGGGCAAGGCTTTTCCGTAATGTTTGTCCGTAACGATGTAATACAGCAGCTAGGTCTGGAAATTCCCCAAACTTGGGATGACGTAATTGCTCTGATTCCAACACTTCAATTTAATAATATGGAAATCGGATTCCAGGCAAATTACAGAACCTTTGTGTATCAGAACGGCGGAGACCTTTGGGAAGATGAAGGAATGCGCAGCGCATTCGATTCCGACGAGGTAGTGGATGCATTTGACTTTATTAACAGCTTGTATCAGCAGTACTCTCTGACCAAGCAGTTCGATGCGGCCAACCGTTTTAAATCTGGTGAAATGCCGATTATATTGGCTGACTATAGTCTTTATAATACATTGGTAGTATTCGCTCCGGAAATCAGCAACCTGTGGACCTTCTATCAGACGCCCGGCGTTTTAGATGAGGAAACCGGCGAGATCAACCGTTCTGTAGAAGCTGGTGCGGACGGTGTGTATATGACCAAAGACTGCAGAGACTTGGAAGCTGCATGGGATCTGCTGGATTACATTGGCTCAAAAGATTATGCTGTAGATTATTCGGAAGAAATGGTAGCCCTTTTGGGACCTTCTGCAAAGCAGCAGCTTGCCAATTTGGAGGCACTTGCAGAGCAGCCTTGGACAGATTCTGAATATAAGACGCTTCTGACATGTCTGGAATCTGCATACTCTGTTCCTTCCTATCCGGGTAGTTACTTTATTGACCGATACGCAAACTTTGTGGTAAACCGCGGCTATTCAGAAAATGCGGACGCATCGAATATGCTGCAGGAATACACACCGGTTATGAACCGGGAAATCACCCGTAAGCGCAAGGAATTTAAGCTTATGGTAGATGATGAATGGCAGGCTATCCGCGCATATATGGAAATGGATGATTTTGGCCAGTGGCGCGAATACTGGAATGAAACCTATGATATTACAGAAAAAGACGACAACTCCTGTATGCAGTATTCTGGAGAGTATGATTACTCTTTCAAAGACTGGATGGAAGAGAATGGCGTTTCTGTGAATAATTATGAATCCTGGAAGGCAGATGTCAAGAACGATAAGACAGACCTCTCCTATAAAGAGTGGCTCGAGGAAAACTGAACCATAATAAATATCCAGTATACAAATGGACCCGGCCAGCCCATTTACGGGCTGGCCGGGGGCCGCACAAATCTAAATTAGGAGAAGCAACATGGCTAAGAAAGAAAAAGAAGTCATAGCGCATGGAGACAAAACAAGGCTCCAATGGACTTGGCATCTTATGAAGCAGTATAAAATCGGCTATGTGATGATTGCGCCGTATGTACTGTTGTTTACTTTGATAACGGTTATCCCAGTTTTTTCCGGTATACTTGTGAGCTTCACAGACTTCAACCTGCTCCAGATGCCGAACTGGGTAGGCCTTGATAACTACATCAATTTGTTTATCAATGATGATTTGTTTATCACGGCAGTGAAAAATACTATGATCTTCGCTATTACAGTAGGACCGGGATCTTATATTTTGTCCTTTGTGGTAGCATGGTTTATCAATGAGCTGACGCCGAAGGTGCGTGCATTTGTAACATTGATCTTTTATGCGCCTTCCCTCTGTGGTGGTATCTATGTAGTATTCAACTACATCTTTTCCGGACTCCTATGGTCTTTTGAACGGTTGGCTAATGAACTGGGGCATTATTGCCACGCCGATTTTGTTCTTCCAAGATGTAAAAATGATTATGCCTACCGTTATTTTCATCGCTTTGTGGATGTCATTGGGTACCGCGTTTCTTTCCTTTATCGCAGGTTTCCAGGGACTGGACCGCAGCCAATTGGAAGCGGGTGCTGTGGATGGAATTACAAACCGTTGGCAGGAGCTTTGGTATATCACTCTGCCCAGCATGAAGCCGCAGCTTTTGTTCGGCGCTATCATGTCAATCACCAACTCTTTCGGATTTGGCGCAATTGTGACAACCTTGTGCGGGGGTATTCCTACGGACTATGTAGGGTACACGCTTTCCCACCATTTAAGCGAATATGGTACCACACGGTGGGAATTTGGATATGCATGTGCGATTTCCATGGTACTTTTCTTCCTGATGATTGGATCAAACATGCTGGTACAGAAGATGCTTTCAAAGGTGGGTAAGAGCTGATGAAAAAATTAAGAACAAGAAAGCATCGGGTGGTGCTCAGCCGTTCTATTGGCGGGGATTTTGGCGTTACTATTTTCATGCTCCTGTTGGGCGTGGTTATGTTTTTCCCTATGTACTATCTGATCATTCAATCTTTGAAGCCTTTGGACGAATTGTTTTACTTTCCGCCTAGAATGTATGTTACCAATCCGTCTTTTGAAAATTTCTCCGATTTATTCAACCTGCTGAACACCTCATGGGTACCATTTTCCCGGTATCTCTTCAATACGGTGTTTATTACGGTGTGCGGAACCTTTGGGAACTTGATTCTTTCCTCAATGTGTGCATACGCATTGTCTAAGCTCCCATTCCCCGGACATAAATTCACCTTCCAGGTGATTCAGAAATCATTGATGATCAACTCGGAAGTTGCACAGCTCATGGTTTTTGTCATTATTTCCAAGTTGGGCATGTTGGACTCCTATTGGGCCATTATTATTCCAGCCCTTGCGACGCCGCTTGGACTCTATTTGATGAAGCAGTTTATTGATTCCAACGTGTCTACGGAAATTTTGGAGAGTGCGCGACTGGATGGTGCGGGAGAATTTAGGACGTTTTGGTCTATTGCCATGCCTATGGTAAAACCAGCGTGGCTGACATTGATTATCTACTCCTTCCAGGGACTTTGGAACACTGGACAAAACATTTATATATATAGTGAGCAGCTAAAAACGCTGAACTTCACAATTAACCAGGTATTGCTCGAAGGTATCGTTCGTTCCGGCGCATCGGCTGCCGCAACTGTTGTTATGATGATTGTGCCCATCGTGGTGTTTGTTATTTCGCAAAGCAGAATCATCGAGACAATGGGTTCGAGCGGTATGAAAGACTAAGGAGGTATTTATGAAAAAATCGATAAAAATACTCCTGGTCCTGATGGCATTGTTGTGCGTGCTGCCTGCGACTGCATCTGCTGCGACGCCGTATACGACCTATACATATTCCTCTAGCGGGTTTGTTCTGTATTCCCCAGACGCATATGTGCCGGATGAAGTCGTAGATGCTGCTTTTATGGGAACGGACGCTTTTGGTAATTCCGTTACCCTGGAAGATCCTCGAGATCTGGAAGTGGACGAAGACGGAAACGTATATATTGTGGATGGAAAGCAAAACGCCATTTATGTACTGGATAAATATTATAAAAGCAAATTTGCCATCCGTTCTTTTGTAAACGAGCAGGGCGTTCCTGACAATTTCTCCGGTGTATCCGGCGTGTTTGTTACTGCTGATTTTATTTATGCCTGTGATTCGGAAAACAGTCGTATTGTCATTTTTGACCGGGATGGAAACTTTGTAAAAACGGTCGGCAAGCCGCAGAGCTCTCTGATAGCGGAAAATGCGATTTATCGTCCGGTAGCAGTGGCGGTAGACGAGTACGGCAGAATGTTTGTGGTATCCTCCACTACATTTGAAGGTATTATCGTCATGGGCGACAACGGAGAATTCTATGGATATATCGGCGCACAGAAAACCACACTTTCAGGCTGGCAGGCTTTTTGGAGGAAATGGGGTAAGAATGACGAGGAAACCATCGTTTCTACGGAATATAATAATATTACCATTGACGAGAACAACTTCCTGTATGTAACAACCTCCTCGATTGATGAAGATACACAGCAGCAGCAAATTAGCAATAAAAGCAAGGCGGGTACCTATGCTCCTGTTAAAAAGCTGAATGTGTCCGGTACGGATATTATGCGTAGAAACGGATTTTATCCCCCCTCTGGTGAAGTAAAAGTATCCACGTCGGAAACCAGCGCAATTAAAGGCGCTTCTGTAATTATCGACGCCGCTGTAGGGCCGCAGGGAACTTGGTCTATTATTGACGAAAAGCGTTCCAAGGTATTTACGTACGATGATGAAGGAAACTTGTTATTTGCTTTTGGTGATAACGGAAACCAATTAGGGTCTATTGGCAGCATTGAGGCCGTTGTATATCAGGGTGATAAAATGCTTCTTTTGGATAAGGTAAATATGAGCTTTACTGTGTACAGACGGACAGAGTATGGCGATATTTTGATCAATGCCCTGAAAAACCAAAACGAGCGCAATTATGATGCGGAAATCAGTGACTGGCGAGAAATTCTCAAACGGAACAACAACTTTGATGTGGCATATGTAGGTATTGCAAAAGCCCTATATCGGGAAGGAAGCTTTGAGGACGCTATGGATTATTATCAGGCGGCCTATGATAGAGGCGGATATTCCGATTCTTACAAAGAAATTCGAAAAGACTGGATTTCCAAATTCTTTATCCTGATTCCGGTGGTTGTGATTTTCATCGCAGTCCTGGTAGTGAAATTTTTTGGATATGCGGCAAAACGAAACCGACTTGCCGCAATGAAGGTAGGACAGAAAAATATCCGCGAAGAGCTACTGTATGCCTTCCATATACTTTTCCATCCCTTTGATGGATTCTGGGATTTGAAACACGAAAAACGAGGCAGTGTACGCAGTGCATTCGTAATTTTGGTTATAACAGTTCTCGCGTTCTTCTATCAGACTGTGGGTACAGGATATATTTTTGGCGGACAGGACGCAAATACAGCTAATATCTTTATGACGCTGGTTTCAGTGGTTCTGCCATTGCTTCTGTGGGTAGTTGCAAACTGGTGTCTCACTACTTTGTTTGACGGAGAAGGTAGCTTTTCCGATGTGTTTACAGCAAGCTGCTACGCACTGGTTCCTCTGCCGCTGTTGCTTATCCCAAGTACGTTGCTTTCTAATATATTGGTGTCAGAAGAAGGAAGCTTTATTTCCATTATTAACACCATTGCGTTCTTATGGGTGGGTATTTTGATTTTCTTCGGCATGATGATTACCCACGATTATTCCTTTGGAAAGAGTGTGTTGATTGCAGCTGTAACGATTGTCGGCATGATATTCATTATGTTTATCGCAGTGCTGTTCTCCACGCTGATCACCAAAATTATTAGCTTCATCTTTAGTATTGTGGATGAACTACAATATAGGATGTAGGGAAGGAGGTAATAAAGAAAATGAAAAGAATATTATCTGTCTTCCTGTCCCTTATCACAGTTTTTGGCGCTGTCGTCGTAACAGGATATACATCCGTAATTGATACTGCCGCAGCATATGAAGATAAGGTGGATGAAGAGGGAAATCCTGTCATTAACTATATTACAAAAGCATATACCTCACCCGAGGCAAAGCTGAGGGATATGGTGCTTGCTAGAGAGCAGGGCGATTATCAACTGTGGATAGAAGAATTCACAGGTGAAGTTGCCTTTGTCGATACCAAAACAGGCGATACTTTATTCTCCAATCCGTATGATGTGGCTGCTGGTTATAACTGGGCGTCTGCATCTACAAAGGAAAGATTGCTGTCTCAGCTGGCAATAACATACGAAGAAAACAGCGTGGAAAAAACCATGTATTCCTACAAGGAAGCCGCGCTGCGAGGGCAGATCAACTTTAAAAATATTAAAAATGGTCTGCGTGTGGAATATACGGTAGGAGAATTGATGACTACTCGTCTGGTTCCCCGTATGATTTCCAAGACTCGTTTCGAATCTATGATCCTGGATAAAATCCCGGAAGGGATATATAAAGAAAAGCTGCTGTCTTTCTACACCCTTTATGATACCTCCGACGTCAGCCTGACAGAGCGCAACGTAAAGGAAATCCAAGCAGCCTTCCCGATTACTAAGCAATTTGCGGTATATATTTGTGATGTCGAAATCGTATCTAAAGAATTAGAAGATTTGGAAACCATCATTAAGGCATACTGTCCTACCTATACTTTTGAGGAAATGGATCAGGACCATGCAGATTGTGACTATACCAATACAGATAAGGCGCCAGCTAACTTTAAAATGGCGATTGAGTACACTTTTACAGATACGGGAATACAAGCTCGTCTTCCTGCAAACGGTATTCAATTTGACGAGGCCAACTTTGTTTTGAAATCAATTACCATGCTTCCCTTTATGGGATGTGGTAGTTCTCAAAATACTGGATATACCTTTATTCCGGACGGTTCGGGAACGCTGATTCGATTTGAAGATGTGTTTGGTACAAACTATAATGTTGCCGGACAAATGTACGGTGCAGATTATGCGTACCATACAATTTCCGGTCAGCACTCCGAAACTATGCGGATGCCTGTGTTCGGTGTAGTGGAAGACAAATCAGGTGCGGATGAAGGGGCGACAAATCCTGGGCAGGCCAGTGATGAACTTGACTCCTACAGTAGAGGCTATCTTGCTATTATCTCCGACGGAGATTCCATGGCGAACCTCATGAGTGAGCATGGCGGTAAACTGCACAGCTATAACAATGTTTATGCAAGCTTTAATCCCCGTCCTTCCGACACATACAATTTGGCGGATTCTATTTCCGTAGGAACCAACGCATCCTGGACGGTAACTACAGATCGGAAGTATTCCGGTTCCTATACCATCAACTATGTGCTTCTAACAGATGAAGCCAAAGCCTCAGCGGCAGGTAAAGATAAATTTTACGAGCCGTCCTACGTGGGAATGGCAGCCGCATATCGAGACTATCTGGAAGATAACGAAATTATCACTCCATTGGGCGCAGACGATATTGCAGAGGATTTGCCTCTTTATCTGGAGACCTTTGGTTCTATTAAAACGACAGAGCGTGTGTTGTCTTTCCCTGTAACGGTAGATACTGCGCTGACAACCTTCGACGACATAGAAACAATTTATGAAGAGCTTTCAGAGGAAGGTGTTTCTAACATTAACTTCCGCCTGACAGGAAGCTATAATGGCGGCCTTGACAATACCTATCCCTCGAAACTGTCTTGGGTGAAAGAGCTAGGCGGTAAATCAGGATTTAAAAAATTGCTGGCTAGCAGCAAGGAAAAGGACTTTGGTGTTTATCCTGACTTTGACTTTGCGTATATGAAGAGCGAAGATTGGTTTGATGGTGTCTGGGAGAAACGAGATCTTGTCAAGTCTATCGACGACCGGTATATGTCCAAGCGTGAATATGATGCTGCAATGCAGAGCTTTGAATCAGATTATGCGTTGGCAATATCCTCGTCTGTATATGACTACTTCTATGATAAGTTTGATAAAGACTATAGTAAATACGATCCCGCGTCCATTTCTGTTTCTACTCTTGGAAAAGATCTGAACTCCGACTTTGACGAAGATGAACCATATAACCGGGAAGACTCTAAGAAATTTACTACGCAATTGCTAGAGAAACTTTCTGAAAAATATGATGTTATGTTAGACGGTGGAAACGCATATGTACTTCCGTATGCCGATCATATTTTGGATATTCCCACGGAGTCCAGCAATTTCCTGCGGGCCAGCGAATCGGTTCCTTTTGTGTCCATGGTGCTTCACGGTTATGTAAACTATACAGGGGGCGCGCTGAACATGGAGGGCGATGTGCAGTATTCCCTGCTTAAAGCAATTGAAAACGGCGCAAGTCTGTACTTTGTTTTGAGCTATCAAAATACCAATGCCCTGAAAGAATCGGATACATACAACAAGTTTTACTCGGTTGCTTATGATGTCTGGAAGGACGATATGATCAAATATTATGATATCGTCAATGAGGCGCTGCGGGATTTGCAGACTACACAGATTGTGGACCATGCGTTTATGGATGCTTTTCGTATTGTAGAGAAGGATGAAACAGAAGATGTTTCTTCCGTAGATAAGGAAAGCGAAGCGAAAAAAGCTGCTGAAGAAGAAAGGCTAAGACTGCGTGCAGAGCTGGAAGCCCAGAGAACTGGCGGAACACCCAATTACTCTGGCTCTAGCAGTGGCAGCACTTCCAGCGGATCTTCCTCCGGGGCAGACACGCAGAGATACGAAACGGTCACCGGATCTGTAGTGCGTGTAGAATATGATAACGGCACAAACTTCATCATTAACTATAATTCATACGACGTTACTGTAGAATACGGCGGAGAAACTTACGAAGTGGAAGCGCTGAATTTCGTCAGAATCGACGGGTAAGGGAAGGAGGATAATATGGCTTTTTTGAAAAAAACAAAGACCGGCAAGCAGGAGCTTGGCGTTGTAAAAGAGAGAAAACGCGGCGCTAGCCTGCAGGCAAAGAAATCAAGAGCCGGCTGGTTGTTTATTGCTCCATTTCTGCTAGGCTTCCTTCTGATTTATATCCCGATTATTTTTGATTCTATTAAGTATAGCTTCCATGAGATCGATATTATCACCGGAGGCGGCTTTGAACTGGTGTGGGTAGGTCTTGGCAACTATCAGGCGGCGCTGAGCGATGCAAAGTTTGTAGAAACATTGTGGACGGGTCTTGGCGGCTTGATTGTAGAGATTCCAGCAATTCTTCTATTTTCTCTGTTTATTGCCCTTTTGCTTAACCAGAAAATGGCAGGTCGAGCAGCGTTTCGTGCGATTTTCTTCATTCCTGTTCTGCTTACCACTGGACTGATTGCAGACATTGATGCCGGCAATATGCTGGGTGATTATATGGGCTCTGATTCCAGCGGTATTGATACGGGAGGCGCCGGAGGATCCGGTGTTGCTGAAATTCTATCTGCGACGGATCTGCAAAACCTTTTTAACAACATGATTGTAGGTAGCGAATTAGCTGCAAATGTCACCAAATTGGTTAACAACATTTTTGATATTGTTAACCGCTCCGGTGTGCAGATGCTGATTTTCCTGGCGGGTCTGCAGGGAATTTCCCCGGCGATTTACGAGTCCTGTGAAATTGAGGGTGCTTCGTCGTGGGAAACCTTCTGGAAAATTACCCTGCCGATTATTTCCCCTATGATTTTGGTAAATGCCATATATACGGTTATTGATTCGTTTACATCGGGGAATAACTCCGTCATGGCTTATGTTAATGAGCTATATAAAACGGCGGGCGATGGTAATGTAATCAGTTCTGCGATGGCATGGATGTACTTCTTGCTTGTAATGCTTGTTGTAGCGGCTGTTGCGGGAATTATTAGTTTGTTTGTGTTTTACCAGAGGAAAGACTAAGAAAGGAGGATTGTGCAAATGACAAATCAAGCCCCAAGCGCTCCCAAAATAAAAAAAGAGAGCAAAAATAAAATCCGCGTCGAGTTTGATCGCACACCTCTTCTCGAACGGCTCAGATCAAAGTTTCTGTCTTTGTATTTCCTCAAGCGAGTGGTCTGGTATCTGTTCCGGTTCCTACTGCTCCTTGGCGTGTGTTATGTAATTTTGTTCCCGTTTTATTCTAAGATTGCATCCTCCTTTATGAGTCCGGAAGACTTTGTGGATGTAACGGTGCGTCTGATTCCTAAATATCCAACATTGGATATTTATAAGGCAATCATCATGGAAAACGGATATTTGTCAGCATTGTTGAATACCTTTATTCTTGCTGGTTCCTGCGCCCTAATTCAGACTTTTGTTTGTTGTCTGGTTGGCTATGGATTTGCCAAGTTTAAGTTTAAATTTAACAACCTGCTGTTCCTGCTTGTAATCTTCACCATGATTGTGCCCCATTCCACACTGCAGCTATCCATGTTTATGGAGTTCCGATATTTTGATATTTTGGGAATTCTAAACTTACTTGGCGGCGGCGTGGTAGACTGGTTGAGGCTTCTGGAGAATCCTTCCCTTAACCTAATCAATACGTATTGGCCGCTGTGGATTATGTCCGCAACAGCCTTGGCCTTCAAGAACGGCTTATATATCTTTATGATGCGGCAGTTCTTCAAGGGCGTGCCGGATGAATTGGAAGAATCTGCATATGTAGACGGCGCCGGTGTGTTCCGTACTTTCATTCAGATCATTATTCCTCTGTCCGTTCCTATGATGATCACGGTGTTTATGTTTGCTTTCTCTTGGCAGTGGACCGACAACTTCTATACAGATTTGTTCTATACCACTGCAGGTCCTACGCTGATGCCAGATATTGTAGCGATTCCTACATCGTTAAATATTACATCTGCTGCGGCGGGCATGTACAACACAGCGATTACAAATACTTGTGGTATCCTTATTCTGCTTCCCTTGCTGTTGATTTATGTTTTTGCACAAAAATATATTATCCAGGGTATTGAGCGGTCCGGTATTACAGGCTAACAAAAGAAAAAAGCGTCGATGGGAAACCTCGGCGCTTTTTTAGTCTCGAGAACAAATCAGGAAAGGGGCAGATTGTGCAGGATGGCAAAGAATGGAGGTGTTTTTGAAAACACAGCGGTTAATTTTGAAAAAGTTTAAGGAAGAGGATATGGAAGCAATTTTTCTGATCCTTAAAGATGAAGAAGTCAACAAATTTTTGCCCTGGTATCCTATAAAAGACCTTGAAGAAACCAAGAAATTTTATGAAGAAAGATATGCTGTAAATATGCGCTGCCACAGGCATACGCCTATGCTATTTGCCTAAAAAGCGATAACTTTCCGATCGGCTATATTAAGGTGGATATGGAAGAACACCACGATTTTGGTTATGGGCTTCGGAAGGAGTTTTGGCGTCAGGGCATTGCTACAGAAGCAGGATTGGCTGTTGTGGAGCAGGTAAAAAAAGACGGTCTCCCGTATATCACGGCAACACACGATAAAAACAATCAGAGAAGCGGAAACGTTATGCGAAAGGTCGGAATGAGATATTGCTATTCATATGAAGAACAATGGCAGCCCAAAAATTTTCCTGTGATTTTCAGAATGTATCAACTCAATTTTGATGGCAATGATGATTTTTTAATTAAAAAATACTGGAATGTATCCAACAACTATTTTACCATAAAAATCTAATTGGTTTGATATACATGAGCGTTTCATTCAACGAGAAAATGTATGAAAAAAATAAAAAGTTGTATTCGTTTTACCCTTGATAATATTTTAATGTAAGAAAAGGGCAGACACATGGTAGCTTCCATGCATCTGCCTTTTTTATTTTGTTTTTGCTGTAAATCTTTATTGTTAAATGGAGAGATCAACATCCCGCAGCAGGCGTTGTTCCGCTTCAGGGCACCAAAGATTGTTGTTTCCCTCACAGATATCCGCCAAGTCCGCAAACAATGCGGCATGCTGCCCGCCCTTTTCAGCCTGGGCACGAAAATTGGCAATAGCGGTGAGCGGCAGTGTTACATGGGTATAAATCAGTTTTTTTCCGCCAGGGATACTAGGCAGCTCAATAGTAGTCTGCGCGTCTGCATCCAATCCGCCAATATGGGTAATCATGCAAGAGGGATTTACTTTTTTCTGTTCCATCAGGCGCAGGGATTCAATCAAATCTTCGTTGTTGCCACCGGAGGTACCCACAATATGGGTAGAAGCGTAATGTACATTATAGAAATTGAAAGAAGCAGAGAAGCTGGGATTGGTAGGTCCGGCAAAAAAGTTGAGGCATCCGTCTCGGCCAAGAATCGCGTCCGCCATTTCCACAACAGGAGCGACTGGTGCAAAAACAAATACATCGTCAAATCCGTCTTTACCTGTGAGCTCCTTCATATAGTCCACGGGATTTTCTATGTCGGCAGTGTTGATATAGCGCAGGTCAACGCCGTGCTTTTTTGCCTCCTCCGGAGTAATCAGCGATGCGGCACGGGAGAGACGGTCGGTATCAATATCTGTAACAATCAAGAGAGACGGGGGCCGTCCTCCATGAATGGCATAGTCCACTGCTCCAAGTCCCATAGGCCCGGCGCCTGCCAAAATTGCCATGGCGCCCCCTTCTATGGTTCCCATACGGTGTGCATATTTACCGGGATCTGTGTGATAATTTGCATGAAATGCGCCGACAATACAGCTCATAGGCTCCGCCAGACTGCCCCAATAGAAAGCCTCGCCCTGATAGGGAAGCAGACAGTCGCACTCCATGACTTCATTTGGAATAATCACGTAAGTTGCGCCGCCGCCAATATCGTGATAGGAGTATCCAGGTGCGGCAAGAGATCCCTTGTAGTTGATTGCAGGCTGGATAGCAAAGCGGTCTCCCGCATGGAATTTATCCTGCCATTTTTTTCCCACTTCAATCAGCTCTCCACAAAATTCGTGGCCCAAAATAATGGGAGACTCTGCTATATTATCAGGCACACGTTTATGGGCGGCGCCTTGAAGCGCCGCTTTGTGTGAGGACATGCAAATACTGTCTGAAATTACGCGGGCAAGGATCTGATCATCCTGCAGCGGAGGAAGCTCAAATTCCTCTGTGCGAATATCGTTTACTCCATATAATCTTACTGCTTTCGTCTTCATTGCTTTCTCCAGTTCTCAATGCCGGCCATGCCGGTTTTATTTTCTTCTTTACTACAAAGCGGGGCCCAATGTCATATAATATAGATTTATACTGCCGGCGCTACTCTTTATGTTTATCAAACAAGCGCCGCAGACGTTTTGCGTTTTGCGTTTTCTGATCTGCGTGCTCCTCCATGGTAGCAGATCGCATACGAATGACAGTTTCCTGTCCGTTTTGGATTGTGACCGTAAGGGATACTGCGTCTCCTTCACGAACAAAGCCAAGCGCGGCTATGGAAAAAGAAAATTCTGTCCCGTCATTATCAGCAAAGCAAACGGCGATTCCTTCCTCTATTCGGTCTACTACACAGATTACGTTTTTTTCCATATCAGTAATCAATACCGGGGCAAGTCGGTAAAGCCTACCTTTCTGCGTACCTTAGAAAGAGTTTTCATTGCATCACGCGCAGCAGTGCGGGCTCCGGCCGCCATTACTTCTTCCAGGTATTTTTTATCTGCAATCAGCCGGGCATATTCAGCCTGCACTGGTGCAAGCGCGTCTGCACAGGTTTCACCTACTGCCAACTTAAAATCTCCATAGCCCTTACCGGCGAATTCCTGCTGAATTTCGTCAAAGCTTTTTCCGGTAAGCGCTCCATATATGGACATTAAGTTGGTAATTCCGTCTTTACCTTCTCCGGCACATACTACTGTATCGGAATCGGTTACAGCGCGTTTAAATTTGCGAATAATCACATCCCGAGGATCCAAAATCCGTACGGTGGCATTTTCGTTTTCATCCGATTTGCTCATTTTCTTTGTAGGGTCAGCCAAGCTCATGATTCTGGCAGAGGGCGTTTTGCTGATAAAGGGTTCCGGTATTACAAATACGTCCCCATAAATGCTGTTGAACCGTCCTGCGATATCCCGGGTAATTTCCAGATGCTGCTTCTGATCATCACCCACCGGCACCAATTCTGTTTGATATAGAAGAATATCCGCAGCCATCAGGGTGGGATAGGTAAACAGCCCAGCATTGACGTTGTCGGCGTTTTTCTTACTTTTGTCTTTAAACTGTGTCATACGGGACAATTCTCCGAACATCGTATAACAGTCCAAGATCCAGCCAAGCTCTGCGTGAGCGGAAACATGACTTTGCACATATATAACATTTTCTTCCGGATTCAGGCCGCAGGCAAGATACAGCGCAAGGGTTTCATAGGTGCGGCGGCGCAAATCGGCAGGATTTTGACGCACTGTAATGGCGTGCTCATCTACCACACAATAATAACACCGGTACTCCCGGGAGAATTTAGGAAAATTTCGGATAGCTCCCAGATAGTTTCCGATGGTCAGCACACCGGAGGGCTGTACACCGGAGAACACAACTTTTTTATCCTGATACATGTGATATGACACGCTCCATTTCTACAAATATACTCATTTTATTATATAACTGATCTCTCGTAAAGTCAATCATTGTATTGCATTTTTCTATTTTTATGATATGATTAAAGAGGAAGGGAGCGGGAGTTTATAATGAAAAAATATATTTGTCTGTTGGTAGTCTTTGGAATTGGTTTATGGGGGCTGACTGGCTGCAAAAAAGGGTATACTTATGACGACGCCCATTTATATACTCCTGGGAATGGAGATGCGGATCCGGTGCTGGTGCGAACGATTGATGTAGATTGGCCTTGGGGCAGTGTATCCGTAAAGGTATATGACGGGGAATTGGTGCAGTTTTCAGACAATAGCGCCTTTCCTCATGAGAACAATCTTTTGCATTTCTATTTGGATGGAGATACACTGAGAATCCGTTTTTGTGAAAGTACGTCCTTTCGTATGTCTGCCCCAGATCCAAAGGATTTAGAAGTGTTAATTCCCCGATCCGCTATGGGAAATCTAGAAGAAATTTCTATTGATACGGAGTCGGCAGCGGTATTTATAAATGATATACAGACAGTTGTGCTGGAGGTTCATACAAAGTCCGGCGGGGTAACGGTAGACGGTACGGCTCGACAGGCCTTTGTAGAAACGGGCGCGGGAGACATTGCTTTGTCGGGAACTTTTGATGAGATAGAGACAGAATCACGCAACGGGACGCTGACGGCGATATGTACGGAATGCCCTGACAGCTTTATTGGGGAGAGTGTTTCCGGTGATTTTCAAATTATATTGCCAAAAGAAAGTGGGTTTTCTTTAGAATATATACTTGAGAGTGGAAGGCTGATCAGCGATTTTGACGGGCAGGAATCCGGCGGGATCTATCAGGTAGGGAATGGCTTTGGGAAGCTATCTTTTGAAACGCGCAGAGGGGATCTGCATCTTTCTAAAAGATAAAATCAGGGACGCTTTTTTAAAAGCGTCCCTAATTTTTTTATCTTCTTGATTAATACATACCGCCCATGCCGCCGGCAGGAGCAGCAGGTGCTTCCGGTTCAGGCTGGTTTACAACCAGAGCTTCTGTAGTGAGTACAGTAGCTGCTACGGAAGCTGCATTCTGCAGCGCGCTGCGGGTAACCTTAGCAGGATCCACGATACCAGCTTCAATCATGTCGCAGTAGGTTTCGCTGTAAGCATCAAAGCCAAAGCCCTTTTTGTCTGTGTTCAGAATTTTTTCTACTACAACAGAGCCTTCAAAACCGGCGTTTTCAGCGATCTGACGAACAGGGGCTTCCAATGCCTTTACAACAATCTGTACACCTGTTTTTTCGTCGCCTTCTGCTGTCTGTACCAATTTTGCAACATCAGCAATTACGTTCAGGAATGCTGTACCGCCGCCGGCAACAATGCCTTCTTCTACTGCGGCACGGGTTGCGTTCAGAGCATCCTCGATACGCAGTTTCTTTTCCTTCATCTCGGTTTCAGTAGCAGCACCAACCTTGATTACAGCTACACCGCCTGCAAGTTTTGCAAGACGTTCCTGAAGCTTTTCGCGATCAAAATCAGAGGTAGTTGTTTCAATTGCGCTCTTGATCTGGCTAATTCTGGACTTGATTTCGTCTGCACTTCCAGCGCCGTCTACGATGATGGTATTATCCTTGTTCACCTTTACCTGTCTTGCGCGGCCGCATTGATCAATAGTAACGTCCTTCAGTTCCAGACCCAGTTCGCTGGAAATTACCTGACCACCGGTGAGGATTGCGATATCCTGGAGCATTTCTTTGCGGCGATCACCAAAGCCGGGAGCCTTTACTGCTACGCATACAAAAGTACCGCGGAGCTTGTTCAGCACCAATGTGGTAAGCGCTTCGCCTTCTACGTCTTCAGCAACGATCAAAAGTTTTTTGCCGCTCTGTACAATCTGTTCCAGCAGGGGCAGGATTTCCTGTACGTTAGAGATTTTCTTGTCGGTAATCAAAATCAGAGCATCGTCGATTACAGCTTCCATCTTGTCTGTATCGGTAGCCATGTAAGGAGACAGGTATCCACGGTCAAACTGCATACCTTCTACTACTTCGCAGTAGGTTTCAGCAGACTTGGATTCTTCTACAGTAATGACGCCGTCGGCGGTAACCTTTTCCATTGCATCGGCAATCAGTGTACCAATTACTTCATCACCAGAAGATACGGTGCCGACTCTAGCAATGTCGGAAGAGCCATTTACCTTCTGCGCATTCTTAGTAAGAGATTCAACAGCTTTATCAACGGCCTTCTGAATACCTTTACGGATTACCATCGGATTTGCGCCTGCGGCTACATTTTTCATGCCTTCGTGAATGAAAGCCTGTGCCAACAGGGTAGCGGTTGTAGTACCGTCGCCTGCTGCGTCGTTTGTTTTGGTTGCAACTTCCCGTACCAACTGTGCGCCCATATTTTCAGCAGCTTCTTCCAGCTCGATTTCTTTTGCGATGGTAACGCCGTCGTTGGTAATCAGAGGTGCGCCGAACTTTTTATCCAACACCACGTTGCGGCCTTTGGGACCCATAGTGATTTTTACTGTATTTGCAAGCTTATCTACACCGGCGATCAGTGCGCTTCTTGCTTCCGTTCCGTACAAAAGATCTTTTGCCATGTCTAAATCCTCCCTATTTTTTACTCAACGATGGCCAAAATATCATTTTGGCGCACAATGTTGTATTCGGTGCCGTCACATTTTACTTCGGTGCCGGAATATTTGCCTGTGATTACTTTGTCGCCGACTTTTACTGTCATAACGACTTCTTTGCCGTCAACCATTCCGCCGGGGCCAACTGCAACAACTTCCGCAATCTGGGGTTTTTCCTGGGCAGTGCCGGGCAGGATAATTCCAGCTTTTGTGGTTTCTTCTGCTTCTACCGCTTTTACGATTACGCGGTCTGCAAGGGGTTTTAACGTCATAATATTTACCTCCTAAAGTGTTTACCATAAACGGTTTAGCACTCGAATGTCCAAAGTGCTAAACTATGTGTATCATTATATCATACACATGAAAAAAATCAAGAGGAATATGGAATCTTTACATTTATTTAACAAATAAATTTTTCAGCGAATTGGATTGAGTGCTAATATTAGCATTTGTATTATAAGGAAAGGTGCAAAACTGCATGGAGAACCGCTTATTCGAATATACATAAAGCAAGATATATAGTGGGAGGCTTTATGGAGACAATCAACACATTCCTATCCGGGATGCTGATGCCGGCGCTGCTCATTGGAACAGGAATATGGTTTGCCGTGCGGCTGCGTTTTTTTTATATTTTTCATCCTATTCGATTTTTCCAGACGCTGGCACAGGCCCATAAGGGAGGCGGGGTATCTCCCTTTCGGGCGCTGAGTCAGGCGCTTGCGGGAACGCTGGGTGTGGGAAATATGGCGGGCGTGGCAACGGCCATTGTGGCAGGGGGACCAGGGGCGATTTTTTGGATGTGGATCAGCGCGCTGTGCGCTATGAGCGTAAAATATGCGGAGGTGCGCATAGCGGTGGAGCATCGCCGCCGTACCGGGGAAGAATTTTATGGCGGCGCTATGTATTATATAAAGGATGTTTTATGCAGAAAGCTGCCCCGTGCAGGTGTAGTGGCAGGAGGCGGTTTTGCATTGCTGTGTGTGGCAAATTCTCTGCTTACGGGCAATATTGTGCAGATGCATGCGGCGGCTTCTGTTTTTCCGTGGATGCCGCCAATCATTTTAGGTGGGATCGTTGCCGCAATGGCTTTTGTGATTGCATGCGGCGGAGCGGGCCGGGTATCCGAGATCACTATGGGACTTATTCCTTTTTTGTCCGGGGCGTACATGCTGATTTCTATGGTTATTATAGTACGAAATGGGGACCGGCTTCCACAGGTACTTGGGGAGATTTTTTCCTCCGGTTTGTCGCTGCGTGCTGCTGCAGGGGGCGCCGCCGGGTTTGCCGTGAACCGCGCAATCCGATTTGGAGTTACTCGGGGAATTTTTTCTAACGAGGCCGGCTGCGGCACATCTCCTACGGCGCATGCGGCGGCCAATACTAAAAGTGCGCATCATCAGGGCTGCTTTGGTATTTTTGAAGTGTTTGCCGATACAATTGTTCTTTGTTCTATGACGGCTTTTGTAATTCTGCTGTCTGACGGAGTAGAGCAGGGGATAGACGGAATTCCGCTGACGCTCTATGCGTATACAGCTTTGGCGGGACGGGGGGCAGGCATTTTTATCGGTGTTTCGGTGATATTATTTGCTTTTGCCACAGTGATTTGTCAAACGCAATATGGTGCGGTAGCGATTGGGTATTTGACTCGGAAAAAGGGGCCCTACAGACTGTATTTAGCAATTCAGGCGCTGGCAAGCATTTGTGGAACTGTAATATCGGAGGGGTTGATGTGGCAGGCAGCGGACTTAGTTGTATCGCTTATGACGGCCTTGAATGTGGGATGTCTGCTGTGGTGTGCAAAGCGTGAGGGGATCCTTCAGATCCCTTCGGCAAAAAAGGATTCCTTGACAGAAAAGAAAAAGTCGTCCCTAAAGAGCAGGCTTTCTGTATAGAAATAAAAAGACGCTTCGCATTTTGCGAAGCGTCTTTGAATGTTAGACTAAATTTGCTGCGCCGACACGCACAATTTCTGCATTTTTTGCGGCCGCTTCTGTTGCAGTGAATACATAGGAGTCCAGATAAATAATATCGTCTGCGGCATTGTGGAAGGTAATATAGAGCTTTTCCATCGTTCCGTCGATTTTATCAAATGCACAGCTGCTGGCCTGGAACATGATATCGTCTACAAAGACAACATCTGCGCTTGCGCTGCCGGTATCTGTAATAACGGTTACCGTAGCGTCCAGGGCCTGGCCGTTGGCAGTTTTCAAGCAGAGGGTTAAATATTTATACGCATCTGCGGAGCAGTCCAAACTGGAAACGTCAATTTCTATCGACGCATCCTCTCCCAGTGTTGTAATTTTTGCGGCGTCCTGACTGGCGTCAAAGGAGACGTCCGCACCTTTATACTGGGCAGTTTCTGCTTCACGAAGCCCTGCAAGAATCATTTTATGATCCTGTGCATCCATGGCAAGTATATCTCCGTCCCCATCTACATCCAGACGCCACAAATTTACATATTGCGCATTTGCATCTGCAAGATACTTAGCCAATTCCAGTGCGTCCATAGGAGTGACTGCGCCGTCATTGTCCACGTCGCCCCGGATATAGGCGATTTCAGAGGAGATTGCATTTACTGATTCGTCGCTGTCAAAAAGTTTTGTAACGGCAGGCACCGGTTCTTTATTGGCGATGCGTTCCCGTTCCGCGCCCACTTTTTGCGCTTCTTCTGCGCTTCCACAAAGGATCAGAGAACTGAAGGATATAGAGTCGTTGGTTTTTCCTCTGGAAAACAGCTTCATAGCCATTTTGTTGACTTCGCCAGTCCATCCTTCCAATTGAGAAAGATCAATAATGTAAGAATGATATTTGCCATCCAGTGTCAGGGGGACAGAAATGTTTTCCAGATAAGCGTCCGGATCCATTCCCGTCATCTGATATTGAATGGTAGCGCTTTCTTCTTTCTTCGTGGTGCTGGCTTTTATGGTTAGAACCAAATGGGTGTAATCCTCTGCGCTTACCGGTGTAGTGCCTGCTGTATAGTCGAAATAAAGCATTGGGTTTATCCCGGTAACCGTTGCAACCAACGCTGCGTCGGCGGCGTCATATTTTTTATTGGCCATTGCAGCGGACGCTACAGCGTCCATCGCCCGGTTTGTACTGTAAATTAATTTTGCAGGATCCAGTTCTGCATTTGCGTCAATCTGTTTTTTTGTAGAAATCTGGTTAATAGATTCCTTATATTCCAACAGCTTTGCAGCGGCCTCGCGCGGGGAAGCGCAAGCCAAAATAGCAGACGATCCTTCTGTTACCAGGGCCTGCACCTGTTCCCACTGTTCTGGATAATATTCATTTTCCAAGCGGTAGCACTGCAGTCTCCTGCTGTAGTCTTCAATATTTTCATCTCGAGAGATAGTCGCTACCAGCGTTTGCGCAAACAGACGGCTGACAAAGTCGTTGGGGTGACACAGGTTGTCTCCGGTCATATCCAGATAGCGTTTTCTGGAAAGCATAGAGCGCATCATACCGGTGATATCGGCAACAGCTACGCCGTCGTCTTCCAGCGCATATAGTGCGTCTGCATATGCGTCAAACCATTCTGTTGGGAAAATATACGGATTGCTTATTGATGGAGGCATCAGGATAATGTCGCAGTCCGGCAGATTTTCCTGAATTGCCGCCATGGCTTCTTGGAGGGTTTGGACGTAAAGGCTGGCAGGATCCCCCTGCATACAGTCGTTTGTACCAAACTCAATAATAATCAGGTCCGGATTTGCCGCTAGAATTTCATCCATTTTTTCTATACAAAGTCCGGCTGTAGCGCCGCCCTGATAGATGGAGTCGTATTCCACAGTAGCATCAGGATACACCAGCTGGAGTTTTTTAGCAGCCATTTCATGCCAGATGTCTGCATAAGGTTCCGCATTTACATCACTGGAGCTGGAGCAGTTCGCGCCGCCGGTGATAGAGTCGCCGACGGTGAGAATTTTTACGGTATCGCCGCCTTCCAGCTTGGTCAGCGTTTTATCCAGAAGATATCCCTTAGCTTCCGGTTTCGGTGTGAACTGAGTATCTTCCTCATATGTGTATGTAACATTCAAATAGCCGGTCATATACATGGGGAACTGTCCACCGTAGACATAACCGCCGTCTAGCATTTCCCACCAGCCGCCGTATTTGGTATTGCCGAATACATAGCTATATTTCCACGTGAAAATACCAGCGTTCGGCAGGATTACCAGTTTGCCGTCCTCAAGTGTATAATCTACACCGTAAATATATTCCTGATTCAGATAGGAGTCTTGTACGGAGATGATTCGATCCGCGTCGTACATCAGCTGAATGGGATCAATGGTGCCGTCCGGATTGGCCATTGGGAAAAAGGATTCGTTATAAACGATTTTTTTATCTGAATCCCAATATTCTTTTGTGTAGCGTTCTACCTCGTATTCGTCCAGGAAAAGCTCCGCTTCTGAAAAAGTATGACCGTTTGCGTCTTCCAAAATGGCGTTCCATGTATCTGCGGAGTAATTGGTGCTCCCGCCTGCTGCGAACAAATACACGCTGTCTGTTGCCGCTGCGTTAAAGGTTATGGTAACAGTATCCCCAGTCACGCCGTCAAAGGTATACAGTTCATATCTATGACCGGCTGTGGCATTGCATGTTCCCGTCCATTCTCCGCAGGAAAGTTCCAAGTTGGCTGCCTGTTTGTTGGTGGCAGGGATCCATAGAACTAAATTTAGCTGTCCGTCTGCTGTCGGAGGATTTCCAACGGCCGCGCGCATATCCACCGTTGCGCTGACAGCGCCGTCCGCCTGTGCCGCGATACGGATGGCACGATGGTTTGTGTCATAGGAGATTGCGGCGTTTTCTACTGCCTCGACCCGGGAAGCGTCTTCATAAAATAAGAAGCTGTTTTCCGGTTCATCGACGGCTGCTACTGGAAAACACAGCCCGCCTAGCAGAATTGCTCCGCATAAAAACAAAGCGAAAAATCGTTTCATAATACTTTTCATCCTTCCTTATTTATAGGAACCTTTATTATGCCTATTTTAACATACTTTACATGGGCTAGTCAACAACACGGCAGAATATTTTTGACGAAAATGACAAAACGAAAATTCCATAACCGCTATTATTTGTGAAATGGCTAAAAATGAAAAAAAGCGGTTGTAATCTGAAAATACTGGTGGTAAGATATAAGTATACCGATATGGAAAGGTAGATGATTCCCATAAAAAACATGAATTTCAAACGAAAGTTGCCAATCCCCAAGGATATTAAAGAACAGTATCCTCTGTCAAAGGAGTTGGCAGATAAAAAGGAGCAGCGGGATGCGGAGATTGCCCGCATATTTACCGGAGAATCCGATAAAATGGTTCTGGTGGTAGGACCCTGTTCTGCAGATCGAGAAGATGCTGTGCTGGAATATGCAAGCCGCCTGGCGAAGTTGCAGGAAGAGGTGTCTGACCGACTGATTTTGATACCCAGAGTATATACAAACAAACCCAGAACCACCGGTGACGGTTATAAGGGACTGTTGCACCAGCCCAATCCTGAGAAGGATTCTGATATGCTGGAGGGCGTAATTGCCATTCGCCGTCTGCATACCTCTGTTTTGGCACAGACCGGACTGTCTACTGCAGATGAAATGTTGTACCCGGATAATTACCGGTATTTGTCCGATTTGCTTTCCTATATTGCTATCGGAGCGCGTAGTGTGGAAAATCAGGAGCATCGGCTTACCTCCAGTGGTATTGATGTTCCTGTAGGCATGAAGAATCCCACCAGCGGAGACATTTCCGTTATGCTGAATTCTATTATGGCTGCGCAGCATCCCCATATGTTTATTTACCGTGGCTGGGAGGTTGAGACTACGGGAAATCTCCTGACGCACGCAATTTTGCGAGGTTATGTAAACCGGCATGGGGAATCCCTTCCCAACTATCATTACGAAGACTTGGAGAGCTTGTATCATAGCTATTGTGAGCGGGGACTGGCAAATGTTGCTTTGATTGTAGACGCAAACCATGCAAACTCAGCTAAAAAGTATGGGGAGCAGCCGCGAATTTGCAAGGAAGTGCTTCACTCCTGCCGGCACAATGCGGATGTGAAAAAGATGGTAAAGGGCTTTATGATCGAGTCCTATCTGGAAGATGGATGCCAGAAAATCGGGGACGGCGTTTACGGAAAATCCATTACCGACCCTTGTCTCGGTTGGGATAAAACCCAGCGGTTAATTTTAGACATTGCCGACTTAATTTAACAAAAAGACCCGAAAGGGTCTTTTTTCATAAGAAAAGCAGCAGGTATTCCTGCTGCTTTTTATCATTTCGATTTCCATGCCGCCGCAGTGCGGCG
>CAJUIQ010000011.1 GCA_910586545.1 uncultured Eubacteriales bacterium
GTGTTCCCGTTGCATCCCCTGCATTTGACGGACCTGCATATTCCTTATTATACTTCCCCACGGCTGTCTGCCCTGCTCCGGAAGAACGCACATAGTGTCCAATGGCAGCGTCCCCGCTGCCGGATGTAGATGCAAAATTTCCTGTGGCAAAGGAAAATCCTCCTGCTGCGCTGCTGCATTGTCCCAGCGCAGTCGCTCCTGCTCCTTCGGCTGTACATCCCATCACTCCCTGTATAGAACCGGGCGATGTTCCGTCCTTTATACTCGTTGTCATGTTGTTTAATTTGGATTTATCAGAAGCACTCATAAGCCCTGCGGCGCTGGTAGTAGCCTCCGAATACGTTGTATTCGGAGAAGCAAACAATGGGGTATCCACTCCGTTAATGGTAAGGGTTCCAATTTGTTCCCCTTCCGTTTTGGAGGAACTGAAGGACACGCTGTCCGCGCTGTTCGCAATTCCCGCAAGCTTTTCCTTTTCCTCCGTTGTATAGTCGTTTGCGGATAGTCCCTTGCCTGTTTCTTTGTTTACCTTGCCATCCAGCAAAACCGATACCAACGCCGTTGCAGGCGGCATAAAGTTGGTTTTGTTCATTTCCGTAGTGTTTACCGTTATCCGCTCTCGCAGGCCGCACTCCGCCGCCCCCGCACCTGCCGCCGGCTTGTACCATACTACATATTCACGGGGTGTCTTTCTGTAGTCAGCGGGCGCTGCAAAAAAGTATTCATGCTCTTCTCCATATTCTGTCTTATACAGGGGATACTCCTTCTCCCCGTGCTGCAGCACGATATGACAACTGCCCACCGGCGCGCTCTCGATTGCCTCCAGCACCGCCTTGTTTTCTTCCATGATTTCCGGATGGTCTCCGTAATATTCATCCGTCCACTGCAACACATACGTTGTCGCCTTGCCAGGCAGCAGTGCTCGCACCTCTTCCGCCGCAATATTTGCTTTCTGCGCCGCCACCAACGCCGCTTCTCCCTTGAACTGCACATCTACGATTGCTTCTGTCAGCGCAGAATATTCGTTGCTGGATTCAATAGCCTCATCGTCCTGGAGCACATCTTCCACAATGATCCCAAACTGAGGCGAGGACAATATAGTCGTATTTCCCCCTTCTATGGAGAGAATTCTTACCTCGCACAGCACCTCTCCCGGCACTGCCGTCTCGCCGGATGTAAAGGTGTGCACAACAGCGCCCCCCTCTACGCTGCATGCACTATAGCACGCAGTACCGTCCGGCTTTCTAAAATACATGGTAACAGTGCTTCCCGTCGGCACCTGATACGCCGCCCCTCTTTCTACCAGATGTATACATACCGTTCTGGAAAGAGCCTCTCCTGTACGAAATCCTGACAGCGTTTGCTGAATCCCTCCCTGCTGCACATCCAGGTTTATTTTGTATTTTATTTCTTCCATGCCTTCCTCCCTGCCACCAACGCGGCAAAATAAATTTGCAGAAAAGCCTGGGCATGCCCGTACCGGATCACGGGCCGCCATATTGCAAGCGAATATGGCTGGCTCCCTGCGACACCTATTGTAGCCGATTTCGTAAAAGAATTCTCCCGCTGTAATGCCAAACAAAAAGCCCCCTATATAGGGGGATAAAAATAAAAAGAGAGGGGGTTACCCTCTCTTTTTAAAATGTATAGTTAGGCGTTACCGTTCCAATGGAATATGCCGCAATAGCGTCTTCATCCACTTCGATATCGTCAAAACGCTCTCGGAGAAACTTTCGAAAAACAGTATCTCCTACCGTATTTTCAAACGTATCAAAAAAATCTGCGTTGTCTTTATTTTTCCAGGCGCCCTCGTCCAACTCCAGTCTTTGAATAATACAAGTTCCGTATTCCCCTTCTACAACCGCCGTGTCCTGGAGTTCCATATCCGTCGCCTTCTGGATCAGGTCATAATAAATCTGATCGTTATACGCAGTGCCCTTGCTAAAATAATATCCGTTTTTGTATGCCTTAAGCTCGGAATATGTCTCGTACAGTTCCGCAAAAGACTGGCCATTCTCCAGTCCTTCCCGCACCTTTTGAATGGACTCGTCCCGCTGGGCCTTTGTATCCGCGTCTAGTTCCTCCGTGACCGCCTGCCCTTTTTCATCCATAACATACTTTCCGCCACTGTCTGTTTTATACTGATATTTATTGTTAATGAATATCATCTGCAAATGCACGTAATTCTCTTGATAATACGCTTCCATCTGCGTATCATCAATGGGCGTTTGTCCATTTTCGCCATACAAATAATCATATACCTTTGTAGTTTTCGCATCGTCAATATAGATTTTTTCCAAAAGCTTCATGTTTATGCCATATTCCCCAAGCGTCTGATTCAACAAATTCCGATTCCCATCGGCATACTCTTTCAGGTAATCGGAAACGCGCTCCTGTATCTTCTCCTTTTCCGACGCGGAAATCACCAGTCCATACTCGTCAAACAGCTGCATACACACCAGGGTATACTGAATATTTTCCAAAATTACCGCGTCAAAATACTCTGCCGCGCTCTTTCCATCAATCAGCTCCCCGTTCCAGAAATCTTCTGTGTTTTTCACATCGTCATACCTGTACAAAAAATCCCCTTTATAAGTGCTGGCCCAGTAATGATATACATTTTCGCTGATGGAAACATCCCCAAGCGTCAGCACAGGCACGCTGGAATCCTTCCCGCAGCCCTGCAGACAGCAGGAGAAAAGCAGGAGCAAGCCCAACAGGGCGGCAGCGCTTTTATATCTTCTTTTCATGGAATCTACCCTTTCCGCGGACGGATCCGCTTTTTTATTGTAGCAAACAAAAACGATTATTCCAGCGCGTCTTTCGGAAGAAACTGTATATATTCCGTTAACAAATCGCACAAGAAGTCCACCGTCTGCACGCCCCGCGGCTTTTTGACCGTAATAGCCGGCAGTGCGCCGATGGTCATGCGAATCGCTCCCGGATATTTACCGGAAAGCTTCTGTACCGCTGTAAGATCTGGGCTTTTTCCGCAAAGAAGCAGTTCTCTGTCCCGCTCCTCAATTTTCTCCATCTCCGCCTGGATACCAAGTCCGCGCAAAAGGGCAATACGGCACAGCATCATCGCACTTCTGGGCGGATCCCCGAACCGGTCGCACAGTTCATCAATCATATCGGAAAAATCTTCCTCACACTGGATTCTGGCAATCTTTCTGTACATTTCCATACGCTGAGAGGGATCCCGAATATAGCTTTTGGGAAGGTATGCATCGGCACGTACGCTGACGGCACATTCCGCCCGCACCTTTTTCTCTTCTCCTTTTTCTTCCAATACCGCTTCTTCCAGAAGCTTGATATACATATCGTATCCTACTGCTTCCATATGGCCATGTTGCTGCTCACCCAGCAAATTGCCGGCTCCCCGAATTTCCAGGTCCCGCAAAGCGATTTTAAAGCCCGCGCCAAAAGCCGCATACTCCCGGATCGCCTGCAGCCGTTTGTCCGCAATCTCCGAAAGCTGCTTCATTTTAGGATAGGTAAAATATGCATATGCCCGGCGGCTGGAGCGTCCCACCCGGCCTCGAATCTGATGGAGTTGGGACAGGCCGAAGCGATCTGCGTTTTCAATAATTAGGGTATTGGCGTTGGGAATGTCCACACCTGTTTCGATAATCGTGGTACAAACCAGCACGTCGATTTCTCCCTGAACCAGTCCTTCCCATACCTCTTCCAGCTCGTCCCGTTCCATACGGCCATGGGCCACCGCACACCGCGCCTCCGGAATTGCCTGGCCAATTTTTCCGATAATGGTATATAAATACTCCACATTGTTGTTCAAGTAAAACACCTGTCCGCCCCGACGCAGCTCACGGCGAATGGCCTCATATAAGATTCCGTCCTCGTGCTCCATCACATAGGTCTGTACAGGAGAACGCATCCCGGGCACATCGTCCAGCACACTCATATCCAGAATGCCTCCCATCGCCATATTCAGTGTACGAGGGATAGGCGTTGCAGTCAGGGTAAGCATATCCGCACCGATGGCGGCCTCCTTCAACTTTTCCTTCTGTGCCACACCGAAGCGCTGCTCTTCATCTACAATGACAAGTCCTAACTTCTTAAATTCGATATCCTGGGAAATCAGCCGGTGCGTGCCGATAATGATATCCGTTTCTCCCCGGCGCAGCCGACGCAGGGACGCTGTCTGCTGCGCCTTTGTCCGGAACCGGGACAGCATATCCACAGTAACCGGGAACCCGCGGAATCGGCTGAGAGCCGTTTGATAATGCTGGTAAGCCAAAATCGTAGTGGGAACCAAAATGGCCACCTGACATCCGCCGGACACTGCCTTAAAGGCCGCACGCAGGGCTACTTCCGTTTTTCCATATCCTACATCCCCGCACACAATTCGGTCCATGGGATAATCTGCTTCCATATCCCGCTTTATATCCGTGATGGCGGTAAGCTGGCTATCCGTCTCCTCATAGGGAAAGGCGGCGGCAAACTGCCGGCCCATATCGTCCTCCGGCGGAAAAGCGATCCGTTTTGCCCGTCGACGGCGCGCATACAATTCGATTAGCTCCTTGGCCATTTCTTTGGCGGAAGCGCTGGCACGGCTTTTGGCTCTTGTCCAATCTGCGCCCCCCATTTTGGAAAGACGCACCGCGCCCCCTTCGGCAGCCGCGCCGATATATTTGGACAGCAATTCCAGCTGGTCCACAGGCAAAAACAGCTGATCTGTGCCGGCATATTTAATCTTTACATAGTCTCGGGACATACCGTCTACTGTCAGATTTTCAATTCCCTCAAACAAGCCGATTCCATATGCCTCATGAACTACATAGTCTCCCTCGGTCAAATCACTATAGGAAAGGATTGCTTCCCGGTTCTTTTGGGGCACGGATTTCTTGCGCCGTCTTCTGCCGGCAGTCGTTCCCGGAATTCCAGAATAATTGAGAAAGGCAAACCGCTCTCCCGTCAGTTCAAATCCCGCGCCGCCGTCTCCGTACAATACGGCTATAGGGCGGCGCGCTCCGTCGCCTTCAAAGAAAGCAAGTTCCCCGTCACATAGGGCGGCGGTATACCCTTCTCCCATAAGCATATCCGCAATATTTCTGCCTTCCGCCTCATTGGCGCACAATACCGCTGTACGATATTTCCCCTGCACAAACTGCGCTAGGTCCTCTAAAAGCAAAGCTGTATTCCCGCCATACGCAGGGATATGTCTGGTCACAAAATGAAATTCCGCCGCCGGAGCAAGTCCCGGATGACTGCGGGCAAAGGGATCCACCAATATACTTGGCAAAACCTCTAGAGCTTTTTCCATCCTTGCCCACGGATGAATATAGGTTCCCCGCACCTTATGATATAGTTCTCCTGCGTCAACCAACTCCTCCAGGGACTGCATGGTAAGCATCTCCGCCGCCTGGGCCTGCTGCTGAACGGCAGAGGCATCGCACAGCACTGCCAAGCCGTCGTAATAGTCTAAAAAGCAAGACGCATCAGGGTAAATCAAAGGAATATACTTATCCGCAAAGCTGATATCCGCTTCATTCTTTAAAGCGGCAAGCTCTCCCCGCAAAATATCTGCGGCACGAGTATTCTCTGTGCCCTGCAATTTTTTAAGCTGCTTTTCACAGGCGGCACGGATCCGTTCCCGTCCTTGATCGTCTACAACAATTTCCCCGGCGGGAGGAATTCGGAGCGGCTCGCGGATAGACGCGGTAAACCGCTGGGTAGCAGGATCAAAATTGCCCATACGGTCAATTTCATCTCCAAACAATTCGATTCGGATGGGCGCCTCCGCAGGTGGGTACACATCGATAATCCCGCCCCGCATGGCAAACTGGCCGGGGCCTTCCACCAGTTCCACTCGGGTATATCCGCCGCCCACTAAAATTTCCGCCAAGCGGTCCGTATCCAGGGGACGATCCATATCTACCGTATAGGTAAGATGGATCAGGTCTTCCGGAGGGACCGTAGTTTGCAATACCGATTCCACCGTAGCGCAAATTACCATAGGTTCCTCGGTAAACAAAAGGGCGGACAGCACAAGAAGCCTCCTGTGCTCATAGTCACGAGAGGCGGTGGTATTGTGGAACTGGTAATCCCGTACGGGAAAATGATACGCAGGTACGCCTATATCAGACAGGCGCAACGCCTCATCCGCGGCGGCCCGGTCGCTGGAATACAAAAGGAGTACCCGACGGGACGCGGCTGTCTCGTCAAAGGTGAGAGCCGTGAGAAATAACGGGGAAGCCCCCTCGCACAGTCCATTGACACAAATCGGCCGCTGCACCGCCCGACGGCGGGATGCGGCGAGCGCATCGGCAAGAGCCGTATATTCCCTGCAAGCACGCATAGCGCTTAGCAGCAATGTTGGATTATTCATGTGTATCTTGCTCCGATTTTCTCTTTTTATCGGCGGCGGGCTTCATGCCGTTGAACCGGCCCATAGCCTCGTCTGTCTTTCCGTCCATGATCAACGCGGCGGCGTCATAACATGCCTCGAAGCACGGGGCCATTTGCTCCAGATCGGTTTCACTGAATTTCCCCAGTACCCAGCTTATCAAATCACCCTGCTTTTTCTCCCCTACGCCAATGCGGATACGGGGAAAAGCGTCGGCGCCCAGATGATAAATAATATCTTTCAATCCGTTATGTCCGCCGTCCGTGCCGCCCGCGCGGATCCGCATCCGTCCCGGCGGCAGATAAATGTCGTCTACCAAAACAATAATATTCTCCGGCGGAATTTTATAGAAGGCTGCCGCCTCTCCCACTGCCTGACCGGACTGATTCATGTAGGTTTGAGGCTTCATCAGCAGCACACGGTGACCACCCACCTCGACAGCCGCATTCATAGAATGAAACCGGACCCGGGAGCACTCCGCTCCCACTCGTCTGGCGATGTGATCCGCAGCAATAAAGCCGGCGTTATGCCGGGTGCGGATATATTCCTCGCCGGGATTTCCAAGCCCCACAATCAAATGGGTAGGCGGTCCGGCCGGTTCTTTTTTATCTCCCGCGATTTTTTTAAAAAGTTCAAATATATCTGCCACGATCCGATTCCTTTCTGCTCTGTCTTTTATACACGCGCAACAAGCCCGCCTCGAAAGCCGCGGCGGGTACCTATATTTTCTATTAGAGTAATATTGTACATGAATGCGGGTGTTTTTGCAATGGATTTTTGAAAGAAACTATAAAATTTCGGGATTGTTTACATATTTCTTATTGTAATTTCTGCGGGCAGGGGCTATAATCAAAGAGTAGAAATTTACCTTAAAATAAATTATAAGTGAATGAAAGGAGCAGCTATGTCTAAAAATAAAAAGAAAAGAACGGCGCCCTCCCAGGATGAACCGATCCTGGAAGCTGTTCCTAAAACAGTTTCGGCAGACGATCCCGCGATGACGCCGGCGCCAAACGTGGATATTCCACACAGCAAAGACTTTACGCAGGAGGATTTTATCCAGTCTGTAGATACGCTCACAACGCAGGATATTATGAAAAAAAAGGCCGCAATGCAGAACGCAGAAAATCTGCCTCAAAAAAGAAAAAGAAGCAAGGCGGCAAATTTCTTGCAGCTGGCGCTTCTTGGAATATTCGGCTCCATTCTTGTAGTAAGCCTGATTATGCTGGGACAAAATATTTGGGGTAAAATCGAGGGGGGCAAAATATACGACGAAGCCTCGAATCAGTTCAATTTATTTATCCCTGGACAGACGAATACTGCCGGCGCATATCCCTGGAACAATACGCTGTCCTGCCTTTCCGGTGACGCAGCCTTACAGTCTCTTTTTGACAGAATTAACTCCGGAAGAGGAGACGGCGGCGCGGCAAACATATCCGGATACGATCAGCAGCTGGAGCAGATGCGCGCCAGTTTGACCTCCCTGCGAGAGATTAACAGCGACGTATTTGGATGGATCTATGTAGAAAATACAAAAATCAATTATCCTATTTTGCGTGGTACAGACAATGACTATTATCTGAACCACTCCTACAATCACAACTATTTGCCTATCGGATCTATTTTCCTGGATGCGGCTACTAAGGATCCTATTACCGATAACTTTAACGCAGTGCTTTATGGGCACAATGTTGCGGCAGGATCTATGATGTTCCACGATGTAACCAAATTTTTGAACGCAGATACGTTCTACAACTCGAAAATCTATATCTATACAATGGAAGGTGTATATATTTATCAGCCGGTGTCCATTTATCAAACTACATCCGACTATCAGTATTTCCGTACGGAATTTGGGACAGAGGCTTCCTTCCTGGAGTTTGCCAGCGAAGTGGTGTCCAACTCCAAATTTCCCTCCGACGCCACCTTTGCAGCAGGAGATACCATGATCACTTTCTCTACTTGTACCAATGGCGCGCCGGATGGCAGATATGCCCTTCACGCCAAACTTGTGGAGACCGTCAGCTAATGGTGGGAGAATTTGCGCATCTGCTCTGCCCTTTGTGCGGCACGCCTCTCACAAAAGACGGTACAAGCCTGTACTGCAAGGGAGAACGCAGACATTGTTATGATATCGCCGCGGCTGGGTATGTAAATCTGCTGCCTCCGGGAAAGAAAAACAACGCGAAAGCCGGAGACGACAAAGAGATGCTCCGCTGCCGCAGCCGATTTCTTGCGGGAAGATGGTACGATCCCATTGCAAAGACGGCAGCCAGACTGGGAAGAGACGCAGCAGGCAACAAAGAAATTTTCTTTACAGACGCAGGCTGCGGCGAAGGATACCACACCTGCCAAATCGCCCGTCGGCTGCAAAAGAGCGGCCCTCCGTGTGCGGGAATCGGCATTGACGCGGCGAAAAGCGGCGCGGCGGCAGGCGCAAAGCTTGCTAAAACGATGGGACTGTCCAACGTACAATTTATCGCCGGCAATATTTTCGCTATCCCTTTGCAGAATCAAAGTACAGATATTGTATATAGTATTTTTGCACCCATTCCGGGGGAGGAGGCCATGCGGATTTTAAAGAGGGACGGCGCGCTGATTGTAGCATCCGCCGGGCGGGAACACCTGTGGGAAATGCGCTGCCTACTATATGGGCAGCCGCGTGTAGGAGAGGGTGTAAAAATGCCCGCAGGTTTTACTGTGGCGCACAAAGAGACGCTCTCCTATCAGATACACCTGCCGGATCAGGACATGCTCTCCTGTCTGTTTACGATGACTCCTTTTTACTATCGCTGTCCCAAAGAGGGTCGGCAGCGACTGCTGGCCAGTGACTGCCTGACTGTCAAAGTGGAAGTGGATTTCACTGTACTGACCTTATAGAATGATTTTCTCATGATGGAGCGATTATGAAACTTTCCGTTTGTATCCCGATGTATAACGAGCGCGAGATTTGTGTCTCCACTGCCCGCGCCCTCTACCGCGCGATGACTGCATTTTGCACCCGCGAGGGATGGGACTGGGAAATTCTGTTCTGCGACGATGGCTCCACCGACGATAGCCGAACCGTTTTACAAGAGGCCATTCAAAAAGAGGGGCTTTGTAAGATACAATGTATTGGATATGAGCAAAATCGGGGTAAGGGAGCAGCCGTACGTACCGCCGTTCTGGCTTCCACGGGAGATATCGTGCTCTATACGGACTGCGACCTGGCCTACGGTACCGATGTAATCGGCCCGGCAGCTAAAAAAGTCGCTTTCGGTGACAAAATCGTTTTGGGGTCCCGCAATCTGAATCGGGACGGATACGCAGGGTACACGTGTCTGCGGCGTATGGCGTCGAAAATATATATTAAAGTAATTGCGGTGTGCGCCGGATTTCGCCTGACCGATTCCCAATGCGGATTCAAATGCTTTGACGGAACATGCGCCCGAAGAATCTTTTCCCTTTGCACCATCGATGGCTTTTCTTTTGACTTGGAGATGATCAAGATAGCGCAAAAATTGGGATATCCTCTAACTGAATTTCCTGTGCAAATTATCCACCATCGGGATTCTAAAATTCATATAGTGGGAGACGCGCTGCGTATGCTGGGCGATATTCGCAAAATCAAAAAGCATGTACGAAATTTATAAGCTATGCCGAAAAACGCCCCCTGGGGCGTTTTCCTAAGATTGCTGTTTTCCATTTAACATAACAATAAAAACAACTGCCACAAACAAAATCTACGACATATGGAGGCTACATACATGACAAAAATCGATCTTTTTTCCGGATTTCTCGGCGCGGGAAAAACCACGCTAATCAAAAAACTTATCGCAGAGGCATATACGGGAGAAAAACTGGTAATCATCGAAAATGAATTTGGCGACATCAGTATCGACGGAGGGTTCCTGCAGGAATCCGGCGTACAGGTGCGGGAAATGAACGCCGGATGCATCTGCTGCTCCTTAGTAGGAGATTTTAGTACCGCTCTGCTGCAGGTGTATCAGGACTACGCCCCCGACCGAATTCTTATCGAGCCTTCCGGCGTGGGCAAGCTGTCCGATGTGATCCGCGCAGTAGAAGGCGCAGCGGAGCATGGACTTTCTCTGAACAGCTGCACCACAGTAGTTGACGCAAAAAAATGCAAAATGTACATGAAAAATTTTGGTGAGTTTTTCAATGACCAAATACAGCACGCCAAAACCATTGTTCTCAGTCACACTGATGGTATGGCGGAAGAAAAGATCAACGGCTGCATTGCCTTGTTAAAAGAAAAGAATCCCCATGCATTGATTGTCACCACCCCTTGGGACATGCTTACCGGCGCTCAATTGATGGAAGCGATGGAGCGGCCCCAGGCATCCCTGCTGGAAGCGGATGACGCCTGTCCTGTTTGTGGAGAGGGCCATCATCACCATCATCACGAGGATGGCTGCTGCGGACATGACCACGGTACGCATGAGCACCACGGAGCACATTGCACATGCGAACATCACGACCATGAGCATCATCATGGAGAGGGCTGCTGCGGACATCATCATGCAGAAGGACATCATCATGCAGACGAGGTGTTCATCAGTTGGGGGAAAGAAACAGCTACGCATTACACCCGTGCACAGCTGCAGGAAATTTTGTATGCATTAGAAGACGAGAGCCGTTTTGGTATGGTGCTGCGGGCAAAAGGTATCGTGGCGGGCGATGAAGGCTGGTTCCATTTTGACTACACACCTGGAGAAACAGATATCCGTGTTGGTGCCCCGGCTGTCACAGGTCGGCTTTGCGTAATCGGTTCCGGTCTGCAGGAAGCGGAGCTGGAAAAATTGTTTGACTGACTGGGAAAGGGATAAAACTGCTATGCAAGATACACCTGTTTATCTGGTTACAGGCTTTCTGGAATCGGGAAAAACAACGTTTGTTCAACAAACTCTCATGGACAAACGGTTTTGCGAGGGAGAACGGATTCTGGTGCTCCTTTGTGAGTCTGGAGAAGTGGAATTGGATCCTACGAAATTTGCCGGGGCAGATATCTATCTAGAAGAAATCGATTCGGTTAAGGATCTATCCCCTGAAAAGCTTATCATTTTGCAAAAAAAGCACAACGCTACAAAAATTCTGGTAGAATATAACGGCATGTGGCAACTGTCCGATTTGTTTGGCGCAGCGCCGGAGCATTGGATTATCGGCCAGCAAATCTTATTTTTTGATACCACCACATTTGCCGCCTATAACCAAAACATGCGCAGTCTGGTAGTGGACAAGATACAAAGCGCTGATATGATTATCTTTAATCGGATGGCTGTTGGGGCAGACTATACAGAACTGCACAAAATCGTGCGGGGGCTGTCCCGGATGGCAGCGATTATATATGAAAATGTGAACGGAGAAACCACCTACGACGAGATAGAAGACCCTCTGCCCTATGATATGGAGGCGCCTGTTATTGTAATAGAGGACAGAGACTACGCCTTATTTTATCGGGATCTGTGTGAGAATTTGCCCGCTTATCACGGTAAAACAGTACAATTCAAAGCTATGGTTGCCAAAGAAAAAAGTTTGGGTACCGGCTGGATGTTTGCAGGCCGACACGTAATGACCTGCTGCGCAGATGATATTCAGTTCAGCGCCATGATTTGCAAGTGGGGCAGAAGCGATGACTACAAAAACTATGACTGGATTACCGTCACCGGCGAAATTCAGGTAAAAAATCACAAGGTTTACGCAGGAGAGGGCCCGGTGCTGACAGCACAAAAGGTGGAACCTGCGTCAGAACCCAATCCGGCAGTCGCCACGTTTTATTAAGACTCTGTCACTACAAACAATTGATGGAGGGGCAATGTACTGCCGCTCCGTCTCGCAAAATAAAAAAGAGGGCCTTTCGTCCCCTTCACATAAGGAAGTGAGGGGACGAGGGCGACTCTGACAAAAAACGGCATAGTCATTCGTGGCTATGCCGTTTTTTGTTCCTTTGAACATTTCTGTTTCAAGCGTTCTTGGAACATTTCTTCATATTCTTCAGCGGACGGAGCTGTAATGGGCGGTGCAATTTGCTGTATTCTTTCGGTAGTTGGAGCAGAAGAAATATGCCTGCTCTCGGCTGTAATTATTTGTTACGCTGTAATACAGCTTTTCACCGCAGTCCCCACAGTAAAGCAAACCCGAAAACATACTGACTGCGCCTGTGCGGTTTGGCCTGCGTTTATTTGCCCGAAGCGTCTGTACAAATTCCCAAGATTCCCTGTCAATAATGGCTTCGTGAGTATTCTTAAAGACTTTTCATTCTTCCTTTGGTCGCTCAATTTTTGTTTTATCCTTGAATGAGCATGTAGTGGAACAGAAATTTACAGTATCACCGATATATTCCTGTCTTTCAAAAATATCCGCAATCGTTCTTGCCGCCCACTTATGCGGAATAGTAGGTAAAGCAGATGTCTTTCTGCCCTGTGATTGCCAATGCTCTGTTGGCGTTGGAATACTCTCCGAAAAAAGCTGATTGGCTATCTGTGTCGGTCCATCCTCTTCAACGCATAAGCGGAATATCTTTCGCACAATATCGGTGGCTTCCTAGACAACAAGCCATTCATCGGGGTTAGATTCATTTTTCTTGTAGCCGTATGGAATTACTGTTGTGAGAGGCTTGCCCGACATATGTTATGTGAAAAGAAAGAGCCGGCAAACTGCGATTGCTCACAAGTTCATCGGCTCTGCGTCAGTGCGTTTGGCTCTTTGATGACCATTATGTAATTCTTTTGCGTTGATTAAAGTTTCCTGTTTGCACTTCGGACAGTAGATGGGAAAGTTTTTCAGCTCTGTATCTTCCCGTATCTGCAACCTTGTTTTATTGCCGCAAATAGGGCAAAGTCTCCATTTTGTTCTTTGCATCTACTTTATATCTTACTATCAAGAACGCTTTTTATAACGCACTGCTATCAAAATCGCCACTATCAGTACTAAACATGATACGCTAATCATTACCCACGACTCTACGCTAATCATTTGAGTATTAGCCAAGCCTATTTCGCCTTGTACCGCGTTTAGAGCAGATTTAATTTCATTATGTCGTGATGAGTCAGATGGTTGTTCGCCATCTGGCACGATTGGCTGCATTGTATCACGCTGCGTTTTGTTTGGCAATGAAATGGATGTATCGCCATTTTGTTGTTCGTTTTTCGGCACATCGGGAGGTACGCCACCCATCTGCTGTTCGTTTGGCGATGAATTAGTGGTAGGATCATTTTGTTCTTGCTGTGTATCATTATCGTCAACATCGCTCTGCTCATCAAAGGTATTTTGAGAAACTTTATCCCGTGCGTCATTTTGAACATTCGGTTTGTCCATTCCACCGCCTTTGCCATTTCCCATAGAACCCATATCCGAAATGTTGAGAGTGGAAGCGTCAATCAATGAACTACTATCCTGTGTCTGTCCGTCAGAGGTAGAAGCGATCGTACCGTCAAGCTGCCCACGCACACTTTCCGCACGGAGTAAGCAAAATTCTTTCAGAGTGTCAACACCTGTTTGGAATTCCTCATAGGTACAGAATTTTGTTGCATCACTTTCTACAAAAGGTGCAATCATTTCCCGTGTAGTCTCAATCATTTCTGAAAAATATCCGCTGTCAAAGTAAGAAACAATAAATTCAGCAAAATATTTGTGATACAGCTCCGTATATTCTTCATTGCTGAAAATCCAAGCAAGCATCGGTCTGGAATCCACTGTTCCGCTCGAAACAGGCGAATCTATCGGGTAGTTAACAAGCGAGTTGGCATCTTTTACATCTTGAAATCCGCCAAAAGCAAGGTTGTAATCCCAAGGTATCATAGAAAGCTGCCCATCTTCTTCATAAAGGTAGTAATTATGAATCATAGACCCCGTGTAGCTGTCAAAATTGCAGACGAAATTATGGACTACAAAATATCGAATGACTCCATCTATATTTACAACCTCATCAATATTTTCATTGCTGTTAAGTTGTTTTAATGACGCAATCAGACGGTCTTTATCTGCATCGGTAATATCAGTCTTAGCATTATCAAAAATATTTGTATAACTATCGTACTCATCATCGGAGTAAATAAGTTTTACATCATCGCTACCCATTCCGCCACCTGCTCCGCCTTGAAAATCACTGTCTGTCGGACGTTCGCCATTTGGAATCTGCGGCATTTCTCCATCAGCAGACGCTTGGCCATTTGGCGGTTGCATACCGTTTTGACCATTCTGCTGCATCTGATTGTTTTGATTTTCATTAGGGGAGCCGCCGTTTTCAAACATACCCGGCGGTGTCATTCCTCCCATCATCGAATTATTCGTCTGTTTGCCTTTTCCTGTAAGCAATTCCCTAATATCTACACCATTCAAAACTTCTTCCATACTATCTGCATTTTCCAATGCGGATAGTAAATCGTCAAGATTTGAATATCCGAACTTTTCTAATATTTCTGTAAGCTGTGTATCGTCCATCTTTTCCAAAGCATCCTTAATTTCCGATATGGTTTCTTCGTTCGATTCGGCTGCCCAATCTGCCATATCAAACTTATCACCGTTACCACGACCACCGCCCATACTCATACTGTCAGGCTTGTATAATTCTCCGTAGTCACTGCCGTAATTTCTTTCAAGGAACGCTTCCTCAATACTTTCAACTGCTAAATACAAGCCCCAGTTCTCACCGTTTACAGTAATATTGACATAGCTGCAAAGAGGTGCGTCCGCACCGAGTCTCTGCATCATCTGATAAGTAAGAAAATCTTTCATATAGGTATTATCCTGTATGATATTGTTTAAACTCAATTTATCCAGACCATAGTAGCTCTTTGTACTGTCATAGTGGTCAAATTCAATTTTGAAGCTGTAACGGTCATTCCCATAGCTTTCCACTTGTGTTAAAGAGGTATTTCCTTTTGCACGAATCGCTACATTTTTATAAGCTTCATTATCAATAACCACGGAGCAAAGAGCATACTCCTCATTTGTGCAGGTATCAATAAAGCTGTCCCAATCGTCCATAACAATGTCAATCGTATGGACGGTTGATGTATCAAAAAGGCGGGCTTCGTAGCCTTTTACTCTTGAAGCCTCTGCGACTCCAAAAGATTTGGCGTTCATAAAAAGAACAGTGAAAATCAAAGAAAGAACAACAATGACGCAGCAAATTTTATCAATATATTTGTGCGTTGACATAGTTACCTCCGTTATCCCATATAGTCGCCGTTATAGCTTACCAGAACTGCACTATTTACACCGTTCATCTCTGAAAGAATATTGATAAAATCGGTATTATCTTCTTTCATACGAATTTCCGCATTCAATTCAACAAAACCTTTTTGTACGGTTTTGCTTTTCAGAACACAGCGTCCTGCCTGTTTCTTTAGAAATTCCATAGCTTTTATTTCGCTGTCGTGATTTTCGCAACGAATAACAACGATATAAGGATTAAGATGAGATTTCTTGTTTGCAAATACTAAAAGAATAATGCCAATTACAACGCTGCCAAATACAGCAAGCGGAATCATTCCTGCTGCTAAAACAATACCGACTGCAATCGACCAGAACAGGAACGCTATATCAAGAGGTTCTTTAATGGCGGTACGGAAACGAACAATAGACAACGCACCGACCATACCGAGGGAAAGCACAACATTCGATGTTACTGCTAAAATAACGAGGGTTGAAATCATCGTAAGTGCAACAAGCGTAACGCTGAATGAGGACGAATACATTACTCCTGAAAAAGTCTTTTTGTAAATCAAAAAGATAAACATACCGATACCAAAAGCAAGTGCTAACGCGAGAACCATATCTAATATAGTTACGCTGGAGATATTCTCCAAAAAGCTTGATTTAAAAATGTCTTGAAAAGTCATCGTATAATACTCCTTTAAAATATAATTTTTCTGATTAACCGTAAATTCGGCAGGCGGCATATTTGGAGAATGCCGAGCTGTGTCTGCCGTTTAACTGAACAATATCCCGAATGATTGAGGGTAAAAATTCATCCCACTTCACTTCAAGGATAACTGGTGCATTTCCTGCGGGAATCGTAATACAGGTCTTCTTCAAAAAGTCTATTCCCATAATTCCTGTGCGTATATTGTAATCCAAAGTAACACGCACATTGCCGGGGACATATATAAACGCTTCTCTTGTGTAGTCAACAATCGTTTTTGGCTGTAACCCCTGCGTTTGCATTTTCAGATACAACTCCTGCACCAACGGCTTTACGCTTTCTCTAAGCCTATCCATATTGCAATCTGAAATCGCCTGTACCTCGGCTGCGGATAGCTGTGTCTGTTCTTTATGGCACAGACCGTTTATCTTACTTTTCTTTTCAAGCAAGATAAACGATGTATCGCCGTTGTAATATCGAACTCGAAATTTTTCACGCATATTCACGCCGTTTATTTTTTCGAGCAGAGCCTTGTCCTCTAAGTTATCGAAATACAGGCTGCGTATTTCGTATTTTCCGTTTATGGTGTGTGAGTCCATCACCATAACAGCCTGCAATCTTGAACGAAGTGCAAGCATATCGGAATGGTTAATTTCGTGCTTCCATTCGTGACGAAGCTTCATTTTTTCACCCCTTTCTTCATCTTGTGAGCTTATTATAAGAAAGCAACCTTAGATTTAACTTAGATTTGACTGTATTTTTAAAAATAAAAAAGACCTCACGATAATGTTTCGTGAAGTCTTACTGATATAAGGTTTCGATTATAAGTTAACCGTAAAAGAAACAAAATTCGGAGTTTCATACTCTGCGGTAATGCTTCCTTTGTTTGCCATGACAATAGACCTCGCTACGGACAATCCAATACCATAACCGCCTGTTTTCTGTGTACGAGCCTTGTCGTCCCGATAGAAACGGTCAAACAATTTATATGGTAATGTGTCCGGCAGCTTTTCGCAGCTGTTTTTTATTCGAAATTTGATACGCTTATCGCTCTTTTGCAAGCTGATAATTACCGTTCCGTCGTCATTTGTGTATTTTGAAGCGTTATCAAGCAGTATCGAGATTAATTGTGACATTTGTTCTTTATTTGCTTTTATTATCATATTTGGTTGTATTTCAGTCTGTAAAGTTATGTTGCGTAGATGAAACGGCTCTGCAAAAACTCGTACATTTTCGCTGACCAATTCACTTAAAGAAATTTCCGATTTCATAATTTCCGCAGCGCCTTCATCCATTTTTGCAAGAAGCAGCAGATTTTTCATTAAACCATTTAATCTTACCGTTTGTTCTCTGATATTCTTACTCCATTTGTTTTCGCCGTTATAAAGCTCCATAGCTTCCGTATTTGCAAGAATAATAGCAAGGGGAGTTTTAATTTCGTGACCTGCATTTGTAACAAATTGTTTTTGCCTTTCAATGTTCTCTGCAATCGGGCGAATCGCTTTTTTAGAGAGAAACATAACCATAAACAACATAAGAATCCAACAAACGATACCAATTCCACCCGAAAGAAACAGTACCCTTACATAAGAAAGTATTTCTTCAGAGGTATCAAGAAAAACGATGACAGTTTCATTATCCATACGGGAATTGCTGATTTGGTATCGGTATTTGCCCGCCTTTCCCGAACTTTTCCCTTCATCGAGAACTCTTAAAGCAAGTTCTTCCGCACTCATTTCATCAACTAAAGAAGTACGGCTCACATCTGTAAAAACAATCTGTCTGTTTTCATTCAGCTTAACAACAAAAAAATTGGAAGATAAAAATTTATCTCTTTCATCTTTGGGTTCTATTCTAAAATCGGACGGCGGTAGGGATTTTGGCGGCTGAATGTGGTCAAAATTGCCGTCTGCTTCAGAAATCATAGCTAAAGTTTTATTTGTTTCAGTTCTAACCATTACAATGTTTACAACATTAATTGTACCAAGCAAAATGAGAAGCAGTATGGAAACAGCAAGCATAGCCGTAAATACAAATTTCTTTTGAAGTACTTTTTTCATTCCTCCACCTCTAAAGTATATCCCACATTTCGCTTTGCCCGTATCACAACATTAGCAGAAAGAGCTGTCAGTCGTTTTCGAAGATAGGAAATATATACCCAAACCGTTCCAAGTTCTGCATCGGTATCGTATCCCCATACTTTTGTAAGTAAATCTTCTGTGGAAAGATAAATACCCTTATTCAACATTAAAAGCTCGATTAGTTGGTATTCCAATTTGGGTAACACAAAAGACTGACCGTTACAGCTCAATTCGTAGCTTTGCATATTTAATGTGAGATTACCGACCTTCAAAATATCAGGTGTGAAATTTTCTTTACGCCGAAGCATTGCACGAACACGGGCAAGTAGTTCCCCCATAGCAAAGGGTTTGGGCAGATAATCGTCCGCCCCCATATCCAACCCCTGTATTCTGTCCTCGATTTCTACCTTTGCCGTGAGTAAGAGTATTGGTGTATTATTTCCTTTTTTCCGTAGCTGTTCAAGCACCTCAAGTCCACTCAATTTCGGCATCATTATATCAAGAATAATACCATCATATTGTTCGGCTTCAGCATAAGCTAAAGCATCTGCACCATCGTACACTGCATCAACATTATATTTATGATAAGTCAGTATATCAACTACTGCTTCTGACATACTGATTTCATCTTCCGCATATAAAAGCTTCATTAGATATCACCTCAATTATATTGTAAAGCCCATAACTTAGTTAAGACTTAGAAAATGGACAGGCAACATTTTGCCTTTTATAATATTGCATAAATATTATAGTTTTGTTTGAGTCCAATATCAAGTTGTTACATTTGAACTATTTAAAATAGAAAAGCGGCAGAGATTTCTTCCTGCCGCCTTCGCCTGCTTCATCTGCTCTATGAGCGTTTCAAAACCTCAGAGGGGTATTAGGGGACTTTTACCCCTAACAAGCGAATTTGGATAACCAAATTGCCACCACACCTGCATTTAAGTATTTGTGGATGAGTGAAACCACTCTTCTATCCTTGATGATTCTTGACAGTACCTCTATCAGCTTACTCCTGCATACGGTGTCAAAGAACTTTTCCAAGTCCATATCTACCACATACACTTAGCCTTCGTTTACATTCTTTTGGCACTGTTTAAGAACATCATGTACTTCGCTTTTCGGGCGAAAACCAAAACTATTTTCGGAGAACCGTTCCTCGTAGATTAGAGGAAGTTCCTGGGCGATTGCCTTTATACTACTCTGTCAACCACAGTTGGGATTCCCAGTTTCCGAAACTCGCCTTTCGTTTCTTTCTCTCCATATAACTGCCACATTTACTACAGTAAATTCCGAGTAGTTATTGGACTTTAGTTTGTGCAGCAACCTTATCCTTAACTGTAGCCTGATGTGATTTCTGTTCGTCAGACCAGAGATTTGCCATCCGACTTCCTTCAGATTCCATCTCACGATGGACACCCTTGTCATTGAATGTATCCTTCCCACTACTAGGGCGGATTAGGGACTTTCACCCATTAGAAACGTGCACCGCAAGGCGTACTGCCAAAAGGGACACTTCCTTATTTATATGAAGTATCCCTTCGTCCTCTTTTTTTATTTTCATTACCATTCTCGCTTTTTGTAGGACGCTACTGCGCCCACCCCACCGAAAATCAGTAGGGCCACAGCCACGCCAAGCACAATATACAGCGCCGGCGGCGTCTGCCCTACCGGATCATCCGAAGGATAGGTAGCAAGCGCTGCATAAGCATCCTTCAAATCGTTGTAAACAGATTGATACTGGTCTTCTGATACAGACGGAGTGGTAAGAAGCTCTTTGGCCGCTTGCATTTCTTTCTCCAAACGGTTGCGGGATTCTTTTGTATAGGAAGAAATATCCGCGCTGATACATTTCTCCAAAAACGTATCTAAATCCTTTAAATTGGCCTGCGTAACACGGACGGACATGCCAATGCAGGTGAGATCATACGCCATGCTGCTTTGTCCGTTCTGCCCATACAAAAGCGGCGCATCCTGCGTTTTTGGATATACAGGCAGCGAGATTTGTCCCTTTTCCGCATACAGAACAAGCAAATATCCAGCGTCGGCCTCCAAATCCACAGAAAACGCAAACAAAATTCCGTCGTCGGCCTCTACGCCTCTGGCTTCCCCCAGCAGATCTCCCGGAGAATACCCATCTTTTTGCAAACTATATACTGCGGCGGTGATTCCATCTGTATAAGCGCCTGTTACCAACACTTCCGACAATGTGCCTGCTCCAGCAACGGCAAACGTCTGGCAAATCTTGTCTGCCTTCAGCATGTCCGGCAGCCGATCAGATGCCTCCCCCATCGTCAGAACATAAGCAGACTGCGTGCGGGACAGCATTTCCCCTGCCCTTTCCAGTCGGACAGCAGCTTTGTGCATCTCCGACGCCGGCCCGGTACGGGCTGCTTTGGCGTCTTTCAGCGCAGGTTCAAACAAAGAAACGGAATACTTGGTGTACTCCTCAGGATGAATCCCTTCATAAGTGGCAATCGCTGCTTCTAGCGCCCGCTCATACTGATATGCCTTCGCAATCTCTCCCACGCTTTTTTTCAGGTGTACCGTAATTTCCGTAATCCCAGCAGGAACGCTGACAATTCCATTCTCCGAATCAAATCCACAGGAGGCATACTCAATATTATTCAATAACACCGGAAACTCCAAAGACGCCGCCGTAGGCATAGTAGGGGAAAGTCGGATCCGGATTTCACGCTCGCCGCCGGTAATGGTACCATCCAGCTTGCCGCCCCCTTGGAGCGGATAATTCTCAAAAGAAAGAAGTTCACCCTCTAAAAGCCATTCGCCGGGGATTCCCTGCCCAATTACAATCGTATCATCCTCCAATTGGGAAACCACCGCATCAATAGAAGTTGTCTGGTCTGTATAGGGAAGTTGTTGTCGGGCAAGACGTTTCAAATATGTGCCGCCCCCTGGAACGACAAAAATACTGTCTCTCTTATACCAGTCTACTGCGGCGGCAGCGCTGCGTTCGGAGCATAAAGAAAATGTTCCCGCGTCAAGTGATCCTTCCAAATTTGTAACAGACCAATGAGAAGTACAGGAAGATACCGTATTGCGCATGACTGTTTCCACAGAAGAAAGCAGCTTTTGATAGACCGCCTGTACGTCCACTTCCCGCTCAGGCTCCTTTACGCGGCACAAATATGCAAAGGCCTTCAACTGAATGAGTGCGTTCAGATTATCATCTAAGGCCGCCGTGGCATTGGTGCCTGGCAGCAGGTGCACAGTCTCTTCCTGCTCTGCCGCTGTAAATGTATACGTTTTCATTTGGCCGCAAATTGCCGCGTACCAACTTTGTAAATCCGCCCACTTGGAATCAAGAAAGTCGGCGTCTCCTGTTTTCATAAAGTAGAGCGCCGTGTCATAACAAGTCATACAAGATATATCTGCCGGGGACTTGTGCAGCAGAGGCGCATACGTCCCGCATCCGTCTTCTTGAATCCCGCAAAGCAGATTCACATATCCAGTGTTAAGAGAAACAGCCAAATTTCCCGCTTCTTCCGGCAGCTCTGTAAAAGAAAAACTCCCGGCGAGCTGTGTATTCCAATATGTTTCCATTGCTTTTATATTGTCGTCAAATGTGCCTAGCTGCTCCAGAGTTACCAACGGCAGCGGTCCCTCTGCTGCATCTACCACAATCGCATAGTCGCAAACAGCTTTATTTCCCGGGAAAACCATGCCGGGTGTCTCAGTCAAAGAAACCAGGCGATCTGATACGGCAGGAAACACCACGTCTTTTTCCGTAACATTTTCAACCGTGAGGCGGGCATATAATACCAGACACTGGATGCCCTCTAAAGACACAGGACCGACAAACAACTGCACTGTATAGAGAAGCTGCCCGTCGGAAAACGTATGAACGGTTGACGGATATGGCTCGTTCCGGTGAATCTGTGCAATTTTAGTAGTATGACCAAAATGTACGCTGTCCTCACCCACAACAAAAGATCCATCCGCAAGAACAGTAAGAGGTGCAAAACCAGGATGCCCCAAATATGCTTGGGACTGAGGTACGAAGGCCTCCGTTCGCTCAGGCGCGGCGGCTGCCGCAACCATAGAAAGAACACTGGACAATATAAGGAGTAATGCAATAAAAATTGCAGATTTTTTCATAATATAAAATGCCTTTCCTAAAATAAAATATATAAGAAATGCTTTATAGTGCTATCATGTAAGATATTATACAAGGATTTACAGGGCTTGTCAATCTTAGGGTGTGTTCCCGCACTGAGGGGAAGACCTCCGTTCCCTGCAAAGCGCCCCCTGCTCTCTTGACAATTCGGCGCTTGTAGGCTATAATGATACATTAGATAATTGTCCATAAAGAGTAGTAAGACGCAGCCACTGCGTATTGGGAAAGGGATCCGGTATGGCATTTGATCTGATAGAGACAATAGAAAAGGCATTGCCCGGCATGTCTAAGGGACAGAAGCGGATTGCAGCTTTTATTATCGAACACTGTGAGCAGGCAGCCTATATGACAGCCTCTCGACTTGGCATGCACGCGGACGTCTCCGAGTCCACTGTGGTGCGGTTTGCCATCGAATTGGGCTTTGACGGATATCCCGGTCTGCATCGGGCCATGCAGGATACACTTGGGAAACGGCTCACCAGCGTACAGCGTATGGAAGTAGCCAATGCCCGGTTCCGGGAAGCAGGAGTGCTGGAAGCGGTGCTGTCCGCCGATGCGGATCGGATTCGGACAACACTGGAAAATGTCGACAGACGCGCCTTTGACGATGCAGTGGACGCTATTTTATCCGCCGGAAAGATTTATATTATCGGTATGCGCTCCTCCTTCTCTTTGGCGGAATTTTTAGATTATAATTTAAGTCTTATTTTCCCTAATGTTCACCTGCTGCGCAATACGGGCAGCAGCGAGGTTTTTGAACAGTTGATGAAAATAGAAGAAGGGGACACTGTAATCGCGTTTAGCTTCCCCCGCTACTCCAGCCGAATCATCAATGCCGTAGACTTTGCTCAACTCAGCGGTGCGCGGGTCATCGCTATCACCGACAGCATCCAGGCTCCTATCGCCCAAAATGCTTATGCCACGCTGTGCGCCAAAAGCGACATGGCTTCTTTTGCTGATTCCCTGGTAGCGCCGCTGTCCATTGTAAACGCTATTTTGGCCGCTATCGGTATGAAACGACAGGAAATGGTGTCTGATACGCTGGCCCATTTGGAAGCGGTGTGGGACGAATACAATGTATACGAGAAGCGCGGTGTCGGCAAAGAGGATGCTACATGAGTGAAACGATTGCCATAATAGGCGGCGGCCCTGCCGGAATGATGGCCGCCTGCGCAGTATCAGAGGCGGGAAAACAGGCGGTTTTGTATGAGCAGAATGCATCCTGCGGCAGAAAGCTGCGGATCACCGGCAAAGGCCGGTGTAATGTAACCAACGACTGCTCCCCCGCACAGGTACTGGAAAATGTGACCAGAAATCAAAAATTTTTATACAGCGCCTTGTACCGCTTTTCTCCCTCCGACGTAATGGAATTTTTTGAGGCGTGCGGCGTGCCTCTGAAAACAGAGCGGGGCAGACGCGTTTTTCCTGTATCCGACCGGGCGGCGGATGTTTGCGCCGCATTGGAGCGGCGGCTCCAATGTCCCGTCATACGGGAGCAGGTACAAAGCATACTGTATGATACAGAAAACCATGTGCGCGGCGTGCATACCCATAGCGGCGACCATGCCTGCCAGGCTGTAATTATCGCCACCGGCGGAATTTCCTATCCAGCCACCGGATCTAAAGGGGATGGACATCGGATGGCCCGACAGGCAGGACTACGCGTAACGCCGCTTTCAGGCTCCCTAGTCCCCATCGAATGCCGCGAACCTACACAGGACTGGATGGGACTTTCTCTGAAAAATGTACGGCTGACGGCAGTGCGTGGAAAAAAAGAGGTATTTGCGCAACAGGGGGAAATGCTCTTCACCCATTTTGGCGTCAGCGGTCCGCTGGTGTTATCCGCCTCTGCCCATATGCAGGCAGGAGACGTTACGGAATACCGTATGTCTATCGACCTGAAGCCCGCATTATCTGAAAAAGAACTGGACGCCCGACTGCTAAGCGATATCCAGAAATATGCGGCCAGAGACTTTATCAATTCTCTGGGAGATCTGCTGCCGCGGGTGCTGATCCCCGCCATTGTAGAACGGAGCGGAATCCCGCCCCGCATGAAAACCGGCGCTATAACGAAAGAAATGCGCGCAAGGCTTCTTGCGGTGTTAAAAGATTTTACCCTGACTCCCACATCCTTTCGTCCTGTAGATGAGGCTATCATCACCTGCGGCGGCGTGGACGTGCGGGAAATCAATCCCAAAACCATGATGGCCAAGCAGGTCCCGGGACTGTTCTTTGCCGGCGAAGTATTGGATCTGGACGCATATACCGGTGGATACAACTTGCAGATTGCCTGGTCTACCGGTCGGCTGGCAGGACTAGGCGCCGTCGAGTATATCAATCAGGCAGAAAATTTTATCTAAAGCTAGATGGAGTTCTATATGAATCAAAAAATCAGAATCGCAATTGACGGCCCCAGCGGTAGTGGAAAAAGTACGCTGGCTAAAAAAATCGCCCATGAGCTGGGACTTGTATATGTCGATACAGGCGCCCTGTACCGGGCGGTGGGACTATATGTCAAACGCGCTGGCGCAGATCCTGCCGTAGGTTCTCAAATTGCCACCCTGCTCCCCCAGATTCAGCTAGCTCTGCGGTACACGGAGGAGGGCCAGCGGGTCATCCTAAATGGAGAGGACGTGTCCGGGCTGATCCGTACATCAGAGGTCACAGTATACGCCACCGCCGTATCCGCGATTCCCTCTGTACGTAAATTTCTTTTGGAAATGCAAAAGAGAATGGCTGGAGAAGACAGCGTTGTCATGGATGGTCGGGACATCGGCACCGTGATTATGCCGGATGCTGACGTAAAACTTTTTCTGGAGGCATCGCCGGCTAAAAGGGCGCATCGTAGATTCCTGGAGCTGCAGGCGAAAGGAGAATCGGTTACGGAGGAAGAGGTTCTGGCTGCCGTAATGCAGCGGGACAAGGCGGACAGCAGCAGAGATGTTGCCCCCGCCATACCGGCAGAAGACGCTATTTTTATCGATAACTCTCAGTTGGATGAAGCCCAGACGCTTTCCAAAGCGCTGGAGATTATTAGGGAAAAGCTGCGCCGCCTGCGGTAAGCAGCCCCGTGGAGGGATTATCATGTCCTTTTATCAAAATATTTATAACCTATTAGCCCGGCCCCTGCGTGCTTTCTTCCGTGTGCAGGTGACAGGGATAGAAAATCTTCCACAGGAACGGGGCTGCATTTTATGCGCCAATCACACCAGCCTGCTGGATGTGCTTATCATTTCGGCGGGACTGAATCGGCAGGTACGGTATATGGCAAAAAAAGAACTGTTTAAAATTCCCGTTCTTGGTTCGCTGATTACGGCGTTGGGAGCGTATTCCATAGACAGAGGCGGCGCCGACGTGGCCTCCATCCGCAAAACGATTCATTTGCTGGAAGAAGGACAGCTTATTGGCATTTTCCCTCAGGGTACCCGTCAGCCAGGCGTAGACCCCAAAACTACGGCGGTTAAGCATGGCGTAGGAATGATCGCCTATCACGCCAAATGTGATGTGGTGCCGGTATATATCAAAACAAAGAAAAACAAAGCCCGCTTTTTTCATAAAACCCATTTGCTGGTAGGAGCACCGATTCCCTATGCGGATATGGCTTTTGAAAAAGGCGGAATGCGGGAGTATAAAGCTGCCACAGAAAAAATTTTTGCGGCGGTGTGCGCCCTGGATCCAGAGGCGGCAGAGTCATGAAGATACAGGTGGCAAAGCATGCCGGCTTCTGCTTTGGCGTTCGCCGGGCCACACAGGTGGCGGAAGATGCTCTGAAACAGAAAGGCGGCGCTATATATACGCTTGGGCGGCTTATCCACAATGACGGGTATATAGCCGCGCTTCGCCAACGCGGCATGGAAGAAATCAGCAGAGAGGATGTCCACGATATTTGCCGCCGCGCTCGTTCTGGAGAAAAGATCACAGTGATTATTCGCGCTCACGGTGAAATGCAGAAGGTTCTGTCCCAGCTTCTCAACTGCGCGGCAGAGCACAAAAGCCTTACTGTGCTGGACTGCACCTGCCCTTATGTTACAAAGGTGCGCAGGATCGCGGCGGAATACAGCGGCGCGAAAAAACTCTTTATTTTAATTGGCGCGGCTGACCATCCCGAAGTGCAGGGAATCATGAGCTGCTGCAAGGGCGAAGGACTGATTTTTTCCAGCGCTGCCCTTTTGGAAGAATGGATCCATTCCCCTGGAGCTGAAAAATATAAGGATTTCCAGATTAGTGTGGCCGCGCAGACAACGCAAAATTTGTCGGAGTGGAAAAAATGTTTGAAAATTATCAAAAAAGTATATACAAATGCTTTGATTTTTGATACAATATGTAATGTTACGGAAGAAAGGCAGACAGAAGCCGAGCAGCTTGCCGATTCCTCTGATGCAGTTATCGTCATTGGAAGCCGGGGCAGTTCCAATACGGTCAAGCTTTATGAAATCTGCAAAAAGCGCTGCCACGATACATATCTATGTGAAAATGCAGATTCAACCGGGGATTTGGTCATTCCCCCCCGCTGTAACATCATATCTATTACTGCCGGCGCATCGACGCCGTTCAGTGTAATACAGGAGGTTAAACAAACAATGAGTGAGCAAATGGAAAACTTTGCTGAAATGCTCGAGCAGACCATGAAAACATTGAATCCGGGAGATATTGTCGTCGGTGTCGTTACGTCCGTATCCCAGAACGAGATCACACTGGATCTGGGTACAAAAACGACCGGCGTGATTGTACATGACAAGCTGACCGACGATCCGTCCGCAAAACTGGATGAAATGTTCAAGATTGGGGACGAGGTTCGTGCAAAGGTTATTAAAATCAGCGACATCGAGGGAATTGCTACCCTTGACAAATTAAAAGTGGATTCTGAGCAGAATTGGCATGAGATTGTGGCAAAATATGAGTCCGGAGAAATCGTTGAAGGAAAAATTGTTGACTGCGTAAAAGGCGGTCTGATTATTTCCATTCAATCTGTCCGTGTATTCATCCCCGCTTCCCTTTCCGGTGTTCCCAAAAACGCAGGCCCCGATGCGCTGCAGGCACTGGTAGGTACCATGCAGAAAGTAAAAATTATCGAAATTAAAGAAGATAGAAAGCGCGCGTTTGCTTCTATCCGCGCCGTGCTTGCTGAAGAAAGACGGGAAAAGGAAGAGGCATTCTGGAACCAGGTAGAAGTCGGACAAATTTACGAGGGCCCTGTAAAGAGCCTGACCAGCTATGGTGCATTCGTAGACTTGGGCGGCGTAGACGGTATGGTACATACCAGCGAACTGTCCTGGAGGCGGATCCGTCACCCTTCCGAAATTGTTTCTCAGGGCGATGTAATCAAAGTGTATGTTAAGGCACTGGACCGGGAAAAGGGCAGAATCTCTCTTGGATACAAGACTGAAGATACTGATCCCTGGTTCATCTTCAACCAGAAATACAACGTGGGCGATACTGCCAGCGTGAAAATCGTTTCTCTGATGCCTTTTGGTGCATTTGCAGAAGTGGTTCCCGGCGCCGACGGACTGATTCATATCAGCCAGATTGCAGATCACAAGATCGAAACCCCCGCAGAAGTGCTGAAGGTTGGCGATATTGTGGACGCGAAAGTGATTGCCATTGATGACGAGAACCGGAAGATCAGTCTTTCTATGCGTGCGCTTCTTGAGGAGAAAAAAGAAGCGGAAGAGCAGGGCGATGCAGCAGATCTGGAGGAAAGTGCAGTAGTATATTCTACCGACAATCCTCAGAGCTTTGCCGAAGTAGACGCTGAATAAAGTATTAAATAAAAAACCTGCAGGATAACCTGCAGGTTTTTTTATACTTTTTCACGGATTATCCGCCGTTAGAGAGGAGAGATAATCCGCTATCTGAGGACTTTTTACGATTCTTCCTCAATAAGGAGCGAGGCAAATCCATCCGTATAGCGAATTGTCCCCTCCGCATCGATCCAGGCTGCTTCCACATCGTCCAGTTCCTCCACCAGCGCTCTGCCCTGATCATAGGACATATTAAATACGGCTGTAGAAAGGGCGTCCGCCATTCCGCCATCTTTGCAGATGATAGATACGGAAACAAAGTAGTTTTCCGGTCTTAGCGTCTTGGGATGGATGATATGATGATAGCGTACTCCGTCTACAGTATAATATCGCTGATAGGATCCGCTGGTCACAAGCGATAAATCCGTCAAGGCAACACGGCAAATAGTAGCGTCATGCGCTCCAAGATCGGGGTTTTGAATACCTGCGGTCCAAGGGGACCCGTCCGCCTTTGTTCCAATCGTGCGCACATTCCCTCCAACGCTAAAAGCCAAATGATTCCAACCCATTTCCTGTGCGGCCTTGGCAGCCATTTCTGTAGCATATCCCTTAGCAATGGAACCAACGTCCAGCCGCATCTGCGGATCCGATAAATACACCGTTCCGGCATCCCGGTCGATAATAATAGAAGATATATCCATATGCTGTGCGGCGGATTCCAATTCCTGCTGCTCCGGCAAAACCGCATTTTCTGGATCGTCTGCTCCCGCATCTCTGTATGTATGCCATACAGAAAGCACGCCCCCCATAGCAATATTTGTCATTCCCTGGGTCAGACTGTACATTTCAATGCTGTACTCCAGCAAATCCATAATACGTTCATCCACGGGTACAGGCCGCAAACCTGCGTTGTCGTTTACAGTTTTCAAGTTATTGATTCCATCATAATCGTGATAGATATCATATAGCTGGTGATACTGCTCTAAAATCTGCAATAGCTGATCCGCCTTTTCATCAAAGACTTCTTTGGACACATCAAATCCGGTTAGTACTGTGACCGTATCAAATAAATCAAAAGAAGTGCGGGAATACCGGTTCAGCTCCACATCCTTATCCTTTCCGCCAGCGCTGCATCCGAACAAAACAAATAGCAGAACCAAGGCAGTTAGCAGGGCAATGTGCCTTTTTATTTGCATTGTATATCTTCCCCTGACATTTCATATCCTGTTGAAAATGTGCAGGGATCCTGCTTATGCGGGATCCCTACCTATCGTCACTTATTTTTCCAGTGCCTTTTCCAATGCGGCAACCCACTTGTCAATTCCAACGGTACAACCTGCATAAAGATCTGCGTCCTTAGCAACCATTTTTCCGCTGTCGTTTTGCTGGGTTTCAATACCGGAAGCCTCGTCCAGCGTTTTGCCAACAACATAGTCTGCAAAAGCCGCCGCCTGCTCATACCACTCCTTACCGATACCGGAGATGTCCTTCATGCCATAGCCTTCCTTCACTTCCCGCTTGGAACCACTAAACTTGACCTCTCCAATCGCGCCGTCCGCACCAAAGGCAATCTTTGGCTCGATAACATCCACACAGCAAGCCAAAACTTTGCCGTCGTCCTCTACAACAGCGGTAAAGGTTGTGTACATAGCGGCCAGTCCGTCTGCTTCGTCGGAAGCATCCTTAGAAGAAGCGTCGTCTGTTACCGCTGCAAACTGCAACTTCGGATTGCTGGTAGACTGAAAATCGTATGCCTGATCATCCTTGCAGGCCTTTTCCACCGCCTGGATCATCTCCGTTACGCCAATTGTACAGCCGGCATACAAATCTTCATCTGCAGCTACCTGCGCGCCAGCGTCATTTGTCTCCGTTTTAATAGCGGAAACTTCGTCGCCGGTCATTCCCTTTACATATCCGGCGAAAAAGTCTGCCTGTTCGTTCCATTCCTTACCGATGCCGGAAATGTCCTTCATATTGTAGTCAGAACCCATCTCCTGCTTGGTCCGATAGGTTTGTCCCTTCTCAGCGACCCCATCTGCTACAGACATTTTATTCTGCACTGTGTCAATGTAGCAGTCAACGATTTTTCCGCTCTCGTCTGTAATAACAGCTGCAATGGTTGCTTCAACCTGCGCAGTACCATCCTTTGACTTTTCGGTGTTTACCTGCACGCCCATACCCAGCTTGTATGCGCCGCTGTCACCAGCCGTATTATCCGTAACTTTGGCGGTATCATCGGCAGCGGAGGTGTCTTTGCCCTCCTCATTTTTGTCGCTGCAGCCGGCAAATATAGCAACGGTCAACAGCAGAACCAAAAATACTGAAAGAAATTTTTTCATGTGCTTAGTCCTCCTAAAATGAAATATTATATATATATTAACCACGCCGGAAAAAAACATACTATTTTCCAGCGCGATTGCGCGCAATTACGACTTCTTCTGTAAAATGATAAATTGCAGCCCCTGCCGTTCTATCTCTCCCAAAATCGGTGCGCCTTCTTCTACGCAAAGCGTGGTAGTTCCTTCTACAGAGTCAGCAGCTATTTTCGTAATTTCCACAGGAAGCGTCAACTGTGCAAGACTTGCACAGCCTGCAAATACCTTGCTGTCTAGCGCAGAAAGCGTATGCGGCAGCTGTACATTCTCCAATGCAGCACAACCCTCGAATGCACCAAAACCCAGTTCGGTAAGTCCTTCTCCAAGGATTACAGACTGCAGAGAGTCGCAATCTGCAAACGCATACATACCAATCAACGCGGCCGCACCGGTGTGGATGCTCTTAAGAGCACACCCTCGAAAGGCGCTCGCTTCAATCTTATCGACCGTTGCAGGCACAGTATAATTTTGATTTTGCAGCCCACAGGGATAAAGAATCAAAGTTTCCCCGTCTGCAGAAAACAATACGCCGCTGCGTACGGAATATAGGGAATCATATCCTGAGGTTCGGATATCCACCAAAGCGGTACAGCCGGAAAACATCCCCGCCGATATCTGAGCAGAAACAAACAAACCCAGCGACTGCAGCCGTTCCATATTCGCAAAGGCGCCGTCCCCAACAAAAGTCACGCTTTTTGGAATATCTAAATACTGCACGGAACTGCAGCTCTGGAAAGTATTTTCTCCAATAGACTGCAAAGAGGACGGCAGCGTTATTTTTTCCAGAGCAGTACAGCCGGAAAATGCGTTGTCCCCAATGGACAGGACGCCATACGGAATATTTGCATGCAAAAGTCCTATGCAGTTTTGAAAAGCGCCCTCCTCCACAGACTGTATTCCTTCCGGAATAGATGCATCTTTTAATCCTATACAGCCACTGAAAAAATTGGCTGGAATCGATACGGCGTCCGTCGGAAGCGTATATTCCACAAGGGCGGTGCAGTCCGCAAATACCCCTTTGCCAAGGGTTTCCGTATTGCTTGGTATATGAACCTCGGTAAGCGCGCTACAGCCCGCATATGCCTCGTCTCCAATATGCAGTATTTGACTGCTGATACCAGTGCTCTCAAGCGCCGTACATCCAGCAAACAAACGCGGGGGGATTGTTGACGCACCTTTCGGCAAGGGCGGAGACTGCAGGGAAACACAATTTAGAAAAACACCTTCCGAAAGTGTGGTACCCTCATTTTCATATGTCACCTCTGTCAAAGACGCACATTCTGCGAACAACTCTTTTCCAAGGGTAAGCACTTTCCCGCCAAAAGCAGCGCGTTCCAATGCAGTACAGCCGGCAAATGCCCGCTCTCCCACACTTAGGCAGTTCATTTCCAATTCCGTAACAGAAGTACATCCCTGAAAAGCGCTCTCTCCAACGGATCCTGCATCAGAAATGACAATCTGTGTAAGGGAGGAACAATTTTCAAAGGCACTCTGTCCGACTTTAGATACTACAGCAAAAAGACAGAGAGCACCGCGCATAGAACTGCAATTCTGAAAAGCACAAGTGCCGATAGACGTTACCTGCTCCCCAAAGGGAAAAGTGGTAAGCGCCGCACAGTCCTGAAAAGCATATGCGCCGATGTGAACAAGCGCTTCTGCTGCGGCAACATCGGTAAGAGACACGCATCCGTCAAAAGCGCCGTAAGATATCTCCTCAACGCCACCTAAATCAATCCCAGTAAGACCGGTGCAGCCCTCGAAGGCCCGCACGCCAATCCAGGGCACATCTGTGCCCACTATCAGTTCTGTAATTTCCGCCATATGGGCAAATCCCTCGTCCGCAATGCCCTCAACGGTTTTCCCATCAAAGATATCAGGAATGATGATAGTCCCCGGCACGTTGCCGCTATAATCCGCATTATAGGAGAGCATTCCCTCGGAAAGCGACAGCCATGGGGCCTCCTTCCCAGTCAGCGCAACGGTTTGATCTGCCGCCTTTTCGCCGGAAAACAAATTTCCAAACCGTAGGGACAATGCAGCAGCCCCTGCCAGTACAAACAAAACACATCCGATGATCAGCCAAAGCTGACGTCTGGCGGCACGGCGTACTGTGTTATCCGTCGCGAGCGACGCAGAGGGAAGCTGTCCTCCCCCGCTTTTTTCCCCAATAGGATCTCGCTGTGCCTTTTCCATCCGGGCCTGGAGCGCAGCGGCGTCCAAATCCTTCAGGGAGCCTGGAACTTCCCTTTCCTCTCCATTTGTGTGTTGTCCCACGGGAAGCACTCCTTTCCAAGCAGAAATCCTTCTTATGTATATGATAGCACACCTTTATATAAAACTCAAGAGGGCAAAATGGTTTAGATGAATCAAATTTCAAAAATTTTCCTCGTATCTCTTGCAAAGAGATACATAAAACGGTAAAATAGCTATAAAATAAGCGTGCTGAGGCACGTGTCTTTTGGAAATCCGCGATTCGCGGAGGGAGGCGTTATGTCTAAAATTAAAGTTGCTGTGATTGGATGCGGTTGTATTGCGCGGTCGGCTCATATTCCCTGCTATATAGAAGCGCAGGATGCTGAAATTAAGTACTTTTGTGATGTGATCCCGGAAAAGGCTCAGGCTTGTGTGGACGAATATGGCTGCGGCACTGCCATCACTGACTACAAAACCGCGCTTCAGGACCCGGAAGTCGAGGCGGTTTCCATATGCACGCCCAACCTGATGCACAGCGTAATTTCCATAGACGCTATGCGGGCCGGCAAGCATGTTCTTTGTGAAAAGCCCGCTGCCCGCATCTACAGTGAAGCGCTGGAGATGCAGAGGGTGCAAAAAGAGACTGGCAAGGTACTGAATATCGGCGTGGTGTGTCGTTTCCATGAAGCGGTGAATCAAGTGCGTCAGCGGATTTTGGACGGCGAACTTGGCGAAATCTATCACGTATTCATCAATTTTCGCGCGCATAGAACCATTCCCGGCATCGGCGGCGCGTTTACCACCAAGGCTATATCCGGCGGTGGCGTACTCATCGACTGGGGTGTACATCGTCTGGATCAGGTTTTATACTGCGTAGGCGATCCGGACCCGATTTCCGTATCCGGTGCAGCCTATTCCAAGTTAGGCAAGGATATAAAGAATTATGTATACCGGAGTATGTGGAGCGAATCCACGCGGGACGTAAATGGAACCTATGATGTGGAAGACTCAGTATCTGCTTTTATTCGTACCACCGGCCCGGTAATCACCCTAGAGGGAGCATGGGCGCAGAATATTGAAGAGGAAGAGCAATATCTGGACTTCATCGGTACAAAAGCGGGAATCCGTCTGCAGTACTGCGGGAACTACAAAATATACGGTGTGCGGGATGGGGAACTGTTTACAGAAGAAGTGGAAGTGCCGGAAATCAGCATGTTCCAGCGGGAAATCGATGCATTTTTGCGGTGTGTACGTACCGGAGAAAAGGAACGCTCTCACATCGATTACGCCATCAAGACATCTAAAATCATGGAAGGAATTTACGAGTCTTCAAACCGCGGCAAAGAAGTTGTGTTTGATTGATTGGAAGACAAGTTATTTTTTCTTCCGTCAAGACGAAGTTTTGCCCCCCTCATCAGAGAGGGGGGCTTTCTTATGAATAAGTGTCTTACAAAATACAAATAAAGAAACAGGCCAAAAGGCCTGTTTCTTTCATTCTTTCAAAGAAAGATATATTACCAGAACAGAAATATCCGCCGGGCTTACCCCGGAAATTCTGGAAGCTTGTCCCAAAGACGCGGGCTTTGCCGCTTGAAGCTTCTGCATAGCCTCCAGACGCAGCCCTTTGATCTTCGTATAGTCTAAATCCGGCGGCAGAGGCTTCTCCTCCATCTTCTGCTGCTTTTTCGCCTGTGCCTGCTGCCGGGTAATATATCCCGCATACTTAATCTCTGTCTCCACGGTGCGGATCACATCCTCCGTTAGAGCAGGTCTGTCCCGGTCCGCCTCTGCCAGCAACGCATAGGTAACCTTTGGCCGACGAAGCAGGTCTGCCAGCTTTGCTCCAGTAGAAATTTCGCTGCTTCCAAGAGACGCAAGAATACCATTCACCGCCGTCGGCGACACGGTAGTTCGCTCCAGCCGTTGAATTTCCGCGTCCTCCCGGCGGCACTTTTCCAACATCGCGGCATACCGCGCATCATCAATCAATCCTGCCGCTCTCCCATATTCCAAAAGGCGCCGGTCTGCATTGTCCTGACGAAGCATCAGCCGATATTCAGAACGGGATGTCATAATCCGATACGGCTCGTTGGTGCCTTTGGTGACGAGATCGTCAATCAGCGTACCAATATAGGAAGAATACCGGGGCAAAATAACCGGCGGCCGCCCCTCCAGAGACGCTGCCGCATTGATTCCCGCGATCAGGCCCTGAACGGCAGCCTCCTCATATCCGGAAGAACCGTTAAACTGTCCCGCTCCGTATAATCCTTCAATATCCTTGAAGGCAAGGGTGGGGTACAGTTGGGTAGGATCAGCGCAATCGTATTCAATCGCATAGGCATATCGCATAATTTGCGCCTCTTCAAATCCCGGCAGGCTGCGAAGCATTGCATACTGCACGTCCGCCGGAAGGGAAGAAGAAAATCCCTGTAAATAGATTTCCTCAGTATCCACCCCCATAGGCTCTACAAACAGTTGATGCCGTTCCTTGTCGGCAAATCGCACCACCTTATCTTCAATAGAGGGGCAGTACCGTGGCCCTGTTCCATGGATTTGCCCAGAATATAAGGGAGAGCGATGGAGATTGTCCCGAATAATCTGATGGGTACGCGCACCGGTATATACAATGTAACAGGGGACCTGCTCTATGGCATTGAGCGCCGCCCCATCGGTTCGATATGAAAACGGGATAATATGTTCTTCACCATCCTGACGCTCAAGGCAGGAAAAGTCAATAGATGCACGATGCACCCTGGGAGGGGTTCCCGTTTTAAACCGGGCAAGCCGGATACCGTTTTCCCGCAGGGAGGCACTAAGTTCTCCCGCCGGAAGACTGCCGTCCGGTCCTGCACTGCGCTGCACTTCCCCTACATGAGTGGTGCCGCCAAGATATGTACCGCTGGACAAAATCACTGCCCTTGCCAGATACTCCCCACCGGGAGCGACCACGACGCCGCGCACGCGCTTTTTCCCTGCAGCGTCTTCTGTAAGCAGGCGGCACACCTCTCCCTGAATCAGGGAGAGGTGTGGGGTATTTTCCAGCACTTGTTTCATTCGTCTGCTGTAAGCGATTCTATCTGCCTGCACTCGTTTAGATTGAACCGCCGCACCTTTTCCTGTGTTCAGGGTTCTGGACTGGATTGTGCTGCAGTCGGCCGCATACCCCATTTCGCCGCCCAGGGCATCCAGCTCAAAGACCAAATGGCCTTTCCCCGTTCCGCCTACGGAAGGATTACAGGGCATATTGGCCACCGCGTCCAAGCTTATTGTAAATACTGCTGTTTTCAGACCGCGCCTGGCGCAGGCCAGCGCGGCTTCCACGCCGGCGTGTCCCGCGCCTACTACGATCACATCAAAATCCTGCATACCTTTTCCTTTCCGGGACATTCATGCCGCCGGCGCCATTTTCTGATAAATTTCCCAGCCGTTTGTTTTGCTGTACGCCACTATGGTACCGCTGGAAATATTGGAAATATAGTCATATTCATAGGGAATTACCAAATTTCCCTTTGTGTCAATTACGCCATAGTACCCATCATGCTCCACAACGGCAACTCCTTCCAAAAATGGTTGTGCGTCTGCCGCCTGGGGCTGGTGGATCCACACCCCTGTGTTGGACAAAAATCCGTATAGACCGTCCTTTTCCAGAAGAAGAATGCCGTCGGAATACGAAATCAGCCGATATCCAACAGGGATACTGTAGCGGCTGCCATCGGGGTATACCAACACGTCTTCGTCAGAAACGATGCGGATCATGTCCAAATCGGTAAAATGATACCGGTCATACGCCTGTACATGCAGGCGCATGAGACCATGATCAAAATAGTAGCTCCCTAGCGCGTCGATCCCTCTGGAAAGCGGCTCAACAAACCGTTCATTGGCCGACCAGCCCTCACTGCTGACATAGTTTTTCCGAGATGCGAACATCTCCCGCCCGTTTTCGTCTACCACCCGCATTTCGTTGCTGACCACCTCGAAATATCGGTTCTCCGTTACGCCGTCTTCCGTTACGTCATTAAAATAGTCCCAGTGGATATCCTGCATCACTGCAGCGTATCCCCCCCGCATGGCGTATGCTTTGGTATATGGAAAAACTAGCTCCGCATCGGCATAATCCGGTTTTTCTGTGGCAAACAGCCAGTCTGCCAATTCCAGCACCGACGTTTTTCCTTTCAAATCCGTAAATACTTTTGTTCTTCTTTTATAATATCGGTTATATCGACTGTCGGTATTTCCATAATAAGCGGGATAGTCGAAATACAAGCCCCGCCCGTCTACCGTATCATCGTAATCAGACTCCACAAAGGTGCGTCCATCCGCCCCCAGGTAATAATATTTTTGAGAATCCACTCGAACGGTATCTGTTTGTATCCACTCCTGATTGCCCTCTTCGTCCGGCTCTCCAAGCTGAGTAGGATACGTCATGGTATAGGAATACGGGGAATAAAACAAGGGACGTCCTTCCCTGTCTCTGGTATACGCGGGCATATATCGCTGGTCGTTGTACTGCCCCAGCGGCGTACCATCCGGCCCCAGAATATACAGGGTTCCTCGGTCGTCATATAAGATATATCCCATATATAGCTCCAGCGCGGGCCGCCGTTCCGTAGTTTGCACAATCTGGCGCTGCGGTTCTGTTCCGTCTTCAAAATAAATCAGTTCTTCCCTGTTATAGGTTTTTTCTGTGTAAGAAAAAGAACGTGGCAAACTGTAGGGTGTATCCAAAAGGGCAAATTGCATTCCTTCCGTATATTCCGCATCCGTGCGCCTCCATCCCTCGCCCCTTAGGACGGAAACCGTAGAAAACTCCAAAGGCGTGCCAAAATCCGGCAGCGGCGTTTCGTCTCCATTGTCCGGTTTTTTCACCGGTCGATCGTCCGCAGGCTCTGTGACCGGCGGTTCTGTTTCCACCGGAGTCTGCGTATCTGTATCTTTTCCAAATAAAACGGTATACAGCCGGTCAATATGATCCGCCCAGGCTGCCGGCCTTGGCAAAAAAGAAACATCATAAACACCCAAATAATACAATCCAAAAATTGCAACGATAAAAACGGCGCACAAAATCGCCGGCAGTTTTCTTTTCAATTGCAGCTTCAAACGATCGGTTGTTTTCAATGCTTTGTACCTTGCCTTTGGTTGCAGGTGAATTACGATTACTTATGATAGGGGGACCCGCGTCGAATTTCTGTGCAGCGGTATATGCATTCATACAGCATAACCCGTGCCAGCTGATGTGGAAATGTGAGCGCCGACATGGAAAGCTTTAAATGAGCAACTTTTTTAACCCGCTCCGAGAGTCCATGGGAAGAACCAATGATAAAACAAAGCTCGCTGGCGCCGCCGGTAAGCTTTTCCTCCAGCAACGCGGCAAGGGTTGGCGAATCGTACTGCTTTCCCTCTATACACAAAGCTACCGTAAATGCCCTGGGCGGAATCTGTGCCAAAATTAAATCCGCTTCCCGCTCCAGCACGGCCGCAATTTCTTTTTCACCGGGATCCCTGCCTGTACGCACCTCACGCAGTTCTACTTCCTGCATACTGCAGGTGTGGGACAGCCGCTTTTTGTATTCCTCACAGGCAGCGCGCCAATGGGGTTCTGAAAGTTGTCCAAGAACAATTAGCTTACATTTGATCATACAATAACTCCTCCCGGCAGTCCCATCGGGAATGTTGTTTCTCTTGACCGCCAAAAGGCTCTACACAACCCGGTTGGTCACGCATGGCCACAGAAAGGGCAAAATTTGTATGGCCCTCCCGGTCCAACGCGGCGCGTACAGTTTGATACGCCGTCTCAGGCGTATTGTTTTCATGGCTGAGATGGGCCAAAATGATCCGCTTCGTGTCACTTCCCGCCAGTCCGCAGCATAACCCGGCACACTCCTTATTAGAAAGGTGCCCCCCCTGGGACAGAATGCGCTGCTTTAAGAGAAAGGGATAGGGGCCCATACGGAGCATATCTATATCGTGATTGGCCTCCAGCACTACGGTGCGGCACCGGCGCAGATGGTTGTATGCATCCATGGTAGCATATCCCATATCGGTGGCAATACCTGCTGTATCACCGTGTGCGTCTACAAATACATATCCCACATGGCCAGCGCTGTCATGGGGAAGGGGAAAAGAGCGAACCGTCAAATCCCCCACCTGCGTCTCGTACAAAAGCCCTGGATGCACTACCGCCGTCTCACCCACACTGCGCCCCCGGCACAGTTCCGGTGCGGAAAGAGCAGTGACGTGAACAGGCATGGGCTTGCGCCGCATCATCACATCCAAAGCGCTGATATGGTCTCTGTGTTCATGGGTTACAAAAACGGCGGACAAATCAGACAAAGTCATGCCAAGCATTTCCAGAGAAGACATTACCGCTTTGCAGTTTTTGCCGGCGTCCACCAACACAGCCGATTTCTCCGTGCGAATGAGTGTACAGTTCCCGCTGGATCCGGAAAACAGCGTTTCTACCGTAATCATGTCTGGACTTCTCCCACCAGATCATAGTCCATTGCCTCTGTAATACGGACGGAGACAAATTCTCCCTCCTGAACTTCTCTCGCCGCGGAGAACCAAATTTTTCCGTCAATTTCGGGTGCTTCCCGGAAGCTTCTACCAAAATAGGACTCGGAAACCGGGTCAAACCCTTCGCAAAGCACCTGGACTGTTTCCCCTATAAGAGACTGCTGAAACGCTTCGCTGACCGTCAGTTGGTGCCGCATAAGAATATCAAACCGTTCCTGCTTTGTTTTCTCGTCGACCTGATCCTCCATGGAATAGGCAGGCGTATCTTCTTCTCTGGAATAAGGGAACGCGCCGAACCGTGCAAACGGCCCTTCACTGATAAACCGGCACAGCGCTTCAAAATCCGCCTCATCCTCTCCCGGAAAACCCACGATCGCCGTGGAGCGAATAACAATATCCGGAACAGCTTCCTTCAGGCGCCGTACCGCATCCCGTACACAGGCGCTGTCTCCATGACGGTTCATAGCTGTGAGCATTTTATCGCTGATATGCTGCACCGGTAAATCAATATATTTTACAATCCGGTTGTTATCCCGGATTTCCTGCACCAGTTCCTCTGTTATTTTGTCCGGATAACAGTATAAAATCCGTATCCACGGAATTTGTGTGTTTTCCGTTATGGCACGCAGCAACTTTGGCAAAGCGTATTCCCCATAAAGGTCCAATCCGTACACAGTGGTATCCTGGGCAATGACGATCAGTTCCTTGATGCCCATCTCGTCCAGCCCCTGCGCCTCCGCAACGATATCCTCTATAGGGCGACTGCGCAGGCCGCCGCGGATTCCAGGAATGGCACAATAGGAACAGCGGTTGTTGCATCCCTCCGCTATTTTTATGTAAGCAAATGCTTCCCCTGTAGTGACGATCCGATCTCCCCCCAGAGCACAGGCGTCTTTATCCGGCAGGCAGCAATATTTTTCCGTCTCGCTCCCGCCGTTCATGGCCCTCTCCACCGCTTCTTCAATCTTGTCAATGCTTCCAACGCCAATCACGGCGTCAATCTCCGGCATCTCCTCCAGCAACTGTTCACGATACCGCTCCGACAGGCATCCGGCTACCACCAATCCCCGCAGGGACCCATGCTCCTTAAGCCACGCAATATCCAAAATGTTGTCAATTGCCTCTTTTTTCGCGCTTTCAATAAATGCGCAGGTGTTTATAATCACCACATCCGCTTCTGTTTCTTCCGGAGTAATCTCGTATCCCGCCTCCATCAAACGATGCAGCATCACTTCCGTATCGCAAAGATTTTTTGCGCATCCAAGGGAAACAAACCCTACTTTTCCTTTACCTTTCTGTGTCAAACTGTTGACCCGATCCTTTCTGTGTATATCACCGTATGTATCCTACCACAAGGATTCCCCCTAAAAACATTGTTTTCAAGGGGACACACTCTCTTCCAATGCGCCAATCTCTTCAAACGCCCGCTGGATTTCCGCAAAGGAAAAACCCAGGCGGGACAAGGCAGCAATCCGTTTCTGCTTTTCTTTTTCGTCCGCACAGGGCGCAGCATATTTTTTCTCCACCAGCTGCAGTAGTGAAGAAAAATATTCCTCATCGCTGAGTGAATTCAGCGCGTCCATTACTGCCTTATGGCAGTATCCCCTGCCCATTAGCTCCGCCGCAATCCGTTTTTTGCCCCAATGCTTACTTTTACAGTAAAAACGGGCGATCCGCAAGGTTTGGTCCGCCTCCCGGATATAACCCTTTTCAATCATATAATCTGCCGCTCGTTCACATACGGCCCGCTCAAAATCATACCGCATAAGCCGATAGATCAGTCGGGTACGACTGTAATCGGAGTTTGCAAGAAGTCCTTCCGCCCGCGCAATCGCCTGGCAAAACTGAGCTGTAGCGCACAGATGCTCTATTCCCTCTTCATCTACAATATCGCCGGCTTGCAGCCCTTCCTCCAACCACAGAGAAGGCTTAAACAGTAAAGTCTTTTCCGCTTCATCTCCATCGTCACAAGACAACACCACAGAGATTCCCGCCCGCGTTTCATAAATATCCGTAATTTGATACTGCATGTTCCCTCCTCCATTCTTGCTGCCGGTGCTGTACACCGTATCACTTTTGTGTGGCCATGTGTTCCTTATTTTGATTCAATAATTTTGCCTTCCTGCACACGGAGCATCTGTACCGTATCCGCGCCAAAATATGCGGGTTCACAGGAAGTCACTATAATCTGCCGGTCTGTCAACGCCTGCAAGATAAATGCCCTGCGCTGACCGTCCAGCTCACTGAGTACATCATCCAGCAAAAACACCGGATATTCTCCTCCAATTGCTTTTGCCAGTTCTCCTTCCGCCAGCTTCATCGCCAACGCCAGACTGCGCTGCTGTCCTTGAGATGCATAAGTTCTTGCTTCCTTGCCGTTAAGACGAATGGCAATATCGTCTTTATGGACGCCGTATAAGGTAGCGCCGTACCGCATCTCCCGCTCAATAGATCCAGTGAGAGAAGAAAACAGCCGTGCTTCGCCTTCTTTTCGGATTTCCGTTTCGTTCGACTCATCCCTTTCCGGGATCGCGCCGGACTGGTATGTGAGCCGCGGGGTCTCTCTTCCACCTGTCATCCCTTCGAAAATTTCCCGTACATGGGTTTCCAGCATCTTCATATAAGTATGACGGCGGGCTGCTATATCCGCTCCCAAATGAGCAAGCTGCCTGGCATATACTTCCCAAACTGCCGCGTCCGTACTCCCGCCGGATTTAATCAGCGCGTTGCGCTGAATCAGAATCCGATTATACCGGGAAAGACTATCCAGATATCCGGGATAGAGTTGGGATAGGGCGATATCTAAAAAATTACGACGCAATGCTGGTCCGCCTCCTACCAAAGATAGGTGAAGGGGGCAGAACAGCACCGCGCGAAAGGCGCCGATCAATTCCCGCACTCCGGAAAGCCGCGCGCCGCCCCGGCGCAGAGTCTTCCTGCCGGTCTGGGGCAAATCGGCCTCCAGCGTCACGGGATAAACCGCTCCTTCCTTTTGGAAGGTTAAAGACAATTCGGCGTGCTTTTCACCAAATCGGATCAGCTCCCGCTCTCTGGCGCCCCGGAAGGACCGACCGCGGGCAAAAAAGTAAATCCCTTCTAAAATATTGGATTTTCCTTGTGCGTTATCACCCCAAAGCACATTGACTCCTTTGGAAAAAGAGACGGTTTCCAGAGAAATATTACGGTAATTGCAGAAGGAAATGCTGCTGCAAATCAAAATTTATCCTCACTCTATGTATATCAATCTTCATCCAGCGCCATATCCAAAAGCCGGATATCCAGTTCTTCCTCGTCTTCCAAGTCTGCGGCAGGCAGTTCTTCCTCCTGCTCGGTACCAAGAGACTTGATCTTCTCTTCGATTTCCGCCAAAAGCTGCGGATTTGACTCCAGAAACTTACGGGCATTGTCTCTACCCTGACCAATGCGCTCGCTGTTGTAATAATACCAGGATCCGCTTTTGTCCATTACGCCGGTTTCCACACCTCGGTCTACAATTTCACCTGTCTTGGAAATACCGTATCCATACAGGATATCAAATTCCACCACCTTGAAGGGCGGCGCAACTTTGTTTTTGACCACCTTGCATTTCACCCGGTTTCCGATGGGTTCCGATCCGTTTTTCAGCACTTCTGTTTTGCGGATTTCCAACCGCACGGAAGCGTAAAATTTCAAAGCCCGTCCGCCGGTGGTAGTTTCCGGATTGCCGTACACTACGCCTACCTTTTCACGCAGCTGGTTGATAAAGATCACGATACAGTTTGTTTTGGCGACAGTTCCCGACAGCTTCCGGAGAGCCTGGGACATCAACCGGGCCTGAAGACCCACATGGGACGCGCCCATATCGCCCTCGATTTCCTGCTGCGGTACCAGCGCCGCAACGGAGTCAATAACCACAATATCCACCGCACCGGAACGTACCAGAGCCTCGCACACTTCCAGCGCCTGCTCGCCGGAATCCGGCTGCGACACCAACAGGTTATCAATATTTACTCCCAGGGCCTTAGCATACATAGGATCCAGGGCGTGTTCCGCGTCAATAAACGCAGCCTCTCCACCCAGCTTCTGCACTTCTGCTACAGCATGGAGGGCCACGGTGGTTTTACCGGAGGATTCCGGTCCGTATATCTCAATAATTCTGCCTCTGGGAAAACCACCGACGCCAAGAGCGATATCCAGCCCCAAGGACCCGCTGGAAACAGCGGATACGTTCATTTTAGGGTTTTCTCCCATTTTGATAATCGTACCTTGTCCAAAGTTTTTTTCGATCTGGGAAATCGCTGTTTCCAGCGCCTTTTTCTTATTTTCCGACGCGGACTGCGCTGCAGGAGCAACCGTTTTTTTCTTCTGTGCCATTTTACTACCATGCCTTTCCAAATAATCCTAAGAAACCATACCCGCTTGCAGTCTCGGATCCCATTGGCCCGGCGAATGGCAACAGTATGGCAATTTAATCATTTCTACTTCTTATTATATAGCATAGGGGATGTATAGTCAAGAAAAACAGGCTGAAAATTTGTTTTCTCGAAAAGAAAAGCAATTTCACCAGTTCGCCGTACCTGTTGACAAAAGGAAGATTTTTCTTTATAATAAAATGTCGTAATTGCTTATTTTATAGCCTGAGCGCAGCTCAGGCTACTTATTTTACAAATTTTACAAAAATGGTATAAAAATATCGCGGCGGGGGAACTCCCCCTCTGGCGGAAGGAGATTATTATGGAACAAGTCGAACAAGCACAGCAAAACGTAGAAAATCCGCTGGGCACAGCCCCTGTTGGAAAACTGCTGCGTAAGTTTGCCATTCCCAGTATTATCAGCCTGGTAGTGGCCTCCCTTTATAACATTGTAGACCAAATTTTTATCGGACAAGGTGTCGGGATGCTGGGAAACGCGGCTACAAACGTAGCGTTTCCCACAACGACCATTGCAACCGCCCTGGCCTTGCTGCTGGGTATAGGCGGCGCTACTAATTTCAATCTGGCTCTGGGAAGAAAACAGCCGGAAAAGGCCCGGCAGACTGCAGGCACGGCATTTGGCAGCCTGCTTCTTGTGGGGGTGGCTGTCTGCATCATAATCCGAATATTTTTAAAACCCATTATCCTGGCCTGCGGGGCTACAGACCACACGCTGGACTATTCTCTAGCTTATGTAGGCATTACCTCCATCGGGTTTCCCTTTTACATGCTTACCACCGGCGGCTGCCACCTAATTCGGGCAGACGGAGCGCCCACCTATTCTATGCTCGCCATGCTGTCGGGAGCTATCATCAACACCATTTTAGACCCGTTGTTTATTTTTGCCTTTGACTGGGGCATTGAAGGGGCGGCCTGGGCCACGGTAATCGGACAAATCTTCTCCGCGTGTATGATTTTGTTTTACCTGCCTAAATATTATAATCGTTCCCTTAAGGGAAAAGACCTGATCCCAAAATGGAGCGCCCTGCGGCCGGTTCTCTCCCTAGGATCCGCCGCCTGCCTGAATCAGCTTGCCATTACAATCATTCAAGTGCTCATGAACAATACCCTGCGGCATTACGGTGTAAACTCTCCCTACGGCAGTGAAATTCCGCTGGCCGTAGTGGGCATTGTTATGAAGGTAAACATGCTGTTTCTCTCTGTGGTCATCGGTCTTTCCCAAGGCGCGCAGCCCATTATCAGCTATAATTACGGCGCAAAAAAATATGGTCGTGTAAAAGAAGCATACTTAAAGGCTGCCGGGCTTGCCACTATTATAGCCGTTCTTGCGACTGTGTGCTTTCAAATCTTTCCCCGCCCGATTATCAGCCTATTTGGTACAGGAAACGCAATGTACTATCAGTTTGCGGTACAGTTCTTCCGAATTTATCTGCTATGCACCTTCCTCAACGGACTGCAGCCTGTGACCGCCAACTTTTTCTCCTCCATCGGCAAAGCAACCAAAGGAATTTTCCTCTCCCTTACAAGACAAATTATTTTTCTGGTGCCGCTGGTGCTGATCTTCCCTCTTTTCTGGGGAATCGACGGCGTTATGTATGCCGGTCCCATCGCGGACGGAGCCGCCGGAATTTTGGCAATCCTTTTGGTAATCCGGGAATTTAAAAAAATGCAAAAGCTAGGCGGAGAATAAAACGATTTTCTCTTATGTATTCCTTAAAGCCCTTCTTTGACGAGGGGCTTTTTTGACGCACGAGAGATAACTGCCCCAGCAGAATACAGAAAAATCCGCCTTCCCTGTTGACAAAGAAAAAAATCTGTGCTACAATATCCGCAACACGGTAGAGGTGCATTGTGCCAAGAGTACTGCAGATGCAATAGGGTTGACCGCCCGTTGTCCGCAGAAAAGGGGCAGATGCCGAAGACAGATAGTGGTCATGTCTGTTCTGGTTTGGATGAATAAGATCATCCCGACTGTCGCTTTTGCGGAGAGCTATCTGATTTCGAGTTTCGATAGATATATTAGCTTTTTTGCAGAGTCGGCCCGTGTGTCGGCTTTTTTTATTTTATATATGCAAATTGCGGAAAGGTATCGTAAATTCTATGAAGAAAACCATTTTCAAAGGAATCGCCACCGCCCTGATTACCCCTTTTAACCAGGAAGGAATTGATTATGAACAGTTCGGCCGGATTATCGATTGGCAAATCCAGTCCGGTATCAACGCCCTGGTAATCTGCGGCACCACAGGCGAAGCATCCACCCTCACCGACGACGAACACCGGGACGCCATTGCTTTCGCCGTAAAGCGGGCGGCCGGCAGAGTACCGATTATTGCAGGAACCGGATCGAACGATACCGGGTATGCAAAGGATTTGACCCGATGTGCCTGCGAGGCCGGAGCAGACGCGGTACTGGTAGTAACGCCCTACTACAACAAGGCCACCCAAAAGGGGCTTGTAAAAATGTTTACCGATATTGCGGATATGAGCGACGCGCCTGTAATTCTGTACAATGTTCCCTCTCGTACCGGAGTAAATATCGAACCGGACACCTATCGCATTCTGGCGGATCACGAAAATATCTGCGGCATCAAAGAAGCCAACGGCAACCTGTCCAAAATTGTTGAGACAATGTCTTACGTTAACGGGAAGCTGGATCTATACTCCGGAAACGACGACCAGATTGTTCCTCTTATGTCCGTAGGCGGCATTGGCGCAATTTCCGTTCTATCCAACGTACTCCCAAGGGAGACCTGCCAAATCACAGAAAAATTTTTCGCCGGGGATATTCAAGGTGCGGCCCGTCTGCAATACCAGTATCATTCTCTGATCAGCGCACTGTTTTCCGAAGTCAATCCGATTCCCGTGAAGGCTGCAATGGCTGCAATGGGCTTTTGTGAAAATACTTTGCGTTTGCCGCTGACTCCTATGGATGAGGCCAAAGAAGCAAAAATGCTGCAAATTATGCGCACCCACGGATTGATCTCATAAAACAAAGGAACATGATCTATGATTAAAATTATTTTAAATGGCGCCGGTGGCCGTATGGGCGCCGCCGTGCGGGAGCAGGTAGCAGAAACGATAAACGACGCGGCGCTGGCAGCGGAAATTGACAAGTTTGCAGAAGGCTTTGCCATGCAGAGTATTGCTGAATATAAGGGCGAAGCCGATGTAATCATCGATTTCTCCCACCACAGCGCCGTACGGGAACTGATCTCCTATGCTGTAGGCAGAACATTGCCGCTGGTGCTTTCCACCACCGGTCACACAGAGGATGAAAAGGCATTGATTTTCGAGGCGGCAAAGTCCGTACCGATTTTCTACTCCGCCAATATGTCCCTGGGTATCGCCGTCCTGACAGATTTTGCCCGCCGCGCCGCCGCGCTCTTTCCAGGAGCTGATATCGAAATTGTGGAAGTGCATCACAATCGAAAACTGGACGCTCCCAGCGGAACAGCGGAAATGATTGCCGACGAACTGAAAACTGTCCGTCCGTCCGCCACCTTTGTATACGGACGTCATGGTATGGGTAAACGGGCGCCGGAAGAAATCGGCATCCATGCCCTGCGCATGGGAAACGAAGCCGGAACACACCAGGTAATCCTCTCCACAGACCACCAGACCATTCGCCTGGAGCACAACGCGGAATCCAGAGCCGTTTTTGCGGAAGGGGCTTTGTCTGCCGCAAAATTCCTGGTCGGCAAGCCGGCAGGACTATATGACATGAAAAGTATGGTCAGCCTGTCTGTCTAACTGTTATAAATAAATAAAGGACAAAAATATATGCTGCATAAAAATTTATCCATCAACGAAGCAGGCCATCTAACACTTGCCGGCATGGACACGGTAGAGCTTGCAAAAAAATACGGCACTCCCCTGTATCTCATGGATGAGAACCGTATCCGGGAAAACTGCCGGACGTATATCGATGCTATGCGAAAATATATGGGAGAAGGGTCTCGTCCGATTTTTGCCAGCAAAGCCTGCTGCTTTAAACGGATGTACGCCATCATTGCTGAAATGGGCATGGGCACGGATATCGTATCCCCTGGGGAATTATATACGGCAAATGCGGCTGGATTTCCTATGGAAAAGGCATTTTTCCACGGAAATAACAAAACGGATGCGGACATAGAATATGCTATAAATGTTGGAATCGGCTATTTCATTGTAGACAACCGGGAAGAGCTGGAGGCAGTCAACGCCTGCGCCTTGCGGCATGGAATCCGGCAAAAAATTCTGCTGCGACTCACCCCCGGCATTGATCCGCACACCCAGAAAAAAATTTCCACTGGCAAGGTAGATTCTAAATTTGGAACCGCAATTGAAACAGGACAAGCGCTGGAGCTATGTAAATATGCGCTTAGCCTTACAGGAGTAGAACTGGAAGGATTCCATTGCCACATCGGCTCACAAATTTTTGATTATTATCCTTTCCGGGACGCTGCAGAAATTATGCTGCGCTTCATCCGCACTCTGCTGGACACATGCGGTCATGAAATTCGAATTCTAAATCTAGGCGGCGGATTTGGCGTACGCTATGTGGAGCGTGATCCAGTCGTTGACTACGAATCGAACATCCGGGGCCTTGCCGGAGAAATTCAGCGAATTTGCAGCGAGCTTTCCATCCGGCAGCCGGATATCCTTATGGAACCGGGGCGGAGTATTGTGGCAGACAGCGGCATGACCCTATATACGGTAGGCAGTACTAAGACCATTACCGGATATAAGAGCTACGTATCCGTAGACGGTGGTATGACCGACAACATTCGGTATGCCCTGTATGAATCAGATTATACCGCACTGCTGGCAAACCGGCCGGCAGATACAGCAGATTTTTGCGCTACTATAGCGGGGCGCTGCTGCGAAAGCGGCGATATCATCCAGGAGGATGTGATGCTGCCTCGGCCAATGCGGGGAGACACGCTGGCCGTGCTGGTAACCGGCGCGTATAATTATTCCATGGCGTCCAATTATAACCGGATTCCCCGACCGCCCGTGGTAATGGTGCGGGATGGAGAAGATTATGTTGCTGTACGCAAAGAATCCTACGAGGATTTATGCCGTAATGATATATAAAATAAGCCTCCCCTCAAAAGGGGAGGCTTATTTTATATACATACCGCTCTCCGTCAGGTGCGCTTTAGCGCACCTGCAAACCATCCGTTTTCCCTGCGCTGATCAATAAGACTCCAGCCGGCCTCTTCCAGAGCGGAAACTGTCTCCGCGGCCCGCTCCGTAATAATCCCAGACACAATCAGTACGCCATCGTTTGCCATAAAACGTCCAATATCCGGCGCCATACGGATGATCACATCCGCCACAATATTGGCGCAGCAAACCTTGTATCCGCCCGACACCGTCTTCGCCTGCGCCAGCAAATCGGATACGCCTGTTTCTACCTGGGCAGTCTGATTGAGTACAGCATTCTCCCCGGCAATACGCACCGCCACCGGGTCGATATCACAGGCATAGCAATATCCGGCCCCCAGCTTTGCAGCACAAATTGCCAAAATTCCGCTGCCGCAGCCTACATCCAGCATTGTGTCTCCAAAATGCACATATTGTTCCAGCAACATAGCGCACAACCGAGTGGTCTCGTGCGTTCCTGTTCCGAATGCCATTCCCGGATCCATCAGCACCACGATTTCTCCATCTGCCGCTTCATACTTCTCCCATTCAGGCACGATTACAAGCCGTTCACCTGTTTTGATGGGCTTGTAATACTGCTTCCAGGAGTTGGCCCAGTCTTCTTCATGCACACCAATACACTGTATGTCCGCTGGAATCTCCAACGTCTGGAGACGTTGCCGGATAAAACCTTCGGATTCGGCAGGACTTTTCTCCGCAGGAATGAACACGGAAACAGACGCCACCGTTCGATCTCGCTCCAGCAGTTCCTGATCGATTAAATCGCCATATACCCCGTCCAGCTCCTGTTCTACATCGGAGAAATCCTCCACCATAAGAGAATTGTCAACCATGCTCATCACTGCGCATAAATCGTCTAAGTACTGCTGTGCTGCTGTCACTTTGATCTGAATCCAGCTATCCATCGTTAGTCCTTTCTAAAGAACTTCTTCATAAATTTTTCTCTTTTTGAATGATTGCCGCTGCCGCAGGAATCACTAAACGCGCGCAGCAAATCCTTTTGCTTTGCGCTCAGCCCCTTAGGAACCTCTACCACCACGGTAATGTACATGTTCCCCCGGTTCTTAGAGTTAACCACCTGCACACCTTTATTTTTCAAGGTAAATGTAGTGCCGGTTTGCGTTCCCTCTGGAATGCGCAGCGTTTCGTTTCCATCAATAGTTGGTACCTGCAGTTCCGCGCCTAAAGCAGCATCCGCAAAGGTGACGGGAACATCGCAGTATATATCGTAACCATCCCGCTCAAAAAATGCATGAGGACGCACATTGACGGAAATGGTAAGATCTCCCGCCGGGCCGCCATTTCTGCCATCGCTTCCCTCGCCTCGCAAAGCAATTCCTTGACCGTCGTCAATTCCCGCCGGTATAGATACCTCCAGCTTTTTCGAAGCCCGAACATATCCGCCGCCTCGACAGTTTTTGCAAGGCGTTTCTATAATCTTTCCGCTGCCGCGGCATCGGTCGCATGTTTTTGTCGTCTGCATTAAGCCAAAGGGAGTACGCTGCTGGGCGTTTACCTGCCCGCGCCCGCCGCAGTCTGGACATTGTTTTGCACTGGTTCCCTTAGCGGCGCCGCTGCCGCCGCAATCCGGACATTTTTGTATCCGCTGATACTGCACTTCCTTTTTGCAGCCGAAAACTGCCTCTTCAAAAGTAAGCGTTACCCGCAAGCGCACATCGTCCCCACGGACAGGGCCGTTGGAACGACGGGAAGACCCGCCCCCGAAAAAGCTGGAAAAAATATCCGATATGTCGAAACCGTCAAATCCAAATCCTCCTCCACCTCCGCCAAAGCCAGACGCAGGATCAAAAGCCGCATGGCCGTACTGATCATATTTTGCTTTTTTATCCGGGTCTGAAAGAACATCATACGCCTCGTTGACTTCTTTGAATTTTCCCTCAGCTACCTTGTCGCCGGGGTTCATGTCCGGGTGATACTGCTTCGCAAGCTTGCGATAAGATTTTTTTATCTCATCCTCAGACGCTCCCTTTGCAAGCCCCAGCACTTCATAATAATCACGTTTTTCTGCCATGTACTGTCTACCCTTCTCTATCAGCGGGAAACAGCCGGGGCAAAATTTGCCCCGGCATTCCGGCTGACTTTTTTATGCAATCTTATTCGTTTGTATCGCTTTTATCTTCATAATCCGCGCTATAGAAGGTACCGTCTCCACTGTCTCCGGCAGCGCCCGCGCCAGGATCCCCGGCAAAGCCGGCTCCTGCATCCGCGCCTGCACCGCTCTGCTGGTACAACTTTTCGCTGATCTTATAGAAGGATTTTTCAAGCGCTTCCATATCCGCCTTGATGGCTTCCGTATCGCCGCCGGAAATTGTAGTACGAAGTTTATCTACAGCAGACTGCACCTCCGCCTTTTCCCCTGCATCGATTTTATCTCCCAGTTCACCCAGCGTTTTCTCACACTGGAATACAAGAGATTCCGCACGGTTTTTGATTTCGATGGTTTCTTTCTGCTTCTTATCCTCTTCGGCAAACTTCTCCGCGTCTTTCACTGCCTTGTCAATCTCATCCTGAGACATATTCGTAGAAGAAGTGATGGTAATATGCTGTTCTTTGCCGGTACCTTTATCCTTGGCAGATACGTTTACAATACCGTTTGCGTCAATATCAAAGGTAACCTCAATCTGCGGCACGCCTCTGGGGGCCGGCGCAATTCCATCCAAAGAGAAGCGGCCCAGCGTGGTGTTTCCTGCAGCCATTTCCCGCTCACCCTGGAGCACGTGGATTTCCACAGAAGTCTGACCGTCTGCGGCAGTGGAATATACCTGACTTTTCTTTACAGGAATGGTGGTGTTGCGGTCAATAATCCGGTTGAACACGCCGCCCAGGGTCTCAATACCCAAGGACAGGGGAGTTACATCCAGCAGCAGTAAATCCTTCACGTCGCCGCCAAGAACGCCGCCCTGGATTGCCGCGCCGATGGCAACACATTCGTCCGGATTGATTCCCTTAAAGGGCTCTTTTCCTGTATAGTTTTTAATCGCTTCCTGTACGGCAGGGATACGGGTGGAACCGCCCACCAAAAGAACCTTATCGATTTGAGAAGCAGTAAGCCCCGCGTCGGAAAGCGCCTGCTTTGTAGGTTCAATGGTTTTCTGCACCAGATCGGCAGTCAGCTCGTTAAATTTTGCACGGGTAAGCGTTGCGTCAAAGTGCTTGGGACCGGTAGCATCTGCCGTGATAAAGGGCAGATTGATATTGGAGCTTGCCACGCCAGACAGTTCGATTTTGGCCTTTTCAGCCGCCTCTTTCAGTCTCTGCAACGCCATTTTGTCCTCACGCAGATCAATGCCGTTTTCCTGCTTGAAGGTATCAGCAATCCAGTCAATGATCCGCTGGTCAAAGTCGTCGCCACCCAGCTTGTTGTTGCCGGCGGTAGCCAGCACTTCAAACACGCCGTCGTCGCTGATTTCCAAAACAGAAACGTCAAAGGTACCGCCGCCCAGGTCGTAGATCATAACTTTTTGATCCTTATCCTGGTCTGCGCCGTAAGCAAGAGCTGCCGCCGTAGGCTCGTTGATAATACGAAGCACTTCCAAGCCGGCAATTTTACCTGCGTCCTTTGTAGCCTGACGCTGTGCGTCGGAGAAGTAAGCGGGAACGGTGATAACCGCCTGGCTTACCGGCTGTCCCAGATATGCCTCCGCATCTGCTTTCAGTTTCTGCAGAATCATTGCAGAAATTTCCTGAGGCGTGTAAGACTTGTCGTCAATGGTAACTTTCTTATTTGTACCCATATCACGCTTGATACTCATAACCGTTCTGTCCGGGTTGGTGATGCCCTGGCGCTTGGCTACCTGGCCTACCATTCTCTCTCCCGTTTTGGAAAAAGCCACTACGGACGGTGTTGTCCGCGCTCCTTCCGGGTTTGGAATTACGCTGGGCTCTCCCCCCTCAAATACCGCCACACAAGAATTTGTGGTTCCCAAATCTATACCGATGATTTTTGCCATTGTCATTTCCTCCATTTACTCTATTTAAGTGAAATTTGATTATACTAAATTGTATTTGTATATAGCTTTAGTTTGCTACCTTTACCATAGCATATCGAACAATTCGCTCTCCGATACTGTATCCCTGCTGGAATACTTCTACAATCTCGCTTTCTCCATGCTCTTCATCCTCCACATGCATCACCGCATTGTGGATGTTGGGATCAAAGGTATCCCCCGGGGCCCCAAAAGGTGTAATCTTCATTTTTTCAAATACCGCCGGCAAGGATCCAAGGATCATTGCAAGCCCCTCGGCCACTTTATCCGGAGCCGTATATTCCGTCGCGCGCTGTAGGTTGTCGATTACCGGCAGGAGTTCCTTAATACTATCTGCTGCAGCGTCGTTATAAATCCCTTCCCGCTCCTTTTGACTTCTCTTGCGAAAGTTATCATACTCCGCAGCCAGACGCAAGTATTTATCCTCCGCCGCTGCTGTGGCGTCCTTTGCCTCCTGCAATTCCTTTTCCAGCTTTTCAACCGCAGCACGCAGCTTTTTGGTTTCTTTATCCGCAGCCTTCTTTTCTTTTTTATCCGGCGTCTTTTCCTGAGCTTCCGTTTTATCCGGCTGCATTTCCTCTAAGGTCTCTGTCTCTTGTTCCATTATATACCCCCTCTAATTTGCTGTCTCCCCATCTCCTGGAGGAGCGTCGTTGTCTATCACCTCACTGAGGCGCTTGTTGATTCGCTCGCACTCACTGAGGCGCTTGTTGATTCGCTCGCGCTCACTGACGCACTTGTTGATTCACTTGCACTCACTGACGCACTTGTTGATTCACTTGCGCTCACTGAGGCGCTTGTCGGCTTCGCAGATACTCAGCAACAGC
>CAJUIQ010000012.1:0-1947 GCA_910586545.1 uncultured Eubacteriales bacterium
CCGTCGTCGTCTTTGTCAATATTCACAGGAGGTTGATCCGGTTTGGACATAACAACTACAACGGTTTGGTCTTCTGTAATATTTGTAAGCGTCAGTTTACCGTCTTCTACAAGCGAATTCAGATCATAAAGTTCACCATTAATAAAGATATATGCAACTTCTGCATCCAAATCGTCTGCCGACCATGTGATTTCTCTGCTATCGCCGTCATTCACTTCGCCGTTTCCGGTAATTGTTCCGTTTACACCGCTGATAACCGTAGTAACGAGATGCTTGTTATCACGCAAGTCGCCAGGAATAGTAACATCGTTGTTTTCCAGCGGTTTCTCTTTCAATGTGATAACAATATTTTTGTTTTCAGTAATGTTCGTCAAATCGAATGCATTACCTGTTCCGCTTTCCAGCTTCTCGCCATTTACTGTAATATCAGCAACTTCAAAGGCCTCTTCATCAAAGGTCCACGCAATCTGGCTTCCCTCACCCTCTTTTACGATAGAAGGTCCGGAGGTAATTGTACCAGGAGCGCCTTTGATTTCTACGTTTACTTCATACAGAGATTCCGGATCCGGCAGAGGTTCAAGCGATCCGTCCTCTTTTTGTTCTGTAAAGTAAACTTCAATTACATAATCTTGATCAATAGACAGAATATCCTCAATACTTGGATCCTCTGATACAGTAAGATCATCTGCCAAAGGCATAGCATCTGCTCTTAAGAAAGAGAGCGGAGAAACAGTCAACGGATGCATAAATCCGTCTCTTCTTGCCAGAACTGCTGCTGCCTCAGCTTCCTGCTCTGCTAAAACAGGGTTTTTATAGGTTTCTGTTCCGTTAACAACAATTTTGGCAGTTACCCAACCCTCACCAGGAGTTTGTGTAATGTCTTTGTAGTTCTGCAAATGATACAACATCTTAGAAGAAGAAACCGTTCCGTTTCCGTACTTCTTGATTGTAACCGTATGCATAACAGGTTTAACATGAACTTCTATGTCAGTGTCTTTATCCAAATTAGAGAAGGACATCTGAGAACCTTCGGGATCCACCTCTTCGCCGTTAACAACTACTTTTTCTACATCGTAGTAAACATAGTCATCCGCATCAGCGTCAGCGCCTTTTAATATATCCCATGCAACATCATAGTTGCTTTCTGTTTTAATCACAGCGCCGCCTGTAATTGTACCAGGTCCACCAACGATCTGTGTTGTCAGCTGAATGTAGCTGTCATCTGTAAAGGACGGCAGTTCCGGTTCGCCATTATCATCCGGTTTAGCCAGATAAATATCAACAACATGGTTTGCTTTGATATTTGTAAAGTTGTGTGAACCGTACTTGGTCTTTCCAGTTGCAGAAAGGGATTTTTCTACACCGTCTACAAAAACTTTGTATACCTGGTGTTCGCTTGCCTGTACATCCCAAGATATCTTTGCAGCGTCACCCGGATTTACCGTGATGGAAGGACTAATTACTTCGTTACCATCGCCGCCGTAACGGTTTACAGTAACAGTATAGTTTCCTTCTGTTTTGCCGCCGCCAATAGTAGGCAGAGTGTCTACAGTAACCACAACACGGTGGTCGGCGGAAACGCCCTTAAAGGTGATTTCCGTTTTGGATACGTCGTATGCAACGCCGTCAACTTCAACACGGATTACACGGCAGTTCGGGTCTTTCATTGTCCAGGTAACTGTCTTATCTGCTCCTTCGTTCACACGTGAAGTCGGAGTGATTTCAAACTTACTGGTATCTGTGCAACCAACAACTGCTGTTCTGATCTCATAGGTTTTTTCTGCCGGCGGAACAACAGGTTTTGTTGGGCTTTCTTTAAACTCAACATAAATACTGTGATTTTCATGAATTCCGTCCGGATAAGTATAGCTGGTTTCATTCAGCAAGTCGTCACGGAAAACGCCGTCGACAACTACAGTCGCAACATAAGATCCTGCTGCTGCTTCC
>CAJUIQ010000012.1:1957-5809 GCA_910586545.1 uncultured Eubacteriales bacterium
ATTTGCCATTGATAGATGTTACAGAACCGGTCCAGCTGATAATAAAGGATGGCAACCCGGAGGCAAAATAATGATGTGAAGGCCATGGATGGCTGCTGCTTCCCAGCTTACTGTCGGCATGGAGCCTTCCTTCTGGTTCACTGCTCCGGTTACGGTACCATCGCCTTGTTTGGTCGCAGTTACGTCAAAATATCTGTCGTAATACAAACGCAGGGAAAGCGCCGGACTACCGGTTACCGTACCCGTCAGCTTGTTGTTCGGGTTATCTTCGTTGAACCAGTAAGTCTTGCCGCCTGTTGTCAGTGTTTCAAGCTTATCAGACTCAGGAATAGATACTTCCGACTCGGTTGCTGCCGTGTAGGTCTTAGTAACACCCTCGTCCGTTACCTTTGTGTAAATATAATTGCCTTTTGCATCAAGGTTACCTGAATTTACAAAGTAATCCACGGTATACTTGGTATTATCAACTGCTTTCCAGCGCGCGGTAAAGGTGTGGTCTGCTTTTACAATAAACGCTTCGCCGCCTACATATTCCGTATCGCCGTCTTCATAATACCAGCCTTCAAAGGTATAACCAGCTTTGCTCGGACGCATAAATGTGTCGTAAGCAGTAGCTGTTGCCGTCATATACGCCTGGTCGTTAATCTTGCTTCCTCCCTGGGAATCAAAAGAAACGATAAAGGATCTGGTATCTTTTTGCCACAAAGCGTAAACAGTTAGATCAGAATCCTCCAGTGTCGGCGCATCAATTAAATTGCTGATCGTCTGACCCTGTGCAGCAATAAATGCATTTTCATAATTGTCTGCATCATTCTTCGTGGTTGACCAACCCATGAAAATGTATCCAGGCTTAGAAGGAATGCCACGTCCTGACACTGGAACCGCCAGGGAGCTTACTTTTGTACCATAAGATACGTCGTCAATGGTTTTTGTCAATCCGGCAGAACCGCCATTAGGATCAAAATGTACTTTATATTTTCCAATTTCCCACTGTGCAACCAGATAGTACTTATCTCTTGTGATATTTCCTTCGTCATCTTTTACACAGGTTGCAAGCTGTGTGGTAATTTCTTCTGTCTTGGTCAGATCGCTAATATCCGTGCCGGTCAACAGCTTCCAGCCTGCAAAGCTGTAGCCCTTCTGTGTAGGCACCTGATCAAACGCGTTGACCTTGGCCAGAATACTGCATTTGCTGACTGCCTCTTCCTGAAGCGTATCTGTATCGTCTGCAAATTTACCGCCGTTTGCCAGATAAATCAGCTGTACCTTGTCTTTGGTATATTCCGGTTTGATAACAATGGTATGATCGCCATCTGTATCCGGGCTGGTACCAGGAGTAATCGGGTCTTCCCCTTCTGTTACCCAGCCGCTGAAGTTTCCATCATCCGGATCCGGCTTGTTGGGAATATCATCTTCATTCGGAAGAACGATAATCGGTTTGTCGCCAATTACATAATAATCGTCGATTTCGTTTCCTTCAGGGTCTTTTACAATAACGTGTGTCGGCTGGAATACTGCCTTGTAACCCTGGTTACCACATTCGTCGCGTACATGGACAACGATAGGAGAAGTATCCACAACGTCCAAATCGAACGAATAGCTGTGGGAAACAGCATCCAAAACGATCCAGTCGCCTTCGGTAGGCTCTGCATCCAGATCATTGGTTACCCAGTAGGACGCAACACCGGAACCGCGGCCGTCTTCGATAAAGGTGATACCGTCATCGTCGATTCCCATACCGGTATCGGTCAATGTAATGGTAGCTTTATTTTTCGCTGTGTTTGCGCCTTCAATTTCCGGCACTTCATCGTCCAAAAACGCCACCATATATGTTTGGGAAGTTTTCGATTCGTTGCCCAGCTGGTCTTTTACCAACAGTTCAAACGTCCATCTACCGGAAGCACTGTCTTTGGTGAACCGGTAATTATCAATATCATCAACGGAAGTCAGCCAGTTACTGTCATATACCATGCTGTTTTTCGGGTCATACACCCTAAAACGCCACTGTGCAATCTTTCCATCTTCACCAGCCAGTGTACCCGGCTTGGATCTATCCACGATATTAACGTCTACATAGTCCTGCACATCCGGTTCATCACCGTTGCTCTGGTTATACTCCCACGCTTTTACAAGGTGCTGCAGGTGGATTGTCATAAGCTGATTGCCCGCCAGGTCTCTCATATAGAAGTTGGCAAGCGGAAGCTCACTATCAATCGGACCCTGCTGGAACTTCACACCCTCAATATGGTTTGTATAGATATACTGCGCAATCAGGTCGGTATAGTTATCACCGTTTGCGATAAATCCATTGGAGCTACCCAAACCGGTATGCGTAGTATTTCCTGCCTCATCTTTTTCGGTATCCTTCAGAATTTTACCATCATCGGCATTCGAGATATAGAAGATCTCGTTTTCATTCATTCGGTTGATACCGTCTTTATATGTAGGATCTGTTTCGTCCGGAATCTGCGGGTCGTTGCTGTCTCCGGCCAGGTTGATGAAATATTTCTGCTCCGCCCCTTGATAGTACTGCGTTGTCTTCAGTGCGTCAAACGCGGTGGATTCGTATTTCATTTCCAAATCCAGATAACGGAATACAGTAAGTTCAGCACAGCCATGGCTCGCATATCCTACTACAGGACCAAATCCGTTAAAGCCTGTATTATCAAGCGGAACATCCTTTACTACATCCTGTACAGCACTCAAGTTTCCGTTCGCATCATACTGCTGCTGCTGAATGGAAACTTTGTCTTTTCTCAGTTCAACAGTAATACGCGCCTTTTTCTGCGCACCTACATTCAGGGAGACAGCCTGTACGCCGTTACTCACGGTAAGGGCGTTGCTGTTCACATCCAAGTCTGTTACCTTTTGAATACCACCACTATGGCCTGGGCCAAGATATAACACATATCCGGTCAGTTTACCATTTTCAATTCCAGCGTTCAGCCAGAAGCCATATCCCTGGAGTGTGTGCGCGCCGATTGCGCTCGCGTCCAAGTCAAAGCTGATGGTACGGCGTGCGTCGCTGGTAGCGGGATAAATCATGTAGTCCATGAGCGGATTGGTTCCGTATCCGGCAAACACCATATTTGCCTTACCTTCGTCATTTGTGTAAGACCATATGTGCTGTTTAAAGTTACGGCATCCGGATATGTTTCCGCCGGCAAGAAGCGATTCCATTGTAACTATGCCGCCGGTTGTGTGCGAGTTATCTGCCGCACGGAAAGGCTGCTTTGCCTTCTGCTCATCCGACAAATTTAGCGCGTCATATTCGGCTTGACTGTAATAATGGTCGTATACATACCAACCGTTCAGGTCGGTTGTATCGATTTTTGCCGCCGTATCGGTGATACGGAAGGATCCGGGCTCCATGCCCGCCTCCAAAAGCTTTTGGGTCAGTTCCTCTTTAAAGTCCAAAAAGGTTCCCGGATAGTCGCTGGGTACATTTACTGCAATGTCCACAACAGGCGTTGGGTTCGCGCCAATATCAACGTGCGCCGCGCTTACCTCTGGAAAAAATACAGAGGGAGTCAGTAGTACGCCTAAAGACATTACCAAACTCAGTAACACACTTAAAACCTTTTGGCCTTTTTTCTTTGCTGTTTTCAGCATACTCTACCTTCTTTCTAAAATATTTTGTTCCAAAACCTGTGTTTTCCCTCCTATACGCATCAACTCACTTTTACGACAATTGTAGGAAACGCTGCGCACGCAGTGCATGTACAGCTAGAGGGGTTTCCCTTGCCTTTTTGCGATTCTGTGTTCATTTTGTGAACACGGAATCTTTCAACTCTGTGGTATAGCACAAATAATCCCTTTTTGCAAGGGCTTTTTACAAAAAAGTTTGATCCC
>CAJUIQ010000012.1:5821-51650 GCA_910586545.1 uncultured Eubacteriales bacterium
TTTCACATGTGTTTAAGCTCGCGTTTTGTAAAATACGTTAATTTATTGTGGTGCTTTACCAGTTTTTCGCTTTAGTGTATAGAAATTATGACTACTGGTATTCCGCAAAATTCAGGGCAAAATAAGTGTACAAAAAAGCGCTTTTGCCGCATTTACACTTTTGAGGCGCAAAAAGCATTTCTACAAATGAAGAAATCCCCTATTTATCGGGGATTTACACGTTTTTTCGCTTTTTCAGATATTGTCTTGTTATACAAAATACATTCTTTATTTGCATTTGTTTGTCGTTTGTATAAAAGCTTTTATTTTTTTGAATTGCCAGCTGTATCTCGAAATATTTTCGGCATTTTTATATCATAATCTACAATTGTAGATACTCCTCTTTTTTCCTTTTTTACCAGCCTATATCGCGCAAATAATTCTTCAATACACAAATAACCTGGTCCACCTCATCAATCGTGTTATATCCATGGATGCCTGTGCGAATATATCCACGTCTAAAAGAACATGCTACTTGGTTCTGTTTTAAAATATGAAAAGCGCGCGCAGGATCAGGAGGTAAAAATGATACTATAGTGGAGCGCTCGGCGTCCTTCATAGCACAGGGGGCAAGTATAATTCCAAGCTTCCTTAGCTGTTCTATAAAATATCCGCTGATATTCCATGCCGATGTATAGATATTTTCAAAACCGACCTTCTTCATAAGCAGGAGTGACGCACGCAATCCGGCAATCCCCGGTGCATTCGGCAGCGCCCCTTCAAAGCGAGAGGCATCCTCCTTTAGCAAAAAATGATAATCTGGTGAATCTATTGATGTTTGCATACTGTCCGCACCCACAAACGGAGGTATAAGATCGGGCAGCAGTTCTCGGCGCACATACAAAAAACCGGTGGAAAACGGCCCCAGCAGCCATTTTGAAGATAACCCGGCTAAAAAGTCGATTTGATAGCGCTGCACATCCATGGGCATCACGCCTAGGGATTGTGCGCAATCTACCACAAAAAACGCATGATGCGCCCGACACCATGCACCTATCTCTTCAAGATTAGCGGCAAAACCATCCGCATACTCCACGCTACTCACCGTTACGACTCGCGTGTGTTCGTCGGCATACTGGTCTAGCATTGCAACAGTCAAACCTCCGCCGCAATGGGGAATGATACGTGCTTCTACACCCCTGCTCTGCTCCAGTCTCTGCCACGGATAGACATTAGAAGGAAATTCCCGATTGCATAGGATAACATTATCTCCTTCACGCAGCGGCAATGCGCCGGCAATAGAGTTTATACCGTATGTGACATTCTCCGTAAAAGCAATTTCGTCCGGCTGCGCGCCAATCAGCTCCGCGAGCATTGATTTACATACCGGAAAGATTTCATCGGCGTATTGATAGTACCGCATTGGCATGGCTTGTCTGCGCTGCATACAAGCATTTATTGCTTCTGTCACACATGGAGCCACAGGCCCCATGGATGCGTTATCAAAAAAAATCCCGTTCTCCACTGTTTGACGCAGCGCGTCTCTGAGTAACTCTACACCCATTACTTGTTTTCTCCCGAATGATATTTGCTCCCGCCAACCAGCAGCGCGATACGGCGCGCAATAAAGTAAATACAAACAATTTGCAGCGGGCATGTGATGAGATTTTGTATTGCCCGTCCGGGCAGCAATGCGAGATACTCCATGCCGGACTGCAAAGTTAAAAAATAAGTTTTCAAAAGCAGGCTAACAAATACGCTGTCGCAAAGCACGGCAAGCGTGACGCGAGGGAGGCTGATTGGCTTACGGTAAAAAGAGAACCCGTAAATTATGCCGGTGAGAATCGCCGGAATCGTTAAGGGTGGAAAATATCCGAAGCTGCCCAGCAGCGCTATTAAAATATCGCTGATTGCAGCCGCTGCTCCGCTCCATACAGGTCCGTATAGCATTGCAATAATCGCCAGCGGAAGAAATGCGAATCCGATTTTTACGGCCGGCAGTGAGATGGATATCAGCCTGCCTGCCGCGACTTCCACAGCGATCAATACACCAACTGTCACAAGTTTTCGTGTTTTTTCATTCATAAAAACACCTCCGAAATTAATATTAACGGAGATTTTTATATAAGAAAACCTCCGTTTATGCAGAAAAGCTACATGAACGGAGGCTGTTTAATATATGGTCGTCCGACATATGTAGCAACGGGATGCGGATTCTGCACCGTCAGCTTAAAGTTCGCTGTTCGTCCTGCCGACAACTCCCTGTTCGGCGGGCACTACATGCCGTAAGGCACACGCGCAAAATCCTACTTTGCTTTCCCTGTCAGCCATGACATGCATAAATCCAGGTCATTAGCGACATATCTAATTTGATATTATATGCGCGTGTACAAGATTTGTCAATATTTTTCCTTCATATAAAAGTATTTTATCGGAATAGAAATTTTATTCGCACCGTATTCTATTCGTTTCAAGAAGTATGGCGGAAAAATCTTGCTCTATCAGATTCGGAGTAGGATATGGTTCCATGCTTATCCAGGCACTATATTCACATGGAAATACTTACTCACTACATCAAGTCTAATTACAGTTATGTATCGGCTCGTGATCATAAGATTGCTCCAATCGCATGGCAGTCACCGCCATATGGTTGGAACTGCTGCTATACGGGACAATAATACTGCACGCCAAAATTTTTATTTTTTGCGTAATGATTTTGTGTCTGTTTCTCGCTTTTCTCAAGACTTCACTTTCCTTCTTTATAATTAAATTTACATTAGTACAAAATATATCAGCGTTTGCTGTCGCAAAAATATAGTCTGTTTCCTATATCTTTGCATTTTGTCGAGAACATAAATTAAATAAAAGACCTTGCAAGCAAAGGTCTTTTATCCATACTATTTTAGAGTGTAGATTTAAATTTATCCCATTTTGACGCAACCTGCATTTCAACCTCACCGCCAAGCGCCTTAAAATGCTTTTTACCACAGTGAATTTTAAACTGTTCGCGGGTACGCAAATCAAACAGGTTGGTGCTGCCTTTAGTTTCCAAAACGAAATACAGCTTTTCTTCACCGTTTTTAGTCAGGTACACTGCCCAGTCGGGATTATAGGTTCCTATCGGCGTCTGTATCTTAAACCGTTCCGGTATCTTGAAAAATAATTTTACATCGGGATCATTGTCCAGCGCAACGGCAAACGGCTTTTCGATGGTGGAGCTATCATACACCACATAATCGTACACGCTTTTATCCACCGCAACCGCGTTCCGATCAAGGTTTGCCATTAGTTCTTCCGTTTCGAATACCTCCTGCACATAGTAATCCTCACCGGCAAGCCTTTGATAGCTGATGCCGTCAATATCCAACTGATAGCAGTTGTTTTGAATTACCTCCGTGAGCTGCTCAATGAATGCCTGCGGATTGCGGAGCATATCCTTCCCTCTGTCGCTCTGCCTGATGATTTCCAGCACGACGCGCCTGTTGACCAGCGTCTGTTCGCTGATAACCATCACGATATTCGGAATGGCAATACCATCGTTCTGAATATCCTTGCTTCGAAACTCTCTGGCGGTATGTTTCACACCGTAATTTGTGATGTCGATATCGGCAGTCTGGGATACAAGCCGCATTTTCGGAACAGCGGGGAGCTCTTTGAAATCCTTCACGCAGTTTTCAATCAGCGCATCGGTATCAATATCTACCCGATAAGTGGTCTTATGCTTGAGCTTATTCCACAGCTCCATAAATTCCGGCGAAATAATGATCTGCTTTTTCAGCTTCACCACCACATCTCGACTGGCGTCTCGGATCGGCGGCTTGCTGTCGGCTTTTTTGATGATGCTTTCAAACCGCTGCCTTGCGGCCTCATATTTTTGGGGCAGGTCAAGGGTTCCGGTTTGCAGGGCGTTTTTCATGGTGTCCTTCATCTTCCCGGATTTGCTGATGTAGCCTTTTTTCTCAAAGTGTTCAATGATTTCCTTTGCGTCATCGTAGCTGATTTCTTTTTCTTCCGTCACAGTTTCAGTATAAGAAATATTTGACAGCGATTTAATGCTTACCGTCTCCTCCGGATCTCCTTGTTCTAATACTTCTTGTACTTTGGGCAATATAGGTGTAAGCTCTGCTGAAAACTCTACTTGATTTTCTGCAAGCGCCCGGCGTAAATCGGCAGCAAAAGGTTTATTTTTTGTAGTTGGCACAACTTCTGTAATAACAGATAGAATTTCCTGTGCCTGTGCAGGCGTGACCGTTTTCTCTACCGTCCGCTTTTCCTCATAAATCATGCCGGAGAACATGCTGATCTCGATCATACCGAACTTAAGCCCAGTTTCATCCTCAATCTCTTTTTGCAGGGTTTCTGCAAATTCCGCGAAGCTCTCATTGGCGATGACATGCAGCAGATTGACGTCCTTATCTTCAATGCGCTCGCCGCTTTGATCCACACAAAGACGCAAGCCTCTGCCGATTTTCTGACGGCAAGTAAAAGTAGATTTTTGATCAATCAGCGTACAGACCTGAAACACATTCGGGTTGTCCCAGCCCTCTTTCAGTGCAGAGTGCGACCAGATAAAACGTAGAGGGCAATCAAAGGACAGCAACCATTCCTTATCCTTCATAATGGTGTTGTAGGTGTCGTAGTCGGCAATGGTGTCGCCCTTGGTGTCCTTGTACACGCCCTTCTTGTCTTGCGAAAAATATCCGTCGTGAATAGTTGACAAGGAACAATGAACAGGTAACAGTTGGGACGAGCCATGAAATCTTTGCCTCAGTTCTGTATATTTCTCCTTGTTGATCAGGTCAATGTAGCACTCTTCAAACATGTTGGCATAAATCCCGTTCAAATTGTTACCTGTTACCTGTTCCCCGTTCACTCTATACTTTTCTACCTTGTCGATGAAGAATAGGGACAGTACCTTAATCCCGCGGCTGTTCAACAGCAGTTCTTTGTCTAGATGAATTTCAATCGTCTTGCGGATTTGCTCCCGCTTGATTAGGTTCTCATCAATGTCTCCCATAGACTGCCCCAACTTGAGTATTTCCGTGTTGGAGAACTCAACGCACTCCCTGTCCGGCGTACAGTCTATGCCCGCTATGGTGTAGCCGTCGTAAAATTCCCGCTCGCCGGAGAGAACATACAAATCTGAATTCGGTTTTACTGTCATCGTCTTGCGGGCAACCTTGCCGTCTTTTGCCTTTACATCTATCTGCACCTTCGCCTTGAAACCGTCTTTCTGCGACACTTCCAGCAGGCGGATATACGGCTTGTTAAAGTCGTTTTCAGCGGAAACGCTGGACACACAGATTTGCTTGACCAGCCCCATCTGATAGGCGTCCACAGGCGTTAGACGAAATACCGTATTGATTTTTTCTCTATGCGTTGCAGAATAACGCAGAACACACAGCGGATTCAGTGAGGCAATCGCTTCTTTCGCTTTCGGCGTGTTGTCCACGCTCTGCGGCTCGTCCACGATGACAATGGGATGAGTGTCTTGTATGTACCGCATGGCAGTTTCACCGTTCAGCTTATCCTGCGCCTGATTGATGATGTTTTCCGCTTTCTTGAATGCGTCAATGTTGATGATCATAATTTCAATATTGGCGCTGGTCGCAAACTGCCGCACATCGGACAGCTTGGCGGAATTGTAGATGAAGTACCGATACGGCACATTATCGTACAGAGCAGCAAAGTGGTCTTTGGTAATCTCAAAGGATTTATACACGCCCTCTCGAATAGCAACGGACGGCACAACAATGATAAACTTGGTAAAGCCGTATTTGCGGTTCAGTTCCAATACGGTTTGAGTGTAGACAAAAGTTTTACCGGTTCCCGTCTCCATTTCCACGCAGAAGCGTTTATTGTCGATCTCATCCGTCAAGGGCAGATTAAACCGCTTTTGAATACCGTGCAGGTTTTCCAGCATGGCGCTGTCGTCAATAAGCTGCGCGTTGCCAATGCCGAATTCATTTTGCAAAAGGCTGACTTGGTTTTCCTTCATAACAGTAAAGGTAGATGTTGTCTTTTCCTGTCCGGCAAACAAATCCACCACGGCGGCGGTTGCGTCAGATTGGTAGCCTTGTTTTTTGAATTTAAGTTTCATTTTATTTCACCATTACTTCTTTATACTTCTAAACTCAATCAACATTTCGTTTAGCTTCAGAGCATTTCTAAATCTATTCTCAATTTCTGCCATATTATACCCTGGTCGTTCCTCAAAATGCGGTATATTACCTTCCTTGGTGGGGCTGTTAAATTCCTCAATATTTTCAATAATATAATTTTCAAAATCATTTTTTTCTGATTCCGAATTATATAAAACAATACATTCAAGAAACCGCTTTCGCGCCCAAGACTCATCACTCATTGATTCTTCATTGTTTTTAAAAAAATTATGAAGAGCATATTCAATAGAATCTTTAATATAAAAATTATACCAAATATCACTGTTTTGTTTTGGAAATATACCTTCTTTTAAGGGAGCTGAAGTAAAACATCTACCACCATCTAATGCTACACCGCCCGCAGAAAAAATCAATGTATTATGATAATATAAGTTAATGTCAAACCAGTGAGGCGTGCTGTCGGTTTGACTAAATAAATAGAATTCATATCCATTTCTTTCATCACCTGCAGAAACTATTTTTATTGTGAATTCTGGAGAATACTTATAATAACGAACACCATTTTCAATGTCAGTCCACTCCGATTTGTTTGCAAGATATACTTTGCATTTGTCCAGCGCAGTGAATGTCAAACCAAATCTTTTTTTCCATAAAAACTCAACTTTGTCAATATCTGCTGATTTATTCTTTGGTGTGTTCGTATCCATAATTCGCGTATATATATTTCCTGCAAATACACCTTGGTATTGATCTTCAAGATAATACGGTGTATGTGTATCATTTTTTATTATTAATACATCGATTTTTTTATTTTCAATAATCACCGTCTCAACATAAACTGTCGGTCGAATTCCACCAGCAAATTTTTTGTCCTTTAGAAAATCAACAATATTTTGAGTCGATTTTCTATTTTTATCGCTAGAAATATCAACAATGGAATAATTATTAGATTCATCAATTCCAATAATTATCAGTCCGTCCTCTGTAGTAAGATTATTTGACATACAAATTATATCATGTAATAAATCTGCATTGTTTGAATGCCATTCTTTTTTAAAATCCCAATACTCTCCTTCTTGTTTTAAAAAAATCAGTTCAGCAATTTTATCCTCAAGTTTATTTTTCCCCACGTTTTCTCTCCCCTCACACCAATTTCAACTCAATTTTTCTATCCCTTAGCACATAATGCGCGTTTCGCATAGCGGATACATCGGCAAAGCAACTTTCCGCTATGACGATTTTGGCGGGGGCGTAATCGGCTAACTGTTCAATGGTTTCGGTGGTAATTCCCGCGTCGAGGCAGATCATTAAAAGATTATCCTCACCAACCGAGTAGCAGGTCACTGTTGAGATAACAGGTAACAGATTACAGTTAACAGTTTTATTCTTGTCTATCATTTCACTGTTACCTGTTAACTGTTCCTTGTTAACTATTACCTTTTTCACCGGGTAGGTCAGTGGCACACCCATTTTCAGCATGATTTCATACACCACATCCATGTCCGTGCGGTCGTTTTTGATGCTGTCGATCATGTCGTTCATGCGGTCAAGCATGATCTGAATATCTTCTTCCGCTACAGGCGTTCCGTCCCAAAGCTTGATATTGGAGGTGTCCAGCTTGAATACCTTGAAGCCAACATCCGGTGAGTTAACAGGTAACAGGTTACAGTTAACAGTTTTATCCTCGCCTATCGTTTCACTGTTACCTGTTACTTGTTCCTTGTTACTTATTATCTTTGCTCCTGCGCGGCGGATGCGCTCCTTGCCAATCTCGCAGATATTTCTATATCCCGCTTTATAGGCTTCGCTCTTTTCATCGCACAGTTCGGGAAACTGCACACAGATAAATTTGCGGCTGCCACCGTCCTCCGCGTTAAGCTGCATGACAGCATGGGCGGTCGTGGCAGAGCCGGAGAAGAAGTCGAGGATGATGTCGTTGTCAGAACTTCCCATTTCTAATAGCTTCTTAATCAAGTCAATCGGTTTTGGAAAGTCGAAAATTTTTAAATCATCAAAAATAGCTTTTATGAGTTTTGAACCATCTGCTGTAGCACCAACATTTTCAAGCATTGTTCTATATGGCTTTAACCGAGGTTCAGTAGTTCTAATTTTTTCATAGACAATATAAGTTCCATCGTCTCTTAATGAAAATTCAACATCACCATTTTTTACGGCAGATAACATATTTTCTTTACCCCAACGCCAACATCCTTCCGTTCCATCGTTTCTTATTGGATAGACATCTTCACCATTTGGACCGGGGATAGGAAAAAACATAGTAGGTCTATCCTCACGGCGTGAATTTGATCCCCACTTATTTAACTCTCGCCCCCGACGAAACTGACCATGTTCATCTTCACAATCTAAAGGCTCCGCTTCAAGTATGATTCGATTGAAAAAATCTCCTGAAATAATGGATTTGCCGTAACACAAAACATACTCTTGATCTCGTACAACTGTATTATTATCGCTTCCACCACCTTTTTTTGATTGCCAAGTAAATGTTCCCACAAAATTTTCCTCACCAAACACCTCATCGCAAAGCTTACGTAGATTCGTAACTTCATTATCATCTATACTGATAAAAATTACGCCGTCGTCTCTAAGAAGGTTTGCAGCAAGGCGTAAACGGGGATACATCATGTTCAGCCAGTTGGTGTGATATCTGCCCATCGTTTCGGGATTGCTTTTTGTGGTCTGCTGGGTCACTTCCTTATACCGCGCCATCGGATCGGCAAAGTCATCCTCATACACAAAGTCATTGCCCGTGTTGTAGGGCGGATCAATGTAAATCATCTTCACCTTGCGGTAGTAGGATGTTTGCAGCAGCTTGAGAACTTCCAGATTGTCGCCTTCTATATAGAGATTTTGCGTGGTGTCAAAATTCACGCTTTCTTCCGGGCAGGGGCGGAGTGTTCCCGTTGACCGCTTCTGCGCAAGACGCAGACTTTCAGCTTTGCCGTGCCACTCGAATTTATACTTTTCAAAATCGTTGTCGATGTATTCTCCGCAGAGGGACAGAAGTTTGTCGATGTCTAACTTGTTTTCGGAAAAACACTCCGGAAAAACAGAGCGCAATTTCTCCATATTCGCTTTTTCTAAATCCATGCTTAATCCATCCAATTTCATAGTGTTTCTCCTTTTAGTAGTTAACAAGTAACAGTTAACAGTTATTTTCTTTTGTAGTTTTAACGATTGCCGTTAGCATCTTAGCGATTTCTGAACAATCGGAATTGATGTCATGATACTCTTTGTCTGTTAAAAAGTCTGTTTTGTACAACAATTCCAGCCAGTATTCCGTTTCAGAAGTTTCCTTTAATGCGATAGAGTTCTTGCTTATAAAATCATTTGTGCTTTGCGCGTATTTGGCTTCTCTTAAATTAGCTCCTATACTTGTACCGCTCCGCAGAAGCTGTTTCGACATTACAAATTCTCTTTTCTCGTTGCAAAGGTACTGATACAGACGAACAATTCGTACAGCAAAATCCATACTTTTCTGTAAAACTGTATTTTCCATTTTCATCTCCACCTGTTACCTGTTACTTATTACCTGTTACCTGAATCACAAATTCTCTTGTCACACTTGCGGTCGGCTTTTCTTTTCCAAGAAATTCCTCAATATCTTTTTCCAGTTTTAAATCCAACTGCAATTCCTCAAAAAACTGTGTCTCCTGCTTTTGCATAAATTCTTTATGTACTGTGTTGATCTGCTTTTGCAATTTGAGCCGCAGCAGTCTGTCATCCGTTCCGGCAAGCTCGTTTTCCATTCCTTTTACCTGCTTTTCCAGTACGTCCACAGCACGGCGCAATGCAGATTTATTTTTGGCCGTTTGGAGCTTCATGCGGTCAATTTCCTCTGCCTGCAAGGGCGTGAGCTGCTCTGCCTCCTTTTCCAAAAGCTCGTCCGTATCAATACAGCGGTCAAGCTCATGGCGGTTGCCTGTCATGGAAGCCCTCAGCCAATGTGCAGATTTATGTTCGCCCTCTGTATAGGTTAAAACAGGAAGGGAGAAAATTTTCCTGCATTCTTCCTCCGACAGCAATTCTCCGGTATCGGTTTTGCCGATCAAGAAGGCGTATTCTTTGTTACAAGGCTTGATTGCGACCGAATAAAGCGCGATATGACAGTTCTGTATGTCTGCATCTACGACTATCGTTCCCTCATCGGCGCATTCCAATTGACGCAGTATCCCTTGCGCTAAAAGGCTTGAGAACGTGATCCGTCCGAATTTCGGTTTAATGTCTGGGGACATTCCGTATTTCTTTTGACTCTTATACTTCCTGCTGCCGCCATTTGACCAATAATAGAACAGCATGGGAAGTTCCGTATAATTTGTTGCGGTTATGGTTTGTTCTTTCTCGTCAATTTCAAAATAACAATCGGTATGATTGGCGTTATATTGCGCAAAAAAGAATTTTACGACTTCCCATAGCTGCGCGCAATATTCCTTTGCTCTTTCCTCTGTGTACTTTGGTGTGATTTTTACCTTACTGGCAAGCTCTCTTGTAAAGGTGGTGAACAGGACATTTTCCGCATCGGCCACAAGCTTCCTGTTTTCTGCTTCATGTGCGCCAAGCGCCGCTATGTAATCATTATGTATTTGTTCTTTTGTCCGCGCCTTTTTGGTGAGCGTGCTGATGGCGGCAGTCAAGTCGCTAGTAAAGCCGCCAATGACCGGGTCGGACACGCCGAACACGCCGTCCGATACCAGGAAGCGTTTATTGACCAGTTCCAGTTTGCGCACATCGGCAAAGTTGTTTTTATTGATAAAAGCCACTGCCAGTACATCGTTGGGCTGATCCAGCCGGTGACAGCGGTCAATTCGCTGTTCCATTTTCAGCGTGTTATACAGCAGGTCATAATTGATTACAAGCGCCGATTCCTGCAAATCAAAGCCTCTTGCGCCGATATCGGTGGAAAGGAGGATTTCGCCGTGTTCTTTGAATGTTTTGATTGCGGAGTAATCGGCAGAGCCGTTGTAAATCTGTGTTTGATATTTCTCTTGCAAAAGGTTGTATAGGTACTTTTGCGTTTCTACGCTTTCAGTAAAGATGACTGCTTTTTTATTTGCGCCAAGTCTGCGTAGGAGCGGCAGGACTTTCTGCAAATATTTGAGCAAGAGCTTTGCCTTTTCGTCTGTTTCGATGCTTTCGGCAAGGGATTCCATTTCTCGGAATTCGTTCAGTTCCTCTTCTGCATCCGACAGATGTTCCAGCCGTTTGATAATTCCTTTTATCGTTTGCAGGATCGCTGCCGTGGAGGAACTTTGCAGTCCAAGGAGCCGCAAGGCGAGGTCATAGCTATTCATTTCGGGAAATGCGATTTTATGTTCCTTATTCACATAAGCGTACAGCAAATCATACAGCTTCTGCTCCCGCAGGGATGGTGTATATTCTAATGTGACAAGGATACGTTCAGGGATTTTGGCATACTGCTTTGCCTGTGCGCGCAGGGTGCGGAAGCAGTATTTGCTGACCTGTTCTGCCAGTTCCGGGTAGTTTTCCGGCTTTCGCAGATACCGCTTCATATAGGTTTCGGCATCCGGCAGGACGGTTTCGTCTATAAAGTACATGAGACCGTGCAAGTCCATGATATTTTTCTCAATGGGCGTTCCAGTTAGCAGAATTTTGAAGGAATCCTCTGCGATTTCCTTTAGGATTTTAGCCTGTTTGCTGTCCTCGGTACTGACAGAAGACAAAGCATTGGATTCCTCAAATACGGTCAAGTCCCACTTAATTTTCCTTGCCGCTTCTTTCTGTTCCGTTAAAAAATCATAGGTGGTTACTATGATGGCGTCCTGTGCAAAGGCGTTCGGATTATCCTCGGATACATTTTTATCCCAATCCTCACGGCTTGTTAGTACTACATAGGGGATGGTATAGTATCGGTCAAGGGTATCCATCCACTGCATAAGCAAATCGGCGTTGGGAACAGCAATCAGAATATTTCCCATACCTTCTAGCCACCTCTGAACGACAACGAGCATGGCTTCGTGAGTTTTTCCCATTCCGGCTTCATCACACAGGATGACTCCCTTTTGATAAGGAGAGCGCATAGCGAAACTTGCCGCCGTAGTCTGAAAGGGATAGATTCGAATATCGGAAGATGCAAAGACAGGAACAAGCGCGTCTGCTTGGGGCAGATTTTCCAAAAGCCTTGCCGTATAGTAGGCGTGAAACGGTGTGAGGAGCATCTGCTTTTCTTCCTTTCGTTAGCTGGCTTCTTCGTTTGTGTTGATAAATTCACAAAGTAACATGCATCGTCTTTCAAATACCTGCATTATTTCTTGATTTCCCTAAATCCAGAAATTATTATTTTTTATTTTAGCATACCATATTTTTCCTTATATTTCAACAACTTGTGTTTTGTCAAAATATTTTTGTAATATTATTCTATCCTTTTTCTCCTGTAAATTTTTTCGTGTGGGTAGTTCACTTTCTCCTATATAAGTCTAGATAAGTCGCTGAGTGTTTCTTCATTTTCGCTGTAGCTGCCAGTGCAGTTATTATTGTGGGAGCTTTCTCATAAGCTCCTGCTGATAGACGGCCATTTGTTTTTTCCTTCTTTTTTTCTAATTTTTGGATAATAAAAAAGGCGTATAGAGTTTTTCATTCCATACACCTATAGGTTGAGTATTTGGTTGTTGTTTAGGTACGACTCTCCCCGCAAAGGAAAAATGCCTGTTTTACATCTACGATTTTGACTCTCGAAATTTCGCCGCCTAAGACGGCGAAAACCCCGATAAAATCGGGGTTTTCCGAGACAATAACTTTTTTATTGTCTCTTGATGGTGGAGGCGAGCCCTCGCTGATCGAACCCATTGAATTCAGCCAGAACACTTTTCGAATTTAAGGCTTCAAGGTAAATAAGCACTTTAGCTTGGTCTTTCGATAATCTGTTTTTGAATTACTCTTAAGATCAGATTCTATTAAATTTAATCTTTCTAAATATGACTGCTTTTGTAAATAAAATTCATTGATCGCTTTTTCGTTTTTTCCCAAGGCATGAACGGGTTCAACGAAAAAACCAGTTCCTTTCAATATGTAATCTTTCAATATGTTATATAATCTTCTTGATAGTGGGGTTTCGTTAAATATAAACATATTTTCTGCATCAATTTGGGGAGCCTTTATATTAAAATGATTACTATGGTAAAATCCGAGAACAGGCTGCACATAAAGAGTATGTTGGGGGAGACTCACTAATTTTTCCAGACAAGAAATCTGATGCTCAAAATAATCCTTGTTGCAAGAAGTATCACCTTGTAATGCACAAAACCCTTCTTCATGAAATCCTTTTATGGATACTAATAAATCAACTCGTATATGATTAAATTGATTTAGTGCCTTTATTTTTTCTAATTTAATTTTACCATTACCAATAGTAATGCCATTGGTAAATAGCTTAACCCTAAATCTTTTTGAGGAATCCAATTTTAAAGAAGAACTGTAATATTCAAAATTCTCCGTGAGTAGATCATCAATTTTTTTAAGGAATTCCAAAATGAATTGAAACCTATCAAAACTTATGAGAGGTTCTCCACCTATTATCTGTAAACTTTGAAGCTTAAATGTTTCGATCTTGTTTGGTTTTACTATCTCGTATATATATTTGTGGTTAGTAAAGATACACTCAACAAAATTCTTAAAAACATCTTCAACTGTAAAAAGGCTGGATAAATCGTTATTGTTTGACCAGCATAGTTCACATTGTAAATTGCAGCGGTTAAAATCCAGTCTTAATTCTCTTGCACCGCCAAATATTCTGTTAAATCCAAACACACAATTACCGTGTAAAGCACAATCCGTTTTTTTGCAAAATGAAGGACACTGATTATATTGATTTGGAAATTTTATTTCTTGTAGCATAACGACACTTCCTCATAGTGTTAAAATACAATTTATATACTACATAAGCCAATGGACAACACGAACCCGTAAGGGAGGACATAAATGTTTTCCTTATAGGTTCGTACAGTGATAATGTTGGTGGAGCCGGTGGGAATCGAACCCACGTCCGAAAATCCGTTGATATGACTTTCTCCGGGTGCAGCATGTCTTTTAAAATTCCCGGCAAAGACCTCCGGCATGCAGGATGCCCTCGCCAGTATTCTTTTTTTTCATGACAATCTCAAAGAATAACCGATTGTGCACGTTGGCCACTGATTTTATGCCCGGGCGGAGCCGTGGCGCTCTCCGCGCGGACAATCCGCCAAAGGCGGCGCAGCTTACGCTGCTACGAGTTCGCTATTATCAGCGTTTAATTTTTAAGTGAGGATTATTTTAGTGTTTCCTCAACACTACCCGCTTATCATACCGCAAAATCCCCGTCGAAACCATTGCGGCCCCATATTTAATAAATGCGCAGTTTTATTCTCCCCTGCGGCTTAGTTTGGCATACCGCTCAATTTCCCGATTCGCCTGATTTTTTGCCTCTGTCTCCCGCTTATCATACAACTTTTTACCACGGCAAAGACCTACTTCTACCTTCACCCGGGATCCACTAAAATACAGAGATAGCGGAATCAGCGTATAACTGTCCCTGGAAATCAGTCCGGCAAGCTTTGCAATCTCTTTTTTATGCATCAACAAGCGCTTAGGCCGCAACGGATCCTTATTATATATATTTCCCTGCTCATAGGGACTTATATGGATGCCGACTGCGATAAGCTCTCCTCGAATGACCCTGCAGTAAGAGTCTTTCAAATTCACTCCGCCTGCACGCAAACTTTTCACTTCCGTGCCGAAAAGCTCGATGCCCGCCTCATACGTATCGTCTACAAAATAATCATGCCGCGCTTTTCTGTTCAGCACGATCACTTTATGTCCATCACTTTTTTGTGCCACCTGATCTCCTCCTCCCTGCATGATAATTAAGTATACCACATTGCCCGCAAAATTGCAAGCAGTCAGTGTTTTATGAAGTTTTCGCCAAATATTTTCAAAATACGGTATAATCTTTGTTCATTGATAGAATTGATTTTTTTATAAAGTAGTGCTATGATATTTTTGTTAAATATTGAAAGGAATGAAAATTATGCAGTTTATCATTGATAGTGCGGATACAAAGGCGATCCGGCACTGTATGGAATTCTTCCCCATAGCTGGTGTAACCACCAACCCCACTATTATTTCTAAAGAAAAAAGCGATTTCAAGCAGCTTATCGCTGAAATTCGCAGTATTATTGGTCCCGACAAGATGCTGCACGTTCAGTGTACTAGCGACACAGCAGCTGAAATCGTTAAGGAAGCCCAGGCGCTGAAGGCCATTGCAGGTGGGGATTTTTACGTAAAAATTCCTGTATCCGCAGAAGGCCTTAAAGCGATCAGAATATTAAAGGGACAAGATATTAAGGTAACTGCCACCGCTATCTTCACGCAGCAGCAGGCTTTACTTGCTGCGCTTGCAGGCGCGGATTATGTTGCTCCCTACATTAACCGTCTAGATAACATCGTGTCTGACGGTGCGCACGTGGTAGAAGAAATCGTAACGCTATTTAAAACACACAATATTTCTACAAAGGTGCTGGCAGCCAGCTTTAAAAACGTAGAACAGGTTCATAAGGTTTCTATGGTGGGATGTCCCGCCGTAACTATAAACCCAGAACTTTTTGATCAGCTCATCTACCATCCCCTTACTCTGTATGCAGTAGACGCGTTTACGGCAGACTGGGAAATGGTATACGGCGAAAAGAAAATTCTGGAACTGCTTCAGTAATTCAGCTCATTTTATATTAACTTTATCACCTTTTTTCTTTAGCGCATATACTGCTAAAAAAGAAAGGGCAGAATAGAGTTATGGTTTCACATATTGCTTATTTTCAAAATATTCCACCGAAAAACGCTTATTTTGCCGGCGCAAACACGCCGGAGGGATTTGTATCCGATTACAGCGAGTTCTTTAGTGAAGATACCTTTACAAAAGTATACATAATAAAAGGCGGGAGCGGAACCGGCAAAAGCACAATGATCGGACGCTGCGCTGAAAAAGCCGCAAAATATGGCGCATCCTGTACTTATATCCTATGCAGTTCCGATCCGGAAAGTCTGGACGGCGTTTTACTGCGGCGGGATAATATACATATTGCCTTAATCGACGGCACTGCTCCGCATACAGTAGACCCGGTTTACGCCGGCAGTTGCGGAGAAATTGTAAACAGTGGAGATTACTGGGACACCACCGCGCTGGAAAATGCACGGGAAGAAATTATAAACGCTGCGCAGCAGAAAAGTGAATGTTTCTCCCGTGCATATCGATATCTTTCCGGCGCATCCTCTGTTATTTCCGCCTCCAAACGATTCTGCGGGAATCTGATTTTGGAAGAAAAGCTTGAGAAATGTGTCGGACGCTTAGTATCGTCTATTAAGGACAACGGTGAATCTGGAAAGATTATAAATCGCCGCACGCTGGCCGTTTCTATGAACGGCGCCGTTCGAGTGACTACTTTTTTCAATAGCGCGCAAACTGTTATAGCTGTAAAGGAATGTGCCGCCACAGCCAGTGTGTTCTTTTCCATTTTAGAAAAGGCTCTTCTGTCCAAAGGATTGACTGTGGTTCGTTCCATCTCACCCCTTGGCGGAATCGCAGAGCTTTACCTGCCTGGGCAAGACATAGCATTTGTTCCTTATGAAGAAGACGAGGACCGGCAACTTACCTATACAAAAATTATAAACATGCAGCGATTTGTAAACAAAGATGTCCTGTCTGCCAACCGACAAAAGCGTCGGTTCGGAGAAAAGTGCTTTTCTTCTCTTATGGAAGGTGCTTTGGATAGCCTCGCAGAAGCCAAAAAACATCATTTTCGTTTGGAAGATATTTACAAGGCAACGATGGACTTTTCCGGTCTGGACCAATTTTCAGCAGCGCTCTGTGACCGCATTATCCAACGGTTTGAATAATCTAAAAAATGACGGTATGGGGAGTTCCCTATACCGTCGTTTTTTCGTTATATCATGATATCATGATTTTTGACTGCGCGAAGTGTGTTCTGCCGCGAAAGCGGAAGAACGGCTGCGCCGATGCAAATCAGTCATCAATAGCTGCTCCCGCAGCTATTATATCAAAAGCGGCGCGCAGAACAACATTTCACGCAGTCCTGCATAAATATTAAAATATTTGCTTTCCGGCAGTGGGTTTTCTCCTTTCCCGCATTCAATAGTAAAGGAAGGCCGGTCAAATTCCTGTATAAACCAGTCTGTCAGTCCTCCATAAGACGCAAGTCCCTCCGGTTCCGATACAGTATAACCGGACAGACGACCAAGCTGAGTGGCAATCTGTTTTGCTCCAGGAGGAGCATATCCTCCAGAAGTATAGTAAATTTCTTCTCCTTGCGTATGCAGCGTTAGAATCATACGCAAATCCCCATTAAAACGAATATAGTTACAAAGCGCCCCTGTTTCCGGCTCCGATTCTGGATTCTCACCGGAAAATCGGGTTGGACCCGCAAAAATTTCCGATTCCGCTTCCAGCTTCTTATACGCGGCAAACCCCGCATTATAGTTATGATTTAAATCTACGCCTCTAGCATTGGCTTGCCATCTTGAATAATCTCCTCCGCTCATCCGTTCCAGTCTCTCCCGAAGGGGATTCGATTCTTCCACACCATGAATCTGCAATTCAGCGCCATCGGGATTCAGCATAGGAATAATACGAATACATCGAGTAGCAAACAGGGTTCCAAGATTGATCCCAAAAGCTTGTTTCCCGCTTTTATAATATTCACAATATTCGTTGATAAATCGAAGCAAAAACAAAGTTGTAATCCATTCCATTCCGTGATGGGCTCCCACATACATAACGCTTTTGGGAGCGGATTCATCTCCAAGGCTTACCATTTGTATCCGACGTCCGAGAATTGTCTCCCCGATGGATTGGATCGATATAAAATCATACCGCTGCGCAAATATATCCAAAAACTGGCTTACTGTTTCATAATCTGCGGGCATTGCAAAATCCAAGAGCGCCTTATCTGTACAAATTTCTTTTTTTGCCATGACTGTACCTCCTCTTTTCATTTTGCAATATATATATTCTTCTCCTTTGTAAATAATTCCCTGCAAATACTTGTTTTTCAGAACCTATTATGATAAAATGATACAAAGTTTTATAAAAGGAGCCGATATGGCAAAATTTAGCACCGCAAAAAAATTTTATATATGCTCTGTATGTTCCATATTTCTTTTCACCGTTATAGGTAAAATCATATTTCTTCTTTACAGGGCCGCAGCTTCTGATATTATGATCGCGGGGGCTGCTTCCTTTTTTTTGCATGCCCTGCCCTATATCAGCAGTTTTTGCGCGCAGTTGTTTTCCAGAGCCGCATTTGTCGCCGCTGTATGCAGCATTATATACGCTGTATCCTTTTTCGGAAAAAAAACTGGAGGAACATCCTTTTTACTGTCCATGCTGTGTCTTTTAATTGGTGATGTGCTGCTCTTTCTATATAATATTACGCGAAATGTTGTAGGCAGCGCCAGTATCAAGGCCTGGGCTTTATCTGCCCTAATGGAGATCCTCTTTTCCGGTGCCATATTGGGACTTACTTTCTGGATCGGCTGCCGATATGCTGTAAAACGGTTTCACTCTTCAAGTCCCAAAAGGTTGAATCAATTCGCCCCCCTGCGGGCTGCTTTCCTTTCTTTGGGCATTACCTGTATTTTGCATATTGTCATTCTATCAGCAAATAAGGTCATTCCTTTTTTTATACGGTATCAAAACTATACATCTAAAGAATTAATGGATATCTTTTATGACTACGGATATTATATTTTCTGGTATCTGGGTATATCTTTTCTTTTAGCCCCCATTTATATGAAAATTTTGGGGAAGGCCACCGGCCGTTTGCGTCCCAAAGACTATAAGGCAGTTTCATCTCAAGAAAATGCATCTTCTAAGAAAGGCGAAATCCTATGAAAAAAACGATGAAATATACCGCATGGACCTTAGCACTTCTTATGTTTATCCTAAGCATCGCTGGATGCACAGACAAAGCCTACAACAGCTATGATCGTAAAGGAGAACCCTACGATTATTATTTGCCGGATTACGTAAAAGTTTGTGACTACACTGGAATCAAGATTCCGAATATATCCTATACACCCTCCCAGCAGGATATCGAAAACGCTATGCGTATAGACTTGGCCGTATATTCTCCCTTTACCAAAGATGTGGATCGCGGCTGCGCCCAGGGAGACCGTGTTGTTATTTCTACTACCTGCACCATAGACGACGTGGTTTACGAATATTTAACCTTTGAAACAAACAGTCAGGGAGAGGGACATTCCTTTATTCTAGGAACGAACGAGTTTGATATTCCCCAGTTAGAAGAAGAAATTGTCGGTATGAAAAAAGGAGAGGACAAAAAAATTACCTTTACCTTTCCCGACCCCTATTATCGGGATCTTTTAAGATCTGGTAAGGAAGCCACCATAGAAATCCATATAGACCGGGTCGACGAAATCAATCTACTGGAAGACACGGAAGAATTCTATGAGGAGCGGTTAGGTACCTCACGGGAAGGCAGAGAAATCGAGATCCGTTCTAATTTAAAAAAGCGATATGATCAGTATCTGGCCTCCTATAAGGTGATATTGACATGGCAGTATCTGATAGATAACAGTAAACTGCTCCAAGTTCCTGAAAAGGAATATGATGAAAAATACGAAAGCTTGCTGGATAGATATCGGAATATGGCCCAAAGCGAGAACATATCTCTGAAAGAATATGTAAAAGATGTTTTTGGTTATGACGATATAGAAAAATTTTACGATTTTCTGAAATCGGAAGCGGAACAAGAATGCTTTGAAGATATGATTCTATATTATATTGCCCGATGTGAAAATCTGAAATTCGACGACGCATATTATGAAAGCGCACTGCTTTCCTATGGAGAGCAATATGAGCTTACCGACGACGCCGAGGTGGAAGCTTTTCTAGACCATTACAACCTGCTGCCAGATTTCCAGGAAACGACACAATACCGGTATGTGCAGGAATGGGTGGCTGATCAGGCAAATGTATTGGAAGATGTAACTACCGTCAGAAGCGATAAATTAAAATAAGAAAAGCCCACCGATTTTCGGTGGGCTTTTCTTCATAATACCTTATTCCGTAAGCAACGAATCCATTTCCAATGTACGGATGTCAGCTTCAGTTAACGCCTTTACCGTTTCATCTATATTGGAAACGCGCAAAATCATGTGTGCATATCCCGCTTTATGAGAGATAAAAGCATAGGCGTAATCTACACTGATTCCAGCCTCAGACAACACCTGCAACGCATATGCCATGCCGCCTGGGCGGTCGTCGATTTCCACTGCTAGCACCTGCGTAATCTTGCAGGTATATCCTGCCCTACGTAAAACCTCCAGCGCGCTCTCCGCGTCCGGTACAATTACCCGAAGAATACCATACTCTTTTGTATCTGCAATAGACAACGCTCGCAAACTCATACCATTCTCGGCAAGAACAGCGCATACATCGGCAAGCTGACCCGATTTATTTTCCAAAAAAACAGAAACTTGTTTGACACCCATGGATTTCATCCTTTCTCTGCTGCCAATCAGTCATGCAGCTTTCTTTTGTCAATTACCCGCACAGCTTTTCCCTCGCTGCGTGCAATAGATTTGGGCTGTACCAGATGTACCTTTGGATTGATACCCAGCATCAGCTTCATAGCGCCGGCAAGCTGTTCTTCCTGCAATGTCAGTTCCCGTACCGTATCGGCAAATTGTTCTTCTGTAACTTCCACATACACATCAAAGGTATCCGTGCTGCCTACCCGGTCCACTACGATTTGATAATTGGAGGTATACCCCTGCTTCAGCAATACCGTTTCAATCTGAGACGGGAAAACATTCACGCCGCGAATGATCATCATATCATCACTGCGCCCCATAGGCTTGCTCATTTTGATATGGGTTCTGCCACAAGAACACTTTTTTCGGCTGAGCACACATATATCTCTTGTCCGGTATCGCAGCAACGGGAATGCCTCTTTATCCAGGCTGGTAAATACCAACTCTCCTTTGCTTCCCTCCGGAAGCACCTCTCCCGTATTTGGATCAATAATCTCCGCTAGGAAATGATCTTCATTGATATGCATACCCGTTTGTTCACTGCACTCAAACGATACGCCGGGACCGGAAGTCTCCGTCAGTCCATATATATCATATGCCCTAATGCCCAACGTATTCTCAATATCCCGACGCATTTCCTGCGTCCAGGGTTCCGCGCCAAAAATACCCGCTTTCAAGTGAATGTCCTCTTTAGAATATCCCATATCCCGAAGCGTCTCGCCTATGTATACCGCGTAAGAAGGGGTACAGCATAAAATGGTAGACTGCAAATCCAGCATAAATTGAATCTGCCGTTCCGTATTTCCGCTGGACATAGGAAGGGTCAGACATCCAACCTTGTGGGATCCGCCGTGCAGTCCAGGTCCTCCGGTAAACAAACCGTATCCGTAACAAACCTGACATACATCATCCTTGGTACCGCCAGCCGCTACAATGGCTCTTGCACAACATTCTTCCCATAAATCCACATCCTTTTGGGTGTAAAACGCTACAACACGCTTACCGGTAGTGCCGCTGGTTGACTGAATACGCACACAATCGGACAGGGGCTTTGCCAAAAGGCCGTAAGGATATGCCTCCCGCAGATCCGCCTTTGTTAAAAAAGGCAATTTATATAAATCATCCGTGCTGCGGATATCGTCGGGCGTGACCCCCTGTTCCTGCATCAGATTCCTATAATAGGCTACATTGTCCCAGACATGCCGCACCTGAGCGACGAGCTTTTCATTTTGCCACGCCTTGATCTCCTCAATCGGCGCGCACTCGATCTCAGGCTGATAATATTTTTCCATTGGATTCACATCCTCTTCTTAATTATATTGCAATAATATCATACCACATTTGATTTGACTCTGTAAATAGATTTTTAAAAAATACCGCGGCAGACATAAAATAGAGAAAGATTTCATGGAAATTTGTCGTCCTTTTATGGACAAGAATAGAGGGATATGATATAATTTTAATTGATACTTTTTTCCAAAGAACGGAGATGTTATGGAAAACGAAACTTTGCGTCTGCAGTATACTGTACAGAAACGCAAGCTATTTGATAAATATTACAGCCACCTGAACACCCAGCAGCGGGAATGTATCTATACCATTCATAACCCGCTGATGATTTTAGCAGGAGCGGGCAGTGGAAAAACAACCGTTCTTGTCAGTCGCCTTGCGTATATTATTCGTTACGGCGACGCATATATGACAGATTATGTACCAGAGGGCTGTACTGCCGATGACTTGCAGTCTATGACTGAAGCTATGCAATTGGAAGGTGAACAGCTTGGAGAGTATTTGGAACGGTTCGCGGTGAACCCACCGCCGGCATGGTCTGTATTGGCCGTCACCTTCACCAATAAAGCTGCCGGAGAGATTAAGACAAGACTTACTTCTATTTTCGGAGAAGACTCCTCTCAGGTGCAGGATATCTGGACCGGTACGTTTCACTCTGTTTGTATGCGAATCCTGCGCCGCCATGGAGAATTAGTGGGTTACGGATCCGGCTTTGGCATCGCCGATACAGACGACCAGAAAAAACTGATTGCGGAATGTATGAAGCAATTGAACATTGATGCCAAATTTCTTCCCGCGAAAAGTATTCTTACAGAAATTAGTCGCGCCAAAAACCATCTCATGACTCCAGAAGAATACCAAATGGAAGTAGGGAGCGACAGTCGACTGCGCAAAATCGGTCAAGTATACGAATTGTATCAGTCCCGTCTGCAGGCTTCCAATCTGCTGGACTTTGACGATATCATCATGCAGACAGTCACTTTGCTGCAAAACTTTGAGAATGTACGGCAAAATCTGCAAAATCGTTTCCGCTATATTTCCATTGACGAGTATCAGGATACAAACCGCGCCCAATTTGAACTGGTATCCCTTCTGGCAGGAGGATACAAAAATCTGATGGTAGTTGGAGACGACGACCAGTCTATCTACAAATTCCGCGGCGCTACCATTGAAAATATCCTTACTTTTGACAACACCTATCCAAACGCAAAAGTGATTCGCCTGGAACAAAACTATCGTTCAACCAAACGGATTTTGGACGCGGCCAACGCAGTCATTGTGCATAATAAAGAAAGAAAAGGCAAAAAACTGTGGACCCAAGGAGACGAGGGCGAAAAAATTCTTTTGAAAAAGCTCTCCACCCAGTTGGATGAAGCCCGGTTTATATCAGATACCATTGCGGAACTGCACGAGGACGGCGGTGCGTTTTCTTCCTTTGCCGTTCTATACCGAACCAACGCCATGTCCCGCGCCATAGAGCAGGCGCTGGCGAAAAGCGGTATTCCCTATCGTATGCTGGGAGCGCTGCGGTTCTTCGACCGTCTGGAAATCAAAGATGTTTTAGCCTATGTATCCGTTGTCAATAATCCGTCGGACAGCGTGCGCCTGCGAAGAATTATCAACACGCCCCGCCGTGGAATTGGTGAAAAAAGCATCAACACAGCCATAGCAATTGCGGATGAGCTGCAGATTCCCCTGCTGGATGTATTGGCACGTGCTAATACATATACCGCTATTCCCTCCAGTGCCGCAAAGGCAATGATGGCACTGGCGGAATTGATAGATGAACTGCGAACGGATGCAAAGGAATCAAAAATCTCTGCACTTATTGAAAAAATCTGTGTAAAATCCGGGTATCAGGCAATGTGGATCGCTGCCGGTGAGGCGGAGAAGGAGCGGTTGGATAACATTGGTGAACTGGTTTCCACCGCTGCTCAGTACGAAAGCACAACAGCTACCCCTTCCCTGTCCGAATTTCTGGAAGATGTAGCCCTTGTCTCGGATATTGACCGATATGACGAAGCTGCGGACGCGGTGGTGCTGATGACCATTCACAGCGCAAAGGGCTTGGAATTTCAAAATGTATTCCTTCCTGGTTGGGAGGAAGGTATCTTCCCAGGATTTCAGGCCATTATGAATCCTACGGAAATTGAGGAGGAGCGGCGTCTGGCATATGTAGCTATCACCCGGGCCAGGCAGCGGCTTTACATCACCCATGTACACCAGCGTATGCTTAACGGCAGTACCCAATACAATAAAAAATCCCGATTTGCCGGTGAGATTCCACCCTGGCTTTTAGAAGAGGCAGATGATACCTTTACCGATTATCAGTCGGTAGGCGAGCGTGCTTATACGAAAGGAACTTTCCAGCGGTCCGGAGGCACTCCCATCTACAACAAAAATGCGCCCGGCAGCGGATATGGAACCGGAGAGGAACGGGCCGCCTATACCGGGAATTTATCCGGTATGGGGGCACCTCGATCCAAAACAGGCGCTGCGCCACGTACCGTGGCACCACTGGAACGCTTTGATACGGGGGCCAGAGTCCGGCATACTACTTTTGGCAACGGAACGATATTGTCTGTAAAGCCAATGGGCGCAGATGTACTATATGAAGTAGAATTTGATAAAATAGGAATTAAAAAGCTAATGGCATCTTTTGCCAGACTGAAAAAAGAATAAGTCGTTTGACAAACAGACAATTCTGATATACAATATTTACTATATTTACATTTATAAAGAGGTAACCAATGGCAAACGATAAAAAAATGGTGGAGCAAATCACCTCCATGGACGAGGATTTTGCAAAATGGTATACGGATATCTGCAAAAAAGCAGAACTAATTGAATATTCCAGCGTAAAAGGCTGCCTGGTAATCCGCCCTTACGGATATGCGATCTGGGAGCTGATTCAAAAAAATTTGGACGCTCGTTTTAAGGAAACCGGGCATGAAAATGTATATATGCCTATGTTCATCCCGGAATCCCTGTTAAATAAAGAAAAAGAACACGTAGAGGGTTTTGCGCCTGAGGTAGCATGGGTCACCCATGGAGGAAGCGAGCCTCTTGCCGAACGGATCTGCGTGCGTCCTACCTCAGAAACGCTGTTCTGTGAGCACTATGCAAACGTAGTGAAATCCTACCGGGATCTGCCGAAGCTGTACAATCAGTGGTGTTCCGTTGTGCGGTGGGAAAAAACCACTCGGCCCTTCCTGCGCTCCAGAGAATTTCTCTGGCAGGAAGGTCATACTATTCATGCTACAGCAAAAGAGGCAGAAGAAGAAACCATTCGTATGTTGAATTGCTATGCTGATTTCCACGAGCAGGATTTGGCCATTCCGGTTATCAAAGGAAGAAAAACCGAAAGCGATAAGTTTGCCGGCGCGGAAGCCACTTACGCCATTGAGGCGCTCATGCATGATGGCAAGGCGCTGCAGGCAGGCACCTCTCATTACTTTGGCGACGGTTTTGCCAAAGCCTTTGATATAAAATATACAGATAAAGAAAACAAGCTGGTACATCCCTTCCAGACGTCTTGGGGCGTTTCTACCCGGATGATTGGCGGATTGATTATGTCGCATGGAGACAACAACGGTCTGGTTCTTCCCCCGGCTGTAGCGCCCATTCAAGTCGTAATCGTTCCGGTGCAGCAGCAAAAAGAGGGTGTATTGGAAGCAGCATACGCACTGCGAGATCGCCTCAAGGGTCAATTCCGGGTAAAGGTAGACGACAGCGATAATTCTCCCGGATGGAAGTTTGCTGAGTATGAGATGAAGGGCGTTCCTCTTCGTATTGAAATTGGACCCCGAGATATTGCGGAAGGCAAATGCGTCACCGTCCAGCGTCATAATCGGGAAAAGAATTTTGATGCACTGGAAAATATAGAAAAAGTGGTGGCAGAACGGTTAGAGCAGGTGCGTACGGGCATGTACGAAAAAGCGTTGGCCAATCGGAAGGCCCATACCTACGCTTGTACTACCATAGAAGAGATCAAAAACGCTATTGCGCAAAACGGAGAGGGCTTTGTTAAAGCCATGTGGTGCGGTGATGAAGCCTGCGAAGACCAGGTAAAAGAAGAAACCGGTGTATGTTCTCGGTGTATTCCCTTCCAGCAGGAACAGCTGTCTGACCGGTGTGTCTGCTGCGGCAAACCCGCAAAGCATATGGTATACTGGGCAATCGCATATTAAAAATACGAAGTAGCGATATAGAAAGGAGGTTTTACCCTGAAAGAATTTTCTGTTTCCCTGAAAGAAAAGCTGCGTCAAATTGATTACGTAATCCTATTTTGCGTGCTGGGTATGACCGCACTTTCTATTGTTACACTAGCAGGAGCGGCGAATAAAGTCGGCTCCCGATACGCGATCGTTCAATCTATCGCGGCAGTTCTTGGAATCTGCGTAATGTTTGTTCTGGCATATTTGGATTACGACAAACTGGTCAAACGCTTCGGCATATGGATTTTTGTCCTGGCAGTCCTTGCAATGGCCTCCGTAATCATCTTTGGGAAAGGGGATCGCGGAAACAAGGCATGGCTGCGCATTCCTGGTGTTCCTTTCGATATACAGCCGTCAGAATATGTAAAGTTTTTATTCATCATTACCTATTCTCGACACATCAAACGTGTACAGGACGATATCAACCATATCAAAAATGTAGCTGGATTGGCCATTCATGGAGGTATTATCTTCGGTTTAGTTTTGATGACGGGAGATCTGGGATCTGCCTTAGTATATCTTGGAATCATCGCTGTTATGCTTCTTGTAGGTGGCCTTTCTATCTGGTATTTTATCGGGGCGTTTGCCCTTGTGGCGGCAGCGTCACCTATCCTATGGAAATTTTTAAGCGAAACCCAAAGACTACGAATCATCTGCGGTTTTGACCCGGAATTAGATCCTCTTGGAAAGGGTTTTCAAGCGCTAAGCAGCCGTACCGCTATAGCGGCGGGAGGCTTTCTTGGCTCCGGATTTTCCGGAGGAACCCAATATAAGTTAATCCCCGACTGCTATTCCGATTTCATTTTTGCTATTCTTGCGGAAAAGTTTGGATTTTTCGGCTGTTTCTTATATATGGCGCTAATGACTACGCTGGTAATTCGTCTGATTTGGATCGCCCGTATCGCCCGAAAGGACTATGGTGCATACATCTGTGCTGGAGTCGTTGCGGTTCTTATGTTCCAAACGCTGGAAAACATCAGGATGTGTCTGGCAATGCTTCCGGTTATCGGAATCACCCTTCCCTTTATGAGTTACGGAGGCTCCTCTCTGCTAGCAATGTATATGCTTATTGGACTGGTTCAAAGCATAAAATGTCATAATCAAAAATATTTCTTTGAACGGGAAAAGGCGTAACATCAAGAATAAAAAGGACACGGCATGCCGTGTCCTTTTTATTCTTGATGTCGAGAAGAAGAAGTGATTACGCCTGTGCTAAGCGAGCTGCCTCTTCTTCCTTTTTTGCTACATACTCGTCATATGTACCTAGAAAATCTGTCATTCCGTCCGGACGGATTTCTATAATGCGGTTTGCGACGGTATTTACAATTTCATAGTCATGCGATGAAAGCAACACATTTCCCTTGAAATCCCGCAAACCGTTGTTCACTGCAGTGATGGATTCCAAATCCAAGTGGTCGGTGGGCTGATCCACAATCAAAAAGTTAGATCCAAACAGCATCATTCTAGAAAACATGCACCGCACTTTTTCTCCTCCGGACAGCACGCTGACCTTTTTCAGCGGCGCGTCTCCGGAAAACAACATACGTCCCAGCATTCCCCGCAGATAAGTTTCCGTTTGATCCTTTGCAAGAGGCCGCAGCCAATCCAGCATATTTTCATCATGACCATTAAAATACGCAGAATGGTCATGCGGGAAATAAGATTTTGTAATGCTGATCCCCCATTTAAAAGAACCGGCATCCGGTTCTATTTCTTCCATCAAAACGCGGAACAGAGCGGTAATCGCGAGCTCGTTGCCCACAAAAGCAATTTTGTCATCTCGACCCACCGTAAAGGATACATTAGAAAAAAGCGGCTGACCGTTTTCGCTTTTTGCAAGATCCGTTACAAACAGAATATCCTTTCCAGGCGTCCGATCCATATCAAATCCGATAAAGGGATAGCGCCTGCTGGATGCGGGTAATTCCTGTACTGTCAGCTTGTCCAACAGTTTCTTACGGCTGGTGGCCTGCCTAGATTTAGACTTATTCGCGGAAAAACGAGAAATAAATTCCTGCAGATCCTTGATTTTTTCTTCGTTTTTCTTATTTTGCGCCTTCATCAGCCGCTGGATCAGCTGGCTAGACTCGTACCAAAACTCGTAGTTACCCACATACATTTTGATTTCATTGTAATCAATATCTACTATATTGGTACACACATTGTTTAGAAAATGCCGGTCATGAGAGATTACCAGTACCGTACCAAAATAATCCGCCAAAAAATCTTCCAGCCACCTGGTAGCTGCAAGATCCAGTCCGTTTGTAGGCTCGTCCAGCAGAATAATATCTGGATTTCCAAAAAGGGCCTGGGCCAGCAATACTTTTACCTTATCGCTATCACGCAGCGCGCTCATTTCCGTTTCCAGTATATCAATTGACAGCCCTAATCCTTGCAGCAGCTTTGCCGCATCGCTCTCCGCTTCCCATCCATCCAGTTCGGCAAATTCGCCTTCCAGCTCAGCCGCACGAATCCCATCTTCGTCACTAAAATCTTCCTTAGCATAGATGGCGTCTTTCTCTTTCATAATATCGTACAGACGTTGGTTTCCCATAATAACTGTATCCAAGACGGTAAAAGCATCGAAGGCAAAATGATCCTGACGCAGTACGGACATACGGACCGTCTGGGGAATCTCAACATTTCCTGTAGTGGGCTCCAGTTCTCCGCACAAAAGCTTAAAGAATGTAGACTTTCCTGCACCGTTTGCACCGATTACACCGTAGCAGTTGCCCGGCGTAAATTTCAGATCAACATTTTTAAATAAATACTGCCCGTCAAATTGAAAGGATAAATTGCTTACTGTAATCATAAAAGTCCTCGTGTTATCTTCAAAATTAAAAAATCATGCGGACAGCGCCGCCTTTTACCTGAATTTCTCCGCTCTTAAAAGCACCTCCAAATTCTCCGTCCAGCGACCAGGGAATTTCCTCATCGCAAGAAAAACGCAGAGAAGCCGTCTTAAACGTATGGATGTTGGCTTCATCAGAAGACTGCGTAAGCAGACAGTTCAGAAGATGCGTTGTATCCATCGTATTTTTCGGCTTACGAACCAGTGTAACCTCCATTTCCCCGTCATCATACAAAACATTTTTGATGATGGGAAGTTCAAATCCGCCGATTCGCTTGGAATTGCTGACCATACCGAAAATAAAATCCCCTTCCAGTACTTCTCCATCATGCTCTATGCGCAGGCTATATGTTTTTGCCTTCGCAAAAGATTTGATACCGCTGAACACATAAGCAGCATGCCCAAAGTTTTGCTTATTCTCTCGGCTTGTCAGATAGGAAACATCTGCAAACATGCCAAAAGCCGCTACATAAACAAAGGGCTTTTCTTCCAGGATTCCTAAATCTACATCTCGCACGATACCTTCAGCGATTTGCTTTGCTGCGCCTGTTGCTATACTGTCAATGTGTCGACTGTTCGCAAAATCGTTAGTAGTACCACCGGGGATATACCCAATAAGCGTATTATTGCCCGACTGATATACCGCGTTTACTACAATATTCAGCGTACCGTCTCCGCCGCAACAAACAATTAAGTCGTAAGTGCCACCGTTATATGCACAATGATAAAGATCATCCTGATCTTTTGATAAATGGATATTCACATCAAATCCTGCGTCGGAAAAAATACGCACCACATGCATGAGAGAATCTTCCAGCGCCCTTTTCCCGGAAGTGGGATTAATTAAAAATAGTAATTTCTTCATTTATAACGATCCCTTTTACACTGTGTAATGCAATTCTTACATAGTATACCCCAAAGCCGCTCCTTTGTCAACCAGCCTGCGGATACCTTGACAGTCTCTAAAAATGAACATATTAAAAAGCTTACAGGAATTTTTCCTGTAAGCTTTTTAATATATGCACAAAACTGTCAGAAAGAAGTCTTTTGTCTATACCGAACAACTACTACCGCCGCACAGCCAACAAACGCGGCTCCAACAAGTACACACAGAGATGCAAAAGTCCTGTCGCTCGTTTGCGAATTGGTTTTCGTATCTTGGGAGCCTGTATCGGTCGTTTCGCTGCCAGATGTCAATTCCGTTCCTTCAGAAGAGGTATCTTCTTCTGTCACAGTGATTTCATACGTAACCGCATAGTCTTTTCCCAAGTAATATCCAAGCGAAGGAATATATGTTACTGTGACCGTTCCTGGCTGCAAGCCCTTGATTGCCATTTCTCCGTTCTCTCCTGGATCCGGTGTTATAAAATCTGCGATGGACGTATCGGAAATTTCCCATACAGGCTCAACAGAAATATCCGGAACAACAATAGATTCGCCAGATATTACAAACAAAATAGTAGGATACAGGGCAAGCGCAGTTATTGCTCTGTAAAAATTGCAATATCCAGGCTCCGCCAACGTCAGTGTCAAGTATGCGTTGTCTTCTGTAATAACAGATTTTTCTACAGCGGAAAAAGCAAACTGCGGGAAAGCTGCGGGCGTATATTCCTTTTCCGGATCGTAATCCTCCTTAAGAACAATCACAGATGCATACGAAAGACTATTGGCTGTATCATCAACCTTCAAAATTTCCTCTGGCCGGACAGTCAATGTTTCCCCTACCTTCATGGTATTGGAAGGTGCAGTCAAACGCAATGTATTGATCGTTGCATGGCTATGTACTTCTGTAAAACGCGCGTCCGCAGTTCTACTTAAAAATATTATCTACCGCGTCCGCAATTGCCTGTGCCAACCGCATTTGAAATTTCGCGCTAGCGAGCAGAGCCGCATCCTCCGTATTGCTGGCATATCCCATTTCCAGCAACACGGAAGGCATATCCGTATACTTTGTTACAACAAATGCTTCCTTTTTATTATCCGCAAAAATCTTTGCCTTTTGATGAAACGTATTTTCAAGTATGCTGCCAAGTATTTCGGAAAAACTGTGAGCAGCAAATGCGTCAGGATGCTCCTTATAATAGTCGATTTCAAATCCCCTTACCGTCTGCGCGGAAGTCTCAACAGAATTGACATGCAGCGAAAGAAACAAAGTGACTGGCGTTTCCTGATTGCGTGCATTGGCATACAACACACGTTCGTATTTACTAAACAGGTTGTTATCGCATACCCATTCCTGCGGATTTACATTTATATCGTTTCGCAGCGGCATCTTCCGCGCGCTTTCATGCAGCAGTCCCGCATCAGGCATATGCTTGCCGTCATGGGTCAGTTCCACATTCCACCCTCTCGATACCAGTTCCTCTTGGAGCAGACCGCCAACAGCTTCCGTAATCTGCGCTTCTGTAAAGCTGCCGTCATAAGCCGTACAGCCAGGATCATCGAATCCGTGCCCCGGATCAATTAAGATCATTCCTTTTGGAGAAGCGGCTGCGTCTGTATTAGTAGGAGCAGAGGAATCCTGTGCGTCTGTATTAACAAATGGTTTAACCGGTATAGGTTCCTGTGTATCGCCGCACGCACACAAAGCACACAAAAGAATAAGCAGTCCGGCAAGCAAAAATATGTATAAATAGTGTTGTCGCATAGTACTTCTCCTTTCGCCGCCTCTACGGCGACGTAAAAAGTAATAAAAGCCCATTGCGGCGCCGCGTGGAAGAAAGTTGGAGAAAACGATGAAAAGAGGTATGCGTCTTGCGGCGCCGCTGTTTGCATCTTACAATAAAACCGGACAGCATGTCCGCAAAAAGATGTAAGAAAAATGTAAAAAGGAAAAAGCTGACTTTGTAATTTGTCGCTGCATATGGTATACTTTTGTTAACAAATTACAGCATATACATATATTTTTTCATTTTTGGGAGGTGACAGACAGTTGATAAAGATACTAATTGTAGAAGATGATCCGCACATCTCCAAAATGATCGCAGCGGCACTTGAAATTGTAGGATATAAAAGTGAGCAGTGCGACGACGGGAAAACGGCTGTCTATCGAATCATGCACGAATCGTTCAGCCTTGTGCTTTTAGACGTTATGCTGCCCCAGTTAGACGGTTTCAGCGTTATGGAACAAATTCGAACCAAAGGGGTTCCTGTTATTTTTCTTACAGCCATGCAGGAAGTCAGTGACCGCGTGCGTGGACTGCGAAGCGGAGCGGAAGATTATATCGTCAAGCCTTTTGAAGTGGTGGAACTGCTGGCGCGGATTGAAGTCGTACTACGGCGGACAAATAAAGCACAAATACTTTTGACATATGGAGACATACAAGTCGACCTGAACCGGCATATGGTCAAAAAGGCTGGAAAAGCAATTGCCTTAACCCCGAAAGAGTTTGACTTGCTGGTTTTTTTTACCCAAAACACAGATATTGCGCTGACACGGGAACGTCTGCTCACAGCAGTATGGGGGTATGACTTCGCCGGGGAAACGCGAACGGTAGATATCCACGTTCAGCAGCTCCGTGCAAAGCTAAAGCTGCACAACCAGTTGGTAACGATTCCGAAAATAGGATATCGTCTGGAGCGAATACAATGAAACTTTGGCAGAGAATATTTCTCACTGCACTTCTGCTTGTTATATTGGCAACAACGATAACCGGATGGATGATTCAAAGCAAAAATTTCAGCAGTACGATGCAACAAGAAAAGGAACGTGCCGCAGCGATACATGCAAATTTGGCGGCAGGAATTTCCAGTCAGGTCGTATATCAACGGCTGCTCCAATCCCTACCTGCTTTGGGAGAAAAGCAAGTGCAGCAGATTGCCGGCACTTTTCTGAGCGAAAATGCGGATATCAGCGGTGCAGCGCTATATTTGGAAGGCACAGTGGTCCACCTATATCCAATGCATGCAGCAGAAAGAGCAAACGTTTTTGCCAGCAATATTCTGGAAAAGAACATCTGCCTGCAACAAATTATTCACGATGCGCAATCCGTCTATTTAATGAGCGGGTCTATCTTAACAATAGAAGAAAAAGATTATCTGCTGTATACAGAAAAAAATTTGGATGCGTTATATGCTGGAAAAGCGGAACAGATGCGGATGATCTGTTATATAAACTTGCTGACTGCATCCGTAATCGCAGTATTGCTTCTGATAACAACATACTTACATTTACGGCCTCTTTCCGCCATTCAAACAGGTTTGGAACAGATTACACAGGGGGACTACCAGACACGAATTAAGTCAAAAGGAGCAGCAGAATTACGGCAATTGACCGCACATATCAACGATATGACAGAAGCAACGGAGCAGCATATGGAACAGCTGCAGCAAACCGCCGATTCACGCAAGCAATTTGTAGACAGCTTTGCCCATGAGCTGAAAACACCGTTGACTTCTATTATGGGATTCGGAGATTTAATGCGTGTTACACGCTCTATGGATGCAGAAATGCGACAGGAATACGCACAGATCATCGTCACAGAAGCCAAACGCCTGCAAACCCTTTCCGGGAAACTTCTTCAACTTGCCACCGCAGAGCATGTACAGACCGAGCAGCAGCAAGTGTTGGCAGCGTCTTTATTTGAAGAAATCCGCGTGGCAACAGCGCCGATGTGTTTGCATAACCACGTTCGGCTTTCCGTACACTGTGATAAAACCGTCCTTACCATAGATAAAGAATTGTTTAAATCCCTGCTTTATAATTTGATAGACAATGCAGTAAAGGCTTCACATACCGGCAGTGAAATCCGATTGTCCTGCAAAACCAGACGCGGTAAAAGTATTATTGCGGTTGAGGATCACGGAATTGGAATGAATGCACAGCAGCTGCAGCACGCGACAGAACCGTTTTATATGGCAGATAAAGCGCGCAGCCGTAAAGAAAACGGGGCAGGACTTGGACTTTCCTTGTGCAGTGAAATTGCGCATCTGCACAATACGCAGCTGCATATTCGCAGCCACGAGGGAAAAGGCACGATAGTGTGGCTGGTCATGCCCGTATCAGGAGCATAGAAAACCGTTTCAGCGAAAAGGAGAAAAAAGATGCGATGGATGCAAATCATATTGCCCTATCTGCTTGCCGTGTTGATTTTATGTGCCGGATTTGCCGCTGCTGCCTTGTTGGAACATATCCCATATCGTGAAGAAAATGTGCTGACAACAACAAAAATGGATATGGGAAGTTATCCATTATATATTTCTGAAAGCGAAACACTAACACTCTACCCATGGAATTGCTATGATACAAAAAAGAACCTTGCCCTAACGCTGTCTCAGCAGCAAATTCAAGAAGGCAACCTGCAAATTCGTCAGATCATACAGCAGCTCAGCCCCGGAGCAACGCCAAAAAGTGAAGCATTTGATCCCGCCGGCTATTTAGAATATGACCAGTCAAAGCAGTATTTGTTTCTTAAGGAGTACAAATACGATACGGCGGACGGCCCGTATACGCTAACCCTTGCAGCAGACGCCGTAAGCGCCGAGTTGTTATACTATACCTGTACGCCGATTTCGGACACTCCTTTAACTACAAAAGAGCAGGAACAAGCAGTAGAACAATTGCAGGAAATTATGCAGGAAGCAGAAGATACGTTTAGTAAAATTATATTAGCTCAAAATGATTTTGAAAAAAAAACTGATTTAAAAAATATTTATATATTCAATCCCCTGATAAAGTTTTGGACACAATATTCCCAATTGTGTGTGGTTTATTCTTACTCGGATTCCTTAAGCAGTTATGATGAAGCATATATTCCACAGGTATTTTTTAATTTTTATCATCCAGTGCAAATTGTCAGCTATCAGGATATGCTGCTTGCAATCGGCACCAATCCTGCCGGCAAACAACTGATTCTATTTTATGAACCGCGTTCCGGTTCTTTTTGCGGGTTCAGTATTGGAAAGCAAACCTGAGAGAAACGCTAAAGCAATAACATCATAGCCGCAAAAAAGCTGTGGAGCAGACGAAAACCCGGATGGCAAAGTTTGCGCTTTTTCTTGCATTGATATGTAAACTGTGCTATACTAAAATAAGTATATACAAATGAAAAATTTCCAAATAGATAGACGAGAAAGGCAGTTTACATCATGAAAATTACATCTATTCCTTCTGTGCAAAGTCTCTTGCGTACCGCTCTGGAAGAAGACGCCGGCGGAGGCGATATAACCACGCTGTCAACAATCCCCGCTGACGCCGTAGCACATGGCCGGTATATTGCCAAGGAGGATGGAGTGCTCTGCGGTATGGACATCGTCCGTGCAGTCTTTGATTTATTGGATTCAGATATTGCGCTCCAGGTATTTGTGCAGGAAGGCGCTGCCTTTCAGGCAGGAGATGTACTGGCTGAGGTATCCGGAAATGCACAAAGTGTTCTTACCGGAGAGCGAGTCGGCTTAAACCTCCTTCAACATATGAGCGGCATTGCCACTGCCACCGCTAAGGCCGTATCCAGCGTATCTGGATATAAGGCCAAAATTACAGAAACCAGAAAGACAACGCCTGGCCTGCGTTATCTGGAGAAATATGCCGTTCGCTGCGGCGGCGGTGTCAATCATCGCTTTAACCTGTCTGATGGTGTGCTGATTAAGGACAATCACATTGTTGCAGCCGGCGGCATTCATAAAGCCGTCGCAGCCGCTAGGGCCGCAGCCCCCCACACCTTAAAAATTGAGGTTGAAGTGGAAAATATGGACATGCTCAAAGAAGCACTTGAGGCTGGGGCAGATATTATTATGCTGGATAATATGTCCTGCGACGAAATGCAAAAAGCTGTAGAAATCGTGAATGGATGCGCCCTAGTGGAAGCATCTGGAAACATGGGGGAAAAGGATTTGGCTCAGGTTGCCCAAACCGGTGTGGATCTTATCAGTATCGGCGCCCTAACCCATTCTGTACGCGCCATGGATATCAGTCTGAAATTCAAACTCGTCTGAGTGGAGGCCTTTTCATGCGAAGATATTTATACAGCGGCTCCTTTTCTGCTCTTCCCTCTCATAACTATGATGTAGTGATTATCGGCAGCGGCATCGCAGGTCTGTATGCTGCGCTGCATATTGATGCATCACTTCGAGTCGCTCTTGTCACAAAAGAAAATCTGAAAAAGAGCAACTCGTATTATGCCCAAGGCGGTATCGCCGCCGTGTTGTCCCCCACAGATAATTTTGAATCGCATATTGAAGATACCCTGATTGCCGGCGCCGGCCTGTGTAACGAAGAAGCCGTTCGCGTGCTTGTAGAAGAAGGACCTGAAAATATCCAGGAGCTGGTCGATTTGAATGTTCCCTTTGACACCAATCCCGAAGGAGAACTGCAGATTACCAGAGAGGGTGGCCATTCCTGCCGCAGAATTGTACACTGCGGCGGAGACGCGACAGGACGGGAAACTACCAAGCAGCTGGGGCATATCGCTCAGGAAAGAGAAAATATCACATTATTTTATAATACCTATTTAATCGATTTGCTCACGGCAAACGGCAGTGCCGCCGGCTGCATCGTCGCTGATGCAGATGAAGCGCCTTTTATTTTGCATGCGCCTAATGTGATCCTTGCAACCGGCGGAGTAGGATATCTATACCAATACACCACCAATCCCAGAGGTGCCGTAGGAGATGGAATGGCATGTGCCAGCCGTGCCGGCGTTATATGCGAAAATATGGAAATGATTCAGTTCCATCCCACCACGCTGATTTCTCCAAAGCATAGTGACAGACTGTTCCTTATTTCGGAGGCAGTGCGCGGCGAAGGCGGCATATTGCGCAATCGCAAAGGAGAAGCGTTCATGCATGATATGCATAAACTGCGTGATTTGGCTCCACGGGATATTGTTACAAGATGTATTTTAGCTGAATTAGACCAAACTGGTGAGAAAAACGTATTTTTGGATGTATCTTCTATGACGGACGAGTTCTTCTCAGCCCGTTTTCCCACCATTTATGAAGAATGTCATAAATTTGGTATTAAGGTACCCGCAGATCAAATACCTGTTCGCCCTGCCCAACATTATATAATGGGCGGTATCAAAACGAATCTTGATGCAATGACCAATATGGATGGACTGTATGCCTGTGGTGAAGTAGCATCAACCGGCATTCATGGGGCCAATCGTCTTGCCAGCAATTCTGTGTTGGAGTGTTTGGTGTTTGCTCGCCGGGCCGCGCGCCATATCAATAAACTAGGTCGTCAAATACAAAGTATCCCGCTTCCCAATTCTGTATTCTGTAGCAAAACAGCAACGCTTGAAGAAATTGGGCAGGATCGAGAAACTATTCGCCAAACGCTGACAAAATATGCAGGGGCTGTCCGGCACATGAAGGACTTGGAAGCAGGAAGAAAAATCGTAGGAGATATTTTTGAAAAATACCAGTCTCTTGGCTTAGATAGAAAAGAAGCTTACGAAATCTGTAATATGGCGCAAACCGCAAAAATGATTTTGGACGCAGCGTGTGCACGAAAAGAGAGCATAGGCGCTCACTATATAGTAGATTAAATTCTTCCGAAAGGTTTGGAGTATGCAGATTTATCCGGTAGCCCTTAATGGCTGCGCAGAATATAATATAGAAAATATTGCAAAAATTTTAGAACAGCAACTGGAATTGGCTGGTGTAACAAAAGAAATGCTGGCTGGTAAAAAGATTGTGCTAAAGCCTAATTTGGTAATGAACAAAAAACCGGATTTCGCTGCCACTACCCATCCTGCTGTAATTGCAGGCACAGCCCGTGCTTTGCGCAACATGGGAGCAGACGCGCTATTGCTTGCAGAAAGCTCCGGTGGTCCATATACGGAAACCACCATACGTCTTCATTATAATGGATGCGGTATAAAAGAAATAGCGCAGCAAGAAAATATTACGCTGAACTATAAAACAGGCGCTTCTACAATGCAGTTCCCCGCCGGGGCCACCTGTCGAAGTTTTCATGTTATTCAGCCCATTTATGACGCGGATGTCATTGTAAACATATGCAAGCTGAAGACGCATTCTCTTACAAAAATGAGCTGCGGCGTAAAAAATTTGTATGGGGTAATCCCTGGTACTGAGAAAGTGGAAATGCACGCACGATTCAGCCGGATAGAAAGTTTTACCCAAATGCTCTGCGACTTAGCCCAAATGTTATTAGAAAACAAAACGATGATCACAATTTGTGATGGGATCTGCGGCATGGAAGGCAACGGCCCCACTGGCGGTACACCTCGGGAATACGGCGTGCTGATGACCTCACTCTCTCCCTTTTCTCTGGATCTCCTTGCTGAACATCTGCTGGGCTTTAACGGTACTGTCCCATCTGTACAGGCTTCTATACAGCGTGGGGTTTGTCCTGTTGATATTGCTCAGTTAACCATCGTAGGCACAGATTATAAAAAGCATATCACATCCAATGTCATCCCACCGGATACAAGTCGACGGTCCATCCTGCGGGATTTTCCTGACCTATTTGGAGGAAGATTGGTACGATTTTTGGAACCGCGCCCAAAAATTGATCAAAAAAAATGTGTGGGATGCGGCGTGTGTGCTGCATCTTGCCCCAAAAAGACAATTATAATAAAAGAAAAGAATGGGAAAAAACGCTTAGACGTGCAGGATAAAAACTGCATTCGCTGTTACTGCTGTCAGGAAATGTGTCCGAAAAACGCTGTGAAAATTCAGAAAAATTTCATTTTGCGGCTCGTCCGCTGAAAGAGTAACTTATGCAGATTTGTGCCCTTGCGCCTGCAAAAATAAATTTATTTTTAGATGTGGGTCTCGTCCAAGCCGACGGATATCACACAGTTTGCAGCGTCATGCAAACCGTATCGCTGTACGATACCATCACAGTTGAAAAAGCACCGACGGGAATTACGTTACAGTGTTCCGATTCCGCTCTGCCCTGTAATGAAAAAAATTTGGCATATCGTGCCGCACAAACTTTTTTCCGGGAAAGCGGCATAGAGAATGCAGGTGTATCCATTACTTTGGAGAAAAAAATTCCCGTCGCCAGCGGCCTTGCAGGCGGCAGCGCTGACGCAGGGGCTGTTCTTCTGCTTTTGCATCGTTTATTTGACAGTCCAATTTCCATGGATACGCTTTTGCATATTGGCGGCAGTCTAGGAGCGGATATTCCCTTTTGCATGATCGGCAGTACTGCACTATGCAGAGGAAGAGGAGAGATCGTCACGCCCCTGCCACCGCTGAAACCTACACATGTGGTTATTGCTAGAGGGGGGGCTGGTGTGTCCACGCCTGCCGCCTATCATATGCTGGATGCAGCATATGGGAAAAGCCTCCCTGCAAAACCGGAGCGGTGGGATATTCAACATATTCAAAGCTGGAAAGATATACAGCCTACAATGTTTAATATATTTGAATCGGTCATTCTGCCTGTACATAAGGAGGCGTCTGCCTACAAAAAAATCCTTGAAGAGGCAGGAGCTTGCGTCGCCATGATGAGCGGCAGTGGCCCGGCAGTATTTGGTTTATTTGAAAGCGAGGCTGCTGCAAAACACGCAGTCACAAAACTGCAGAGCATAGGTGCAGCTGCTTTCTTATGTAAAACCTGTGCAGGTCCACACGTTTTATAAAATAAAAAATATCATATTGGTTTCCTAGAATAAGTAAAAGCCGGCGCTCAGTATCAAACTGAGCGCCGGCTTTTACTTATTCTGTTTTTATCACATCGTGCAGAGCATTACAAAAACCTGTAACATCGTTCATGGAAGAAAGCGGTCCAAAGCTTACCCTTACCGCTCCGCCGTCCGGCGTTCCCAGCGTTTCGTGAGCCAGAGGCGCACAATGTAGCCCGCTGCGTACGCAGATCCCCCGTCTATCCAGCTCATATCCGGTCTTTTGCGCGCTGACGCCTTTGATGTTAAACAGTACAATCGCTCCTGGAACTCTACTGCTATAAATCACCAGCTTGGAATTGCCCCGCAGGGTGTTCATCAATGCCCGATAAAGCCCTGCCTCATGGGCACGTATCTCTTCTACTCCCCTGCTGCGCACATACCGAATTCCTTCACAAAGACCTGCAATTCCCGGTGTGGGCATCGTTCCAGCTTCCAGTCTATCCGGAAGAAAATCCGGCATGCCCGGATCCGCAGAATGAATGCCGCTGCCGCCTTCCACAAGCGTACCAATCGTTACATCTTCACGCAAGATTAAAAGGCCAGTACCTTGAGGCCCCATGAGCCCTTTATGTCCCGGTACGCAAAGGGCTGTAATCTTATCTCGACGCATGTTGATATCATATATACCAGCACCCTGCGCCCCATCCAAAATAAAATATAAGCCATGGTTTTCACACAGCCTTCCAATATCACGTATTGGAAGCGCACGGTTAATGATATTCGAACAGCTAGTACATATAACCGCTACGGTATCCCGCCTGATCAGTCGGCGAATACGTTCCAGTGTTTCAAAATCACTGCCGCCTGTTCGAAAAATGTCGTAATGGACTCCACTGCTCCTGCGCAGCTCCTCTATCGGGCGAAGCACACTATTGTGCTCCATATCCGATAGAATCACATGGGATCCCGCAGGAACAAGCCCTTTAATCGCTATATTCAGTGCATACGTAGTGTTTAAAGTAAACGCTACATTTTCCGGACTTTCGGCACCGAACAGTTCCATAGCCTCTTGTCGGCACTCATACAGCTTTTCCGATGCACGCACCGCCATAGTATGGCTTCCCCGCCCAGGATTTCCGCAATATTCTCGCATACACGTAGTCATTGCCTGTACGACAGACTCCGGCTTGGGATACGTAGTCGCCGCATTGTCAAGATATATCATCTACCCTCTTCCTTTCATCTGCCGCCCAGGATTTCACCGTAGCTGATCCGTTTGGACGATAAAACGGATTTTACCTTATCCAAATATGCACATGAAAAGCTCAGTCCATACGCACATCCCCGTTTTGTCAGCGTAGGTTCCAAACTAACAATTGCGCACCGTATTCCCACTGATTCCAGTGCACTTCTCCCTTTTATGGCGGCTGTCATATTTTTCATTGCCGCTATACACATCATATTGCTCCCTTTCCTTTCATTGGCTCCCGCCTTTTTTACTTTAACAATTCGATGGCTTTTCTGTAAATCAGCCTAAAAAGCTGCTATTCCGCGTTCTTCCATTTTACCGCCTCTTTTTACAATCCTATACCAGTATATTCCTGGTGGGGAGAAATGACAGCCAAAGTCCGCTATGCTATATATGTCAGAAAGGAGTGTGACGATTGACAGATGAAACATTAAAGATGATTCGGCATGATTTCATGTTGGGAACCAGCTACAAAAACCTTGCAGATAAATATGGCATCCCAGTTTCCATCTTGCAAAAAATTGGCAGAAAAGATGGATGGTACCATGCACGCCAAACAAAAAGGCAGTATCCCCCTGACAGCTCGTTGCCTAAACAAGATGAAGGAAACGGTATGCGGCTGCGGGTAGCTGTAGATACCATTGCGGAAATTATTGACAAAATGGCCGCTGAAATGAAGGGAGCGCTGGAAAGCGGAGACCGTACGGATATCCGGCAGCTGAAAGAGCTGACACTGGCCGCAAAAGAACTGGCCGCTGTAATCCGCGGACTGGAAGAAGCCAATACGGAAGACTGCGATACCGCCATAAACGTGGTGCTGGAGGGAGATATTGAAAAATGGGCAAAGTAACCCTTCAAATTCCAAAACCTTCCCCACGGCAAGAACTATTTCTTGCGGATACCCATCGATATATCGCTTTCGGCGGCGCCCGAGGAGGAGGCAAAAGCTGGGCTGTACGTATTAAGGCTGCTTTGTTGGCCCTACACTATCCCGGTATTCGTATTATGATTGTACGACGCACCTACCCAGAACTGCGGCAAAACCACATTGTACCTATGATACCTCTGCTCCATGGAATCGCCGCATATAAAGAATCTACCCGCGATATGACTTTTGAAAATGGATCAGTTATTGCCTTTCGTTACTGCCGTAATGTAGCGGACCTAGATAAATTTCAAGGAACAGAAACAGATGTGCTGTTTATTGATGAGGCAACGCAATTCCCGGAAGAAATGTATGATCGTATTAAAGCCTGCGTTCGCGGCGTAAACACCTATCCAAAGAGAATTTATCTCACCTGTAATCCGGGAGGCGTAGGGCATGGATGGGTAAAGCGATTATTCATTGATAAAGCCACCAAACCAGGAGAAAAAGCAGACGAGTACATGTTTATTCGCTCTCTTGTTACAGATAATACAGCACTGATGCAAAGCGATCCTGGATATATTCAAAAGCTGGAAGCGCTGCCTCCAAAACTGCGTAAGGCTTGGCTGGAGGGTAACTGGGATATCTTTGAGGGACAGTTTTTTGAAGAATTTACCGACGATGCATCTCACTATCGCGACAAACTCTATACCCATGTAATCGATCCCTTTGAAGTTCCGCCGGACTGGAAGCTGTATCGCAGCTTTGACTTTGGATATTCTAAACCTTTCTCTTGTGACTGGTGGGCAATCGATTTTGAAGGACGCGCCTACTTGATCCTGCAGCTATATGGCTGTATAGGTCCTAACGAAGGAGTAAAATGGGATCCTGATCGAATTTTTCGGGAAATCCACAAAATTGAAGCAGAACACCGATGGCTGCGGGGCAAACAAATTTTTGGCGTGGCAGACCCTTCTATATGGGATGCTTCCCGAGGTGAAGCTATTATTGAAGCAGCAGACCGACATTATGTATACTTTCAGCCTGGAGACAACAAGCGTCTGCCGGGATGGATGCAATGCCATTATCGACTTGCCTTTGATGGAGATGGGAAACCAATGGTATATTTTTTTAATACCTGTAAGCACGCCATACGCACTCTTCCCTTACTCACCTACAGCGAACACAGTCCCGAAGATTTGGATACTTCCCAAGAAGATCACTTTGCCGATTCCTTTCGATATTTCTGCATGAATCGGCCCATTCGGCCGAAACCCTCGTCTGCCGTTCAATCGGAAGGCGATGATCCATTAAATCTGTTGGCAAACGGACAAAAATACCGACAATTTACATACTAAAATAAAAAGCCGCATAGCGGCAAGGAGGATGAATTGAATATGAAAAAACAAAAAAAGGGGCGCACATCGGAACCAATCACAAATGACACGGTATGTACGGCATACGCCATACTGGAAAAATATAAGGCGGGAAAAGCGTCGTTAGAAAAACGCATCATCGACAGTGAGCAGTGGTGGAAAATGCGACATTATGACGACAAAAGTGAGGATTCTATCGCTACCGGCTGGCTGTTTAATACGATTATCAACAAGCACGCCGATGCTATGGACAATATCCCGGAGGCAACGTGTTTGCCGCGGGAAAAAAGTGATGGACCGGCAGCACGGCTTCTTACCGACATCCTGCCGCTTATTTTGGAACGTAACCATTTTGAAAGTACCTACTCCGAATGCTGGTATGATAAACTGAAATACGGTGCCGCATGCTATGGAGTTTTCTGGAACAAATCTCTGGACGAAGGCCTTGGCAATATCGATGTGCGACGAATTGATCTGCTTAATCTTTTCTGGGAACCGGGCATCACGGACATTCAGAAGTCACAGAATATTTTTCATGTGGATCTTTGGGATAACGAATACTTACAGGAGGAATACCCTGTACTACAGGACTGTCTTGCCACACCGACTTTTGATATCACACAGTATATTTATGACGATACTGTTGATACTTCCGACAAATCGGCTGTAATCGATTGGTACTATAAAATAAAAAAAGAGGGCAAGGAGTGTCTGCACTTTTGCAAATTCTGCAATGGGATTCTCCTGTACGCTTCAGAAAATGATCCGCTGTATCGGGAAGTCGGATTTTATAATCATGGAAAATATCCCTTTGTTATTGATAAAATGTATCCAATACAAGGGTCTCCCTGCGGCTTCAGTGTAATTGACGCTATGCGTGGCACCCAGAAAGAAATAGATATTCTAAGCAACGCCATTGTGCGCAATGCCCGAATGGCGGCCGAAAGACGTTTTTTTGTACGCAGCGACGGCAGTATTAACGAAAACGAATTTGCGAAGTGGGACCAGCCCTTTGTGCACTATTCTGGATCCGGCGACCCGTCCACATCCATTATGCCTATCAGCGTTCCCACCCTTTCAGAAGTTTATGTCGCTATTTTAAACAATAAAATTGACGAGATAAAAGAAACTACTGGCAACCGGGATTTCTCTCAGGGTTCTACCAGCGGCGGCGTTACTGCGGCATCTGCTATTGCGGCGCTCCAGGAAGCCGGTAACAAAAGTTCCCGAGACATGCTTTCCGGGGCATATCGGGCCTATGAAGATATCTGCATTTTCCTGATTGATCTAATCCGCCAATTTTATACCTGGCCCCGCTGCTTCCGTATTGTGGGCGCTGACGGCCTGGAAGCTTTTGTTCAATGCGGCAGCGATATTTTTAATCAAAACAATGAGGAATCCTTCTTGCATGCACAGCCTATCTTTGATATCAAAGTACGTGCACACAAAAAAACAGCATTTTCCAGAATGGCTATGAATGAGCTTGCCTGTGAACTGTATAAAATGGGAATTTTCGAACCACAACGCAGTAACGAAGCGCAACTTTGCCTGGAAATAATGGAATTTGATGGGAAAGAGGAAATTTTGCGCCGTGTTCGCGAAAATGGGGAGAGAGCGTTTTCCCCCGCGCCTATCTCCCAAAAGGAGCTTTTGCAATGACCAAGATTTCTTTTGACACGTATTATGACACGTACTTGTTTGAATGTGCTGGACATACAGAATATGCCTCTGCCGGGCAGGATATTTTATGCTCTGCTGTGTCAATTTTATGTTATACACTGCGGGCCCTGCTCCGAGAAGCATACGAGGAAGGAAAAATTGACCGCTACAGAGAAGATTTTTCTGCAGGATATGTACGGATGGATTTTGAACTGTCGGACGACAATGCTCCGATTTTGGACAATACTATGGCAATTTTACGAGGATTTCAGCTTTTAGAAGAAGCTTTTCCGGATTTTATAGAGGCGGACATCTGATTGTCAACTTGTATACCTGCGCATATGATATAGCGAAGGCAGTAAAAATACTTGCTGTCTTATGCTCAGAGGAGGTATAATATATATGTCTGATAACAGACAGTGCCAGCCTTCGTCCCGGGAAATGGTATGTATCGATACATACCGGGTTCTTGATTCCTGCCGCGACAAGGACTGTTTCGAGGATGTACGTGTATTTCTGACCGGATACGGCCAGGAGCTTGTTGATAGAGGTGTTGCAGTACGCTGCAAATGTGCCAGAATCGTATGGTCTTATATCAACATTGATTGTGTTCCTTTTAACAGAGGATTCTATCAGTTGACGATTAAGATCTATATCCGTGTTACCTGTGAAGCGTGTATTTCCCCTGGAAATATACAGGAAGTAGAAGGAATCGCTGTTGTTGAGAAAAAGGTTATTCTTTTCGGCAGCGAAGGCAATGTAAGCGTATTCAAGAGTGATAATAACTGCTCGGGATTCTGCCCGCCCAAAGACGGCTGCGGATGCCCTATGACTACCAATCTTCCCATTGCTGTCGTAGAAGCAGTAGACCCGATTATTCTGTCCTGCAAAATTGTAAAACCAGAACAGAAGTGTTGTTGCTGTTGCTGCTGCTGTGACGAAATTCCGCAGGGAGTTTGCTGCACAGTATCCGGCGGCGATATTTGTGACACAGAGGGAGACAAATTGGTTGTCACCCTGGGGCTCTTCTCCGTCATTCGTATTGAGCGTCCTGCGCAATATCTGGTAAACGCAGTAGAATATTGCGTCCCCGAAAAGGTTTGCCA
>CAJUIQ010000013.1 GCA_910586545.1 uncultured Eubacteriales bacterium
GCTCTGTCGCTCCGCATGCGTACTGTCTAACTCTTGGGTGCGGGTGGTTCCTTTCATAGTAAAGCCCTACCTGGTTACACGTTTCATAAGCGCCCGTAAGCTCTGTCGCTCCGCATGCGTACTGTCTAACTCTTGGGTGCGGGTGGTTCCTTTCATAGTAAAGCCCTACCTGGTTACACGTTTCATAAGCGCCCGTAAGCTCTGTCGCTCCGCATGCGTACTGTCTAACTCTTGGGTGCGGGTGGTTCCTTTCGTAGTAAAGCCCTACCTGATTACACGTTTCATAAGCGCCTGTAAGCTCTGTTGCTCCGCACGCGAGCTCTCTGACTCTTGGATGCGGGTGATTCTTTTCGTAGTAAAGCCCTACTTGTTTACACGCTGCTGTTTCTCCCGTGTAATGTCCCGTTGAGCATATCTTACACGTGCCATAATATTTGTGCGGATGCGCCTTTTCGTAAAAAGTATTTGTGTACGTTGCCGCGTATGTTCCCATCCCTCGCAATTCCCCGCAGGATGTACATTGCTCGTAATTCTGATGCGGGTGCGCTCCTTCATACCATACGAATTGGTAAGTATGCGTGTGCGATCCTGAATACGACGGCGCCCCGGTCAGGTATGTGATCGGATTTTGGAGATTAGATCCTTGACATACTTCAAAATGGAGATGATATGGGTTTATTCCTTGAACATAACCGGTTGCTCCTACATAGCCTACAATTTGCCCTGCTGTTACCGTGCTACCTTGGCTAACTTTCAGATCATCCTGCATATGTGCATATAAGGTAGATAAACCGTTGCCATGATTTATTTTTACATAATATCCCCATGAAGCATCATGATAATGGTATTCTGCTTTTTCCACAGTGCCGCTCTTTACTGCACGAACAGGCGTTCCATTAATTCCAGGCCACATAATATCTATGCCGCGATGTGGAGGGGTTCCGGCTCCAAATCCATATGAAATATTAGAGGTAAGATTCATATTATCAATTGGCAAGATAAATCCATACGCGTTTGCAGCCGTTGCTTTTACCGGACCTGTTTGTTCAACTGACAGTTTATTACTGTCCCCCAGGGGCAATAGTTGCTCGATTGTATATTCACCATATAAATTATTATCGTGATATATTTCTACAACCATCCCCTCTTTTAATAATCCCTCCGTTATCTCCTGATTATTATATCGTATTGAGGCATAGTGGTTATCTGTATAAAAGCGGACATCCTCCAGCAAACTAGAGACGCGTCCTCCTTCATAAACATTGGTAACAGTCATGGAGTCATCGTCAAAATTAAAATAAAAAGAATGTTCACAATGTTTTTGTGATTGTGCATTTTCCGTTGTTTCAGCCGAAGATATTTCATAATGTTCCAAAGACAAGGAATGCGTGCCATCAGATGTTGAAAAACCTATAAAAGAAACAAATAGAATAGATATCAACAGCAAATAAATCAATAGTTTTGGACCAGATAAATATTTCATTTGTTTTTCCTTTCTTTTTTATAATGTTTGTAAATTTTCAATTATTCCCAAACGGTTTATATACAGTTATCCTTGCGTCTGCCTCTAATTGTTCTTTATCATTATGATCAATAATAATACGTAATCCGTTATACGAGAAACCGGAACAATAACTATAATAGTTATAGAACAATCCTTCGTCCGCATAACTGCAATCTTCCACTCCTTTTATATTTTCTATATTAGAAATATTAAAGGGAAAAGAACCGTTAAGGAAAAGGTCTTTTGCATCGATTTGGGAAATATTCCAGCAGGAAATGTCTTGCTTTGGTGACGGTATTTTTTCAGGAATAAATTGATTATTTTCATCTCTCGGGATGGGAAAACTTTCGCCATCTGCAAGTTCCCGACCATAGTCAAGGTCCGCATACCCCCAAGCATAGGCACCGTATCCGTTTTGAAAGTAAAAATGAACGCCTTCTCTTCCTACAGCATCTATCTTCTCCCCTCTCTTTTCCACAAGCTGAGGATAAGTCAGTCCAATATCAGAAAGCAAATCTTCGTTGAGCGCAAGCTCGGCTGCAGGCTCTGTGGTTTCCTCCGTGGTCTCTTCGGTGGTCACATTTTCCGTTGTCTGCACTGTAGATTCGTCCGGCGTTTTGCCTGGTTCTTCGTTTGCGCATGCTGTCAGAGATGCAAGCATCATGCATGCAAGAAGTGCGCTGATCAGTCTTGTTTTCATACTGGATCTCCTTTTTATATAAAATAATTTTTATTATAACAAACAAATTTTTGACTGCATGTCGTTTTCAGTCGAGCTTGCCTACAATGGCAAAGCTAATAATGCTATAGTAGTAATAAAAGTTATTAATATTTTTAATTTATGTTTCATTATAGCTCCAATTTATTAAATATTCGTTTTATAGTGATCCATTTTAAGTCATTTCTATTGTTACAATTGCATTTGGAGTGATCCATTCCTTTTCAGTTGTAAAAACGGCTATTGTTTTATCTTCATATGTAAATGTAGAACAGAAGTTTCCAAATTCTCCACTCTCACCTGTTTCAATATGAGAAATGCCATATATTTCTTCTATCTCAGAAATATGCAAGGCGTCTGTCAACCCTAAAAATAAATTATCTGCTGATGAAGTTATTATAGCACTGCATTCTACTTGTGGGTTTGGCAGAGAAAAGTTGCTGAAATCATAATTCCCGTTCTCATCTTTTGGCGGCACAGGATATGGATCCCCATTCTTCAATTCTGGATCCCAATCAATATCGTCCGGCCCCCATATATAGCCAAATCCATTTTCAAATATATAAGCCACACCGCCACTTGGCATTCCAAAGTCAATCAACTCTCCACGTTTATTCGCTATATTTGGATAAGTCATGCCCAAATCTGAAAGTACTTCGGAGTTAAATGCAAGCTCGGCTACAGGCTCTGTCGTTTCCTCCGTGGTCTCTTCGGTGGTCACATTTTCCGTTGTCTGCACTGTAGATTCGTCCGGCGTTTTGCCTGGTTCTTCGTTTGCGCATGCTGTCAGAGATGCAAGCATCATGCATGCAAGAAGTGCGCTGATCAGTCTTGTTTTCATAATGTCCTCCTATTATGTTATATGTTGTAAATTTTAACGAAAAAGGCCGCAAAACGAGAAGGGTTTTGCGGCCTTACATTGGGAATATCCTATAAAAAAAACTGATAAGCACAAGAATGCAAAATTACGATATATATATAGAACATTATGGAAAAGTCTCCTTTTGGATGATTCTCTACCTAATGTCTATCTTTATTTTTATTATATCCAATAAAACTTTTATTGTCAATAGAATAACAGTACCTTTTTCAAAAACAAGCGCTGTCCTCGTGCCATATTATAGTATTTTGTTTACATACAGGTTTATATGAAAAATCTCGCTTCACTATTGTATAGAAACGAAAAATGTGATAAAATGACGACATATAACTGGATTATTTTATACATAGAGGTATCATGCATATATGTTAACCACTTCCTATTCCGCGAGCCTCCATGGGATAGACGGCTATATCGTCACCGTGGAGTGCAACGCCAGCCAGGATATCCCGGTTTTCGACATCGTAGGTCTGCCGGATGCCGCTGTCAAAGAAGCCAAACAGCGCGTGCGAGCAGCTATGACAAACAGCGATTTTGACTTTCCCGACCTGTCGATTATCGTCAATCTTGCCCCGGCAGATGTAAAAAAAGAAGGATGCGCCTTTGACTTAGCTATATTTGTAGCGATTCTGCAAGCTGCGGGTACGATTCCGGAACGCTGCGATCTCACAGGCCGATGCTTTATTGGAGAACTGTCCTTCTCCGGCGCTCTTCGGAGCGTGCCTGGGATTCTTTCCATGGTAATCGCCGCAAAAGATGCGGGATTTACAGAGGTATACGTACCTAAAAATTGCGGTCCGGAGGCGGCTGCAGTGGAGGGTATCTGTATATATGCCGCAGAGGACGCAACGCAGATTGTGCGCCATTTGCAAGGTGTGGAATCTCTCTCCCCCTTTGTAGGTGCAAAATATGATCTGGAAAATTATAGTCTCACCGACTGTAATTTTTCCGATGTAAAAGGACAGGAACGGGCAAAGCGCGCGCTGGAAATCGCGGCGGCAGGCGGCCATAATGTACTGATGATTGGGCCTCCCGGCGCAGGTAAATCTATGTTGTCCAGACGCCTCCCCACTATTTTGCCGCCTATGTGCCTGGATGATGCGGTTGAGACTACGAAAATTCATTCTGTATCCGGCATTTTGAAGGAAGGCGCCGCCCTGGTGTGCCAGCGTCCCTTTCGCAGTCCCCACCATACCATGAGTATCGCTTCTCTGGTTGGCGGCGGCGCGCGGCCGAAGCCGGGCGAGGTATCCGCCGCACACAACGGCGTGCTCTTTTTAGATGAACTGCCGGAATTTCCAAAAAACGTAATTGAAGGACTGCGTCAACCGCTGGAAGATGGCGAGGTCACCATTACGCGGGCGGCGGGAAGAATCACCTATCCCAGTCGATTTATGCTGGTTTGTGCTATGAATCCGTGCAAATGCGGATATTTCGGATCGCCGCAGCGGAAATGCACCTGCCGCAAAGAGGACATTAAACGATACCTTGCAAAAATTAGCGGTCCTCTGCTGGACCGTATCGACATTCAAATTGAAATTCCCGCTCTGGAATACGGTGAAATTTCCAACCCTGCCCCCGCGGAGGATTCCACTGTTATCCGTGAACGCGTGATCGCCGCAAGAGCATTTGCCAAGCAGCGTTTTGCCGGCGCCGTCTCCTGCAACGCAAACATGACCGCACCCCAGGTACGGCAATTTTGTACGGTAGACGCCACCGGAGACGCAATCATGAAAAGCGCCTTTGAAAAATTCGGCATGTCGGCCAGAGGCCACGACCGTGTTTTGAAGGTCGCGCGGACAATTGCGGATCTGGATCACAGCGAGACGATCCAGGCAGCGCACATTGCCGAAGCGGTACAACTGCGCAGTCTGGACCGCAAATACTGGTAAAGGAGCCGCACATGTTGGATTTCAACCGATATTTTCTGCCGGACAGACGCATCTTTTTAGACAATGTGCAGTATGAAACGCTGCAGGTTCCAAACCCCAAAGAAGGCAGAAAGCTAAATTGCAAGGATACTATTTTGGCTCAGCGGAGCGATCAATGTGTAAAGATTCATTTTAATCGCCTATTGACCTTTACACCAGAAGGGATATTTCGTCTGTCGGTCACTTTCGGAGTGTTGCTGCCCTTCAATCCCGCGACAAAAGAAGAAATCGACTGGAAAGAAATTGATATTGCCGCAGCCTTTCGGGAAAACTGCGGCCCCTTGCTGTCTGCGCTTATGTCCCGTACCTCTCTGCTCATTTCCCAAATTACTTCCTCCACGGGGCAAAATCCGCTGGTAACGCCTGCCGCGCCTGTAAACGAGGCGACAGGAGAAGCTTGATGAAAGGATGCATACGTTTTGAAAAAACCTGTACTAAAAATTCAATATGATTCCCCTGTCATTCTGACCTTTGCATTGCTGGGCCTTTTAGCTCTGCTGTTGAACGGTTGGACAGACGGCTGGACAAACACGCATATTTTCAGCGTATACCGCGCGCCGCTGACAGACCCGCTCACCTATGTGCGGATGTTTTGCCATGTGCTGGGCCATGCGGACTGGGCTCACTTTTTTGGAAACATCTGTCTGATTCTGGTTCTGGGGCCTGTAGTGGAAAGTCGGTACGGCAGTTGGAATTTGCTTATTTCCATTTTGATTACGGCGCTGGTGTCCGGACTGGTTTATTTTGTGTTCTTTCCAGGCAACGCTCTGCTTGGCGCATCCGGCATTGTATTTCTGCTGATTTTTCTCTCCTCCATATCGGGAATCCGGGGAGGGAATATCCCTGTGTCCCTGATTCTGGTGGCACTTGTCTATCTGGGCAGAGAAGTTTACGACATGATTTTTGTGTCGGACAGCGTGTCGCAGCTGACACATATCATCGGAGGACTCTGCGGAATTATATGCGGCACCGCAATGGCTCGCGGCAAGCGGTAAAAATACGCCTTTTATAAAATTATAAAAAATAGATTAGGAGAAAAACTTTGAAAATAGAAATAAAAACAAATAATAATATACCTGTTGCCGTTGTCTATCATGATACGCCTGTGATTACAGATGTACAGTCTGCTCTAGAGCTGATGATGACAGTAAAATATCAAACAAATTGTACAAATATCGCGATTAATAAAGAAGCATTTGCAGATACATTTTTTACGTTAAGTACCTGTTTAGCGGGAGAAATACTGCAAAAGTTTATCAATTATGGGATCCGGATTGCTATCTATGGAGATTTTTCGAAATATACAAGCAAGCCCCTAAAAGACTTTATTTATGAAAGTAACAACGGAAAAGATATATTTTTTCAGCCGGATTGTGCGCAAGCGGTAAATAAATTGAGCACAGTAAAATGAAAATCTTATAGAAAAAGGCCGATAACCACCGTTATCGGCCTTTTTCTATAAATCAGCCGCTGGTCTTCTTAGCCGCATATGGAAATGCGTGCAGAGTGCCGTTGCTGACCGCCGCATAAAAAACCTCTTTCGGAGAGCTAATATCCATCGCATGCAGCTGCTTGTCCAGCCACTTTTGATCCAAGCCCTCCTCACGCAGCCGGTTCCAGTCCACAATTCCATCCATGATCACGGCAGTGTAGAGCGTGGCCTTTTCGACCGTCACCCCCATGTCCTGAGGCGTCAACGGCCGATGCTCAGACTTTGGCATAATGCTCAGTTTCCCATTTGCCTCTAAAATGACACATTCAACCTGATCTAGCTCAAAGTATCCGGCGCTTCTGCAATGCATGATAAATTCATCCACATCCAGTCGCGCCTTTTTAAAGCTTTTCTTAATCAACTTTCCATTTCGCAGAAGAATCAGCGGCCTCCCATTGATAATTCCAGCCACACGCCGGGATTTATTAGTAATCCATGCAAGCAGGATGCTGATCCCCCCGTAAACGATCATGGCGATCAGCGGATCCAAAATTTCATGGGGCAACGCGGTGGCCAGTTCTGCGCCGATGGATCCAATCGTGATGCCATTTACATAGTCGAACAAGCTCATCTGCGACATCTGCCGGCATCCGATACATTTTGTGATAATAAACATTGCGGCTATTGACAAAATCGCCGCCAGTACTGTTTGTAAATAGTCCATATTACTCTCCATTCCGCCGCTATATTTCGGGTGCATTTGCGCGTAAAACAGCTCTGCTTTATTTCTATGATATCCTGTCTTTCACGCTGCGCTCCTTTTCCTTATCAAAACGCTGAAGCTATCTATTATTGTTGCCCTATGCAGATATTTTCATCCGCATATTGTTTTTTTCCAAATAGGCACTTGCAAAAATTAAAAAAGTGTGTATAATAGACTTATAAACATTTCCATTTTTAACCAACTTATTTATTGGGAAAGGCAGCAAAACATTATGAAATGTCCGTCCTGCGGTTGTGAGGATATCAAGGTAGTAGACTCTCGTCCTGTGGAAGAAAACAACTCCATTCGGCGGAGAAGAGAATGTCTCCAGTGTCACGGCAGATTTACCACATATGAGGTAATCGATGCATTTCAGCCGGTGATTGTGAAAAAAGACGGATCCAAAGAATTGTTTGATAAAAACAAGCTTTTATCCGGCCTTTTAAAGGCCTGTCAAAAGCGACCTGTCAACGCGGAAGCGGTAGCCAATGAAATTGAAATCGAAATTCAAAATTCCCTGCGCCGGGAAATCACCTCTTCTGAAATAGGTGATATGGCGATGGAAAAACTGCGTATGCTGGACGCAGTGGCATACGTGCGTTTTGCGTCCGTTCATCGGGAATTTAAGGATGTGGAAACCTTTATGAAAGAGCTGCAGACACTAAAAAACGGCAAATAATACTGTATGAATGGAAATGGGGCCCCTTTCGCGGAGAAAGGCGCCCCATATTTATTAGCCCTCGTACTGTTCTGCTGCGCTGGAAAAATCAATATAATCTGCAGGATTTACAGAAGTGCCGTTTATCTGCAGCTCAAAGTGTAAATGCGGTTCCTGGGCGACCTCTACAAGCGCGCTTTCTCCTGCCGCCGCAATGATGTCTCCTGCTTTCACGCTTGTGCCCGCAGCGATTCCTGCCGGAAGTTCCGCATGCAGATTAGCATATGTGCTCACACCGCCGCCCGCATGGGCGATAGACAGACACTTACCCATCATAGGATCATCCCAAATTTCCTGAATCACGCCATCCGCCGCTGCATGAATGCTTTCCCCGGCGCCGACGCTGATATCCACGCCTTTATGGGTGCGGTAATCATTCATTGTAGCAGAAAATACTGGCACATCCATGCTATAATTCTGTACAACCTTGCCGCCGGTAGGATTTACAAACGGGGGTAGAATTTCTTCTGCTTCCCCATCCACACGGACGGTAGTATCTGCAGAACTGTCTTCTTTTGTCTCGCCATCCTTTTCCGCCAGTTCGCTAGACTTGTCGCTTCCTTCAGCCAACGCGTCGTCTGCAGCATCTGATTTTGTAGTCTCCTCCACCCGGCTGGCCGGCTTTGTCGTTTCAGCCGCATCTGTATTCACATTGCGTACCACAGCGCCGGCAATTGCAACCACTACGGCAATCATCATCAAAATGACAAGCAGTGTCACATACAAATTGGCTCTGGAATTTTGCTTGCTGTTATTGTTCATTTTTCCTGCATCCTTTCGGTTATAGGTTACGATGGTATTGTAGCCACCCCCAGGAATTTTATACAGGATTTTCTTCTTTTTCACAATTCCTTCATTTTTGTCTCTGGTTGACACAAAACCGCCTTTGTGATAAAATATTGGCACTATTGTAGAAAGGCACGGATACAACTATGATTAAACTGGAAAGAACCAGCGTGATGAACCTGGATACCGCTATCCGCGGCGCGAGAAATCCCCTGAACAGCTGGAGTAGAAGCGATAGCTTCTATGATGCCGAAGGCGCTTTTGTTTTGGGACCCAATGATTTGGATCTGGCACATCGCCTGGCAGTTTCCGGTTCAGACCATCGCAAATATTTGCGTATGGTTTTTGTATCTGTGGACATTACCGCTCCCTTGTACTGGTGGAAGGAATATGATACCTACAAGGTGGGTACAGTAGCCAATTCCACCAGCACCATGCATAAAATCCACGCAACCCCCTTTTCACGCAGCGATTTTAGCTGCGAGCGCATGAGTGATGGCGCCTTAGCCTGTCTGGACAATGTGATCGCATACCTGGAATCGGCGCGACTGCGCTATAATGAGACAAAAGACAAAGCGCACTGGCACGACATGATCCAGCTTTTGCCCGCATCCTACAATCAAATGCGCACCTGTACCATGAATTATGAAAATTTAATCAACATATATTACGCCAGACGCAATCACAAATTGCAGGAATGGCACGTATTCTGTGATTGGGTTGAAAGTCTTCCGTATGCGCAGCAGTTGATTCTTGTCAAAAAGGATGCTGCAGCCGAAAAATAACGCGTCCACAGAAAGGAGCTGTCATTTATGCATCAAGACGCCACCAAATCCCGGCTGGATGCCGGGAGACGGGCAGGCATTGTAGGCATTGTCTGCAATATTCTGCTGTTTCTTATAAAAATCACCACAGGGGTGCTTACCGGCAGCATGTCCATTGTGGCAGACGCTATCAATAATCTGTCCGACGCGGGCAGCTCCGTTTTCGTTTTGGTCGGATATGTGTTTGCCGCCCGCCCGGCGGATAAAGAGCATCCTTACGGCCACGCACGGGCAGAATACTTGTGCGGCCTTTTTATCTCCATTATTGTATGTGTGCTGGGAATTGAACTGCTGCGCAGCTCTGTTCAGCAACTGTTTGACGGCGGCAGCGGCGCGGCGTTCAGCGTTGTTTCCATTGTCGTTATGAGTGCAACGGTCGTCGTTAAAGGGGCAATGGCACTGTATTACCACATGATTGCCCGCCGGATCGGTTCCCAGGCGCTACGCGCCTCCGCGGTAGACAGCATCGGTGATATGTGCGCCACCGGCGCGGTAGTGGTCGCCATGTTTCTCTCAAAGATTACAGGCCCTCTTACAGATGCCGTGCTTGGCTGCGTCATTGCCGTCTATATTTTGGTACTTGGCATAAAGCTTACAAAAGAAGCCTCCGGTACATTGATCGGCACAGCCCCGGATAAAGAATTTACAGCGCAGATTATTCGTCGGATCCGAGAATACGACGGAGTTTTGGGAATCCACGATTTGGTAATCCACAGCTATGGCAGAGATCGCTGCTTTGTATCGGTACATGTGGAAGTCGACGCGGAAGAAAACGTAATGGAGTCTCATGATCTCATCGATAATATTGAAGAGGATTTTCGGCGTGAGCAAGGAATTCATATGGTAATCCACATGGATCCAATTCAATATAAAGATGCGCATGTAAATGAAATTCGTGCTAAAGTCGCCGGTATTATCGGACAGATTTCGTCTCAATATTCTTCCCCTGTTTCCATGCACGACTTTCGCATTGTATCAGGCGTTACACACTCCAATTTAATTTTCGATGTGGCAATCACCAATGATTTTCCACTTCGAGACGAGGCGCTCAGCGCCGAATTGCAGGGCGAAATAAAAAAGCTGGATTCCAGCTATAATGCGGTGATTACAGTAGACAGAGAATACTCCTCCAATCGGTTTGGAAGCAAAATGGAGTAATATAAAACAACAGGCACGCCAAAGACGTGCCTGTTGTTTTATATTACTGAATCGGAGAAAACTCCTGACATGCTTCCAAAATAATTTCTCGCTCCACAAAAGGCTGCTTTTTCCCACAGACAAGCTGATATGTTTCGTGCCCCTTTCCCGCAAACAAAACAATATCTCCATCCTGTGCCAGCTCCACCGCACGAAAAATCGCTTTTCGCCGATCAATGACACATTCATAATTGCTGTCTGTATCCATATAAGAAGCAATATCGTTGACGATATTCTCCGGTGGTTCAAAATCTGGATTATCGCTGGTAATAATACAATAATCCGCCAAGGCAGACGCTGCCTGCGCCAACTCCTTCCGTCGTCCTTTCGTACGTCCGCCAACAGATCCAAACACACAAATAAGCCGACTAGGTTCGTACTCCCGCAAGGTTTTCAAAGCACTGGTCAAGCTAAGTCCGTTGTGAGAATAGTCCACGATAAATGTACGCCCGGCTATGCCCGGCACAATTTCAAAGCGCCCCTGGACAGGGGTTTTCTCCAACACGCTGGCGGCAAAATCCCGACTGATCTGGAAAAGCTCACAAACGGCAAGCGCTGCCAGCCCATTATATACACTAAAAATTCCTGGCGACAGCAGCTGCACATGCTCCGTCCGATTGCCTTTGTGGCAATAAAAGGCAACTCCCAGCGCCGTAGACGTTCGATAACGAGCGAGATCAAAAGCGTTATAGTCTGCCGCTTGCTGAATTCCATAAGAAACCTGTTTTCCCGCAAAATCCTCCAGCATGTATTCCCACGCCGGATCGTCCGCGTTGTACACAGCGTATTTCGCTCCATGGCTGGTAAACAGGCGTCGTTTACTCTCCTGATAATCCGCAAAATCCGGATGCTCACCCGGCCCGATATGATCTTCTGACAAATTGGTAAATACAACCGTCTCAAAGCGTATTCCATCCACGCGATGGTGCGCAAGCGCCTGCGAGGATACCTCTAAAACGGCGTATCGAACGCTGGCACAGGTCATCATGTTAAAATAATGGTGCAAGTCTCTGCTCTCCGGCGTTGTATTCACCGTTTCCGTCCGTTTTCCATTGATAATAACGCCATTGGAACCAATATAAGCGCAATTCTTCCCTGCGGCATTCAGCACCGCTGCGATCAGCAACGCCGTCGTGGTTTTTCCTTTGGTTCCTGTAACGCCGATCAGACGCAAACGGTCTGCCGGATGCCCGTAAAAATCTGCAGAAATCACCGCAAGAGCCGCGCGCGTATCCGGAGTAATTGCCTGAACCGCGTCTGTAGGCAAATCCAGCGCACGCTCACACAAAAACATTCGACATCCGTTTTCATACGCTTGCTGGGCATAGTCATGTCCATCTCGCTGGCCGCCGGTCAAGCAAACAAACAGATCTCCAGGACATGCTTTGCGGGAATTATACTCGATTCGTCTGACTCGATCGTCAGAACCGCCTGTATGTTCTATATTTTGTAAAACATCATGTAATTTCATAGCTTGCCTTTTCCGGGAAAAGCCCTACAGATTTTGCGCCGCACATTGCAATCGCCTTGTGGGCAAGAATTTTCAGAGAATCAGCAAAAGACATATCTAACGTCTCTATTCCCTGGATCAGCGACAATTCTGTGCAGCCTAGAATCATCACGTCGCAGCCTTTTTGGGAAAGCGATTCCACAACTGCGCAGAAACGCTCCATATCTGGACATCCACCGCTTTTGATGTCGCCATAAATCAGGTCGTGCAGATACCCCTGTTCCGTCTCGCCCGGCGTTTCCCAGGCCAGGCTCAGCTGCTCCAGCTTCTGCTGATAAGATCCGGACGCCACCGTTCCCGCCGTGGCCATAATCCCCGCTTTGCGATATCCACACTGTTTTATATACTCTGCCGTCTCTTCAATTATGCTTGGAACGGGCACATGCACACTGCGGCGTACCTCATCAATGAAATAATGGGCGGTGTTGCATGGGATCACAATTACGTCCGCACCATACGCCTCCAAACGAAGGGCGTCCTCCATCATATACGGCAGCGGGCTCGCCGTACTATTTCCCAATATGTAATCTGTTCGATCAGGAGTGGATGCCCGGGAAGACAGCACAATATCAATATGATCCTGATCCCGACGGGCCTCTGTATGGGCAGTAATCAATTCGTAAAAATACGCGCTGGTCATAGGACCCAGTCCCCCTAAAATACCCAGCAGCGGCTTCTTACATTGCTGCATTTCCGCATCCTCCTTTTTTATATTCCGTTTTTCGGATAATATTTGCGAAATTTTCCCCGCTGGCGGCGCAGCTGTTCCAGTACGCACAGCCGACGTAAAAAATTGCCCCGCAAGTCGTAAGAATATTTTAAAGAGCAGTTAGACCGACCCGCTCGCCGGAGTTCCTTTGCCTGGGCTGCAAGTTCTCTGTCTTCCGTATAGCGGTAGGCGACGCCGGCAGGAACATGATGCCAAAAGCTGGCCTCTTCCTGCATCTGACAGTCTGTACCTGTATCCTGCCACTTTTCCACTGCAAGGTGGGCGATATTGATCCCGCTGCCGGTGACATAGTAATTGCTGCGTCCCTGCCGCAAATTGATTTCAAACACTCGATAGTCTCCGTCGCCGGCATGTTTGATATCAAAGTTGGAAAATCCTGTATACCCCACAGATTCCAGCATTTTTTTAATGCTTTCCGCAATCGGCAGGCTGGACACCGGCTCTGTCACAATGGCAGCATGATTGCCAAGTCCCTTAGGGGTATGTTCTTCGATCATAGTGTGGCCAAGACACATAGCCCGTACCTTGCCCCTCTCATCGGAAAAAGCGGTAAGCACCCGCATTTCACTGTCGCCGCCGAGAATCCGCTTTTGCAGAATCATTTTGTCCGGATATCCGGCTGCATAAATCTGCCTGATAATTGCCACAGACTCATCCGGGTCTGCCGATACATATACCTTTTTCATTCCATCAAAGGGATATTTCCAGTAGTCCACACTGGAAGAAGGCTTAATGATAATCGGATACGGAAACCCCAAAGCCTCTTCCGTTACCTGATCCCTATTCGGAACCGCTTCCAACACCACAGTATCCGGATAAGGGATGCCATGCTGATCACAAACCTGATAAAAGTCCGCTTTCTTTTGCAGGGATTCATATAATTTTGCATCGGGAGCGGGCGCGATATACCAGGGCAGCTCTCCGCGGCGGCGGATGATCATTGCCGCATAATCGTCCGTACAGCCTAGCAAATATAGCTGTGCATTTGGATGTGCCTCAGCAAACTCTGTGAGTACTCGGAGCATCACTGTTTCATCGTCTATATCAGGCACGGTGGTGAACCGGATGATTTTGGAATATTTTGTGGCGGAAATCTCATATCGGCCAAAGGCATAGGATATAACGCCATATGCCTCATGAAAGGCTCTCGCTAAATTATAGCAGTTTAGGTCTGCTCCAAGCAGAACCGGAATGATTTCTTTTTTTTGCAAAACAATTCTCTCCCTTTATTTGGCGTACCGTTCGCTTTCAAAAAACTGCTGGTGCCATACAAGAAACGTATACGCCGTCCAAATTTTACGGCGGTTATGGGCAGGATCTTCCAGCAGGGCGCACAACTTGTCCGGCTGGAAATACTGGGCGGCCACATCGGAGGTAAAGCTTTGCCTTACGACCGAAGAAAAATCGTCATCCTCCAGCCATTTGGCAATGGGAACCGGAAAGCCTTTTTTCTTTCGGTTAGCCCAAGCGTCCGGTAGTGTTTTATTGGCGGCGGCACGCAGCACCGCTTTGGTATCCCCCGCAATTTTATATGCCGCCGGGTATGCTGCAGCCTCCTCCATTACGATCCGGTCCAGATACGGTACGCGCAATTCAATGGAATGCGCCATGCTCATTTTATCCGCCTTTAACAAAATATCTCCGGGGAGCCACAGGTTCAAATCCAAATACTGTTTTTTCTCTAATTCCGAAAGCCCCTTGACTCTATCGTAAATTGGCGCGGCCACTTCTCTGGCAGCAGGACCAGTGCGATATGCAGGACGAAGAATGTCATAGGCCTCATCTTCCGGAAATACCAGCGCTTGCCCGATAAACCAGTCTTCGGGCCTGCCGCTTCCTTTAATCAAAAATTCCCGTCCCCTAAAATAAGGCAGTCGAGCCGCAACGCCCGCAGCCCCACGGCGCAAAAATCCGGGAAACTTTTTATATTTTTTCATGGCGCCTGCTTCGTCATACCACTCATAGCCGCCGTAAATTTCATCAGCGCCCTCTCCAGACAACACGACTGTTACATGCTGGCTGGCAAGACGGGCCAGAAAATACAGTGGTACAGAAGAAGGATTCGACTGGGGCTCGTCCATATGATACTGAATATCAGCAAATGCCGCAAGGCATTGTTCTCCTTCCAGCATCTCTCGCCAGTTTTGGATCCCTAGTCGCGCCGACAGTTCCCCTGCCTCGCTGGTTTCGTCAAATTTTGCCGCCGTCTCGCCTCCCGGATTAAAGCCAACCGAAAAGGTATCGTTTGGCATAAGACAAGCGGTGATATAACTGGAATCCACACCACCGGACAAAAATGCGCCTACTTTTACGTCGCTGATCCGGTGCGCTGCCACCGACTCCTGAACGCGGGCGTCAATTTCCTGCGCACAGGCAGAAAAGGATTTGTCTGTTTTTTTGGAAAAATCTACATCCCAGTATCGCTCTACATGCATCTTGCCGTCCTGAAAAACAAACCAGTGGGCTGCCGGCAGCTTATAAGTTCCCTTAAAAAAAGTTTCTTCCATTGCGCTGTACTGAAAAGTGAGATAAGGACGCAGAGCGTTGGGGTTGACCTCCCTGCGAAAGGCGGGATGTTCCAAAAAGCTTTTGATCTCCGATCCAAACAAAAGCGAGCCGCCCGGCAAAAGAGAGTAATAATAGGGTTTGATACCAAAAGGATCCCTTGCCCCATACAAGGTATTTGTTTTTTTATCCCATACGGCAAAGGCAAACATCCCCCGCAGGCGGGCCGCCAAACCTTCGCCATATTCTTCGTATCCGTGGAGAATCACTTCCGTATCGCATCGGGTTTTAAACACATGGCCTCTGGCAATCAGTTCCTGACGCAAATCCATAAAGTTATAGACTTCCCCGTTGTATACAACCACTACCGTTCCATCTTCATTATACATTGGCTGAGCGCCGTCCGCCAAATCGATAATGCTGAGCCGACGAAATCCCAAGGCAATGCTGTCTGCCGGCCCGTCGCCGGCCACATGAAACCCTTCCATATCCGGGCCACGATGGGCAATTCGATCCGCCATTTTCCGAAGGACTTGCTCTCTATTTTCAATCTGGCCGGTAAAGCCGATAAATCCGCACATAAAAATCTCCATTCCACCGCTTTGACGGCGTCACAAGTAGTTCATTTAAATTCACCAGGGCTGTAAGCAGACAAAAATGGGGGGCCCATTTAGGCGCCTTTTCGCGTGAAACAGCTTCGCTTTATTTCTGTGATATCGTATCTTTCACGCGAATCTCCTTGTGATATAGGTATTGTGTTTTATTGTATCACAATCCCATGAAAAAATAAAGTAGTTTCTTGCCTTTTTATCTCCTTTCTGATGGAAAGGAACAAAGAAAAGGCCCCCTTATTAGAGGGGGCTAACGAAAGGAGGCACAGCGCATCCATTCACCTGTCACTACACGCACATATAAAAGATCTTCTCTTCACACTACCATGCCAAGTTTTTCGTGCAGTTTATCCTCCGCAGCGGCAAAAATCTCTGCGTAGCCTTTTCCCGCCGCAAAATATGCATACATCTCCATGGTACATACCGTAACGGGATGATCAGCGGCAAGACCTGTCAGGGAAGTTAGTACGCTTTTTGCATCCCCGTGACTCTGTTTGTTCTCTTTCATGTAGCAGTGCAACGCGGCGGCGCTGCCTGTACAGATATAGACGGGAAAGGCTCCCTGTTCCAGCACCGTACATGCCGCACCGGTAAGACGATCTAACCGCGCCAACTTTCGCGGAATATCCGCCCCTACTCTGGCGCATGTGTCCCCAAGGGCACGATTTCCAAATCGACGCAGCAGATCACTGATATGCTGCAGCAGAGGCGCGCAGTCCACATGATATTTCTTGCACAAGGCGCCGGCAGACTCCAGCATAGCATTCTGCGCCAGCAGTCGGATAAACGGATCTTCAATGCTTTCCCAAATATAGGTGTGTCCCAGCATCTGCCCCAGATATGCGCAAACCGCATGGCCCATATTATGAATAAACAGCTTGCGTTCTATGTAATAGTGAAAGGGCGTAAAGGGAACCATATTGGGAATTTTCGGAATATCCCCTCGAAAGGCAGCCTGGTCTACCGGCAGCACACAATATTCTTCCACGGCAATGCGCAGGGGATTAACCGCCTCTCCGCTTCCCGCGTCCTGCTTCAGGGAAGGAACCATTCGACCTACGGAAGTTTCCACAAGGCCGATTTGCTCCAACTGTGCCTCTGTGAGTTCTCCCGCTAAAAGCTCTCGGATATACACATCCGCGTCCATCAGGTTCTCACAAATTAAAAGATTCAGGGGCGGTCTGCCGGCATCGGAGCGGGCACGGATCCCCGCGGCAAGATTCGGGATAATATATTGAATTGCTTTCGCGCCAACGCATGTTGCCGCGATGTCCGCTTCTAAAATCGCCTGCACAGCGGCGTCTTTGTCATTCCCATCCGCCACATATATATTTTTAATCTGCTTTACCGTAGGCGCTCCCCCTACGATTTCCAAAGGATACTCTCCATCCTCCCGGATACGCGCAACAATAACAGGAGATACATCGATAAAAGTCACTTTTGCTCCAGCCTCAGAAAACAGGGGGCCAATAAACCCACGCCCGATATTTCCTGCTCCAAAAATTACTGCGTTCATGTTTATAGAACCTTTCCTATTATAAATTTACCATATATACAATCGGTATGCGACACAATGCCGCAAAAATATTATACCGCTTCCTGGGGGACAGGTCAAGGACAGTGTTTTCTTTTTCTCAAAAATGTTGTATACTAATTGTATACCGTATTTTATGGAATAGCAGGAGTGACCTATGGACTGGGAAACATTAGAAAATGCTTGCAATAGCTGTACAAAATGTGCGCTGCATCAAAGTAGGACAAACTGTGTGTTTGGCCAGGGCAGCCGGAACGCTGTCCTTATGTTTGTAGGAGAGGCCCCCGGAGAAAAAGAGGATTTATCCGGAATCCCCTTTGTAGGCCCGGCGGGGCAGCATCTAAATAAATTTTTGGAAGCTGTAGGTATTGATCGAGAACAGGTTTATATTACCAACATATTAAAGTGCCGGCCACCGCGTAACAGAGATCCGTTGCCTGGGGAGCAGGATTGCTGTATAGACTATCTGCGATGCCAGGTAAAGCTGATCCAGCCTAAAATCATCGCCTGTCTGGGCCGCATCGCAGCGATGCGGCTGATTACGCCGGATTTTAAAATCACCCGGGATCACGGTACGTTTTACCAACGAGGCAATTTTCTTATTACGGCTGTCTACCATCCTTCCGCCCTTTTGCGGGATCCTCGAAAAAATGAAGATATGTATCGGGATATGAAGGCGATTCGGCAAAAGCTGGATGCGTTGGAAGGATAAAGACAGCCTTCCCAACAGGAATAAATAAAAAAGAGGGGGATGTGCCCCCCTCTTTTTTTATCCCTCGTCTGTATGATCCGCCTCTGGAATCGCGTCTGCTTTTTCTTCTTTCTTTTTGCCAAGATAATCGGGAAGCTGCATACCCGCCATATCAAACATTTCATTGAGCGGAGGGACGCTTTTCATCAGCCCCGACACAAAATTTGCCGTAGTGCTCTTTCCTTCACCATTGCCAGCGCCGCTGTCCCATACAGTGATCTTGTCAATCTGCAGATTCTTAATCGCTTCAACCTGAATTTTCACAAGCTCTTCCATCTTATCGGCCAGCATTAATCTTACTGCGTCTGCGGAATTGCCGCCGGCAGCCTCTACAATTCGGGTAAAGCCTTCCGCCTGCTTGATCAGCATAGAGCGCATACCATCTGCTTCCGCTTCCATCTTCATCAGAATTGCATCCGCTTCACCTTTTGCACGGCGGCGAATTTGTTCTGCTTCCGCCTCTGCGTCCAGCTCCTTACGCTTTTTGTCAATTTCAGCCGTGACGATAATATCCGCTTCCTGCTTGGCCTTTTCAAGCTGTGCACGGGCAGCCTCTGCCTCTCTTTGGGCACCGTAGCTTTCTTCCATCGCTTTTGCCGCCTGAATATTTTCCGTAGCGGTGGCACGTTTGAGCGCTTCTGCTTCCCGCTCACGCCGGGTAGCATCCGATTCGGCAACCTGGGCTTTCGCCTCATTCTCACCCTGAATGGCACGAGAGTTGGATGCGGACACCTGAATACGCATATCCTGCTCTGCTGCTGCGGAACCGATAGCACCGCTGCGATCCGCTTCCGCAACGGAAATCTTTGCATCGTTGATGGCTTTAGCGGCCGCTTCCTTACCTAGAGCCATGATATAGCCAGATTCGTCTGTAATATCCGTTACATTTACGTTAATCAGTCTAAGACCGATTTTTTTCAGTTCTGTCTCTACGTTACCGGATACAGCATCCAGAAATTTGTCACGGTCCGTATTGATCTCTTCTATATCCATGGTAGCGATAATGAGACGCATCTGACCGAAAATAATATCCTCAGCAATCTGCTTGATATCCGACAACTGCAGACCCAGCAGACGCTCCGCCGCGTTCTGCATAACACCCGGCTCCGTCGATATACCTACGGTAAACCGAGAAGGCACATCTACACGGATGTTCTGCCGGGACAAAGCATTGCGCAGATCGACGCTGATAGACATCGGCGTCAGATCCATAAATTCATACGCTTGGAACACTGGTACGATAAACGACGCGCCGCCATGGATACATTTTGCGCTTCTGCTTCCGTCTTTTTTGCCGATTTTACCATAAATAACAAGAATTTTGTCAGAAGGACATTTCTTATATCGGGACAAAATCAGTAAAAGTGTCGACAGGACCAGAACAACTGCCGCGCATATCAGAACCACCACCATTGGATCAATGGTCAACCGATACACCGTGTCTAAAAGTGCTTTTCCCATTTGCATAATCATCTCTCCTTTTATAAATATAAATTTTTAACACCCATATAGTATTCGTGTCTTACGACAGCCCCGGCAACTCTTCTTCATATTCAATAATCTGCCGCACATATTGCCAGGATCCATCCTCTTTGGACATGTATGTGCCGGCTAGGTATTCCCTTTGGGCCACTGTTTTTTCTATGCCTCTCTCCCCAAGAATATTATCCACATGCAGCCAATACTGATACAGATTTTCATACTGATCCGCAAATATGTCTGTCTGGGCAAAAGATTCCGGCGAAATTTTCACCTGCCGGCCATCTTTCATTTGAAAACACAGCTGCATTTCTCCGCTGAAAAAAGCCGCTTTTACCTCATAGGAGACTACCTGGTCCCAACTGTATTGCCGCAGGTTCCCCATCCGTGCCGCAAGGAAGCCGTCCTTGTCCGCCCTTGTCCAACAAGATGTAAAAAGCCACAAAATTCCGCTAAACAAAAGAAGGATGCATACAATGGGCACACAATCCCAAAGAAGAGAACGAGTAAAAGTTTCCTCTTCTAATTCCTCCTCCGGTACAGATTCCTGCTCCTCTTCTTCCAAGTCCTGATCCGAAAGCACATACCCCTCCGGCAATTCTTCAGGTAAATCCGCATAAAAATTTTCTATCACATCTTCATCTAAGGAAGGGGGCCTCTTATAAAATGTATCCCATATACTCTCTTCTTCAGATGCAGGCTGCTCTTGCATTGCGGTATCAATCGCTTCTTCCCGTTGGGCAGCCAGGGCCGATGCAATTTTTTCTGCCCGCTGTCCGGCAGCATCGATCATCGGATCCGGTAGATTCTCTTCCTCCAGCGGAATATACGGATCATCGGATAAGTCGCCTAATATGTAGTCGTCTTCTTTAAAAATAGGGGGTTCCTCAGACTCCTGCAAGACAGATACCCGTTGGAGAAATATATGACGAATCCACAATGCCACCGCTAAATATGCGCCGGCGGCACACAACACTACCGGAATTGTAAAAGACAGAGAATAGGTAAACGCACCCGTTCCAATTTGCAGTCCGGTAAGTTTTTGATATAAAAAGCCCGTTCCAACGGCAAATAAAATCCCACCTGCTATCGCAGCGCCTTCTTTTATCCACCGATAGGGTCTGACGGAAGAGGCCGTCATACGCGCGCCTCCCTTTTTTCCTGTTGTATCGGCTCCACAATCAGCCTGCCCGTATCATCCACATTGGTGACACGCACCGTCTCGCCGGTGCGCAACCGCCGCTCTGCATTTGTAACAGCCTCCACTTCCATAAACGTCTCATTTAAGGTTATATTGATTTTCCCGTTCCCGCTACAGGCCTCAGGAATCGGAATATATACGGTGCCCGTTTTACCCACAGCTGTCTGATAATCTACATTTCCACTGGACTGCAGCCGGGATACGCCATACATAATATATCCTAAAAGCAGCAGTGTCGCTACCCCGAACACTGTCGACAAAACAACTGTCAGCCACAAACCAACGCCAGCCTGGTACAGCACCAGTCCGCTCCAGCCGCCGATACAAAGCATTCCTGCAATACCGCGAATGGAAAATACATGCAGTCCGTCGAATCCGTCGGCCACGCCGTCACCGTCTAAGTCCACACCATCGCCGTCGCCAATTCCAAAAAGCATAAGAATCGTTTGTATTGCCAAAACAAGAGTGGCTGGAATCGCGATCAGCGCAAAAACCTGTTCCGTCATATCCAGCGTATTCCACCATTCAAGCATTGCAATCCTCCTCCGCTTCCAGGCCTTCCAGCAATACATCGGCACGGCCCTTCAAAAGAGATGCCCAGCAGGATAGTATAATCACTTCCAGCGCACGGTTCAACCGTTCACCGGCGCCCGGACGCCGCTCCACGTATGTACTGGTGACAGTCCGGATCAACTCCCCAAGCCGCCGCACACCGCCGCTGCCCTTCTCCATCAGTAAGTCCAATAGGTGACAGATATAATCATACAATTGGGAATCGGTGATAATATCATCCGAGGTATCATCCAACCGACCATTGATATAGTGGAGCAAAAAAGAAATTTTCGATAGCTGCATCGTATCCCGCATCATATTGATAATCAAAATTCGAGCGAGCTGATCTTTTCCATAGAGCTTATTATGTGGGCGCATCAACCATCCCCGCTTAACCCAATTCTGCAGCGTCGTTCCGTCTACGCCGGTGATTTCCCGAATCTGTCCGAGCATGATGCCGTCCGTTACAAAGAAAATTTGGGATAAGAATTTTTCGCCGGTAACACCGCCCATTTTGTCCCGATCAAAAACCGTTCCCGGTATTTGGGGACTTTTAATAGTCGGTTCCACAGGCTGCACCTCCTTCTATAAAATATCTAAAAAACGTGGTAGCACTTGTTTGGTATGTAGTTGCATCGGATGTGCAAACATCTGCTTTACGGTCATTATAGCAAACGTTCACGTGACTGTCAATAGTATTCTTTAGATTTTTTATAATTTTCATTTGAACTTGTTTTGTCAATGCGAAACCTTTCCAAAACCAGAGACAATATTTCCTCCATTCAGATAGATTACCCCATACGTCCGCTGCCTTCCACGGCCCACAGAACCGGGATTCAAAAATCGAATCCCCTCCATTGTAAAATCGGCGCACAAATGGGTATGTCCAAATAAAACCAAGTCCGCCTTTTTTTGTATAGCCGCCTGACATAATCGTTCCATCCCGCTTTTGACGCCATATTTGTGCCCATGGGTACAAAATATACGCACGCCGTCCAGTTCCAGTACACATTCCCACACACCGGCGTGTCCGAAGTCGTTGTTGCCCAATACCGCCATATGCATAATATTAGGAAACTGCCCAAGCAATATTTCTGCGGCCGCTGTGCCGTCTCCTAAATATAGGATGGCATCTGTATCCATCTCGTGGGTATGGATAGCCTTTTCCATCCCTCGGATTTCTCCGTGCGCATCTGAAAAAACAAGAATTTTCATTTTCATCCTCCAAGTAGATGCTGATTTGAACCTAATACGCATGTTCCTCATATACTATACCAACGGAACTCCGTAATACATTCTAAAAAAAACGCACAAATCGCGATGGAACTGTATCAAAGCAGTTCGCTTAGAAAGGTAAGGTTTAGTATGAGAATCGATAAAAAAACCGTTGACAAAATTGCCGGTATGCCCGACGACAGACTTTGGAAAATGATCCTCTCCCTTGGCGCGTCCAAAGGAATTGATCTCTCCAGTATAAAAATTTCCTCTGTTGAAATGGATAAAATTCGCACCGCCATGACGCAAATGACAGACGAAGATATTGTCCGGGCTATGGAAATTATAGATGCCTGCAAAAACCAATAAGGAGGATACCATGCCGGACAGCGAAGTAAACGGGGATTTTTCCCAGGTGCTGCGGCAACTGATGGATAATCCCGAAATTTCCAACCTGATCGCGTCTCTGAAAAGCGACACGGAAAACACACAAAAAATCGATGCGCCTTCTGAAATCTTGGAACAAGCAAATGAACAAGCCGAGGCCGGCACAGAAGAAACAGCAACCTCCGTGCAGGTACCGTCTCTTTCCCCGGAAATGCTGGCGAAACTGCCGACCGTGATGTCTATGCTGTCCGGGATGGGGATCGGCGCGCCAACTGCCGATCAAAAAGATGGCGACAGCGTACAAAATAAAGAAGAAAACGCCCCTCAAAAAGACGGCTCCGGCGGCGATGCGCATCGAAAAGCGCTGCTGCGGGCGCTGCGTCCATATTTAAATCCAAAAAGAAGAACGGTTGTAGACAGTATGCTGCAGTTAGGAGATTTGACCAAACTTTTTGGCACAGGACTCAAAAAATAAAAGTTTGAAAGCAGCAAAACTGCCTCTTGCAGGACTGCTGTTTTCAAACCCTATTTGTGACTTCTGTAACATGCGCACATAATTTGCGAATAAAAAATCAATACAACGACAAAGAAAGGTATGGTCAAAACGATGTATTCCAAAAACAAAAATACAAATACCGGCGGCTATTCCGACCTGACACCGCCGCCGGGATACGATGGCAGCCGTCTGTTTACAAGGCGGGAACGCAGCGACGGCAGAGATGAAAACTTTGTAGTGCATACCCGCCCCATATACAGAGGCAGAGATATCAGAAACAGAGAATCTGAGGCAGACGCCAGTCCGCGCAGATCCAGATATGGCGACGGGGCCAAAGAGGCGCAGGCGCCAGATATAATCTATGATGTGGCGCCTGTTATGGAGGAGCCTGTGCCCTTTTTTTCCGGGCCTGAAGAATTTTTAGCCGAAGAGGAAGACAGCTTTACACCCTTAGAAGAAGCGTATCCGGAGCAGCAGCCTGTCCGCGAAACACATACAAAAGCGCAAACAGATCCACAGCCTAAGAGCAAACCGGCAGGATCTGCTCTGCCGGAGCCGCTGGCAGGATTGCTGCACGGACTGGAACGAGAAGACCTGCTGTTGATCGGGCTGATCATTTTATTATCCGGAGAACAGAACATGGGAGCGGGTGATATTTTACTGCTGCTTGCGCTTCTGCTTCTTACAAAATGATCCGCCTTTAACCAATTTTCTGGATCCAGTCCGCCGTACGATCAAACAAAGGCTGATAGCCATAAAACTGGTCTCTGCTTTTTAGGTCAATGTCATCGGGTATATTGGGTGACAGCGTGAGAAGCAATAAAATTTGTCCCGTATCGCGCATTGTGCGCGCCTGCAGCATACCTCCGCAGCAGCCAGCCACATACTGACACAGCGTCAGCTTTGTGGCACAGCCGGGAATACTGTCGATCAGTCCGTCTAAATCACTGACGCCCACCGGCAGCTTTTCTGTATAGGTAGTCATACGCAGTTCGGACTCTTCACCATAATTGCACAGTTTCACCTCAATTTTTCGGCTGGTGGTTAGATCATTGAGTACATAAATCATGCACATCAACATTTTAATGTAATTTCCAATTCCAACAGCGGAGGGAAGACAGGACTTTCCCTCCGCCTCTTTGTTTTGCACAAAGGTAGTCTCGCAGTCCAGAAAGTCGCATGCAGACATCATGTCGCGCAAAGCTCTTGCCGTGACAGCCTTCAAATCGAACAAACCTTCTTCCTCCGGCTTAGAGAAACGACTGCTGTCAATACCGGTGATTGCGGACATAAAAGATGAGACTTTCTCCGGTGACTGCCCCCCTACATGCTCTCTGTTTTTATAATACTGGCAAAAAATATCGCATTCTCTTTTATTCTGAAACAGATACACTGTGGCAAACCGACGGCCCATAAGTCGTTTAAAAACAGCGGCGGCATGATGAAACCCGTGATATCCCTTCAGAGGAAAAGTCAGTATCTCTTCAGATGTACAGTCGTAAGCTGCCTCAAAACGCAACGCGTCAAAAGGCGTCATGTGGGAAAATAACGTTTCTCCTTCTGATAAATGCTTCAGCCGGGAACACGCAGCGGCGTTTCCTTCCGCAACAAATGCGCCGTCTGCACATAATACCATCGGTATATTGGAAAAATACATATCAATTACATCATGCAGCATTGGAGACCCTTCTTTATATATTGTGTTATTTGAAATTGTCTTGCCTTCGTTTGGTTATATGAAGGCGTTTCTCATTCCTGTCCTGTGGTATCATCCCCTGCAGGGGCGGCCGGCGGAGCCGAGATATATAAAAAGCTGTGAATATCCCCTTCCTGCAGCGCCGCCTGTACTGCGGCGCTTTTTTCCGCATCGCTGCCGTCCAGAACGGCACGAAGCAAATATGCGGTAAAGCTACCCTGCAGCCGCTGTGCCACATCCGCAGCATCTGTGTCATTTGCCGCCGTCAGATCAATCGCAAGAAATTCTGTTTCAAAAAACAACTTTTCAATATATGGCGCATGTTGGGCCGCCGTATATACAGCCCTGGACAGGCAGATACCAATATCTATCGGAGCCCGCTCCCGCAAGCTGCGCACATAGGAAAGCATCGCTTCAATACTTCCGTTATCTACCGTTTCACGCGTCTCAAATCCCCGAACAAGCAATTCGTCGAATCCAACATTCGCAAGTTCTTCAGCAACGGCGCAGTCTATCTGCATCTGTTCGGGCGCCGCCTCAATCACCGCGCAAGTCCGCAGGCCAAGTTTTTGCGCCCAAGTGACCGCCCCAGCGAGCATATCCAAAGGAATCAGCGTTTCTTTTCCCGGTAAACGAGCAATCTGCTGGACAGCAGGAGAAGCATAGGTAAGTTGCCCATTGCTGTCTGTCACCACAAAAGAAATTGCATTGTATCCCGCTGTTTTCAGCGCCTGCACGCGGTTTTGCATTTCAGCCTTATCGGCACAGCCGGCGAGATCCAAAAAACCGGCAGATACATTTAACAACGCCTCATCGTGAGGCGCCGGAGGTTTTGTGTCCTGTGTATCATTTTCGCCTGTCGTTTCCACGCTGGGTGGTTCTGAGGTGTCTATCGGCGCGGTATCCAGCCGGCGTTTTAGATAATTCCCCAGCAACAGAGTCAAAACGATGACGATCAGAGCAAAAACCAATACAAAAATAAGACGCCTTGGAAATTTGAACTTTTTTGCTTTATAATTCTTCCTGTAGTATTTCATTGCACATCCTTTCCAGGCTTATTTCATATCTTTTATGCTGATAGAATCGTATAGCTGCGTAGTCTCTACCGCAAGAGCCTCGCCGGTCTCCTCCAGCGCCAGCCCAAATGACGCCTCATAATATCCTTGACAAAGTTCGTCAAAATGTGTGTCAATATAGTTTTTTTCCTTTTCGCATCGAAGAAACACACTGTAACCCTGATCCGATTCAATTACCGTGCTGACCTCGTCCACCACCAAGCTAAAAGCAGCTTCTTCATTTACGTCATCCCACATACCCCGGCAAATATAATAGCCGTCTGTATTTCCTGCCATGTGCAGAGACTCGCCGTATTGCTCTACCAGCCTGTCAAAATCTTCTCCTGTAAGATACCGTTCCCTGGCCCGCTCCGCCAGATGTTTGGCTTCCGCGTTGGTGTGCTGCTCCGGCGGCGTAAAAAAGCTGCCGTCATCTGCCATAACCGAATGCTCGCCCACCACCAGAATTTGCTTTATACGGATAAAGGCGTCACTGTCAATCAATTTCCGCAGGGCAGTCGGATCTGTTTCAAAGGCGCCGCCCTGAAGCATTGCGTAATATAGTGTATTACGGCAAATATTCTGTTGCTGCATCAGTCGGTTGATACTGTGATTCGAATATTCCTCCGCCAGAGATTTCACATATGCGTCCGTATCGTCAAACTGTTCCATTTGCGATTCCACCGCCCGATCCACCTGATCCGTAATATACGCGTCATCTATGTCGATATCATATTCTTTGCAAAGCGCAAAAACCGCATAAAAATTCCGCAGTGCCTGCAAAACTTCCGCCCGGATTTTTTCTTCCATTTCCACAGCCTGGTCCGCATCCTCCCACGCGTCAAAGTCCTTTGCAATTTGATCCCTGCAGCTTAGAACAAGTGCGCGATAAAATCCATAAGATACGTCCATCCCCCCCACCGTCATGACTGTCTGCTCTTCTTCCTCAGTAGACCGTAGCGGATCTTTGCAGGCGCAAAGCCCAAAGGAAAGAAGAAGTACAAGAAAAAGGGCGACGGCACGCAATACGTTTTGGGACATATGATTCCAGATTTTCATGATGATTCTCTATCTCCGTTTTCTATGCAGCATTTTACCGCTTTAATGTACCAAATATATATGAACGTCGTTTGAACATAATGCACAATAAGAAAGCTGCCTTACATCTTGCATTCCTTTTTTATTTATGATACCATATTTGTGTAATCATTTGCAAGTGAAACGTACGCAGAAAGGTACAGTTATTTATGAAGAAGTCAGTTGCCCTGCAGGCAATTATCAAAGAATTGCAGCTAAACGTATTTTATACCCCAGGGGACCCGGCGGATATCCCCATCAGCAGAGTAGAAATCAACCGACCGGCCTTGCCGCTGGTAGGCTTTTATGACTGCTTTGAAGCAGATCGTATTCAGGTAGTCGGCACTACGGAATATGCTTATCTGAAAAACCTGAGCGAGGACGAACGTAGAAATCGAATCGACGCGCTCCTGTCCTGCAGCCCGCCGGCAATTGTGTACACACACAACAACCCGGTAGACGACATCGTCCTTGAAGCAGCGCAAAAGTATAAGGTGCCCGTCCTTTGGACAGATACCAATACCAGCGAATTTATGGCCGCCCTGATCGCATATTTAAATGTTCAGCTGGCGCCCACCATTATGCGGCATGGGGTTCTGGTAGAGGTATACGGCGAAGGCATTCTAATCGTAGGTGACTCCGGCGTGGGCAAAAGTGAAACCGCCATTGAGCTGATCAAACGAGGCCACCGGCTGATTGCAGACGACGCAGTAGAACTGCGCCGGGTATCCGCCAAAGCCATCGTGGGAACAGCGCCTCCTCTGATCCGCCATTACATAGAGCTGCGGGGCATTGGCATTGTAGATGTGCGCCAATTGTTCGGTATGGGCGCGGTCAAAGAATCGGAAAAGGTTGACCTGGTGGTAGAATTTGAACCCTGGGAGCAGGGCAAGCTATACGAGCGTCTGGGCATCGATGACACCTTTGTGGATATTATGGGCATCCGGATTCCTTCCCTGATCGTTCCGGTCAAGCCGGGACGAAATCTGGCCGTTATTTTGGAAATTGCCGCTATGAACAACCGTCAAAAACGCATGGGGGTTAACACAGCGAAAGAATTTGATGAAAAGCTGAAAAGCCAGATGAATTTGGAGCCGGGCGGCAATTAAGAAAATCCCGCTCTTTTTCGTTCAAAAAGCATTGCATAAATTTCATTTTTATGTTATTATAATAGTATCGTCTGCCTATGGCAGAAAATAAATACGAGCCTTAGAGAAAGGCCATACCAGCCGGGGGAGCAGCGGGCCCTTGTACCTGAAATCCGCTATACGCAGGGGTGGCATCCTGTCCTGAGGGCTGACTTTTTACGGTCTGTATCATACTTTTTCTGTGTTGAGGAACGGGTCCCGGCGCAATCGGCGGCTGCGAACCATGTCAGGTGGGGAACCAAGCAGCATTAAGCAGTTTACCCGATGTGCCGCCGGGGTGCCTGTTCTGAGCAGTCGGTATGACGTCGCGCAGAAGGTCTTTCCAAATTACAGGTGTATGGCCTTTCTCTAAGGCTCGTATTTTCATTCAAAAACAAAATATACCCAAATATTACTATACTCCCACTGCCCTCACTTCATAGGAGGGGAATCATTACATCAAGGAGGTTTTTCCATGCATCAGGCTTTATACCGCAAATACCGGCCCCAAACTTTTGACGATGTATATGGTCAAGGGCATATTACAGACGTGCTTCGGTATGAAGTGGAGCATGGCAGCGTATCCCACGCGTATCTATTCTGCGGTTCCCGGGGTACAGGAAAAACCACTTGTGCAAAAATACTGGCCCGGGCTGTGAACTGTGAGAATCCAACCCACGGAAGTCCTTGCGGTCAGTGTGCCGCCTGCCGGGAAATTGCGGCAGGCACTGCCACAGATGTGATTGAAATGGACGCAGCCTCCAACAACGGCGTGGACGCCATTCGGCAAATTTGTGACGAAGCCACTTATACACCTGCGGCACTGCAGAAAAAAGTGTACATCATTGATGAAGTACATATGCTTTCCCAAGGGGCGTTCAACGCGCTTCTGAAAACCATTGAAGAACCTCCGGAACATGTGGTGTTTATTCTGGCAACTACAGAACTGCAAAAGCTGCCGGCCACCATTATCTCCCGGTGCCAACGGTTTGACTTTTATCGAATCGATGTCAAAGTGATTGCCGAACGATTGCACCATATTGCCCAAAATGAACAGATTGTCTTGTCCGACGACGCGGCAACTTTGCTGGCCAGACAGGCACAGGGCGGTATGCGGGACGCCATCGGCCTGCTGGAACTGTGCGGCGCTGGAGGCGCAGAAGTAAGCGCGGACCAAGTGCAAAATATTTTAGGCTTGTCCGGATACGATGCAGCTGCAAAGGCGCTCACTTATGTGGCACAGGAAAATATAAGCGCTCTGTTTGGCATTGTAGCAGAAGTAGTTTCTTCTGCAAAAGATATCTCCGTATACTGGCAGGAGCTTTTGTCATTTGTTCGGGATATGCTAATCTGCAAATATGCAGAAAATGCGGCAGCTTATCTGGATCTGACCGCCCAGGAGATGGAAACCCTCTCTGCCACGGCGGCCCAATTTACCATGCCAAGACTTATCCATATTTGCGGTCTGTTGGATGAAGCTGCTGCCAAAATGGTACGCGTTCCAGCAACCAAACGAATGACGGCAGAACTGGCACTTCTCAAAATGTGCCGGCCTCAGTTGGATGTATCCCCTGAAGCATTGGCCGCAAGAGTATCCGCTTTGGAGGATAAGCTTGCACTGCTGGATATGGGGGCATCTGTAGCTCGTCCACAACAGAATATTCCAAAGGAAGACCCTGTTAGGGAAGAAATACCGACCGATAAGCCCGTCAAAGAAGAAGCGGCTCACTCTGCGCCTTCCACAAACGAGCCAACATTAGAAAATGTGCGGGATATCAGCGAAGCGCTGTCCCGGTTGGATGATTCGCATAAAAGCCTTGCCGGTTTTTTGTCACAAGCAGATATTTCCACGTCCGCCGACGGACAAACACTGTATATCGCCGCTGAAGGCTTTGCCGCCGCAATGCTGGGACAGCCCGACGCAAAGGAAGCGATTGCGCAAGCTTTTGCCCTGGCAAAAATTACAGACGGTAAGGCCGCGGTAACAGTAAAGACAAAAGCGGCTGCGGCCAAGCATGCAGCCGATGAAATCGGAAAGCTTCTTTGATTTCCCTTGAATTTATCATAAACCTAATCCCAAGAAAGGATGATTATAAAGTATGAAAGCAAGACTTCCCCAAGGACGGGGCGGCGGCATGGGCAATATGCAGGATATGCTGAAGCAGGCCCAGAAAATGCAGGAGGACATGGCCGCACTCCAGGAAGAACTGGACGGAAAGGAATACGATATCAGCGCAGGAGGCGGCGCTGTAAAAGTAAAAATCAGCGGCAAGCTGGATGTGCGCAGTATAGAAATCAGTCCGGAAATTGTAGACCCGGATGATGTGGAAACCCTACAGGATATTTTGACCGCCGCTATAAACGAAGCGATCAAGACGGTCACCGATACAAACAACGAAGAGATGGGAAAGGTCACAGGACCGCTAAGCGGTATGGGACTGCCGGGGATGCTGTAATATGGCGGTATACCCCGAACAGATTGAACGGCTGTGCGATATGTTTCGACGGTTGGACGGTATTGGTAGAAAAACCGCCATGCGTCTGACCCTGAGCGTGTTGGATCTGCCCCAGGAGGATGTGGAAGCGTTTGCACAGGCGCTAACGGCAGCGAAAACAGAAGTGGGCTTTTGTAAATGTTGTCAGAACATTTCCGCCACAGAGCTTTGCCCTATTTGCGCTGCGCCGGGTAGAGACCGCAGCACCATCTGTGTGGTAGAAGATTTCAGAGCCGCCATGGCACTGGAAAAAATGAAGGAATATAACGGGCTATATCACGTACTGCATGGTGTAATTTCTCCCATGAAGGGAATCGGTCCGGAAAAGCTGAAGATTCGGGAATTGATCTCCCGACTGGACAAGGATGTGACAGAAGTTATACTCGCCACCAATCCCACGCCGGAAGGAGAGACTACAGCAATGTATCTTTCCCGGTTAATCGCACCGCTGGGCGTACAGGTAAGCAGAATCGCTAACGGGATGCCGGTGGGGGGCGATTTGGAATATGCAGATGAAATCACCCTGCGGCGAGCTATCGAAGGCCGATACAGCATGGAAAGCGCAAATCATACCGAACACTAATTAGACGGAGGTTCAAATATATGGCAAAAATTCAGATGAAAACGCCCTTAGTAGAGATGGACGGAGATGAAATGACCCGCGTGATCTGGCAGATGATCAAGGATGTTTTAATCTGCCCCCATGTAGATTTGAAAAGTGAATACTACGACTTGGGTCTGGTATGCAGAAACGATACCAATGATCAAATTACTATTGATGCCGCCGAGGCTACCAAAAAGTATGGCGTTGCGGTGAAATGTGCAACGATTACTCCCAACGCGGCTCGGATGCCGGAATATAATCTGAAAGAAATGTGGAAAAGCCCCAATGGGACCATCCGCGCCATTTTAGACGGCACCGTTTTCCGTGCCCCTATTCTGGCGAAAGGAATCAATCCTTACATACCTACTTGGACAAAGCCGATTACCATCGCCCGTCACGCATACGGGGATGTTTACAAAAATACAGAAATGCAGGTTCCTGCAGGAAGCAAATGCGAACTGGTCTGCACAGATTCCAAAGGCGTGGAAACCCGCCAGATAATCCATTCCTTTGATGGAGAGGGTGTCGTACAGGGCATGCACAATACAGACAAATCCATCTCCAGTTTCGCTCGCAGTTGTTTCAACTATGCATTGGATACAAAGCAGGATCTGTGGTTTGCAACGAAAGACACCATCTCCAAGAAATATGATCACCGGTTTAAAGATATTTTCGCGGAGATTTTTGAGACAGAATATAAAGAAAAATTTGACGCGGCCGGATTGGAATATTTCTATACGCTGATTGACGACGCAGTATCCCGCGTAGTCCGCAGCAACGGCGGATATATCTGGGCGTGCAAAAACTACGACGGCGACGTCATGAGCGATATGGTCGCCACCGCATACGGCAGTCTGGGCATGATGACCAGCGTGCTGGTATCTCCCGACGGGGCATATGAATATGAGGCGGCTCATGGTACAGTACAGCGCCACTACTATAAACACCTGAAGGGAGAAAAAACCTCTACCAACAGCGTTGCTACAATTTTTGCATGGTCCGGCGCACTGCGCAAACGGGGAGAACTGGACGAGCTTCCGCAGCTTTGCAGCTACGCAGACAAGCTGGAGCAGGCGACGATCGCTACCATTGAAGACGGCGTAATGACCGGAGATTTATTTGTGCTGTCCGATCTGGAAAACAAGCGCAAGGTGGACACGGAAGAATTTCTGCAGGAGATTGGCAAACGGCTGGATGCCCTGCTGGGATAAAATAAAAAAAGAAAAACCTGCTGCATTAATGCAGCAGGTTTTTTGTATTGACTTACGCTTTGCCAACGGAACCAAAAAGTTCCATCTTTTCTTTAACTGTATCCTTAATAGCCTGTGTGCCAGGGGCAAGAAGCTTTCTGGGGTCAAATCCCTTACCCTGCAGATCCTTACCTTCTTCAATATATTTGCGTACGGCTTCTGCGAAGGAGATCTGGCATTCTGTGTTTACATTAATCTTTGCAACGCCCAAAGAAATGGCCTTTTTGATCATATCTTCAGGGATGCCGGTGCCGCCGTGGAGAACCAGAGGCATGTCCCCTGTTTTCTGCTGGATCGCATCCAGTGTCTCGAAAGACAGACCCGCCCAATTTTCCGGATACTTACCGTGAATATTTCCAATGCCTGCCGCAAGCATCGTTACACCCAGATCCGCGATCATTTTGCACTCGTCCGGGTCCGCGCACTCGCCCATGCCAACAACGCCGTCTTCTTCACCGCCGATGGAACCAACCTCTGCTTCCAGAGAAAGGCCCTTCTGTGCGCAAACATCAATCAGTTCTTTCGTCTTTGCAATGTTTTCTTCAATGGGATAGTGAGAACCATCAAACATGATAGAAGAAAATCCTGCGTCAATACACTTGTAACAGTCCTCATAGGTACCATGGTCCAGATGCAGCGCAACCGGAACGGTAATACCAAGGCTGTCAACCATTGCATCCACCATAGCGGCAACCGTTTTGAATCCGCACATGTACTTTCCCGCACCCGCGGAAACGCCCAGAATTACCGGACTATTCAGCTCCTGTGCAGTTTCCAGAACCGCCTTCGTCCACTCCAGATTGTTGATATTGAACTGACCGACCGCATACTTGCCGGCCTTTGCCTTCGTCAGCATCTCTTTTGCATTCACTAACATTTGCGCACTCCTTTAGAACTTGTATATTTTGTTCTTTTTATTATATACCGGACAGCATACAAAATCAAGCCTTTCCGCACAGAATTTTCCAAAGGAAAACAGAACTCTACAAAAAGCATAAGGGAAATTTTCCTTCCGTTCATATTTTAAGGCAAAAATACAATTGACAACACATTGGGCTTGTAATACTATAATATGTAGAAAAAATACCCACAAACTTGCAACGGAGAAAGGCACGGTAAAAGGATGCGGAAAACAAAAATCGTTTGTACATTGGGTCCGGCTAGCAACAGTGAAAAAACCATGCGAAAAATGCTACGGGCCGGCATGAACGTAGCGCGACTGAATTTTTCTCATGGAACCCATGAGGAACACAAGAAAACCATCGAGCGCTTTCGAAGCGTGCGGGATCAGATGCATATTTCCGCAGCGGTGATGCTGGATACGAAAGGGCCTGAAATCCGAATCAAAACCTTAAAAGATGGAAGCGCCGCGATTCACGCAGGAGATACCTATACCTTCACTTCCAGAGATGTGGAAGGCAACGAAAAGGAAGTATCCATCACATATGCTCAGCTGCCTGGACAATTGACACCAGACACTCGGATTCTTTTAGACGATGGTCGTCTTGCGTTCACCGTTTTGGAAACCACGCAAACAGATATCATCTGCCGGGTAGATACAGACGGAACAATAAAAAACAGAAAGTCTATTAACATTCCCAATTTTCCTATTGATATGCCGTATCTAAGTGAGGCGGACAAGGCGGACGTCATTTTTGGAATAGAAAACGACGTGGACTTTATCGCAGCCTCCTTTGTCCGCAGCAAGGATGACGTGATCGCCCTACGCAAGTTTATGGACTATAATGGCGGGCATAAAATTAAGATTATTTCTAAAATCGAAAATATGCAGGGCGTGGAAAACTTCGACGGCATTTTGGAGGTATCCGATGGCATCATGGTAGCCAGAGGCGACATGGGCGTGGAAGTAGATTTCGAAAAATTGCCCGGCATTCAAAAGCGGTTTATTAAAAAATGTTACCAGTCCGGTAAAATCGTGATTACCGCCACCCAAATGCTGGAATCTATGATCAGCAGCACAACCCCGACTCGTGCGGAGATCTCGGACGTGGCAAACGCCGTATTTGACGGAACCAGCGCCGTGATGCTGTCTGGAGAGACAGCAATGGGAATCGATCCCCCGCACGTGGTGGAAGTGATGTCTAAAATTGCCCGACAGGCTGAACAAGACGCTTTCGACATGTATGCATATTCCGATATTAAGTATGAAGTAGATGATGAGGATACTACAAACGCCATTTGTGACGCAGCCTGTACTACAGCACGAGATTTGCGTGCAAAGGCGATTATCGCCGTGACCCAGTCCGGGTATACCGCCCGTCTGGTATCCAAGTTCCGCCCCCTGCAAACTATTGTAGCCGCTACGCCGGAGCAGAAAACCTATCATCAGCTTTCCATGTCCTGGGGTGTACATGCCGTAATCGCTCTGGACCAACAGGATACGGACAGTCTGTTCCGCCACGCCATCGACTGTGCAAAGCAAATTGATGCAGTAGCCAAAGGCGATACCGCGGTGATCACCGGCGGCGTGCCGCTAAATGTAAACGGTACTACAAATACCTTGAAAGTTGTTATGATTTAACTATAAGAGCGAAAAAGCAAGCCCCTGCGGGGCCTGCTTTTTTCATTTCATATATTTTGCCCATATACCGCCGCACTGCCCAGTTGGGCTTCTATATGCAGCAGCCGGTTATATTTTGCCACACGCTCGCTCCGGCAAGGTGCGCCGCACTTGATATAACCCGCGTTGACGCCTACTGCAATATCCGCGATGCTGGTATCCTCCGTCTCACCCGATCGATGGGAAATCACCGTCCGATATCCGTTTTCCTGCGCCAGACGTATCACCTGCAATGTCTCAGACAAAGTCCCAATTTGATTGGGCTTAATCAGAATCGCATTGCCAACGCCTTGAAGAATCCCCTGCCGCAGACGCATGGTATTGGTCACAAACAAGTCGTCCCCTACAAGGGCTATCCGGCTGCCAATCCGGCGGGTCATCTGCGCCCATCCTGCAAAATCGTCCTCACCCAATCCGTCTTCTATTGAGACAATGGGGTATTTCAGACTCAGCGCATCCCATTTATCGATTAACTGCTCTGCCGTCAGCCGTGTACCTGCCTTGGGAAGAACGTAGTCCTCCCCCTGTGTCCATTCGCTTGCAGCGGCGTCTAGAGCAATTTTTACCTGATCCGTCGTATATCCCGCCTCTGCAATGGCAGCAACCAAATAGTCCAGCGCCTCTTCTTCACCAGACAGGTTTGGCGCATAACCGCCCTCGTCTCCCACACCGGTAGACTTGCCGTCCCGCTGCAAAATCTTTCCCAAAACATGATAAATTTCACTTCCCGCCTGCAATGCCTCGGAAAAGCTGTCAAACCCCTGCGGCATAATCATAAACTCCTGCACATCCACATTATTGTCTGCATGCGCGCCGCCGTTGAGCACATTCATCATGGGAATCGGAAGCCGTACCGCCTGCACTCCTCCGATATATCGATACAGGGGAAGCCGCGCCGCCTGTGCGCCAGCTTTGGCCGCCGCCAAAGATACCGCCAGCATTGCGTTGGCTCCAAGATTTGATTTGTCCTCCGTATCATCCAGCTGCAGCAATTTTCGGTCTATCCCCTGCTGATTCAGTTGATATCCGATCAAAGCCGGGCAAATCACACGATTAACATTGTCCGCTGCCTGCTGCACTCCCTTGCCACCATAGCGTTTTTTGTCTCCATCCCGCAGCTCCAGCGCCTCATGTTTTCCTGTAGATGCCCCAGAGGGTACGGCGGCAGCTCCGCCGGTCCCATCTTCCAGCAATACCATCGCTTCCACGGTTGGATTCCCTCTGGAATCCAAAATCTCCTCCGCACATACACTTTTGATTTTTACGGGAAATGCCATTTTTCAGTCCACCTTTCTTGTACTTTATATCTTGCAGCGGTTTCGCCGCAAGATACCTTTTTCCATACTTTTCTATAGTATCGACAGAACAACGCCTGTTTATTCCCTTTTTAGGTAGCAAATTCAAGGAGAAGCACATACACTGAAAAAAGAACGCCTGTGCTTTATAAGGGCCCGAAAGAGAGGAATACAGATTATGATGACAATCTATACGGTACAGCCGGGGGACACTATCAACTCCATTTCCCAAAAATTTGAAGTGCCGCAGGCACAGATTATCGCCACAAACGAACTGATGAATCCAGCGCAGCTCAGCGTGGGACAGTCTTTAGTGATTCAGTTTCCCGAACAAACCTATACTGTAGAAGAGGGAGATACGCTGGAATGGATCGCAAGAGGATTCAGTACAACCGTAGATGCCCTCCAGCGGAATAATCCACAGCTATCCGGCAGTGAAACCATCTATCCCGGGCAGACTTTGGTGATCTCTTATGGACAGCCTCCGTTGGGGGAAATCAGCGTCACCGGATTTGCCTATCCGTACATATCCGACGAGGTACTGCTGCGTACTCTGCCCTACCTCACATACCTGTCCATCTTCTCTTATGGACTCAATCCGGACGGAACGCTGATCCCGCCGGAGGGTGGCGGCGACCAGCGTCTTGTGGATGCTGCCGTTGACGGCGGCGTAGTTCCCCTTTTGATGCTCACTTCCCTTTCCGCCGACGGCACCTTTTCAAATGAACTGGTAAATTCTATACTTTCTGATCCCGCACTGCAGCAGAGCGTCATTGCAAACACAGTGGAAACAGTACAGCGTATGGGATATGGCGGTGTAGACGTAGATTTTGAATATATCTCGCCTCAGTATGCCCAAGCATACGCAGACTTTATCAGCGCGCTGCGAACCGCACTTGGTGCAGACTATACGGTATTTACCGATTTGGCTCCTAAAACATCCGCGGCACAGCCGGAGCTTTTGTATGCGGGACACAACTACAACGCGCTGGGGCAGGCTGCAGACGATGTGCTGCTGATGACCTACGAATGGGGCTATCAGTTTGGTCCGCCTCTGCCGGTCTCTCCTATAGATCAAGTGCGCCGGGTCATTGAATACGCACTCACAGAAATTCCGGCAGAAAAAATTTCGGTAGGGATTCCCACATACGGCTACGACTGGACGCTTCCCTTTGAACGGGGAACCGCCGCAGAGCCGCTGTCCGCACAGGCGGCAGTGGAGCGAGCATTTGAGAAAAAGGCCCAAATTCAGTATGATGAAATTGCCCAGGCTCCATACTTTACATATTGGCAGCAAGATTCGTCTGGCACGCCAAGAGAACATATTGTCTGGTTTCAAGATGCAAGAAGTGCCGATGCAATGCTGCGGTTGGTACGGGAATACGGACTGGACGGCGCGGGAATTTGGAATATTATGCGGTGGTTCCCGCAGATATGGGCTATTTTAAATCAGTTGTATACAATACGAAAAAAATAGGAGACTTATAAGGAGAAAGGGATAGCACGATTCTCAGCTAGCGCCGCCTCATGTTAGTGGTTTCTCCAAACCGCTAACATGAGGCAGAGGCCCGCGAAACTGGTAGAAAGATAGTCCGCGTATCTCCCCTTTACTAAAGTTTGTGCAAAATTTGTAACCTAAAGAAAGAAATACAAATACGCACGATTGTAAATTTTTTATGAATAATAATTTTCCCCTTGTGCCGTCTTCCTGTTTATGCTAAAATATAAAGCACGCGTAATGCGTAGAAATCACACATGCGGCTGTATGTAACTGCCGGTTGCCGGTTTGGACAGGCTGCCCTGCCGGCTGCAGTTCGTTGCCCCATGGTGGAAAAAACCAAAGGAGGACATGATTATGTCTGTTGTATCCATCAAACAGCTTCTTGAAGCAGGTGTACACTTCGGCCACCATACAAGACGCTGGAACCCCAAAATGGCCGAATATATTTTTACGGAGAGAAACGGCATCTACATCATCGACCTGCAAAAAACCATTAAAAAGTTCGATGAAGCGTATATGTTCGTACGCGAAGTATCCGAAGCTGGCGGCAAAGTACTGTTTGTCGGAACAAAGAAACAAGCTTCCGATACCATCCGCGAAGAAGCAGAGCGCTGCGGTCAGTACTACGTAAACGTACGTTGGCTGGGCGGCATGCTCACCAACTACAAAACTATCCGCTCCAGTATCGCAAGACTGACCAATCTGGAAAAGATGCAGGAAGACGGCACCTTTGATATGCTCCCGAAAAAAGAAGTTGCTATGCTTCAAAAGGAAATGATGATCCTGGAACGCAACCTGGGCGGTATCAAAACTATGGATGGCCTGCCTGATGCAATCTTCATTGTAGACCCCCGCAAAGAGCACAACGCAGTGCTGGAGGCAAAGAAGCTGGGCATTCCTGTAGTTGCAATCGTTGACACCAACTGCGATCCGGAAGACGCAGATTATGTAATTCCCGGGAACGACGACGCTATCCGTGCGATTCGTCTTATCTCTTCTGTATTGGCCGACGCCGTAATCGAAGGCAGACAGGGCGAACAGACAGAAGAAGCTGTAGCTGAAAAGGAAGCTGAAGAAGCACAGGAAGCAGCAGCTGAATAATCCCCCGAAAAAATCTGAGTCTATGAAAGGTATGGTATAAATATATGGCAGCTATTACCGCAAAAATGGTAGCAGATCTCCGCGCTAAAACAGGCGTTGGAATGATGGAATGCAAAAAAGCATTGAACGAATCAGGCGGCGACTTTGATGAAGCAGTAAAAATTCTGCGTGAAAAGGGTCTGTCCGTAGCAGCAAAGAAGGCTGGCAGAATTGCCGCCGAAGGCGTTGTTGATATTATGGTAGAAGGCGATTGTGCTGTAATGATCGAGGTAAACGCAGAAACAGACTTTGTTGCAAAAAACGAAACCTTTAAAGAGTTTGTTCGCGGTATTGAAAAAGCAATTCTCGCAGGCAAGCCGGCAACGATTGAAGAGTTGCTTGCTCTGCAGTATGACGACAGCTTCACGGTAGACGCAAAACTGAAGGATATGATCTTCACCATCGGCGAAAACATGAACATCCGCCGTTTTGAAATTGTTGAAGGCATCTTCTCTACCTATATCCACGGTGCAGGCACCACAGGCGTTATTGTAAAATTCAACACAGACGCCGATACCGCCGCAAAGCCTGGCTTTGCAGAATTTGCGAAAAATATTGCGCTGCAGATCGCGGCTGGTTCTCCTCCCGCCTATGTAACACGGGATCAGGTTCCCGCTGCTGCTGTTGAGGAAGAGAAGCAGGTATTGATCGCACAGATCAAAAATGATGAAAAAAATGCCAACAAGCCGGATGCAATTATTGAAAAAATGGTTACTGGTAAGATTGGTAAATTCTATCAGAGAGAATGTCTGGTTGAGCAGGGCTATGTAAAGGACGACAGTATGTCTGTAGGTCAGTACATGGAAGCGACTGCAAAAGAACTGGGCGGTGCGATTTCTGTAGACAGCTTCTATCTTTATGAAAAAGGCGAAGGCCTGGAAAAGAAAGAAGACAACTTCGGCGACGAAATCGCTGAGATGCTGAACAAATAAAGTATAAAAAAGGCCGGGGAATCCCCGGTCTTTTTTATTTTCAGATGCACCGTTATCCGCTTAAATAAATTACTGCTAATAGTAAATACAAAGACAATCTGGACATCCTATTATTATATCATGATTTTAAACTGCACAAAGTGCAGTCAGCCGCGACAGCGGAGGCAGGCGACAGCGCTGTTGCAAATCAGTCGTCAATAGCCGGGCGATTATATCTTCTTTCTATGTAAAATCATAAATATGTATTACCTAATATATACGTTTTTATAAATCATCCCTATAATCAATTTCGTGTATCAAGCAATACATGATGGAGGGGTGTGTTTTTGCTATGGAAAAGATCAAGCAGGATTTAAATATTGGAAAGAATATACAGAAATTGCGTAAGGAACGTCATCTTTCACAAAAGGATGTAACGATTCAAATGAATCTACGCGGCCGTATGATCTCTGTATCTGGATACGCCCACATTGAACAAGGCAGACAAAATTTGTACGTCAGTGATCTGATGATGCTAAAAGAAATCTTGGACGTGTCATATGAAGACTTCTTCAAAGGTCTCACGCCAGAAAAGGAGTAATCAAAAAATGAAGGTACAGAAAAAACAGATCAGTATTACGCTAGATGCTTCTGTTTTAAATAAGACTCGCATTCTAGCATTAGAAGAAGACCGCTCTTTGTCAGGATATATCAATTATGTACTGAAATTACATACGGAAAAAGCGTGCCGCAGCATTGAGCGAAAATAGCAAGTTTTTTTAAAAAGCCCCAGGCTCATTCTGGGGCTTTTGGTGTTGCTTCAAGATTGTCTCACTGATTCATATATAAACTGCTCTTGATGGCGCGCGGGTTAGATGCCGCAGCGGGTAGATTTTTGGATTTTTTATCTAAATTTATTTTATATAAATTCTCCTCAATTAAGAAAATACTTTAAAATATTTTAATAATTATTCCGTACTTACCTTCCTTCTCTCCAAATATAGAAAAAACTATTTACAAATTCTATATTTTGCAGTAGAATATAGAAAGTATGATGAATTATGATTCATCCATTTTATAGCAATGGAAAGGTATGTTTGCATGAGCGTGTCATTTAAGCGCGTCCTGCTGAAGCTGTCCGGCGAAGCCCTGACAGCGAAAGATGGGATCATCGATTATGAATATGTTCAAAAAATCGGTCAGGTAGTTGGCCGGTGTATGAAAGAAGGCGCCGAGATCGCCATTGTAGTAGGCGCTGGCAACATCTGGCGGGGCCGTCAGGGATTGGACATGGACCGAGTTCGGGCGGATCAAATGGGAATGCTGGCCACCACCATTAATGCCCTAGCTATCCAGGATGCGTTCCTCTCTCAAGGAGTGGACACAGTCGTTTTCACTGCCAACGAAATGCCTGCATTTGGAGAATTTTATACCCAAAGGGATGCAATTCACGCGCTGGAATCCGGCAAGGCGGTGGTGCTAGGCGGAGGCACGGGGAATCCCTTCTTCTCTACAGATACGGGCGCAGTACTCCGGGCTGTGGAAATTCAGGCGGATGTGGTTCTAATGGCCAAAAACATCGATGGTGTATATACCGCCGATCCAAGAAAAGACCCCAATGCAAAAAAGCTGGATGAAACCACTTACGACTATATCTTGTCCAACCATCTGGGCGTAATTGATATGACGGCAGCAAGTCTCGCTATGGATAACGATCTGCCTCTGTATTTGTTTGGACTGGATAAAGAAGAAAATATCTATCGGGTAATCAAAGGCGAAAAAATGGGAACCATTGTAAATAATAAGGTAAAGGAGAGCGTACAATGAAACTGGACAATAAACCTTACGAAGAAAAGATGCAGAAAACCATCACCGTATACGAGGGTCAGCTGGACACGGTCCGCGCAGGTAGAGCCAATACCGCTGTTCTCAACGGCATTGATGTTGAGTATTACGGCACACCTACCGCCATCAACCAGATGGCAGAGGTAAAGGTTACGGACGCCCGCACAATTGCCATCACCCCCTGGGATGTTACTACTGTAAAAAGTATCGAAAAAGCCCTGCTGGCTTCTGAGCTGGGAATCACACCCCAGTCTGACGGTAAGGTGATCCGCCTACTCTTTCCGCAGCTAACAGAGGAACGCCGTAAGGAAATGACCAAACAGGTTGCAAAAATGGGCGAGGATACAAAAGTATCGATTCGCAATATTCGTCGGGACGCTATCGACAAGGCGAAGGAGCTTAAAAAGAGCGGCGAAATGACTGAGGATGAGCAAAAGCAGTCTGAAAAGGCCATCCAGGATCTGACAGACAAATATATAAAGGAAGTGGACGCAGTAACCGCAAAGAAAAATGCGGAGATCATGGATATCTGATCCGGCGAATACAACCTCCCCCGACGCCGCGGAGATCCGGGGCATCGGGGGATTCTTGTTGTACTGCGCTGCAAACGAAACAAGGAGATTGCCGGCAGGAAAAGCCGGCAGAGACCATATGTTTTTCAAGAAAAAGAGGGCTGGACGGGACATACAGTCCGCCGATATGCATAAAATCGTACAGGAGTCAGGGCTTTCCCACATTGCCTTTATCATGGACGGTAACGGACGATGGGCCACGAGCCGGGGACTTCCCAGGGAGGCTGGGCACAGCGTGGGAGTCAAGGTCTTCAAAAAGACGGTAACCCTATGCCGAGACTACGGCATAAAAACCGTTACCACCTATGCCTTTTCTACAGAAAATTGGAAACGTCCGGAAAATGAGATTCGAGAAATTATGCGTCTGCTGGATACCTATATTAAAGAGGCGCAGGACGACAACGAAAAAAACCGGATTCGCTATATTTTTCTAGGTGACAGAACGAGACTGGATCCAAGAATCCAGGAAAAGTGCACCTTTTTGGAAAGTCTAACCCGTGACAATCCCCTGACGCTGAATATTGCGCTTAACTACGGAGGCAGAGACGAAATCACTCAGGCGTGTAACGCCTTGGCTGTAAAAGGCAGCACAATCACAGAAGAGGACATCGCCTCCCATCTGTACACGCGGGAAAGTCCGGATCCGGATTTGATCGTACGAACCGGAGGAGAATACCGCCTCTCTAATTTTCTATTGTGGCAGGCCGCATATGCGGAACTATATTTCACAGACTGCCTGTGGCCGGATTTCGACGACATAGAACTACGACGCGCAATTCTTGCATTTTCCGGAAGAAAGCGCCGGTTTGGAGGCGTGTAATCAATATGGGACGGCGCTCCAATCGTCCTATGATTAGAATGGAGATTTTCGTATGTTAAAACGTATTATCACCGGCGTAATTGCCGCCGGCCTTTTAGCCCTTGTGTGTATATTTGCTAACGGAGTCGTGTTCTCCGTTGCGTTCGGACTGCTTGCTCTTTTAGGCGTTTATGAAATGTTGGGCTGCATTGGCGCTCGCCGCAATTTTACCATCGCTTTGTGTATGTACACTATGACCATTCTCTCTGTAATATTGGTACACACGGTAAGCAGCCATTCTCTCTATATAACCGCTTTTGCTGGTATTCTGTTCTGCGTGCTGTTGATTCTGTTTGCCTCGGCGGTATTTTCTGAAGGACGCGTGCCTGTAGACAAGGTGTGTATTGCTTTCACTACCTGCGCCTATGTGCTTACCGGATTTATTTCCATCATCCTTCTGCGGGATATGAAAATGGGAAAATATATTTATCTGCTGGCCTTCATCGGCCCCTGGATTTCCGACACCTTTGCGTATTTTACCGGCATGCTGCTGGGAAAACACAAGCTTATTCCCTCCGTCAGCCCGAAAAAAACTATTGAAGGAAGCCTGGGCGGTATTTTGTTCTGCATTATCGGCTGTATAGTATATGGATACGCGGTCAAAAGTATCTCTGGAGGCGCAGCAGAATTTCATGTCGCATTTCTGGCCCTGCTGGGTCTGGTTATATCCATAGTATCCCAAGTGGGAGACTTGATTTTCTCTCTGATCAAGCGGCGGTATGATATCAAGGATTACGGGTTTATTTTCCCCGGCCACGGCGGCGTGCTGGACCGGTTCGATAGTGTGATCGCTACAGCGCCACTGATTCTAATCGCCTGCGAATCCTTGGTAAAAATGAATCTAATGTAATTGGGCAGCGCACATATGGAGAGAAAGAAAAAAGCGGCTGTTCTGGGTGCTACAGGATCTGTAGGAACCCAGGCGTTGGAGGCCCTTAAAAATACAGATATGGAGATTGCCCTCCTTACTGGCGGGCAGAATCTCTCTCTTTTGGCAAAACAAATTTGCACCTTTCGGCCAACATTGGCAGCCGTCCCTACCAAGGAAGCTGCCGACCGGCTGCGAGATATGCTGCCGGGAAGCGGCACCCGCATTTTAGGAGGCGGGAACGCGGTGTGCGAGGGAATCCGGGAATGTGGCGCGGATCACTTTATCCATGCGATTTCTGGTATGGCAGGCATCCCCCCCGCTCTTGCTGCGGCCGACACCGGCGCACGTATTGCTATGGCCAACAAAGAGGCAATCATTGCAGCAGGGCACCTCATCTACGACAGATTGGCAAAATCCAGA
>CAJUIQ010000014.1 GCA_910586545.1 uncultured Eubacteriales bacterium
CACATAGCACTTCTACTCCACTACTACATAACACAAGAGCTGCCAGCATAATCAAAGTGCAAAAAATTGCAGTACCCCGAGGAATATACAGACTGCTGCGCAGGCAGATACCCATAGAAAGGACAAAAAGGGTCATAAACAAAATAGGCGCCACCCCCTGCTGAAAAACAGGCAGTGCTAGAACAAAATGCAGCAGGAATCCGGCATCCCGAAAAATACTTCCTGCGAAATACGTATCCAAAGCCACCCCGGTAAGATACATCGCTCCAAGAACGCCTCCTGCCACACAAAGGGCAGTGGTAATCCGGTTAATCTTTCGAAAATCATATAGAATAAATGTAGAAAGAAAATATACACACATATACAAAACATATGTGCCGGTTTGTGGCAATAAAGTTCCCATACTGTTTACTAGAACGCCTCCAAGAAGTGTGAGCAACATAAGAATAGCAAAGAGATCCCTTTTATAAAAGATGAGGCTGCGTTTCCCTCGAATCAGCTTCAGTATATAGGAAGCTATCGTAATGGATAGAATCCAAAGCTGCATTTTTTCTCCCGTAAAAAGGAGCAATACAGATGCAAATAAAATCCCATTTTCCGGCAGTGAAAAAATAATCCCTATCCCTACCGCCGCCATAAGTCCAAATAAAACGTAAACAGGAGAAATCCAAAACGTCAATGTACCTGCAATTACCCCCAGCACAAATGCAATGTTTGCGTGCCCCACAAAAATATATTCCTGCAGCGATTCCCTACGTACACTGAAATAATCACACAATGTATTTCCAATACGGGATCCCAGCAAAGCGGTGGATATATTTCCCTTAGAAAGCAGCAGCGGAATAGAAAGAATCATCGCACACAGGCCGCTGTACAAATGCGCACCGGATATTTGCTCGTGTTGAAAAAGGCTTACCAAAACCGTGATGATAGAAGCATATGCTCCAAATGTCAAAAGAAATGTGCCAACAAATCGAAGGCGGAGCCGGAAGAATATCTGACGAAATTGATCCGCACCATGCAGAATCATACTTTCATCAAATCTTCTGGAAATAAAGTTGCGTATTTTGATGCCTATACCACCGGGAACGTGAAAAAATCTATTTGTCCCAAACGTGCGTGGCCGACTGCCTGTCCTGCCATCATTTTGAACCATTACAAGCAGACTCCTTTCCTCGCTCCTACTGCATGGCGATTTTCGCATACATATCGCAGCTTATATTTATATTATTATACTATATCTAGGAAATAATTTCAAGATTTATTTTTGCAGACGGCAAACTGTTAGGTGAATAATAATTGTGCCGCCACTCTCATATATATTAAGCGATTCAAAACAAAGGACAGGACCATTCGGCCCGCCCTGTTTGTTTGTCAGGCCAGTTACGAGTCGGAGGTGGAAATTATTAACAGCCTATCAGGACCTACATTTGGAAGAAGCAGAGAGCGTGTGCAGCCTGCACCAAACCCACAGCAGGCGCCTGTTTCCCGAAGTCATACCGTTTCAAAAAGCCAGCGTGTTTATATAAACCGCTTGGGACAAACGGAAAAAGAAGCGGCGGAAAATATCCGTAGTTTTGGCCGCAACACCCTTACTAAAAAGAAAAAAATGGGGTTTATGCGGCAGCTTCTTTCTAATTTTAATGATCCGATCATTAAAATTTTAATTGGCGCATTGCTAATTAACGCGCTGGTAAGTATGGGAAGAATGAATATTCCGGAAACGCTGGGAATCGTAGCGGCGATTTTGATTGCTACCCTTGTCTCTACAATCTCCGAATATGGCTCTTCCCTGGCGTTTGAACGGTTGTCAGGTAAGGAAGGGGATACGCTTTGTATGATCCGCCGGGCAGGAGAGATTCGGGAAGTACATGTTTCGGATATCGCTGTAGGAGACATTGTATTACTCCGAGCAGGAATGAGTATTCCTGCCGACGGCATCCTCATTAGTGGAGGAATTAGCTGTAATCAGGCAGCCATCACTGGAGAAAGCGCCGAACGGCGCAAAGTACCCGCCACAGCAGCATCCTTTGATCCGGCAGGCGAAGATTGGCAGCCAAATACTCCATATCAGTTGTTTCGCGGAAGCGGTGTTTGCAGCGGAGAAGGCGAAATGGCAGTTTTACGGGTAGGGGATTCTACTTTTATCGGAGAGGTAGCCTCTAGTCTCCAGGAAGACGGGAGGCCCAGTCCCCTAAAGCACCGGCTAAGTGAGCTTGCAAAAAGCATTAGTTTTATGGGATACGTGGGTGCCTTAATGATCGCCTTCGCATATCTTTTCAATGCATTTGTAATTGACAGCGGCATGGATCTGACACTGATGATGGTCAGACTTCAGGATCGTGGCTTTTTGTTTTCTGAAATTATAAAGGCCATTACCGTGGCGGTCTCCGTAGTCGTTGTTGCCGTCCCTGAGGGACTTCCTATGATGATTACAGTCGTATTGTCCTCTAACATGAAGCGTATGCTCAAAAACGGCGTCTTGGTACGCCGTCTCGTAGGAATCGAAACAGCCGGCAGTCTCAATATCTTGTTTACAGATAAAACGGGCACGTTGACCACGGGTAAAATGACAGTATGCGGCATCCATGGGGGAAATTTTTCCTTTGAACACTACAGTCAAATGAAAAGCTGCGAACGGCTGCGGGAAAAAATCAGTGAATGCGCCGTTACCGCCTGTGCACCAGGAGGATCCGGGGCAACGGAAAAAGCAGTTCTTGCCGCTGTTAAAGATTCTGTACATGCGGCGTGCGTGGCTCGTCTTCCTTTTGATTCCAACAGGAAATATTCCGCCTCTCTAATAAAAAAAGAAAACGAAAATCTTTCCTATTTTCTGGGAGCGCCTGAGCGACTCTTGTGCGGATGTACAACATTCATGGATGCATCCGGTATCAGCCAAAATTTAGACGCAACGGGTAAACGTAAAATTTCTCAAAAGCTGCAAGCCCTTGGAGAAGCCTCTTGCCGGGTAATTTGCTGTGCCATGGGTAATGCAGACGCTTTTGCCAAAGCCAGATCCGAAGGAACCCCTACAGGCCTGACATTTCTTTGCCTGTTTGCAATTCAGGATCCAATTCGCAAAGAAGTGCGTAGAGCTGTGGCAGACGCTCAGCATGCAGGAATCCAAGTTGTCATGGTTACTGGTGACAATCCTGCTACAGCAGGCGCCGTAGCAAAGGAAACTGGTATTCTTACCCCTACATGCAATCGGATTTTACCTGCATCAGAGTTAGCTGCGATGTGTGACGAAGAAATCAAAGAAATACTGCCGCAAATCGCCGTTATTTCCAGAGCGCTTCCTTCAGATAAAATTCGTCTTGTCCGAATTGCAAAAGACGCAGATCTCGTAGCCGGCATGACCGGAGATGGTATCAACGACGCGCCGGCTCTCAAGGCCGCCGACGTTGGATTTGCCATGGGAAGCGGCACAGATATCGCTAAAGAATCCGGTGATATTGTCATCACTGACGACAGCTTTTCTTCCATTACCAAAGCTGTGCTTTACGGTCGGACAATATTTGAAAGCATCCGCAAATTTGTCGTTTTCCAGTTAATGATGAATCTGTGCGCTATGGGCGTTTCCCTGATCGGTCCCTTTATGGGAATCGACAGTCCTGTGACAGTGATTCAAATGCTTTGGGTCAATATTATTATGGACACACTGGGCGGTCTAGCCTTTGCGGGGGAACCGGCCCTGCGGCGATATATGCTCCGTCCCAGTCTTCCCAGAGACGCAGGTATATTAAATGGGGCAATGATCCATCAAATCGTATTCTCTGGACTATACAGCCTTGGCCTTTGTATTTTTTTCCTGCAAAGCGATTTGCTGCGCAGCCGCCTATCCGGCGGGAACGAAAAATACTACCTAACCGTATTTTTTGCTATGTTTATTTTCTGCGGCATTTTTAACTCCTTCAACGCACGCACGCCCCAGCGAAATCTACTCTCCCATATTTCAGCAAACAAACCCTTTATTCTTATTATGACCGCTGTCGCCGTTATACAGCTAATGATTATTTACTTCGGCGGCGAAGTATTTCGCTGCATTCCCCTGCGCGCGGGCGATCTTCTGTTTGCGGCGCTGCTGGCAGCCACTGTAATCCCAGCAGATATGATTCGCAAATCCCTATTCCAGCGCAGGAAAAAAAAGAACAAAAAGTCTGCTGGATAGAAAAATACCACATCCTATCAAAAATTACAAATTACGCTGTATAATTCAAAAGTTATGAGAAACAATAAAAAGGCAAGAACCTGTATTTCAAAGGAGAGTTTATATATGAAAGCAACTGGAATTGTTCGCCGTATCGACGATCTGGGACGAGTAGTTATTCCTAAAGAGATTCGAAGAACAATGCGAATCCGCGAAGGAGATCCGCTGGAAATTTATACAGACCGGGACGGCGAAGTCATTTTCAAAAAATATTCCCCTATTGGAGAACTGTCACAGTTTGCAACACAGTATGCTGAAACACTGCATAAAACCTGCGGTCTTTCTGTTATCATCTGCGACCGGGATGCCGTAATTGCCTGTGCTGGTGTTCCCCGCAAAGAATATGCAGATAGAAAGCTGTCTGCTGAATTTGAAGAAATTATCAATGGCAGAAACCTCTATACGGCAGGCAGCAACGAAAGCGTTCCCGCAGTAGACGGCGGGCAGCACTTTGTCAGCTGTGCCATGCCAATTATTACAGAAGGCGACATAACAGGATGTGTCGCATCTATCGTCACCCCGGAAAATCAAAATCTGCAGCCAGGTCTGGAAGCCAAGCTGATTCAAACTGCAGCCGGATTTTTAGGCAGACAGTTGGAAAATTAAAAAAGAGGCCATTCGGCCTCTTTTTTGCTTCAACTAAATGGACGATGCTGTCTCGCTTCGCCGCAGCTGCTCCATAATATACGGGATCACCTGTTCCCTCTCTATTCCCAAAACAAAAGCAAATTCTTCCTTAATGATTTTTTCGGCGCTTGCAAGGATCTTTGCGTCTGCTGCATACATCTTCTTTTTATTCTGTTCCGCCTGTTTTCTGTGTGCTGAAAGCGTTTTAATGATCCATAAAATCCGGCTTCGGTCTCCCTCTGCCAAGATTTCTTCATACTGAGCGGCACGGGCTTTGCCATCATCGATCCACACGTCCTGACACTGTATGGACCGCGTGATAACATCTTCGATTTCCTGTGCAGAAAGCACATGACGCATTTCCTGCACTAAATTTTTTGCATCTACAGGTATATACAATACATTTCCCCGGTCAAATACCATCTGCAATTCATAATATGTTTTGGAATCCATCCCGGCAAATTCCTTTGTTACGATGTCCTTGATTTTACAAATTCCGTTGTTTTTATAGGACACATACTCGCCAGTTTTATGAGGATACTCATTTGTACATGTATTCATGTCTACACTCCTTCACACATTCGGCAGCAAATGGCAACCGTCGTAAAAAAAGACGCAGCTGCTGCAGAAAATCTGGCTGCAACTACGCTACATCTTCTATATATATTATAGCAGATTTTTCGTCTATTTTCAAATGGACAATTTTAACAAAAATAAAACTGTCTTTCAGTGACATTATCCAAACAGACCTTCCCGATTGGGAAGGTCTGTTTGTTATCTCTCTTCTCGAAAATAAGAGCTTCCCAAATGTGCAGGACCCAAATTTTCTTTTTTGTTTCGAAAGCTCACTGCAACCAGTACAATAATCGTCACTATATAGGGCAGCATCTTAAAAATTTCCTGACTGCTTCTAGTCAGCCCCGGAATGTAGTAATACGCCCAGTACAAGAGTCCGAACACATATGCGCCCCAAATACTGTTTTTCGGTTTCCAGGTGGTAAATATAACAAGAGCAACCGCAAGCCATCCAAGTTTTTCAATACTGCCGTCGTTAGCCCATGTTCCCTTGATATAATCCATTACGTAATATACGCCCCCAAGGCCGGTAATTCCCGCGCCGATACAAGTAGCAAGATATTTATATCGAATTACATGGATACCGGCAGCATCAGCAGCTTCAGGACTTTCTCCAACAGCACGCAGGTTCAGCCCAATATAAGTTTTAGAAAGGAAAAACTGGAGCAAGATTGCGGCAATCACCGCGAAATATACCATAAATCCATATTGAAACAGCAAAGGCCCTACTATCGGGATATCAGAAAGTTCCGGAATTTTTGTTCGAAATGCATCGCTGGTTACACTTACGGAAATCTGGCCTACGCCTCCTGCCAGCTTATTGAGAGAGCCGCCGAAAAAGTTCGCAACACCCGATCCGAAAATGGTTAGCGTCAAGCCTGTCACATTTTGATTCGCCCGCAGGGTAATTGTGAGAAAGCTAAACAGAAGGCCCGCCGCAAAGGCAGCGCCAAACCCGCAACCAAGTGCAATCAATACACACAAAAAGGGACTTGGATTTTCTGCGGCGCCTTCATAAAAGAATACCCCTACCAGCGCGGCAATCGCGCCGATATACATGATACCGGGAACGCCCAGATTTAAGCTTCCGGATTTTTCCGACAGGATTTCTCCAATGCAGCCCAGCATAATCACCGTTCCAAATACAACGGCGGCCTGAATAAGAGAAAGGATAGACGTCAACATTTACGCCACCTCCTTATTCTTTCCGCGCAGGATCATCTGATAATGAATAAAGAATTCACTGCCGATGATAAAAAACAAAATGATACCGGTAATAATTTGAGAAGCAAAATCATTTAAATTAAATCTGGACGCAATTTCATTGGCGCCCTTCTCCAGGAAAATAAGCAGCAGAGATATAACTATCATCGTCATCGTATTGAATTTTGCCATCCACGCCACAATGATGGCAGTAAAGCCCCTGCCTCCAGCAGTGTTTACGGAAATCGTATGGCTGGAACCTGATACCGCGATAAATCCGGTAAGGCCTGCAACAGCTCCGGAAATCAACATTGTACGAACAAATACTTTTCCCACGTTGATCCCCGCATAACGGGCCGTATTTTCCGACTGCCCCACAACGGAAATCTCATATCCGTGCTTGGTACTGCGCAAATAAATAAACATCCCCACAGCCAGCGCCAAAACAAGAATTACGTTGAGCATATACTGCTGTCCAAACAAAGAGGGGAACCAGCCCGCCTTCGTCTGCGGATTGATAACACCCACATAGTTGGAACCGGGAGGATTTTCCCAAAGTGATACACAATAGGAAGTGATCTGAATAGCCACATAGTTCATCATCAGAGTAAACAATGTTTCATTTGTCCCCCACCGAGATTTAAAAACTGCCGGGATCACACCCCATAACGCACCTGCAAGGCAACTGGCCACGATCATAACCGCAAATAATATAGGGGTGGACAACACATCTCCGAGATAAATCATACATGCCGCAGTGGCGATACCACCAACGAGCACCTGTCCCTCTGCACCGATATTCCAAAAGCGCATTTTAAATGCAGGCGCCAATGCAACACCAATGCACAAAAGAGACATAGTATCCCGGATCGTAATCCATATCTTACGCTCGGACCCAAAGGCCCCTTGAAACATGGCTCCGTACACCTTCAACGGATTCATTTTCGTTATTGCGTATATCACGACGGCACAGACGACAAGGGAAAGAAAGACTGCAACAATGCGAATTCCCCATGACAGAAAGAGCGGCATAGAATCCCGCTTGGCAATACGCAAAAACGGCTCCCGTTGTTTCTTTTGCTTCTGGGCCGGTGCCTTACCAGTTTCATACTCCATTGCTTCCGTCCTCCTTTTGCAAATGTGTCATGAGCATACCCACTTCTTCTTTCGTGGCAGTACGCCCGTCTACAATTCCGCTGACACGGCCGGAGCAAAGCACCAGAATCCGGTCACAAAGCTCCAAAAGCACATCCAAATCCTCGCCTACATAAATGACGGCTACTCCTGCCTTCTTCTGTTCGTTCAGCAAATGATAAATAGTATAGGATGTATGGATATCCAATCCGCGTACCGCATACGCTGTCATGAGCACCGTAGGCGCCGCAGCAATCTCCCGGCCAACCAGTACTTTTTGTACATTTCCGCCGGATAGACGGCGTACCGGAATATTGATCCCCGGCGTTGCCACTTCCAAATCTTCTTTGATTTTTTCTGCAAGCTCCCGCGGCTGCTTCCGTTCCATAAACGGCGTGCGGCCTTGGCGATAATTTTTAAGCATCATATTATCGGTCATACCCATGGAGCCTACCAATCCCATACCCAGGCGGTCTTCCGGCACAAAGGAAAGGGTAATTCCCATATCTCGAATCGCTTTGGGATCCTTCCCCACCAATTCCACAGGAGCGTCCGCCTCAGGAGCAGAATACAAAATACGAGTCTCACCGCCGACTTTCTGCAGTCCGGCTATAGATTCCAAAAGCTCCTTTTGACCGCATCCCGATATCCCGGCAATTCCCAGTATTTCCCCGCTGTTCGCCGTAAAGTAAACATGATCCAGCAACGTTACTCCATCCTGCCGTACTACAGTAAGATTTTTCACTTCAATACGCCGTTGAACGTGTTCCGACGCCGGCCGTTCAATATCCAGTGCAACCCTTTTACCCACCATCATTTCTGTAAGAGACTGTACGGTGGCATCTTTTGTTTCCACTGTATCCACATACTCGCCCCGCCGCAGGATGGCAACCCTGTCCGACACAGACAACACTTCATGAAGCTTGTGGGTGATGATCACAATCGCCTTACCCGCTTTTTTCATATTCCGGATTACATGAAAAAGCCGCTCCGTTTCCTGGGGCGTCAAAACTGCAGTAGGTTCGTCTAAAATGAGAATATCAGCGCCTCTGTACAGCACTTTGATAATCTCCAGTGTCTGTTTCTGAGACACAGACATATTATATACTTTTTGTTTAGGGTCGATCTCAAACCCATACTTTTCACAGATTTCACAGACTTTTTTTGTTGCTAATTTCAAGTTTGCATCTTTTCCGCGCAGTCCCAGGACTACGTTTTCCACAGCGGTAAAAACATCGACTAATTTAAAATGTTGATGTATCATACCGATTCCATAGGCAAACGCATCCCCAGGAGAACGGATCACAGCAAGCTCTCCATTTACAAAAATCTTTCCGGCATCCGGATAGTAAATACCGGAAAGCATATTCATGAGTGTGGTTTTTCCGCTTCCGTTTTCCCCAAGCAGAGAAAGGATTTCGCCTTTGCGGATGTCAATGGATACATTATGGTTTGCCAAAACCCGGCCAAAGGTTTTCGTAATATTCTGCATTTGAACGGCAGTATGCTGTTCCAAGCCAGTCACTCCTTTTTTATCCCGTATAAAAGTCATGCAAAGGGAAGCTGAGGCTTCCCTTTGCATGTAAGACTGCCATCAATCGGCGTTCAGTTTTTTGATTCCATCAATATTTAAAGAGAACGAAGGTGCGCTGCGCAGCTCAGATTCATGGAAATATCCGTCCCAAACAGCTTCCTTGTCTTCCGGGTCGGTGTTTTCAAAGTTGTTATTCAAATCTATCACACAGCCGTCAATCTGTTTACCGTCTACCGTAAACTTCGTAATATCAAATACATGCAACTCACCGGCTTTAATAGCGTCAATCACTTCTTCCACTTTTTCCGCAGTACCGTCGGCACAGGCAGCGCTCAGCTCGGTAATAGCCACTGCATCCTTCTCGTAACCTTCCGCCCAATTCTTAGGAAGCGTTTCGCCTTTCTGCATCGTAGAGATTGCATATTCATAGTATACAGCCCAGTTGTTGGTTGCAGAAGTTAGCGCAACATCTGGAGCAACGCTCTGCATGTCGATATTGTAGCCTACGGAATACGCAACCGTTCCCCGCTCATGAGCAGCCTGGACAGCAGAAGGCGCGCCTGTAGAGTCTGCGTGCTGCCCGATAATTACACATCCGTTTGCCATAAGCTTGTTAGCAGCGTTCCCTTCTGCAGTGATGTTAAACCACTCATTGGTGAACTGCACCTGCATAGACACATTTTTTACAACAGACTGGATACCCAGGAAAAATGCGGTATATCCAGAGATAACCTCCGCATAGGGATAGGCGCCTACATAACCAATGAGAATATTGCCGTCTGCATCGTAGTTATCTTTTGTCAGTTTTTCTTCTTCAACAAGCTCCGCAAGCTTCATACCGGCAACTACACCAGACACGTACCGGCCTTCATAAATTTTTGTAAACGCATTGCAGAGATTGTCCAGCCCGCTAGTCACTGCAGTATCCCCTGTCATAGCAACAAAGGTTACATCCGGAACCTCACTGGCAGCTTGCTGCATATAGGTCTGGTGGCCAAAGCTGTTGGAGAAAATCAGCTGGCAACCGGCATCTACCAATTCCATCGCCGCGTCAAGACAACTCTCATCCTCCGGAACATTATAGCGCCAAACGATTTGATCCTCTTTCAGATTCAGATTTTTCGCAGCCTTTTTGATTCCGTCAATGTGCGCTGCAGTATAACCCTCATTTTCATCCCCTAAAAGGATCGCGCCGACTTTGATTTCTTCATTTGCTTTTTCGTCATCCTTTTCAGAACAGGCAGACAACGCAAGCATAGAAAACACCATAGCCACTACTAAAAGTACAGATAAAATTTTTCTGCTCATTTGCATACCTCCAAATTGAAATTTTATTAACAGGAGCGCTGCTCCGATTAAGCAAAACTATTCACAAAATATGATGCCGTTAGAAATATCCATTTCTTGAATCCGTGCCAGTGACTCTACTCGAATTCCCTGAGCGCGAACCCGCTCGCCCCCGCTTTGATATGCTTTTTCAATTACGATGCCCGCGCCGACAACTTCTGCACCCGCGTCGCGAACCAAAGAAATCAGCGCGGTAAGCGCGCTTCCCTTCGCAAGAAAATCATCAATAATAAGTACGCGGTCACCCTGTTTCAAAAATTCTTTGGATACAACAATGTCGTATGTTTTCTGATGGGTATAGGATTCCACCTTAGAAGTGTATACATCCGCATATATGTTGTTGGTTTTCGTCTTCTTTGCAAAGACCACCGGCACATCAAAATACTGCGCTGTAAGACAGGCAATACCAATACCGGAAGCCTCAATCGTCAGAATTCTGGTGATTGGTTCATCTGCATACAAACGTTTAATTTCTTTTCCCAGCTCACAAAGAAACGCCACATCCATTTGATGATTGAGAAAGCTGTCCACCTTTAGAACATCTCCCGCGCCGATTTTTCCGTCCCGTAAAATCTTTTCTTCCAGAAGCTTCATGGTAGTTTCCAGCCCCTCTTCCAACTAAATTTAACAATGTGAAAAGTGCCCCGACGGGGCTGCTGCAATCCAATCTTCTTTTTATCATCAAACAGCAACAATAATATATCATACTTGTCCTATAATTGCAACATTTTTATACATAATTTTTTCTCACTTTTGTAACATTATGTTTTAAAAGCGCGCCGCTGCCCAAGCCAACCAAAAAAAGAGAAGAGCGCCTTCTCTTTTCCATACATTTTCAATTTTAATATAAGCCCTGCAAAAGCACATCCAGCATTTCCCCAGATACATTTCTAAGCGCTGCCGCATCTGATGGGCAATACTCGGCGAGCAGCATGGCATAACCGGAAAAAAAGCTCCACAGGCAGTATACAGCAGCGTCCATATGATCCGGTGCGGTTTCTCCCCGTTTTACAGCCACATCCAAAACCTGTTGGATCAAATCCATCCAAAATCCGCTGTTCGCCACATCGTAGTACGCTCCGGAAAGCAGCTGGGCGTTTTGTTGCTCCCCACTGACTCCTATTGTATAAAGACAGTCCATAATTTGGGAGCAATTCTCCCGAAGCGTGCTGTCCGTTCCGATGCATTTCCGTATCACTTCATATATATCTGCATCACGATTTTGTCGGAGGATATCCATGATTTCTTGTTTATTTTGAAAATGGTAATAAATTACACCGGTAGAATATCCGATAGCGCTACTGATTCTCCGGGCTGTAATTTTATCCACCCCCTGCTCTATCCCAATCTTTTTGGCAGCGTCAAGAATTATTTCCCGAATTTGCGTATCATCTTCCTTGCATTTTTTAGGCATACAAACTTCCTCCTGGATATCAATTCCCTTTTTTACTATCTTCATTATAAAAAAGAGCAGGCGCATTGTCAACATTATTCGACATATTTCGATAATATAAAGCACCTCATGAAGAGATGCTTATATTATCCATTATACTTTTTTCCCAGCCTTCGCGCCTTTCGCGCCGCCCTGAGCACTCATTGCCAGAAGATTTGTATCAAAAGAGAATAAAATATCTGCTTCCTGGCGGCTTCGCTTCAATGCCAAAGAAATCAGCATATCCAAAAGCGCACTATAGGGTACGTCTACCGATTCCCACAAATAAAATGCAAGAGACCCTGGAATCGTATTGAACTCATTGATATACAACCTATTGGTATCACAGTCCAACATAAAATCGATTCTGGAAACACCCGCCAAACCTAAGCAACGGAATGCCTCCACAGCCATAGTACGGATATTTTCACGCATTTCTTTCGAAATATCTGCCGGTATCTTTCGTTTCAGGCCCGCCATACCTTTGGAACCGCCCTGCTTTGCACCTTTGCCGCCGCCATCCATGTATTTATCCTGATAGCTGAGAATTTCATCCTCCATAAACGGCTCTTCGCATTCGGAAGCGGCAGCTTCCCTGGCGTCCCCACTACAGAGCAATTGATTTCCCGCAGGTTTACAATGGCCGGCTCCGCTAAAATCACATCCGCATAGGTAAATGCCGTTTCCAGCGCCGCCTCTAAGCTTTCGCGATCCGCAGCCTTGGATATTCCCACACTGGATCCTAAATTGACCGGTTTGACGATCACCGGATAGACCATTTTTTCTTCTATACGGCGGATCATATCCTCCGCCTTTTCTCCCCGGATAAGGCGCACGCAGTCCAGTACCGGAAAGCCCCCGTCCCGCAGCATAGTTTTCATTACATATTTGTCCATTCCTACCGCGGAAGCCAACACGTCCGGCCCCACAAATGGAATGCCCACTGTTTTCAAATATCCCTGCAAGGCGCCGTCTTCTACATTCGTGCCATGGGTAATCGGGAAAGCCACGTCAATGCGTACAGACTGCCCGCGGCGGCCCGCAGCCGCAACTGGCTGTAAATATATATTTCCGCCATCCGGCACAAACGTCACCTGCTGACATGCCCGCAGCATTCCCGGTATATCCAGATAGGAGGACATACTGCAAAGACTGCTCCCTGTATACATCTCTCCTGTTTTTGCAATATAAACCGGATGTACGCTGTATTTTTCCCGGTTCAGATTTTCCATAGCCTGCAGAGCGGATATAACGGAAACTTCATGCTCCACACTGCGTCCGCCGAATAATACTGCCAGTTCTATTTTCATATAGTATCCTCCCCTCAGTAATTATCCGGCAAATCGTTTTCCAAAAGGATCACTTTTTTGCGCGTTGTTTCTATAGAATAGGCCTTTTGCATCGCATCCGCCAAATCCGTCGCTGTGTAGGACTGCTCCGCAGGATATCCAGCTTTTGCAAGTCCCGCCATAATGGGACCTGCACGCCGCTGCCCCACAGCAATGACAAAATCGCATACGCCTGCAGCCTGCTGACCAAAGGCTTCGTTCAAAGCCTCCTCCTGCTCTCCAAGCTCTATCATACCGGGAGTAATCAAAATTTTATATTCGTCAAACAACGCCATTGTCTCCAGCGCCGCTTTACAACCGCTGGGATTAGAGTTAAAGGCGTCGTCGATAATGGTTACCTGCCCCTTCTCCAAAAGCTGCAAACGATGCGGCACAGGCTGGATCCGTTTCATTCCATATTGGATATCCTCCACCGGCACGCCTAGAGAATCTGCCATAGCCACAGCCCCGCACAAATTGACCACGTTGTGCGCGCCGATCAGCGCCGTCTGAAAGGCGTGACAATCTCCATTGGGATAGGTAACGGTAAATGCCGTTCCCTTTTTAGATACGGAAACAATACGTGCGCGGTAGTCGGTATCTTCTCCCGTACCGTACCGGACACATCCTTCTGGCTTACGCCCGGAAATATATTCGTTGTCCGTATTCAAAAACACCTTACCGCCCACGGCGTCCGCAAGTTCATATTTGGTATCGATAATATTTTCTATACTTTTAAAGGACTCCAAATGCTGCGGCCCAATAGAAGTAATGATCCCAAGGCCGGGAGAAACAATGTCGCACAATTCCTGAATTTCTCCTACCTTTTTGGCGCCCATTTCACAAACAAAAATTTCGTGATATCCCCGCAAGCTGCCTCGGATGGTTTTTACCACGCCCATAGGCGTATTATAGCTTTCCGGCGTCATAAGCACATTATATTTCTGACGCAGCAGCGTGGTCAGAAAATACTTCATGCTGGTTTTGCCATAGCTCCCTGTAATACCGATAATCTTTAAGTCGGGACAATCCCGCAGCAGTCGCTTTGCGTCTCGCACATAGTGACGGCGCACAGCGGCCTCTGCCGGCGCATTGATGCCGTTTGCCAGCAATAGGAAAAGGGGAGCCGCCATATATCCCAGAAACAGCACAGCAAAATACCAGCCGCCTGTCTCAAAAATATACAAAACCACCGCCACCGCCAAAATGAGGACATGAAGCGCCATATATGTAATGAGCAGCCGCTTGACTCTAGCCGTATAAACCAGCGGCTTTTTCGCTTTCTTCTTTGGAATATCAGACAGGGCAAACATGATAAACGCCCCGGCAAAAATAAGCTGTATGATATTCCCAATGGTAAATCCTCTACCGGAAATTCTCCCAATATACACCGCCACAGCAGCAAAAGCTACAGCATATATGTTAGAAGCCACGCTTCCAAAATTTTTGCCAATCCATTTTAAATGCCGCGCCGCATGATAGGAATTCAACTGAAAAATATGGGCGTGGGTCAGGGCGTTCATAAAGGCAGCCCACAAATACGCAGCCCCGCACAAAATAAAGAGATAAAGTTCCATTATAAAACCATGCCTTCCCTTGGTCAGTTGCAATCAATTGATTTTTAAATAAGACTTCAATATAGACCCAAAAATATGCGGCTGATCCAGCCAGGCGTAGTGCCCTGCACCGGCAATTTTGGCAAGCCCCGCATCTGGAATTTCACGCTCCATTTGCATACCGTCTGTCAGTGGAGTAGCCGTATCATTCTCTCCCCAGACAAGCAGAACCTCTTCCCGAATTTTAGGAAGCAGCGGCGCTAAATCCTCATTGACCACTCGCACAAAAACCGACCGCATCACGGGAGATGCGGCGGCATAATCCGACGATCCCATTTTTTTCTGCAGACCAGGCAGGGCATTCGGAAATACTTTTCTTACAGGAGCACAGCCAAGAAAGGCTTTCCCCATCTTATACAGATGGGTGCGCATATAATAACCGGCGCTGCGTTTGGGCAGGATTCCTGCGCTGCCGGTTAAAATCATTTTGTCAATGGTAAAAGGAAGCGAGGTACGGGACGCCATTTTAATCAAAATCCGGCCTCCAAAGGAGTGCCCCAAAAGAATCACATGTTCTGCCCGAAAACTCTCAATAAAGCGGATAACGAAATCCACATAGCTGCCAAGATCCCAATGCTCCGGCGGCTCCTCTGTTTTTCCAAAACCAGGCAAATCCGGGGCAATCACACGATATTTTGTAGATAAAAGCGTCGTAATCGGCGCAAACAGTTCTTTGTTAGAACCCCACCCGTGAAGCAAAAATACAAAGGCGCCTTCCCCGCAATCAATATAGTCTGTCTGGATTTCCTCTACGATTTTGTGCATTCCGTCACCTCCTCTTTCCAGTATATGCGTATTTTCTTATTTTTCCAAAGATATTTTTATAATATCACATCCATGATGTACTGTCAAGAAAAGGATGTCGCAAAAGACTGGGGCAAAAAAAGAAGCTGTAGAAAAGGCAGGCTATAGCCTGCCTTTTCGTATTTATTAAATTAAAACGCAATATTTTAATAATTATCGCAATTTGTTCATATTTATTTTCACAAATTCAATGTCACTTTATAATATAACAACCCCATATCTTCATGCTATGTTCAATATGTGATATTGCTGTCAGCATAATGTTAAACCACTAGATCGCACCTGTTTCATACCTTACTGCTCATTATATAGTTTATCACAAAACGCAATAGTAGCTTTCAATAAGACCTTTTTGTCTTCCTTCAATCATTATTCTTTTTTTGTTCTAATACCGCTGCAATAAAATGCTCGGTCATTCCTTTATAGTGATTAAAGGTTGCTGTGTCTAATTGCCTTATTTGTTCATCGATAATATAAATATCTTTATCAGATATCTCTCCGGTCATCAAATAATCACAACTAATTCCATAAGCAGTACAAAGGTTAAGCATACTATAAGGTGACAAAAAGCTTTTACCCAACTCAGCGTCGGAAATGGCTTGCTGCGTCACATTTGCTATTTCAGCAGCCTCCTCTTGTGTTAACCCTTTGGTTTTCCGCGCCTCAAAATACCGCTGTCCCATTTCTTTTAATAATTGCTTTTTCTCTATAGCCATTATCGCTGATCCCCTTATTATAGAACAAATACGAGCGAAACCATCCATATTCCATATCTACTCTGACTATGGATTTATTTGTGTTCTTTTTTAGACGCCTGGTATTTTTTAAAAGACAGAATCAAATTGCCAATTGCTTCTTTTTCATCTTCCGTCAAACGTATAAAATCATCTATCGTTACACAGCCGGAATTTGTCGTTAGCTTTTGCTTCAATTTCTCTATTGAAATTCTAATATTTGTACGTCCAAGTAAATAATCAATATTCACATTGAAGAAATCCGCCAACTGAGCAAGCATAACTAACGGCGGCTGTTGATTGCCGCTCTCATATTCAGAAATTGAGGATTGGCTAATATGCATTTCTGAGGCTAAATCTGACTGTGACAAATTTTTATTTTCCCTAAGTTCTTTTATTCGTTCCGCAAGAAACATATTGCTACCTATATTATAATTGGTCACTTATTTTTCTTTGTTAGACAAAAAATCATTTATTTTGTCTAGAATTTCTGAAATGAGAGAAAGTTGTTCGCTGCTCAAATTGATAAGCCTGTCCGAAAGTTCAGAAACAGCTTTCATGTCTGCAATCTCAATTTCGTCTTTCAACAAATAATTAGGAGACACATTTAAAACCTCGCACAACTTACAAAAGGTTTCTAAACTTCCCGCTAAAGTTCCTTGTTCAATTCTTTTAATTGTATCAACAGATAATCCCATCCGTTCCGCTAATTCTGGCTGTGATAATCCTTTTTTTATTCTCGCAAGTTTTACGTTTTTTCCCAAATTTGTAATCATTATTTTTCCTCTTTTTTACGTGAGAATAAACGGTAAATTTAAGAATTATACAATTTTTCGCAAAACTCAATAATAGCTTTGGAAGTGCTTTTTGGTAGCGTTCTATAATATTTTAGTAATATCTTTTCATCTTGTGTTAAATACGCAATATTATCATCTATATTAAAAAATTCCGCCATCGTCATATTCATGCTGCCCACTAACATTTCTAATGTTTCAACCGTTGCATTTTTTGTACCTCTTTCAAGATTTCGAATATGACTTTCTGAAACATCACTGTCTTTGGACAATCTATAAATACTTATATTTTTACTTTCCCGTACTTGTCTTAACCGCTTGCCAACATCCACATGTATCCCCCCTATCTCGATTTATTGTAATATGATTCCACATTTTTGATAAGGCATTTATAGGATTGACTTTTCAATACTATAGTGTTAAAATTATATTTGTATTTTTATAATCTATTAAAAAAACTGTTAAACTCGAAAAGTTTAACAGTTTATTTGTGTTCTTTTTTAGATGCCTGGTATTTTTTAAAAGACAAAATCAAATTTCCTACCGCTTCCTTTTCGTCATCCTGTAAGCAGATAAAATCATCTATGGTTACGCACCCGGAATTTGTAGTTAATTTTTGTTTCAGTCCTTCTATAGAAACTCTGATATTTGTACGCCCAAGTAAATAATCAATATTTACATTAAAAAAATCCGCCAACTGAATAAGCATTGCCAATGGTGGCTGTTGATTGCCGCTCTCATATTCAGAAATAGAGGATTGGCTAATATGCATTTCTGAGGCTAAATCTGACTGTGATAAATTTTTGTTTTCTCTAAGTTCTTTTATTCGTTCTGCAAGAAACATCTAATCACCCCATTTTTATATAAAGATAGCATTTATTTTCATACAAATGTGATTTTATTAGTATTGGGTTTAATTTTTAAGTAAATACGCCTTTTATATTACTTTTAGTAATATAAATTGACAATTTTAATCTTTTTTATTCTCAAAAACAATAGCGAGGTGCTAACAATGCAACGATACCACACCAGATCGCGCATTCTCACCATCTTTCTGCTGCTGTGTATTCTTCTGTTTTCATCCTGCAGCGACACAATACCGGCAGGAGACCTACAAATCTCCTATCTGGACGTAGGTCAGGGAGACTGCTCCTTCCTGCTTTTGCCGGACGGGAAAACAGTCCTGATTGACGCGGGTAATTCGGAAAACGGCCAGGAAATCATTCAATATATTCGGGACACTGGGACAGATACGCTGGACTACGTAATTGCCACCCATCCCCATGCGGATCATATTGGCGGCATGGCGGAAGTAATCCAGGCGTTTGACGTAAAAAACGTATATATGCCAAAAAAGTCCCACACAAGCGGGACCTTTGAAAAGCTGCTGGATACAATAGAGGCAAAGGGGCTTACAATTGAGACCGCTCGAGCTGGGAAAGTCCTTTTTGATACAGACGGCTTGCGAGCAGAATTTCTGGCTCCCATAGATGATAACCATTCAAACCTCAACAACGCTTCGGCGGTTCTTCTGCTTACGTACCATAACAATCGTTTTCTATTTATGGGAGATGCGGAGAAAGAAGTAGAAAACAAAATATTGGAGAGCGGCGCCGATATCTTTGCCGATGTTTTGAAGACGGGACATCATGGAAGCGATACATCTTCTACCCGCCCATTTCTGGAGGCGGTAACCCCTTCCATTGGAATCATCAGCGTGGGAGAAAACAACAGTTATGGGCATCCCGATCCGCTCACACTGGCGACGTTAGAGGATATGGGAGTAAAAGTTTGGCGCACAGATGAAAAAGGAACCATCGTTGTAACCAGCGATGGAAAAAATATTACGGTACGCAATACAGACTTGCCGCCAAAGCAGAACGCGCCGCCCACCGATACGCCTACAGAAGCAGAGAAAACACTGCCGCTGGAGGATGATACAACTCCCCCCATCCAGGAGAATCCCCAAAGCGTCACCGTTTACATTACAAAGAGTGGCGAGAAATATCATCGTGACGGATGCCGCTTTTTGAAAAACAGCAGGACACCGGTATTGCTGGAGGAACTGGACACAGAGCTATACACGCCGTGCGCAGTCTGCAATCCGCCTACAAAATGAGAAAGGACTATATATGAAAATAACAATCGATAGAATAGAAAACGATGTAATAGCAATCGAACTCCCAGACGGAAAAATGATAGATATCCCCTGCCATCTGTTTCCCGATGCAGCAGAAGGAGACGTTTATTCTATAGAAAAAGACAGCGCCGCTGGAGATTCCAGGCGCTGCCGTGTTGAAGACAAAATGCGTCGCTTATTTAAGGACTGACAACTAAAAAGGGTGCGCTTTTCAAAAGAAAAGCGCACCCTTAAAATTATTCTTTATATTATGCCCAGGAAATCGAGGTGGGCAGCGGTTCAAACATAAGCGTATCTTTCAAAAATTCTACAGCCTTTGTAAGTCCTTCATCCAAGCTCATGAGACTATCCTCATGCTCAATGGAAATCGCTCCATCATATCCTACAAGGCGAAGATTGCTGATCACATCTCTCCACCACTGCGCGTCATGACCATAGCCAACCGCTCTGAACGACCAGGAACGATCCTTTACATGAATGTAATGTTTTGTATCCAACACGCCGGTTCTGCCGGTATTGATGGGATCCACCTTGGTATCCTTTGCATGGAAATGATAGATAGCATCTCCCAGATAGCGAATCGCAGCCACAGGATCCACTCCCTGCCAGATCAGATGAGACGGGTCAAAGTTTGCCCCAATCACCGGGCCCACTGCCTCCCGCAAGCGCATAAGTGTCTCCGGATTATATACGCAGAATCCGGGATGCATTTCAAGCGCAATCTTAGTCACCCCATGGCTCTGCGCAAAAGCGCTCATTTCTTTCCAATATGGAATCAGCACTTCATTCCACTGATATTCCAGCACATCCAGAAAATCGCCGGGCCAGGGACAAGTTACCCAGTTGGGCCGTTTGTCCTCCGGACTGCCGCCGGGGCAACCAGAAAAGGTTACTATGGTATCGCATCCAACTTTTTCTGCTAAGAGCACAGCTTCCCGGAAGTCCCGGTCAAAGTTTGCAGCTGTCTCTTTATCGGGATGAACCGGATTGCCATGGCAGGCAAGAGCCGCCAACTCAATATCGTATTTTTTGAATGTATCCTTCCACTCCTGAAGCTTTTTTTCATCTGCCAGAAGCTGTGCCGGATTGCACTGCGCTTTGCCAGGGAATCCGCCGGCGCCAATCTCCACCGCCTGCACACCCAGAGGCTTCAGCTTTGCCAGTGTTTCATCCAGAGTAAGATCCCAGTACAGATTTGCCAATACACATAATTTCATATGATATACCTTCCGTTTTCCTATAACGATGCTGCGCGTACCATACACGCATGTAAACAAAGCTGTAGTTTATTATTTATTCAGGAATACAATGTCGCCAGTCTTTGCAGACTCGTAAATGCCTTCCAGAATCTGGGTCACACAGTATGCCTGCTCCGGCAGAACGCAGGGATCCTTATCATCGATAATGGAATGAATCCACTGATAAGCTTCCCGCTCCGCATCGGAACCGCCGCCGTTTCCGCTGTAATATGCAACTGCGCCTACGTTCAAATCAATGTTTTTAACAACCTGCCGGTTACCTTCTACAGAGTTGAACCGCAGTCCGTCCAGCATATCGGCTCCACCCTTTGTACCACAAATCAATGTCTGCGCTTCACGTACTTCCAAAGTATTCAGCGCCCATGCAGATTCTAGACTGATAGTAGCGCCGTTTTCCATCACAATAAAGCCGAACGCAGAATCTTCTACGGTAAATTCATTGGGATCCCAGTCGCCGCACGCGTTGCCGGTCTGTGTCTGATAGCGAAATTTATGATAGGAAGTTCCTACACAATACTTAGGCTTATAGTTATCCATAGTCCACAGAGTAAGGTCGAGAGCATGGGTTCCAATATCGATCAGAGGGCCGCCGCCCTGCTCATACTCGTTCAGAAAAACGCCCCATGTAGGTACAAATCTGCGGCGAACCGCAAAGGCTTTCGCATAGTAAATATCGCCAAATTCGCCTCGAACTGCTGCTTCCTTCAAATACTGAGAATCATTTCTCTGACGGTTCTGATAACCAATCGTGAGCTTCTTTCCAGTACGCTTTGCAGCGTCAATCATCTTCATAGCTTCCACAGAGTTAATCGCCATGGGCTTTTCACACATAACATGCTTGCCGGCTTCCAAAGCGTCTACTGTGATGTAGCTGTGCGAACGGTTAGGGGTACAAACATGCACAACGTCAATGGAGGCATCCTCCAGCAACTTTTTGTAGTCGGTGTATACCTTTGCGTCCTTCGTGCCGTATTTTGCTTTTGCTGCCTCTGCGCGAGACTCTTCCAAATCGCAGAATGCAACCATTTCTACTTCGGGAACAAATTTAAGACCGGGCATATGTTTGCCGTTTGCAATACCGCCGCAGCCGATGATTCCTACCCGTACTTTATCATTTGCCATTGTAGCCATTCGTTCTTCCTCCGAACTCTTGTTAGTTTAAGTACTTGTTCCATTTTAATGAAATCATTTTGGGATTGCAAGGGCTATCAAATAAAATGTGTGGTCATTTTTGAATATCGTGCTTTTGCACATATTTTATTCTTTTTTTTGTTCAAATTGCCCACGCAATTATGAAATCGGGATTCTGTAAAACAGAATCCCGATGGATATTATTTACCGTTCAGTCTCCACTTTGTATACAAAACGCTTGTATGCCAATCACCAGGCCAGCACTGATAATATACCGTCAGAATAGATCCGTCAGACAATTCCACAGAAGCAGGATATCCCATATCCAGCTGCCCGTCAACTTCATCATTGAGACAATAATCCTCCGTCCAGGTTTCCCCGTTGTCATAGCTGACGCAGGCTCGCTCGCTTCTATCTTCAGGATTACGATCCTTTTTAAAGCCCTCTCCTCTTCGACGGCCATAAGAACATATAACAGCGCCGCTAGAATGTACCATCAGATGCGGAGGCGCTCCATCCACACCTATACAAACGGGCGTAGACCAAGTTTTACCTTTATCATCAGAATACGTTGTATATACAGTAAAGTCCGGCTGTGTTTTTCTCCCATGAATACGAATCGCTCCCAAAAGTCGGCCATTCGGCAGTTCCACGACATGCGGCTCATGCATATTGTCTACCACAATGTCCTCGCCTGCAGGAACGGTACCTGTGTGATTCCATGTATACCCACCGTCCTTGCTCGTGTAAACCACAATAGGATTAGGCGCTTCATAATCCGGATCCATCTGCTTTCCCATATATACCAGTGTGCCATCTTTGCACACAGACGGTCCGTGAGGTGCTGTCAGCGGAACGCGAATGGGATCGCTCCACGTCACCCCATAATCCTCTGACACCTTTACAAACGCGCCGGTTGCATTTTTCCGATCTTCTTCAGAAAGTTCAGCCCAGCACTCCGTAAAGCCTTTTGAAATTGCCTTGTCAGGTTTAGCAAACCAATCGTAAGACTGAATACCCTCGCAGTATCCCTCATAACCAAGGGTAAACCAACTCATCAACATTTTTCCGTTGCCCATGTAAGTAAGGCCCGCGTCTCGATCGTCAAAATAAGAATCGTTGACAACAATAGGGGGACACCAGGTTTTTCCCTCGTCCCGGCTGATCCACATACAGTTTTTACCCGTAGGATCTACATGGGACATCCGCATAGAAGACGCCGCTGCATACAGAACGCCGTTTTCGTCCTTGCAAACAGTTGGCCAGCCATTGTATTTAAAGCATGTAGTAGGTTTCTGACGAAACACAATGCCATGCTCCGCCTCTGGTCTGAACGATTTCATATGATATTGCTCCTTATAATTTAAGGGTCTTTGCCTCTTTTATTGAAATAACAAAAAATTGTATTGCAAGCTTACAGATACTTTCTTACAATAGCGTTCATCTGCTCCATTTTTTTATCCATATCCGCCACTAGCTTTAGCTGATTGCGCGCGCGATCCCGATTATGCTCAGGATAGTGAATCTGGAAGTAAACATCTCCGTTTAAATAATCTCCAAGGAAACGAATTCCCACCTCCAGCGTCATGAGATATGCTCCCATAGGAAGGCCGAGAATCTCTTCTTCCGTCATAGTATCCCGTAGTTCTCCCACAAAGCCGCGGACAAAGGTTTCAAACATTTCCAGATCAAGCTCCACTTTATCCAGATCTGTTTCGTCTTCTTTTGCCGTCGATGCACCAAACCGGATAGCATCGCCGAAATCATACAAAATTGATCCGGGCATAACCGTATCCAGGTCAATTATGCATACGCCTTCTCCCGTGACCGCATCCATAAGTACATTGTTCAACTTAGTATCGTTGTGGGTGACACACAGTTTGATTCTGCCGTCGGCAATCCGATCAATGATGTAGGAACATTTGTCAGCTTTAGACAATGCAAATTCAATTTCACTGCGCATTTCAGCAGCGCGGCCCAGTTTATCTTCTGCTACTGCCTGTTTGAAATCATTCATCCGGCTTACAGAATTGTGGAAATTCGGAATTGTCTCAAATAAGGTGTCCGCCGGATAATCAGACAGCTGCTTGAAAAAACGTCCGAAAGCTACAGCGCTTTTATAAAACAACTCCGGAGAATCAGGAGAGTTATAAGAAATTACGTTATCAATTTCTAAATATGCCCGCCAATACCGTCCGTCCGGATCAACATAATAGTCGTTTCCATCCTTAGCTTCGATAATTTTACGAACCTCTCTATCAGGGTTTCCGCCTGCCTCTTCCACTTTTTTTGCCACATGACGGGTAACACCTTTAATATTAGACATCAATTCCAGGGGATTTTTAAAAATATCCGTGTTGACTCGCTGCAGAATATACTGGGGATTTCCCTCGCCGCAGTCAACAAAAAACGTGTTGTTTATATGACCTGTGTCACACCGCTCAAACCGTACTGGTTTTGCTGCAAACTGAAAGGCGTTTCCGGCCTCTTCAAGATACTTGATCGACATAAGTCCTCCTGTAATAAACACGGCCTGCGGCCGATATCGTTCGCGCCGAAAATTCGGCGTTCCTCTACATACATACTAAAGAAAAATGTGTCCATACTTTTGGCACATCCTTCTTAGTTGCAGTCTCTTCATTATACCTTTCCAAATTGTGCCTGTCAAGATATTTGATAAAAAATACAATACTGTGATTTCTTCCCACAGAATTTGCAAAGATAACGTCTCTGGCACTTGACTAAATTTTTGTATTGGTTTATAATAATTAGTAATAAAAAATTTTGCCAACTTGGCATGACATAGGAAAGGACTTCTATTATGAACAGAGTATTCAACTTCTCAGCCGGTCCCTCTATGCTTCCGCTGTCTGTTCTTGAAACCGCAGCAGCAGAACTGGTTTGCTACAAAGACAGTGGGATGTCTGTGATGGAGATGAGTCATCGCTCTCCGGCTTATGAAGAAATCATTACTGCCGCGGGGGATTGCCTGCGTTCTCTGATGCAAATTCCCGATAATTATAAGGTGCTTTTCATGCAGGGCGGTGCATCCACTCAGTTTGCCTGCGTTCCGCTGAACCTCATGAAAACCGGTAAGGCAGACTACGTTCTTTCCGGACAGTTTTCCACAAAGGCATATAAAGAAGCGCAAAAGTTTGGAGATGCACAGGCTGTTGCTTCTTCTAAAGACGACAATTTCTCTAAAATTCCTGTTTTGAGCCGGGATACCTTCCGTCCGGACGCAGACTATGTACACATTTGCTTCAACAATACTATTTACGGTACGAAATATAATACGATTCCCGATACGGGCGATATTCCCCTGGTAGCAGATATGTCCTCCTGTATCCTTTCCGAACCAATTGACGTCTCCCGTTTTGGCGTGATTTATGCCGGTGCGCAGAAGAATATGGCTCCCGCCGGTGTTACAGTAGTTATCGTGCGTGAGGATTTGCTGGGCAATGCACGTCCCGAAACCCCCGCTATGCTGGATTGGAAATTGATGGCGGATAACGACTCTATGTACAATACCCCGCCCTGTTATTCTATTTATATGCTGAAACTGGTTTGCGAGTGGGTTCAGTCCATCGGTGGCCTCTCGGAAATGAAGAAACATAATGTACAGAAAGCCGCTCTGTTGTATGATTATCTGGATAGCCAGAACTACTACATAGCGCCGGTTGATCCGGCATACCGCTCCATGATGAATGTTACCTTCGTTACCGGTGATGCAGAGCTGGACAAAAAATTTGCTGCCGAGGCCGGCGCCGCAGGGCTCAAAAATCTGAAGGGCCATCGTTCCGTAGGCGGTATGCGTGCTTCTATTTATAACGCAATGCCTCTGGAGGGTGTGGAAGCGCTGGTTGCCTTTATGAAAAAATTTGCTGCTGAAAATCCTAAGCAGTAAAAAATCCTTCAATATATAATTATATGAAAGGTCTCACAAAATGAAAAACATTAAACTTTTAAATAAAATTGCCGCCTGCGGCACAGGTGAGTTTGATCCTACTGTATATACCGTTAGCGAAGACGTAGCTGCTCCGGAGGCCATCATGGTTCGCAGCGCCGCTATGCACGATATGGAATTTGGCAGCGAATTAGAAGCCATTGCAAGAGCAGGCGCTGGTGTAAACAATATCCCTGTAGATACATGTGCCGACAAAGGTATCGTCGTGTTCAACACTCCTGGCGCCAATGCCAACGGCGTAAAAGAACTTGCTATTGCAGCGTTGCTTTTGGCCTCCAGAAACATTGTAGACGGTATCAACTGGGCCGGCACTCTGGAAACAGATGTAGCTAAGTCTGTTGAAAAGGGAAAAAGCAAATTTGCCGGTTGCGAAATCAAAGGCAAAACATTGGGTGTTATCGGTTTGGGCGCTATTGGCGGACTCGTTGCCAACGCCGCTAGAGAAATGGGTATGAATGTTATCGGCTGCGATCCTTTTATGACAGTCAATGCTGCATGGAAGTTGAGCCGCGGCGTAAAAAGTGCAGCTACGTATGAAGATATTTACAAGTCTGCTGACTATATTACACTGCATGTTCCCGCAACCCCGCAGACAAAGAATATGATTTCAGCGGAAACTCTGGCAATGATGAAAGATGGTGTAAAAATTATCAACCTGTCCCGTGCGGATCTGGTTTGTACTGACGATATTAAAGCAGCCATTGCCTCCGGCAAGGTTGCAAAATATGTGACGGATTTCCCCACGGAAGAAGTGATCAATCAGCCTGGAATTATCACGATTCCCCACCTTGGCGCGTCCACTGAGGAATCGGAAGACAACTGCGCTGTAATGGCAGCCCATGAGCTGATCGATTATCTGGAAAACGGAAATATTACAAACAGCGTGAATTATCCTGCAATTTCTATGCCTCGCTCCGGTCTGGCACGTTTGGTAGTTCTTCATAAAAACCAACCGGAGATGCTTACAAGCATCACTGCAGTTCTGGCATCCGACGGCGTAAACATTGACAACATGACCAGCCGTTCTAAAGGCGATTATGCCTGCGCTTTGCTGGACTGTGTGGGAGAGGTTACACCCGCACACGCGGCTGATATTGCCGCAATCAGTGGTGTCATTCGTGTGTTAATTAAATAATCGTAGATGAACTGCAAGTAAAGTGAACGAATAAAATCAAGGATGCGCATGCGCATCCTTGATTTTATTCGCACGAGTGTCACTTGACCCCGCCCGGAGGTTATATGGAAATTCTTTTCGAGGATACACATTTAGTCTTGGCTGTAAAGGAACCCGGCGTCCCTTCTCAAGACGATCCCAACGGACAACTCAGTATGGTCGGACTTCTTTCCGACACGCTCCCTGATCCCGTATACTGTGTACATAGGTTGGACACGGCAGTAGGAGGCGTTATGGTCTATGCGAAAACTCAAGAGACCGCCGGTGCTTTGTCAGCTATGTTCCAAAATGGTCAGATAACAAAACAATACTGCGCCGTCATCCATGGCGCAAAAAGCAGCGGCACTTTGGAAGATCTCTTATATCATGACAAGAAAATCAATAAATCTTTTGCAGTAAAGACGAAACGAAAGGGCGTAAAAAAAGCGGTGCTGGAATATGAAACAGTGAGCACACGAGAGGAATTGTCGCTGGTAAACATTCAACTAAAAACTGGGCGTGCCCACCAGATTCGCGTCCAATTCTCCACTAGAGGGATGCCGCTCCTGGGGGATCGGAAATATGGGTCGCCGCAGCGATGCCCCATTGCCCTGTGGTGTTATCATCTTTCCTTTATACATCCGTTCACCAGAGAACAAATTTCCGGCATAAGGATGCCGCCACAGACAAAGCCGTGGGAAAAATTTACCGATGATTTTGAAAAATGCTTTAACAATTAAAATAAAGAAAAAGGCTCCCAGAGGGAGCCTTTTTCTTTATTTTAAAAATATCGCTTCAATCCGGTAGGCGCTTCCGACTTGCGTTCTTTGCCTTGCAACATGCCCAGCAATTCATCCAATTCATCGTCAGAAATATCCTCGCTATCGTCCTCCACCACGGTGCTTGCCTGCTCCACTTGTTTTTTCTCCACAGGAGCAACATTTACTTTCGCTTTTTCATTCAAATTTTTGGCAGATTCCGCTTCATTTTCATTTTCAAAGCCGGTAGCAATAATCGTAATCTTCATAGAATCTTCCATATTGGGATCAAACGCAACACCCCAAATTACAGTAGCATCCTCATGGGCCTCGTCCGCAATCATGGTACATGCAGTGTCAATCTCCTCCATGCTAATATCAGGCGAAGCAGTAATATTACCCAAAATACCTCTGGCACCACTGATAGAAGTTTCTAACAGAGGGCTGGAAATCGCTGCCTTTGCAGCCAACTCTGCTTTTTCTTTTCCGGATGCTTCTCCCACACCCATATGTGCAAAGCCTGCATCCTGCATAACAGATGTAACGTCTGCAAAGTCCAGGTTGATATATCCTGGTACATTGATCAATTCGGAAATACTCTGCACGCCATGGCTGAGTACATCATCAGCAATTTCAAAAGCGTTGATCATGGTGATTGGCTTATCTGATACCTGCTTGAGCCGCTCGTTTGGAATGATTACAAGGGAGTCTACAAACTTACTCAGTTCAGCAATTCCAAGATCTGCTTGGGTCTTTCTTTTCTTTCCTTCAAATGCAAAGGGTTTGGTCACAATACCAATAGTGAGCATACCCATTTCTTTGGCAATCCGTGCAACAATAGGAGCAGCGCCTGTTCCTGTGCCGCCTCCCATACCAGTGGTAATAAACACCATATCCGCGCCGGTAATGGCCGTTTTTATTTCTTCAATACTTTCTTCCGCGGACTTTGCGCCAACTTCCGGATTAGAGCCAGCACCATGCCCTTTGGTAATTTTTTCACCAATGGGAATTTTATGCGTTGCGGTAGAATGCTGCAGCGCCTGCTTGTCCGTATTGACAGCGATAAAATCTACTCCGCGCACATTGGTTGTGATCATTCTGTTCACCGCGTTGTTTCCACCACCGCCAACGCCTACAACTTTTATATTTACGCCGCTTTCAAATTCTTCATCCAGTTCAAAAGGCATGTTTTTATATCCTCCGTAATAGATTGGGGCAATGACCTGCAAATCTGTATGTATACATGCAGGCAAAATCACATATATTACTATAATATACTGACTTGGCGAATTTTGCAAGATGTTTTGCGATATTTTTTCGTTTTTATTTTATTTTTTTGCAAAAAATACAGTTTTACAAGGAAAGAAACCACATTTTATCCAAAATTTACAATTGCAAAATAATGTTCGTTCTACGTTTGCATATATTATTCCAAGTCCAACTGATTATCAATAATCACACTGGTCGCATTCAAATCTGTCAAATCTATACTGGCTTTGTTGTCCCCCGAAAATAATTCGTCTTCCAATACGGCAACAGCCAAACGCAGTTTCGTTTCTATTACATCTGTATTCCCCAAAAAAAGCTTATACTTTTCATCGCAGGCCATTGCGATTTCATGCGCGCTGCGTAAATCAATCATGCTGATACGCCCCGCTAAATTCGAACCAGCAAGCGCTTCCAACACAGTCTGCATATATCTGTCGCTACGCTCACTAGAAAATACGATTTTCTTGCCGGATACGGCTTCCCGAATCCGTGGAAGTTTTAACTTAATCAATCCTTGCTCTTTCGCGTCCGTTTGAGAAATAGGATCCAATATACGAAGCGAGCCGGAAATTTCCCAAAATTCTCCGTAAAATTCTCCATAATACACCGGCGCCTCCTCTTCAATAAAAAAAGAAATAGATCCCGGCGGCGTGCGTCGTACATCTACCGCAGCAACATAGGGACATTGCAACATGATTCTTTCCTGTACAACACGAGAACTAAAGGAATATAAGTGATCTCCCATATCAACGCCACAGGCAGCAAGAATTTCCTCTGATGTGTACTGGCTGCTACCATTCGTATCCAAGCTGCGTATTACAAATAAAAGCTGATATGTGACAATACAAAGGACTACAAACACGCCAAAAACCAATGCTACAGATATTAGAGTCTCCCGCAGCTTGCGACGTCTTCTTCCTCGTGAGGCATGCTGATATGCTTCTACGCGTCTTTTTTCTTCCTGGGGCCTGTCCGCCCAGCTCTCCTGACGACTTCCAGAATTCAGACTGCCTTTAGACCTTGCCTGACCAGCCACACGACTCTGCTGCCTGGGCGCCGATGTATGTGCGCCTTGATGACCAGGCCTAGTAGTCTCTTTTCCATGATACGGATGCTGCTGCATGCGGGAACGGAATCCATCATAATATGCCCTGCCTGTTTCTGCTTTGGACTTGTCCACTTGTCCAAAATGGCTGTGCGGGGGCTGCGTTCTATACGACGACAGCTGCGGAGCGCGGCGCTGTGCCGCTTGCAGTTCCAAAAGCTGCTGCACTCGCTCTGCATAGTACGCCTCTGCAGATTTTCCCATTTTCTCGCCCCCTTATAAAATCAACTTATTTTGTTTTTTGAATCAGCTTCTGTATATCCTGGAAAATGCGTTTATTCGTATCCGACACCGCAAATCCACCAATTTTTTCGCTTTGCTGTCGACGCAAATCCGCGTTCTCCACTAATTGGGAAACCACATCCTGCAAGTTTTGCCCAAGCTGCCCATTTTCCGAAAGCAAAGTTGCCGCGCCCTTGTCTGCCAGCACCTTTGCATTTTTATACTGCTGGTTGTTAGTCACGTTTGGAGACGGGATCAATACCGAACACTTTCCTGCCGCCGCCAGCTCCGAAATTGTCATAGCGCCGGCGCGACATATAACAATGTCTGCGGCTGCCATACGACGCGGCATATCGAAAATATATTCTGTTAGCTGGAGATTGTCAAATCGTTCCAGCCTTTTTTCTCGAAACCATCCTGCGGCAATATCTTTTTCAATTGACCCTGTAGCGTGATAATGCAGGACATCTTCCCTGCCTCCAGTATACCGTTCCATCAACTCCAATACCGCCGCGTTGACCTTCTCCGCGCCAAGACTGCCGCCATAGGACAAAATATATACAGTTCCATCAGGAATCTCCAATTCCCTGCGAGCCGCTTCTCTTGAAATCCCGGCAAAGCCTCCACGCAAAGGACACCCTACATGAAGAAGCTTCTGAGGGCAATGAAGTCCTTCTCCCGCTTCGGTAAAATTTAAGTAAATTCGGTCTACCACTCCCGACAGCATTTTCACTGCCATTCCCGGCACCGCATTGGATTCGTGGAGGGCTGTTGGAATGCCCATCCCCGCAGCAGCCTTCACCACCGGCCAGCTGACATAACCTCCCGTTCCGATTACAATATCCGGCTTCCATTGCCGAATAATTCGACGGGCTTTACCCGGCGAGGTTAAAGCTAGATACGCCGCTTTAATATTCTTTGGCGAAAGACTGCGCCGCAACCCCATGACATTTACATGATACAGAGTATATCCGGCGTCTGGTACAAGCTTATTTTCAATACCTCTGTCCGTACCTACAAAAGCAATCTGCGCATCTGGTATGTTTTCCCGAATGGTATCCGCAATGGCAATTGCCGGATTTACATGCCCCCCCGTTCCGCCGCCGGTCATCAATACACGCATATGTTGTTCTGCCTTTCTCTGTTTTACTTTTTCTGATAGGAATGTTTTGAAATGGACAACAGCATCCCCATTTCTCCCATAAGTATAATCAATGCCGATCCTCCATATGAGAAAAACGGTAGAGATATCCCCGTATTTGGAATCAAAGACGTAACGACCATAATATTCAGGAACGCCTGTATGCCCACCTGACACGTAATACCAAAGGCCACCAGTGAGGAATAGGTATCCGGCGCCTTTTTAGCAATGGTGATTCCACGCCAAATAAACGCTATATACAATGCGATCAATAAAATGGCACCCACAAATCCCATTTCCTCGCACCAAATAGTAAAAATAAAGTCGTTTTGGGCCTCAGATACATAGTTGTATTTTAGACGGCTTTCTCCAAGTCCCACCCCTAAAAGTCCGCCGCTGCCTATTGCAAACAAGCCCTGGGTAGACTGCCAAGCTTCCTTCAGCACATCCGCGCTCTTGTCACCAAGCGTAGTAATTCGTTTTAATGCATACTCATTGGTCAAAAGATATCCCACGCCAACAAGTCCAGCCGGAACGCCGTAGCACAACGCCATTTTACCAATATTTGCGCCGCTAAGAAATATAATACACATGCCGATCATACCTAAAATAATGGTACCAGAAAGATGTTTTTCCAGCAGTACAAGGCCACAGACCAGTGCCAAAATCCCCCCCGGCATGACAATTCCCTTCCAAAGGGATGCTTTTTTATTCAGTGGATTGGAAGTTTCTTCAAAATGTCGGTCAATATACCAAGCCAACATCATAATCAATGCGATTTTCGCCACCTCTGACGGCTGGATAGAAAAGCCTCCGATAAAAATCCATCGTTGGGCAACGCCACGGGCAGTTCCCATCACCAAAACCAGCGCCAACAGTCCCAGCGCCACCAGAAAAAACGGCGGTGTCAATTTTTTATAAATATTATATGGGATAAAAACCAGCACACTCATCAAAATGCCCCCAAGGGCCAACCAAAGCAGCTGGTGCCTTATGTAATACAAGCTATCGTTTTTTGATGCCAAGGCGTTGGGGTAACTGGCGCTAAATACCATAATCGTGCCCAAGCAAAGAAGCACCAATATGATAATGAGCATGGGACGATCCACCCCATGACGAACTCTCTGCACGCCGGCTTCCCACGCCTGCTCTTTTTTTATCCGTTTGACTAAGGAACGCTCCCTCGATGGAACAACCGCCTCTCCTACAGATGGAGCACGCTGTGCTGTTCTTCCATAAGGCTGCATTCCTGGTACAAAAGCGCCCTTAGCCGGCACACGACCATCAGGACGCTGCTCGTGCGCTTGACGTCCCGGCGCTTTCGCTTTACTGCGTCCATATTGATAAGACCGGTTTTCATTGCTCATGTGATCTCATATCCTTCCTGTGCAATCACAGCCCAAACCAGGCACAAACACAAAGACACGCTGTCAAAAGACTGAATACTGCCACAATTTTTATTTCGCTCCATCCACACTTTTCCAAATGATGGTGGAAAGGCGCCATTTTAAACAGACGTTTTCCACTAGTCAATTTAAAATACATGACTTGAAGCATGGTAGACGCAGTTTCAAATATATAAACTAGGCCGCATACAACTACGATCAACGGGTTATCCATCATAAAGGCCGCACCTACAACAAGGCCGCCGAAAAAGAGAGAGCCTGTATCCCCCATAAACACTCTGGCGGGATAAAAGTTATAAATAAGAAAGCCTGCCGCCGCCCCAGCCATGATAGCCGCCACCGCCGTAAGTCCCGGTGCAGGCATTACCGTATGAAACAACGCGGCAGCGCCATAAAACAGGCCCACAACCACAGTCATAGAACTGGCCAGTCCATCAATCCCATCTGTGAGATTTACACTGTTCATTACCCCACACAAAAGCAACAGTGCAATAATATAATAAGCGAGGCCAAAATCTATGGCAATATCCAGATAAGGGATGTACAATTCCGTAGTAATCTGACCAAACCGGCTCATTCCAAAAAGATATACGCCAGCGCATATAAGCTGCAGTAAAAATTTCTGAGGAGCAGTAAGTCCTTCATTTTGCTTTTTCCGCAGTTTCGCCATGTCGTCAATCATACCAATTAGTCCGCTGGCCATAGCCATTGCTAAAGTAAGCACCAACGCAGGAAGTTCCTTCGCACCCTCCCGGAGAAAAATAATTATACAGGCAAAAATCCCAGTAATCAAAGCCGCTATGATAAACGCCAGCCCTCCCATGGTAGGAGTTCCCTCTTTGCTTTTATGCCATCGAGGACCGATTTCCAGAATTTTCTGTCCCATCTTATGACTGGCCAGTATCGGAATCAAAAAATGAGAAATTCCCGCTGTAAGCAAAAAGGTAACAGCAAATATGCCGATAAAGAATACGGGATAAAACATACACCCTCCGAAAATGGTTTGTATTCACTATATTAGTCAAATGTAAAAATCTGTGAATTTATTAAAATAAGTATACCATATTTCCCCGCCCTGGTCAACCTGTAACAGGATATTTCCACAGCCCATATCACCCATTTTTCAACCGATTTACCGTTTCAAACACAATATCCCGTTCAGAAAATGGCTTCTTACCGTCCGGCCCGGTTTCATAGTTTTCATGTCCCTTCCCAGCAAGAAGAATCGTATCTCCCGGCATTGCCGTCTCTACCGCGTAAATAATGGCTTCACGTCGGTCAGGAATCACAGCATCCGCCGGCCGCGTTTGCATTCCTGCAAGAATATCCTGAATAATAGCATTTTTATCTTCCGTACGGGCGTTATCCGATGTAACAATCACTCGATCACAAAGTTCTCCTGCCAGGCGCCCCATAATCGGACGTTTGCTTTTATCTCTATCTCCTCCACAGCCGAAAATTACTGTAAGTCTGCCACCACGGGGCACCATCTGCCGCAGTCCTTCTAATGCTGCGCGTAAAGCTTCAGGAGTATGTGCATAATCGATATACACATCAAAACCGGCGTCTGTAGATCGAACGATTCGCTCCATTCTGCCGCTGATTCCTGTCACACCCGCAATTCCTCGAATCACGTCCCCTATACTGATTCCCATCTCAAGAGCTGCAATTGCCGAAAGCATTGTGTTATATACAGTAAACGCACCTGCAACTCTGGAACGAATCGGCAATGTTCGCCCTCTGTACTGCATCTGATACGCAACGCCTTCTGGCCGGATTCTTCTGTTTTTCGCCATATATAAGCCAACATGAATCCCACGAATTCTCCGTCCATAGGGATCATCTCCATTAACAATAGAAGTTTTGCAATTGTCAAACAATGAGGCCTTCGCCTGAAAATACGATTCCATATCTTTATGATAGTCCAGGTGCTCTGCAGATAAATTGGTAAAAATTCCTGTATCAAAATAAAGCGGGGCTGTTTTCCGTTGTGCCAAAGAATGGCTGGATACCTCCATTACTACTGTCTGCGCCCCATTTTGTTTCATATAGTCCAGCATGCCGTATAAATACCTGGGATCCGGAGTAGTCATCGACGCCGGAATATCAGGGTTTTCCGCGCCTTCCCAGAATATCTGCCTCCCACCCAGCCGGTATCCTAACGTCCCAATCGTACCAGTTTGCATTCCGGCAGCAGCCAAAATTTCCGATAAAAAAGTGAGTGTAGACGTTTTTCCATTGGTGCCTGTAATGCCTACTAACCGCAGAGCTCTGCCTGGATTCCCGTAAAAGTTATTCCAGATAACTGCGGCGGCCTGCCGGGTATCCTTAACCAGTATACAAGGAATCCCGGAAAGATATGTATCGCATATACAAGCGACGGCGCCTCGCAGGATTGCTTCCCTGGCATATCGATGTCCATCCTTAACCGTTCCACGCAAACAGATGAAGAGTCCCCCTGGACGCACGCTTCTGGAATCTGTTGCGGGAAAAGATATGTCCGCATCCATAGGAGCTCCGCATGCCGTATAGTCAAGTCCTATCAATAATTTTGTCAGTTGCATAAAAAACCTCCGGAAGATTTTTTCTTTTAACTTCCGGAGATTTTTCACTTCTATTTTTTTAGTCGGTTACACTCAAATCCCGTAAGGAAATTTCCACAACCGTTCCTGCCGGCGTCATAGTGCCCGCCGCAATAGACTGAACAGCTACCGTTGACTCGCTGCTGTTAGAAGCGCCTTTTACGCTGACATTAAGTCCTGCATTTATAAGCATACGATTGGCCGCTTCTGCGGATTTTCCAACAACATTGGGGACTTCTATCGTATTTTTTGCTTCCTCGCCGTCTGTATACAGGATAACACGCCCGCTTTCTTTAGACAATGTGCTGCCGGCTGCCGGCACCTGTCCAGTAACTGTAGTACCGGTTCCAACAACCTCACATTTCAGTCCCTTAGCAGCAATATCACTGCTGGCCTCTGCCGTAGTGGTACCAACGTAATTTTTCACGCTAATTTCTACAGATTTCATTTCTTCTTCTGTATACTGCGGCTCATACCCCATGTAAGGAAGAATCGTGGATAAGAAATTGGAAACATACGGCGCAGCTACCACGCTGCCGTATACACTACCGCCCATAGGTTCATCGACTACGATGATTACGGCAATTTCCGGATCATATGCCGGCGCAAAGGCCACACAGGAACCGATACGCAAAAAGGTCTGCCCACTCTCATCCTTCTGGTCAATTTTTTCGGAAGTACCGGTTTTGGCGGCAACTTTATATCCCTTTACATAGGCATTTTTTGCACCGCCGTCTGTGGAAACACCCTCTTCCAGAATACCTGCAATGGTGTTGCACACTTCCGTGCTTACCACCTGCCGTTTTATATCTGTTTCATACGTATTATTCACTTTGCCTTCGCTGTCCACAACTTCCTTGAGCAGATGCGGGGTTACTAAATATCCACCATTGGCCACAGCAGATATTGCAGTCAATTGCTGAAGCGGCGTCGTCTTATACGTCTGTCCAAAAGAATAAACAGCCAGCGATACGGTGGTAAAATCGTTGAAGTTGTGATAATAGGTTGACACTTCGTTGGGCAAATCAATGCCAGTAACATTCCCGTATCCAAAATCCAAAAAATATTTATAAAAGGTTTCTCTTCCCAGCCGTAGTGCAATCGTCATGAGCGCAGGGTTGCAGGACTGCTGCAGACTTTTTGCGTATGGCAGCGTTCCATGCCCCGTTTTCTTGTGACAACTGATCGGGCGAGAATACCCTTCAATCTTCATACTTCCGTTGCAAGTAAAAGATTCTGTAGGATTGGTTACGCCTTCTTCAAACGCCATTGCGGTAGTCATAATTTTGGATGTAGAACCCGGCTCATATAACTCTGTAATCGCCTTATTTTTCCACATTGTGTAAAGCAAATCAAAGTACTTACTGGTTCTAGCCTGGTCATATAAAGCTGCGAAATTTGCGTCGTAGTACTGATCCGCCGCCGCAGTCAGTTCTTCACTGCCGTCTTCCAGTTTTTTGTTTTCTTCTTTCACCTTCTGCACGGCAAGACGATATGCGTCGTCATTGCGCTGATCACTGGTTTCGTATTCGGTAAGCTTTTCTTTGGACCATGCATCCAGGGTGTATGGATCGTTGCAGTCAAAAGAAGGATAGGTAGCCATCCCCAGGATTGCTCCGGTATTTACATTCATCACAATACCGGCTGCACGATTCGCCGCTTGGTTTTCATTTACAGTAGCTTCAAGCTGGTTTTCCAATTCATACTGGATATAGGTATCAATGTTCGTTACAACATCGTAACCGTCTTCTGCGGCCACATACGTTTCATATTCAAACCCCATGTCGTTGTTCAACGCATCCTGCGCTGTCACATACCGTCCACTGGTTCCTTCCAGCAGGTTGTTGTAATATGCCTCTAATCCATAAATACCGATTCCATCGCTGTTGGTAAATCCAAGCGTGTGGGCCGCAAGGTCTCCGTAAGGATAATAACGAATTGCGCCGGCACGCAGATAAATTTGGGAAGTCAACTCGTATTCATCAATAAACTTTCGCACCTTTTCGGCGTCTTCCTCGCTGATTTCGTTTGCAATCACCTCATATCGCCGGTTTTTCTTGCCGGTCTTTTCCAGCACCGCGTCGTAATCACATCCCAGCGTATCTGCAAAGAAGCGGGAAATCAGTTCATTCATTTTAATATCTTTATACTCCGCATCGGAGGCCTTCCATGTATACAGCGCATCTTTTCCCTCATCCTCTTCTTTTGCCATCGCATCGATAATGTCCTGAGGAGAGATAAAACAAAGATATACTGTAGCGTTCGTAGCAAGAATATTTCCATTGGTATCATAGATCGTGCCCCGCTCCGGATTGACCTCTGTCTCCATGGTAATTTCATTCATTACCTGTTCTTTATAGTAATCGTAACTATACACTTGGAGATACGCCAACCGTATGGCCACGATAATCGCAAGAGCACCGAACACCATAGTCAATACTGTGGCGCGAGAGGTAGTGCGCCTGGTAATTCTCTTTCTATTTTCCGCCATTCAGCAATCTTCCTTTCCCCGGCACTGCAACTTGTTCGTTTGATTCTATGTGCCGACGCGCCAATTTATGTATTCCACATAATCCAAAGAAGGTGTGCATCGCACACCTTCTTTGGGATCAAAGATTAGTCAATATATTCTAAGAGTTTATCCCAGCCGCTCCCAACAGAAGACAAAAGCGTTGTAAAAATTCCAAAGTCTTCCTGATTTTCTTCTGTGTCCTCTATCACTTCAACCCGATCTCCCTGGGCAATGTTAATATACTTAGATTCAACCTGATTGCGGCGTACCATACCAATATCTTCTCTGGCAGCTTTTTCAATTACACGTACGTCATTCTTTAAATCCAACTGAATGGCCAACTGTTCCACTTCCGTACTCAATTCGCTGCGTTTGGATTCCAATCCAGAAATTTCCCGTTTAAACTCATTAATCTGCGCAAAACTGAAAATAATCATCAGCACAACAGCAGTAAAAAGAACAATTGCAATCAAAATACTTTTAGGGACGGGTGAACTTTTTACGCGAACCTCATCCGCACGTCCGCCTCGAATCATCTGAAGCAGTCCGTCTTTTGTACGCTCCTCTTTTTTTGCAGACACGTGCGGCCTGCTTTGCACAGCCGCTGCCTGTGCACGGATAGAAGCCGCCCGTGCATATGCCGACGCATAGGCGCCGGAGGGGAACGGAGTAACTCTCGCAAATGCGCGGGTGCGCTGCTGCGCTTCGTAAGCCGCACGCTGAGCAGCAGATGGAGCCGCCTTTGCGGATATAGTTCCTTGAGCTTTGGTTTTTGTCTGGGCAGCCGTTCTTTTCCCAGCAGGAACAAATTCTGCCGTTTCTTCAAAAGGATTGACAGTCTTGGCAATTTTTCCATCTACCCTAGGAATCTCCTGTGTCTGGCGCCTTGCAGACACTGCGGCCGCACCTCTACCGCTAAATTTTTGCTGCAATCTGCCGCACAGTGGATTTTCTACCGTGCCTGTTACATGCATTTGTGCGCTTGCCATTGTCTTTCCCTGTCCTTTCTTTTACATTCCGCCCTGTCAGGCAGATTATCTTCTATATTTTTTCCACTACCCGTAGCTTTGCACTTCTTGCTCTTGGATTTTCTGCTATTTCTGCATCCGAAGGCAAAATCGGTTTTTTTGTAATTCGTGTCACAATTGGCTTTTTTCCGCAAGTACATACCGGAAAATCCGGAGGGCACTCGCAAGGAGACGCCATCTTTCCAAATACCTGTTTTACAATTCTATCTTCTAAAGAGTGAAAAGTAATTACTGCCGCGCGTCCGCCGGGGCGAAGACGCTTTACCGCCGCCTGGAGCGACGGCTCAATTACTTGCAGTTCTCCATTTACCTCAATGCGCAGCGCCTGAAACGTTCTTCTCGCAGGATGCTGATTTTCTTTGCGGCGGGCTGCTGCCGGTATAGCGCCAATCACAAGCTCTGCAAGCTGCTGTGTTGTCTCAATTCGCTGATTCGCTCTTCTTTCTACAATAATGGAAGCGATTCGTTTGGAAAATCGCTCTTCTCCATAATCCTGTAAAATTCTATACAGCTCTTCCTCACTATAAGTATTGACAATATCAGCCGCCGTTCTACCGCCAGAGGCATATCCAAAGGAGCCTCTGCCATATAGGAAAACCCCCGCTCCGCCTCATCCAGTTGAACGGAAGAAACGCCAAGATCCCACAATACTCCGTCTATTTCTTGTATGCCCAAGCCATCCAGCACCTCGCCGACAGCTGCAAAATTTGCTTTTACAACAGTAGAAGCTGTCCCATACGCCGCAAGACGCTGTCTGCAGCGCACCACTGCGCGTTCGTCCTGATCTAAGCTAATAAGCCTTGCACCATGAGGCGTCTGCCGCAAAATTTCTTCGGAGTGACCGCCGCCGCCGGCAGTACAGTCTACAAAAACACCTCCCCGACGAGGCACAAGAGCTTCCACCGCTTCTCTCAGAAGAACAGATACATGTGCATAGTTCACATTATCTCTGCCTTTCCTATTTATTTTTACAAGCCGTATTCCAGCATCAAATCCCGAATGCTGGCAACCTTTTCCGTATCATACATATCCGGAATCTGTGCGCTTTCAGAAGCCCAGAGCTCTACTCTATCCCCGCATCCGATAAAGGTAACCCCTTCCGTCAATCCCGCATACTCGACTAAGTCTTTGGAAAGCATTACTCTGCCCTGTCCGTCAGGCACGGATTTTTGAGCATTTCCGCAAATAAATCGGGTAATGTCACGCACCTGGGTTTTCGGCAATTCCTTAAGTTTTTCTGTATAGTTGGACCACTCTGCCAGAGAATATGCTGACAGGCAACCGTCGACATTTACTGTGATTACAATTGGAGAGCCAAGGTCTTCACGAAATTTGGCCGGAAAAAACACACGATTCTTCGCATCCAGCGTGTGAGTGTATTTACCCAGCAAATCCACATTTAGCTCCCCCTTTTCCACCATTTTTATGAAACAATCATGTATTATTGCTCCACAAGGATGTTATTATTATAATATGGACGTTGCAAATTTGCAATACATTTTTATAAGTTTTGCATGGTTTTTTTCAATATTTCGTACTATTTCCCCTGTTATTCCTGCTTTTATTCCATTTGTTTTTACATTTTCTACCATTTATTTTATTTTTTACCATTTCCACTTAGAAACAATTGTTTTTAGATAATCGTATAAAATACATGTCAGTCATCCACAAAAAAACAGCCGCCATTTTCGGCGGCTGTTTTTTGACACAAGCATAAACAAACAATCGTTTTCTATTTTTTCTGCACCCGTAGTGTTTTTTATGCGGCAGTATTTTGGGTGTTAGGAAAGATAGTCAATAACCTTACTCCTCTCCACGCCTTTTTCATGTAAAAGACACAGGGTCCGTATATCCAGGCTTTACAAGCACATTGTCCTTATCTTTTACAAACTCGTCATACACGCCTTCCCACTGAGCGTAGTCGTATTCCTCAACAGATACAGAAATATATTTCTCCGGCTTGCCCATGGTTTTGTTTACTACAGCAGCAATTTGCTCGGCAGCCTCCTGTAGTTGTTCCTTAGAAGGCCCGCTAATCGTCTTGATTACAATATGCGGCATATTTTTATCTCCTTTTTATTTAATCGATCCACAAAATTTTATCCATATCCGGTATATGCGGGGTTCCACCCGGATTCTCTGCATATCCCAGCAAAACGGCAATCCCTAAATCATATCCTGCAGGAAAGTGAAGCTTCTCTTTCAGTATCTTTCCCTGCGCCCCGGCAAAGGAAAATTTGGCCAGCCCACAAATTAAGGTATCAATACCCAAAGACGTGGCAGCCAAAGCAATATTTTCCGTAACAATACCGCAGTCTAAAAATGCATCTTCGACAATTGGAATCAGCATCATGCAAGGGGCATTGTAGTATAGCCTCCCACCTCTGGATCGTATACGCTCGTATATGCTTTGATCTGGCAATGCTTCCAAATTCTTCATGCCTTCCTCTTCCAGTTCATGAATCAATTCTTTATTTTTCAGCACAATTATCTGCCATGGTTGGCGATTCATACCACTCGGCGCACATACGCCTGCTTGCGCAATCACCTGCAAATCTTGATCGCTTGGAAGCTTATCTGTAAATGCTCGACAGGAATATCGGGTGCGTATGGTTTCTAATGTGTCAATTGGCATAATCCATCATCCCCTTTTTCTTTTAAACATAAAAATCTCCGTATTTGTCTTCTTGCCGGATAGAAATCTAAATAAACGAAATCCGTCTTAGAAGAAAAATAAAACGATATTTTAGTATAGCAGTTCTACAACAAAAAAGCAAGAATGCAATTTACATATACAAACCAGCCACACTTTATAAAAGATGTTTGGGAGGCCAGTGATTCGCAAACATCTCGTTAAAAAACGAGTAATGCCGAAAACCCTGAAAAGTCAAATGTTTTCGGTTAGAGGGAAGTAATTTCAGATTAGGCGGTATAGCCCCGATTACAAGGGCTTTACCGTCTTTTCTTGTTCTCATGCACCTTGCCGTTTCGGTGGTGTAGCAGAAAGGAAATTGATTTCCCCAACAAAGTTGAATACAATATCTACTTTCTGTACCCGTTTCCCGTCCACCTTTTCCGGCGCATGGACTATGATTTTCTTGATAAATTCATTGACGATTGCGGGGGTGAGTTCCTTTATCCCCACATACTTGCGGATAATCGCGGCGAAGCTGTCAAAATCGCTCTTGTTCTGTTCGTAGGTATCGACTTCCTGCTGGTCTGCCTTGACCTTTTCTTCCAGTTCCCGCTGTTCCGCTTCATACTCTGCGGACAGCTTCAAAAATCTGTCGTGGCTGATTGCTCCGCTTATGTCGTCCTCATAAATCCGCTTGAAGATACGGTCAAGTTCCGCTATCCGCTTCCTCGCCTGTCCGACTTCACGTTTCCTGCGCTTCATTTCCTTTTCTGTTTCAGCGGAGCGTTGCTGATACATCATTTCATGGAAAGCCATGATGTCATCAAAGAAAAGGGCGGTCACGTCAAATATCCTGCTCCATACGATTTGCTTCAACACTTCCTCGCGGATAAAGTGAGCCGTACAGCTTCCCGTATTGCTCTTGTACTTTGCACAGCGGTAATGGTCTTGTGAGCCATTAAAACTTTTACAAGTGGCAAAGTGTAATTTGCTCCCACAATCCGCACAGTATACCAAGCCGGAGAACAAGCCCTGTCGGTCTGCTTTTGTTGGGCGGCGTTTGTTCGCCCTTAGTTCCTGCACTCGTTCAAAAACTGCGTCCTCTACAATCGCTTCATGGGTATTGAAGAAGATAGCCTGCTGTTCCTTTGTGGTTGGAATCCGCTTTTTCAGTTTGTGGGATTTGGAATAGCTTTTGAAGTTCACCGTATGCCCGCAGTAGTCCATGCGCTCCAAAATGCCGACAATGGTACTATCTCTCCAGTCATAAGGGCTGTCGGGGAGTGCTTTCCCCTTTTTCTTTGCGTAATACGCTTTTGCTATCAGCACATTATCCGCTTTGAGGATTTTTGCTATCTGCGCAGGTCCTTTCCCACCGATACATAAATCAAAAATGCGTTTCACCACAGCGGCGGCTTCCTCGTCTACAATCCATTGCTTTTTGTCCGTAGGGCTTACCATGTAGCCATAGGGCGGCTTTGTCAGATGTTCCCCCGCCTGTCCTTGCGCCCGCTTGATTGCCCGTACCTTTTTGCTTGTATCTTTGGCGTAAAAATCATTAAACAGGTTACGGAACGGGGTAAAATCGTTGTCGCCTTTTGCGCTGTCAACAC
>CAJUIQ010000015.1 GCA_910586545.1 uncultured Eubacteriales bacterium
GATAAAACTAGAGAAATAAACAACTGTCTTGTGTCTCGACAAATCGAAGAGAGAAAATAGAAGAGACCTGATTTTGAAAATTGGGAATGGCTTGCGCTCGGATCCAGTCTTTGAAATAATTTAAGGCTTTTCCGCTGGCAAGTGAAATGGCCGCTTCCTTTTCCCAATAAGCAACGTCCCCTCCATGAACCAGCGTCAACATTTCGCCTGCCAGACGCAGACAAATGGCTTTCAGATCTTTCGGCCCTTGATCACATAAAACAGCAATCGCTTCCTCTACTTCTAATGTGTTACCAACAGCGTTTCCAAGAGGGGTATCCATATCTGTTATGAACGCCGTAACATTACGGTCACAGCTTTTACCAATAGAAACCATTATTTCAGCAAGATGGCGAGATTCTTTCAGCGACTTCATCAGTGCGCCACTGCCTGTTTTTACATCTAAAACAATATTTTTTGCACCTGATGCAATTTTCTTACTCATTACGCTGGATGCGATCAACGGTATGCTGTCTACTGTAGCAGTCACATCTCGTAGGGCGTATAGCTTGCTATCTGCGGGAGCTAAGGTCCCCCCAGCCTGTACAACACAAATACCGTTCGTCTGTGCCTGCCGGATAAAGGCATCCTCTTCTAAGCATGTTCTATATCCTGGAATGGACGCTAATTTATCAATAGTTCCGCCTGTATGTCCCAAACCTCTTCCAGACATTTTCGCTACGTTTCCTCCTAATGAGGCTACCAAAGGCGCTATAATCAAAGTTGTTTTATCGCCCACGCCGCCTGTACTGTGCTTGTCTACGGATTGATTTCCAAGGGAAGAAAGATCCAGCATATGCCCGCTGCGTGCCATCGCCATTGTAAGAGCGGCTATTTCTGCTTTTTCCATCCCGCGAAAATATACAGCCATAGAAAAAGCGGACATGTGATAATCCGATACTTCTCCAGACATATAGGCATCTATCAAATATTGTATTTCGGCATTGGAAAGCACGTACCCAAGTTTCTTTTTCTCAATTAAATCTGTTATTCTCATGCTTTATTTCTCCAACATGTTTTTTTGAAAAGAAAAGGGAAGAAGTTCGCCTATTTTATAAGATACAATTTCGTCTCCATTTTGTAGAACAATACGAAAGGCGTCTGTACAAAACTCCCGCAGCACTTGTCTGCAGATGCCGCAAGGAGGACATACTACATCTGTATAAGTTAAATCCGTTCCTCCGCATACAGCAATTTTTACAAACGAAGATTTTCCATTAGCTATTGCTTGATACATCGCCACACGTTCCGCACACATAGTAGCTCCGTAAGAAGCGTTTTCAACATTGCATCCCATATATACACTCTCATCACTGCAAAGAAGCGCAGCTCCAACTACAAATCCCGAATATGGCGCATATGCATTTTTTCTGGCTCTTTTCGCCAACTGCATAAGTTCTGCGTCTGTCATATAGTTCAATCCTTCCATGTTAGCTTTTTCTTTAGTTCAATTTAATTGTACTGCTGTAACATTTATTTTGCAAGAACTTTTCCAAACATAACGCTTGCAAATATTATAAATATATGATATTATATGAAATTAATTAGAGACATTCTCCCCGATGAAACGTATGGAACGATAAATGCGGATAGCGGCGGAGCAGGCCGACCAATTAGACAAAATGCAAATTTTGTCTAATTGGGGGAAGCGCTTTTATTAAATTGATACGTATGGAGCCTTTTTATGTTGTTATCTATTGATATTGGCAATTCAGTGATTAAATTTGCTGTATATGCGCCGCCAGCTTTTGAAAAGGCTGCGGGCTTTCGGATAGCTGCATCTTCAATAAAAAGTTCTGATGAATATAGACTTCTCATCAATCAATTTCTTTCTGAATTTCATCTGACTGGCCAGATACATTCCTCTGTAATCGCTTCTGTAGTGCCATCTCTCACCACTCCCATTTATCAGGCTGCAATGGCAATATGCCAAAACAAACCTTTTATTATCGGTACTGGTACGCATACTGGTTTTAAAATAAATATTGATATCCATTCACAGCTAGGCGCCGATATTGTTGCAAATGTTGCTGCGGCACGATTGATGTGTCAGCCACCGTTTGTTGTTGTGGATACTGGCACTGCAACTACTTTTACAGCCATTAATTCAAATGGCAACGTAGTTGGCACCATCATTCACCCTGGATTACAGACAAGCCTGGATGCGCTGACTGGTTCAGCTGCACTTTTAAACGAAGTTCCATTGGTCAAACCGTCCACACTTATTGGACAAAATTCTATCACCAGTATGCAAAGTGGTATAATTAATGGACATATTTCCATGATTGATGGCTTCATTCAGCAGATGCGTGAAATATTGTGTGCAGAAGATGAAAGGCTGGCTTTGATTGCAACAGGCGGACATGCACAAACGCTGATTCCATATTGCAACAACAAAATAGAAATCGATTCGGATCTTACAGTTCGCGGTGCTGCTGCTCTGTATTATTCCAATCGAAAACGCATTTGAATTATACAAAATTTTTCAAGTGGTAATCCGGCTTCGGCCTGGTTATAAATTTTATGCATGCGCCATACCAAGCATATGTTTGGACGGCAGCATTGGGTTAAAGCCCCGGAGGTATTATTATGGCAAAATCCCTTGAGTCACATGCGAAAATCCTTCGCATGGTGCAGCTTGCGTTTCTTGCAGCGCTGGAAGTTGTTTTGATGCTAGTCTACATCCCCGTTGGAACAATCAATTTGAATTTCGGCCTTGTTCCTATCGTAATTGCAGCTGTACTTTTCGGACCAGGTTACGGCGCAATGATCGGAGGAGTATCTGGAATCGTTACAATGATTCAAGTGTTGACAGGTCAAAGTGCTTTTTACATGTTTCTTGTTGCCACAAATCCTGTGGCCGCTTCCATTCTTTGTATTATTAAAACAGCAGCAGCAGGCTTTCTATCCGGTCTGGTGTATAAGTTATTTATGAAATTTTCAAAATTTAAAGCCGCAAATGTAATTGCGCCCGCTATTGTGTGCCCAGTTGTCAACACTGGTATTTTTGCACTTGGTATGCTCACAATCTTCGGCAAAGCACTTATGGCAGACCCAGAAATTTCCGCATGGTCAACCGGCGGCCTGGTAGCGCTTGTATTTGTTGCTCTGATTGGTATCAATTTCTTTGTAGAACTTGGACTGAATGTTGTATTGTGTCCAGTAATCAGTAAAGCTTTGTTTGTAATGAAACGCGGAAAAAGCGGTCAGTAATCTTTATAAAAAATCAAAAAAACCTTCTGCTAAACCAGCAGAAGGTTTTTTCTTACAGAATTTATGGAAAGCTGCATCTATATTTCCCACAATCCTACTTGCATTTTTCTGTCTTTCATGATAATATATTCGTATATACACATTCGGAGGTTATAATAGAATGGCTGCACCTAAAGTGAAAGTTCGCGTTATGTATTCAACAAAAAAGGCAAAAGTAAAAACATTTGCCTCTGCAATTTCTGAAGCGTTTAAGTGCCTGGTTAACGATGTACCCCCAGCATTTCCCTGTGATAAAGAACGGGTTGTGTTTATCGGCATGACAATCAAGGACGAGCCGAACGACCAGCTTCGTCTTTTCTGCCGGCAGCTGACAAAGCAGGCTGCCAATAATGTTGCGATTTTTGTAGACGGTCCGGACATGGCTGAAAACAAAGGATTGCAAACAATTATTGATATTCTGAAAGAAGCAGGAACAAACGTACTTACAGACGATATTTACTATGTAAATGGGGGGCCTGCCCTGTTCGGCGGCAAGAAAATCTCCCTGGAAGAAAGAACGGAAATTGTTCGCTGGGCAGAATCCATTGTTGCAAAGGTTTCCTAAAAATACTGTAGTAGCTGTAACTGATGTTACAGCTACTTTTTCTTTATAAGGTCTTGAGAAAATCATGCTGTATATTATATAATAAATTTGCAAACATATACAAAAATTACAAATTTTAGACTTGGAACTGCCATGAAAAACTTTTATTTTAAAAAGCATGGCGGCCCATCCTGGTTTGCGGCAAAGGAGTATCATTTGCAAATCAGCTGTTTTTGCGCATAAGTCGCTGTGCCAGCACAGACGATTTATGCGCTTTTTATTATTTACGCCAGAAAATGCAAGCGATTATACGAAGAAGGATGTTTTATTTTATATGAAATCTAAATTTATATCGCTGCTTCTGACAGCATTTATTATAGCAGCGGTCTGTGTGGTTCCCATTTATGCCTTTGATACGGCAGACGACGGAGCGCGGGTCGTTCTTCTCTGCTACGCAACAAACAGTTGCAAAAATGTCATTCTGAACGACTTAGCTTGTGAAAATGTTCTTTTCGACGTAGGAAATGGTTCGTACTATGAAGCAAAAGAAACATTGGATGCGGTCAATATGGGAATTGCACAACTGCAGGCACAGGTTCGTAGTGGAGCTGTAACAGATGCCGATGCTACAGCGCTTATGAACGCCTATCCCAGAACTATGTTCGATGAGGGAAACAATACTGTTTCCGTTGTATTCAAGGTTTCTCCCGATAGCGAAAAAGATGAAAATGCGCTTGCTTATATACCATGAACATATTCGGAATTTCAAGGCATATGTAGGCGATTGAGAAGCAGTTGCATATGAGGCCCTTTGCGGAAGATGCACAAATTATGATCAGTGAGCAGTAATGCATCTACTATAGTTCACAGCCTGGTGTAACCAAATAAGGAACGGTACATGACGGCACACAGACAACCGAAAGAACGGGGCGGCATTTTTATTATGCCGCCCCGTTCTTTCACAATAAAATAGGGGTTATATGAAATATTTTGTAAAAGCAATTATAATTAATATAGCATTTTTTTGATAAACGGTTGACAAACGCTTATAACTCTGCTATACTTGTAAAGCAATTCACTTTACAGAACGAGGGGCAGATATGTTTCAAAAAGACATGCGCCTGTCTCTGCTGCTGGACTTTTATGGTGATATTCTGTCTGAGCGGCGCCGGGAGCTGATCGCTTTATATTACACTTTCAGAGATTGGGAGAATACTGGCATATCCCGTCAAGGTGTGCGGGACTCCATAAAAAAAAGTGAACAGGAACTGCTACGTCTGGAAGAGACATTGGCACTGGCAACGCGCTTTGAAAGTCTGCAAAAACAACTTGCGGACATTTGCAAGGACTTGAACGCTCTTTCAGAAGAGCATTCCGATATGCGCGATGCGCTTATGAAGATTACCCAAAAGCTAGAAAAACTCTCCATATAATTACAAAAGCGGAGGAAAGCGATGTTTTCAAGTCTCAGTGACAAATTAAGCAACGCCCTTGGAAAATTCCGAAACAAGGGAAAGCTGACCGAAGCAGATATCAAGGCTGGAATGCGTGAGATTAAGCTTGCCCTTTTAGAAGCAGATGTAAGCTTTAAAGTAACCAAAGAATTTGTTGCACGCGTTTCACAGCGCGCCGTTGGGGCGGAAGTAATGGAAAGTCTGGTTCCCTCCCAACAGATAGTAAAAATTGTCAACGAAGAACTTACCAGTCTTATGGGAAGTACTAGAGCCAAGCTGGAGATTTCTCCCAGTCCGCCTACTGTCGTTATGATGTGTGGTCTGCAGGGCGCTGGTAAAACAACCCATAGCGCTAAAATTGCCGGACTTTATAAAAAGCAGGGCAAGCGTCCCCTTCTGGTAGCTTGTGACATCTATCGCCCCGCTGCAATTAAGCAACTGCAGATAGTAGGTCAGCAGTTGGATATTCCTGTTTTTGAAATGGGCAATACTTCTCCGGTCAAAATCGCAAAAGAGGCAATCAAATATGCGCAAAAGAATGGATGCGATATGGTGTTTTTAGACACGGCCGGCAGACTGCATGTAGATGAAGCTTTGATGGCAGAACTATCCGATATTCGAGATGCTGTCCATCCCACAGAAATTTTGCTTGTCGTAGACGCAATGCTAGGACAAGACGCTGTAAATGTAGCCGAGTCTTTCAACAATCTTTTGGATATCACCGGCGTAGTTCTAACAAAGCTGGATGGCGATACTAGAGGCGGTGCCGCGCTTTCTGTACGATATACAACCGGTAAGCCTATTAAATTTGTAGGAACCGGCGAAAAATTGGATACAATAGAACCTTTTTATCCGGATCGTATGGCCAGTCGTATTTTGGGAATGGGAGATGTGCTATCTCTGATTGAAAAGGCAGAGCAAGCGATCGATGAAAAGAAGGCGGCGGAGCTGGAACGGAAACTTCGTGAAAACTCCTTTACTTTATCCGATTATCTGGATCAATTGCATCAGCTGAAAAATATGGGCAATCTAGAAAGCATTCTTGGCATGATCCCTGGCATGAACAAAGGTGCAATGAAGGATGCAAAAATTGATGAAAACGCTCTGAAGCATACAGAGGCAATCATCCTTTCCATGACAACAGCAGAACGGGAGCGTCCGGAATTGATCAACGGTTCCCGCCGTAAGCGGATTGCTGCTGGCAGCGGCACTTCCGTAGAAGAAGTAAATCGACTAATGAAACAGTATGATCAAATGAACAAAATGTTTAAGCAAATTGGCGGGATGGGCCGCAAAGGAAAAGGCAAAAAAAGGTTGAAAATGCCGTTTCAATTTTAACGGCACGATTATTTGTTACTGTGCGGCCTAGCCGCTTTGTATAAAAGTATTAATTTATTTTGGAGGACATGAAAAATGGTTAAAATCAGACTGAGAAGAATGGGTGCAAAAAAGAATCCTTTTTACCGTGTAGTTGTAGCAGATTCCCGGTACCCCAGAAACGGTAGATTCATTGAAGAAGTTGGATATTATGATCCTATGACCAATCCTGCTACAGTAAAGCTGGACAAGGAAAAGATCACAAAATGGATTGCCAACGGCGCACAGCCTACCGACACTGTAAAAGCCCTGATCGACAATTACTCCGATTCCAATGCACAGTAAAACGCAGGAGGATGCATTATGATCGATCTGGTTCGTCTTCTTGAAGACATAGCCAAATCCATTGTCGAAAATCCTGATGACGTTAAGGTGACGCAGGAAATTGACGGCGACAGTGTAACACTAACTTTAAAGGTCGCCGAGGGAGACATGGGAATGGTCATCGGAAAGCACGGCAATATTGCCAGAGCCGTTCGTACTGTGATGAAAGCTGCTGCAAAGCTCGCTGATATGAAAGTCGCAGTAGAAATACGATAATAAAAAAGCCTCGTTATGGGGCTTTTTTATATTTATATGACACTCCCCTGCCCCTTCATCATTATTTGCATATGCTATATTTTTCTTTATTTAGGGCACCCTATTGGTATCCTAAATAAAGAGAGAATGGGAGAAATCTATACTATGCAAATGCAAAAAATTGGAATTGTAGGTTGTGGCAATGTGGGCGCGACCATCGCATATACAGCCGCGCAATCAAAACTGTTTTCAGAAATTGTACTCATAGATCGAGATGAAGAAAAGGCGCGCAGCGAAGTTATGGATTTAAGTCATTGCCTATCTTTTCTGGCGCCTATGTCCATCTATCAAGGAACCTATGAAAAGTTAAGCGGGGCAAGTATTGTAGTAATCGCAGCTGGTGCCAATCAGGAAAAAGGAGAAGACAGACTTGCGTTGGCGCAAAAAAATGTCAAAATTATTGAGGATATCGTTCCCCGCATTGCTGCGGTAAATCAGGAATGTATTCTTCTCCTAGTTACCAACCCCGTAGATGTCTTATCCTATGAAGCATATCGAATCTCTGGTTTTGATTCCTGCCGCGTAATTGGCAGCGGTACTGTATTGGACAGTGGCCGTCTAAAATATCTGGTGGGAGAGCGACTGAAAGTCGATCATCGAAATGTGCATACTTTTATCATCGGTGAGCATGGGGATTCGGAACTGGCTGTATGGAGTAGCGCAAATGTGTCTGGTATCGATTTGGATGATTATTTAACAATGTGCGGCGGCGGACTAGGCGACTTATATGGCACATATGAGTCAGTAGTCAGCAGTGCGTACGAAATCATTCAGGGAAAAGGCTCCACTTATTACGCAATTGCCCAAGCAGCCTTACGGATTATTCGCAGCATTGTAAGAGATGAAAATACCATTCTCCCTGTCTCTACTTTAATCAGCGGTCACTATGGTATCGACGATGTATATCTTAGCATTCCCTGTGTGGTGGGAAAAGGTGGTGTAAAGCACGTGCTGGATATCCCGCTGAATGAAGATGAATCTACACGGCTTCATAAATCGGCAGAACGGCTTCGGCAGGTATTGGACGGTCTCCACTATGCTACCGTATAAATCGTTAAAAAAGAAGGCGTTACGCCTTCTTTTTTACTGACTTTATCCTGAAACTTTTTTCATCGCACAGTACTTTTGCTTTGTAGCCTGACCTCCTCGCAAATGGCGTTCTGCCTTGTTCCGGATCAATACCTTTTTTACCTCTCCATATAGCGCTCGGTCAGTTTCTCGCAGCTTTTCCGTAACATCCTTGTGTACAGTAGATTTGCTGATTCCAAATTTTGCTGCAGCCTCCCGCACAGTTCCATTTGTTTCAATTATGTATTCGCCAAGAATTACACATCTTTCTTTTTCTTGACTGTCTTTCCTGATCTTTGCTGGACTTTTGTAAATTTTAGACATAGCCTCTACTCCGTATCAGTTACTTCGCTAATATATATGTGCTTCTTTAAAATGCTATGCAAAAATTACAGGACGAATCTTTTGAAAGCGGAATATAAATTCACAGATTATGCATTGACAATCCATATATTTCATTATAAAATAATAAATTAGTAATTTTATATCGTGAAATAAGGAAATGAAAGGAAGAAAATAAAATGGAAAAAAAAGGCGGAATTGGCGTTGAAATTGAGCATATATTCCCTGTTATCAAAAAATGGCTGTATTCCGATAAAGAAATTTTTCTGCGGGAAATCGTTTCCAATGCGTGCGACGCGGTTACAAAGCTGCGTCGGCTGATCTCCCTTGGAGACGAAGATGCACGAAATATTCCTGACGAAGGCTTCCGTGTGTCTGTAGCACTGGATAAAGAGGCGAATACCATCACTGTTACAGATAATGGAATCGGCATGACAGAAGAGGAAGTAGAAAAGTATATTTGTCAGATCGCCTTATCAGGCGCACTGGATTTTATTGAAAAGTATGAAGGAGAAAATGGAGGAGACAGCGGAATCATCGGTCACTTTGGCCTTGGCTTCTACTCTGCCTTTATGGTAAGCAGCACAGTAGATGTGTTTACTCGCTCTTTTACAGGCGCCAATCCTGTTAAGTGGACATGCAGCGAAGACGGTTCCTATGTAATCTCTGCATGTAATGAAGAAGAGGCGCCTGCAAGAGGAACTTCTATCGTAATGCATCTAAGCGAAGAAGGAGAAGAATACCGGGAAAGTGGCAAGCTGCAGGAAATTTTAAACAAGTACTGCGCCTTTATGCCTGTAGAAATTTATTTTGAAGATGGAGATGGAGATGACGAAGAGGAAAAAGAAGAAAAGGACGCTCCCACACCTATCAATGACACCACTCCTTTGTATTTAAAAAATCCATCGGACTGCACCGATGAAGAGTATCGGGAATTCTACAAGAATGTGTTCCACGATTATCGAGAACCTCTGTTCTGGATCCACTTGAAAGCAGATTACCCCTTAAACTTTCGCGGGATCCTCTATTTCCCTCGCATTCAAAGTGAATTTGAAAGTCTGGAAGGACAGGTTAAGCTCTACTATAATCAGGTATTTGTAGCGGACAATATTAAAGAAGTCATTCCGGAATATCTTCTTATGCTCAAAGGTGTTCTAGACTGCCCTGAGCTGCCCTTAAATGTTTCCAGAAGTTATCTGCAAAACAGCGGATATGTCTCTAAAATTTCCAATCATATTACAAAAAAAGTTGCGGATAAGCTTACCTCCATGTTTAATCTGGATCGACCCGCATATGAGAATATATGGAGAGATTTAAAAACCTTTGTAGAATACGGCTGTCTGCGGGACAGCAAATTTTATGATAAAACTGCGTCCTGCCTGCTTTTCGAAAAATGCAGCGGCGGATTTTGCACTATTGATGAGTATTTGGACACCGCCAAGGAAAAGCATGAAAACAAAGTATACTATGCTGCGGATAAAGTATCCCAAGCTGGATATATCTCCATGTTTGACGCAGAAGGGATCGAAACTCTGCTGCTGGATAAAATGATTGATACCCAGTTTGCCCAGCTTATTGAAAGCAAACGGGAAGGCGTGCATTTTCTGCGAGTAGATGCAGAACTGGCAGATTCTATGAAGGGGGAAGGCGCCGCTGAAATCCCTGGAGTAGCAGATTTGTTTAAAAAATTGGTTCCTGAACAGACAGAAATTAAATTTGAAGCTCTGAAAGATACATCCGTACCTGCTGTTTTGAACGTAAGCGAGGACAGCCGGCGTATGGAAGATATGATGAAAATGTATTCTGTTATGGGCCAAAACGCCCCCGCATCCTTCCCTACTCAGGCTACACTTATTCTCAATACATCCAACGAGCTAATCGCGTCCTTGGCAGATGCCGATAAAGAAAAGGCCGATCTGATTTCTAAGCAAATCTATGCGCTTTGTCTCCTTAGCCAGCGGCGTTTGAGCCCTGAAGAGCTGCGTCAGTTTTTGTCCGACAGCTATAATATCCTTGGCAAGCTATGATAGGACGAGAGACTCTGCAAAAAAATATGGCATATGCAGAAAATCTGTGGAGAAAAGCCGATTGTATTCACCTAGGTCAATTGGAAGAAGTTATAAGAATTGCCGCTAATGAGAAGCCTCTGTTGTCCCCAACGGAAGCCGCGTCTGTCTATCGTACAGCTTTTCCGAACACTTCGCTGATCTCAGAAAAGTTTGCCGCATTTTTGCAGCTTCTGTGGGAGAGGAGGCTTCTGCAGCCCGCTCCCCTGCAGAATACACACGATGCAAAGGAATCCTATTCTTTTTTATATGTCCCAAGCAGCTATACGGAATTGGCATGTAAAAGGTTTGCCTCTGTAATTCCATCTTTGCACCTCTCTCCTAAAACAGATTTTCAAAAGATTTGTGAAACGGCTTCCAGTGAAAAAAACAGTTTTTGTATCTTGCCCATATCCAGCAGTACAGAAGGAGAACTGCCTGCGTTTGCCCGTATGATTCATGAATATCAATTGAAAACCCGCGCTGTATGCGATGTTATTACATCAGACGGGGAAACAGAACTGCGTTTTGCACTTTTGACAGGACAAATCTGCTGGACAGAACTTACTACTTTTGCAGAGATCTCTTTTCAACCGGAATCCGGTAAGCAGATAATCGATGCGCTGCTTGCTATGCAGAGACTTGGCGCAGGTCTTTATAGAATAAACGCCAGGCCTATGGAATACAATATGAATAAATTTTATTATAAAATCACTGTAAATATTGCACAGGAAAATATACACTCTGTCGCCGCTTTTATAGAAACGGCATTTCCAATGGGCGCCTGCGGCGCTTTCCATATTATATAATTATATAAATTTATAAGCAGGAAAGGATTATCCTCCATGGACAGCACACTCGCTATGTCAGAACGCTTTTTAAATAGCCCCAAAGTAGACGCACTTACAAAAAATATAGTATCATCCATGGAGGAACCCGCCCTTCGTATCGCATTTTCCAGTTTCATGTCTTTCGGTACTGCAGGACTACGCGCAAAAATGCAACCAGGCACTGCTTTTATGAACACCTATACAGTGGCCCTTGCCGCTGCAGGACTAGCAAAGCTTATTTGCAAAGAAGGAAAAAACGCTATGGAACGCGGCGTTGTGATTGCGTATGACAGCAGAAATCATTCCGCAGAATTTGCCCTGCGCAGCGCACAGGTTTTATCCGCCTATGACATAAAAACGTATTTGTTTGATCAGCTGCGCCCTACCCCCGTTTTGTCTTTTGCTCTGCGTCATCTCTCTTGTATTGCAGGCATCAATATTACCGCTTCCCATAATCCAAAAGAATATAATGGATTCAAGGTATATTGGGAAGATGGTGCACAAATCGGACCAGATCAGGCAAATATAATTTCAGCAGAAATGGAACGTCTGGACATTTTAGAGGATGTCCCTTCCCCAGACGATGCAAAACAGGGCCGAATCCTGCCTGTGCCTGCCGATGTAGACGCAGCTTATATGCAGTGCGTTTTAGCAGAACGTGTGAATGCAAAGATTTTTGATAAGGCCTCCGCATTCCATGTCGTATACACGCCTCTTCATGGAGCAGGAATTACCATGGTTCCCCAAGTTCTTCGTCAGGCAGGACTTTCCCATCTCCACATTGTTCCTGATCAGGAACAACCTAATGGAGACTTTCCCACCGTTGAGCATCCGAACCCTGAAGCAAAAGAAGCCTTTGTCCTTGGCAGACAACTGGCAGAAACCGTGGGCAGTGATCTGATTATCGCTACAGATCCCGACTGTGACCGCGTAGGCGCTATGGCGCGGGATACAAACGGAGAATTTCAATGTATTACTGGCAATCAGATGGGCGCCTTGATTCTGGACTATATTATAACAGCTCATCAGCAAAACGATACAATGCCGCAGTTTCCTTATGCAGTAAAATCCATTGTAAGCACCAATTTAGCTACCGAAATATGCCGTCGAAACGATGTACAGATGTATGAAGTGCTGACAGGATTTAAGTATATAGGCGAAGTAGTAAAAAAACAGTTGGAAGTCGGAAACAGCACGTTTCTCCTGGGCTTTGAAGAAAGTTATGGATACCTTAAGGGAACCTATACCAGGGATAAAGATGCGGTTGTTGCTTCCCTGCTTATTTGCGAAATGGCCGCCTATTACAAAACGCTGGGGAAAACATTATGCGATGCGTTAGAGGATCTGTATAAGAAATATGGGTACTATTTGGAACGTACACTGGATTTCTACTTTGATATGCCTGGCGGTCAGAAACGGATTACAGAAATGATGGAAAATCTGCGGCAGGATCCGCCCGCTTCTCTGGCAAAAGCCCCCATACACACGCTTCGTGATTATCTGTCTGGTACAATTCTTGATAAATCTACAGGAAAAGTATATGCAACCAATCTCCCCACATCAGATATACTTTATTTTTCAACAGATCACTGCGATACCATTATTCGCCCTTCGGGTACAGAACCGAAGCTGAAAATCTATCTTTTGGCTAAAAGCGACGATAAAGAGACATGCAAAAAAATATTGGAAGCCTATGAGGCTTCTATCCGCGCTGTGATGAATATTTAATTACTTTGGGTTTCGCTTTTCCAAAACCGTTTTTCTTGCATTTTTCGGCGGAATGTGCTATGATTATTTAAAAAAGGATTGTAAAGTTTAAAGGAGACGTGAAAAACACATATGAACGCCAATCAACCGCCAATCTTTCGAAAATCTATGCAAGGCTATAATAAAGAAGATGTAAATACGTATATTTCTCATATGAGCCGCATGTTTTTTGAAAAGGAAAAGGAATATCAGGCAAGTATTTCTTCCTGCAGCACTAAGATTCAGGAAGACGGTAAGACGATTCAAAAGCTGGAAACGGAACTGGCGGGCGCAGCTGCTGAAGTGTCCCAGCTGCGGGAGCAGCTTCAAAACACCACCATGCAGTTGGAAGCGCTGCAGACGGCGGCACAGCAAAAAACTGCTGCTGAAAGTTTTGATGATCCTATTTTAATGATTCGGAACATGGCTTCCGCTTACGATATGCAAAGCAATGCTGCCAGCGACGAAATCAGCATGCGTGCTGGTAAAATTATGGTCGCCGCACAAAATGCTGCGGAAGCAATTGTACAAAAGGCGCAGGCCGAAGCTGAGGATATTATCCGTGGCGCAAATGATCGTAAAGAACGTATTTTTCATAACATCACCGCAACGGCAGATACAGTAATGACCGATATTAGCGCGTACATGAAAACAGCTGTAGATAAATGTTTCCAGGAAATCTACGGAAAAGATACAGGCAGCAAATCAGAATGATAGAGATTTATACCAATGAAATAAAGGCCGCCGCTCCTACTCTTTCTGCCGGAGAGCAAATTCTTCTCAGCGGTACCGTATACACGTCTCGTGATGCTGCGCATAAGAGAATTTTTGCCATGCTGGAAAAAGGGGAATCCTTACCTTACTCTATTGACGGCGCAGTGGTATACTATGCAGGTCCCACACCCGCTAAGGCAGGGATGGCTATTGGTTCCTGCGGGCCCACCACCTCTTCACGAATGGACAAATACGCCCCGGCAATGCTGGATATGGGACTAGCCGCCATGATCGGTAAGGGACCAAGAAGTACGGATGTAATAGACGCAATCCGACGCAACGGCGCACTTTACCTGTGTGCTATTGGAGGTGCCGGCGCACTGGCCTGCAAGCATATTACCGAATGTAAAGTTATCGCGTTTGAGGATTTGGGCTGCGAATCTGTGAAGGCTCTGACGTTTCATAAATTTCCTCTTTTCGTCGGAATTGACTCTATGGCTCGTTCTATTTTTAAGATTTCCTAAAACACTCTTTAAACAGGAAAGGCATAACGCTTTCTATGAACGATTTGTTCTATCAAAATCTCGGACGAAAAATCAAGGAGCAGCGTAAAAGTAAAAAGCTGACCCAGCAAGCTCTATGCGGATCCGATTTAAACAGAAGCATGCTCAGCCAAATTGAAAACGGACTTGCCCGCCCGTCGGTGGATACGCTGTTGTTTTTGTGTAAAAAGCTTGAAATCCCCCTTTCCTATTTAATGTGTGAAAGTAAAAAAGAAGAAGCCCAATACAAGCGGATGCAAACGATTGAAGAAATCCGCAATCTTTACGGAAGCGGGCAGTATAGGAAATGTACTATACTATGTCGGACAGAAATTGAAGGGGACGATGAAATCGCCTATATTATGTCTCAGTGCGAAGTTATGCTTGCAGGAGCGTGTCTGAAACGTTCTGCATTAGCTAGCGCGGCGCGTCACATTACCGCAGCAAAAATCGCGATTCAAGACGCATCATATGGACGGGAAGAAATCCATAGTCAATGTAGTTTTTTTAATATGTTGATAGATGCGGTAGAAAATCAAAAAATCCCCCCAATGGATGTCATTTTAAAATCCGCCTCAACTGTCGATATTTCATTTATACTGTATCTGAGTCTGCTTTCTCATACGGAATATAGCCCTAACGCCATTTCCTCTTCCTTAGCTTCGCAACTGAAAGAGGAAATCTACCGCAGTTATTTTTTAGCTCGTATTCATATTGAGAAAGCAGAATATGCAAATGCATATCAACTTCTTCGCTTTGTGTGTCTGCATCCCCCCGGCTTTTTTACAGAATTTTTTGCCCTGCGTGATATGGAATACTGCTGTCAGAAAATTGAAAATTATAAGGAAGCATACGAACTTGCAAAAAAGCGTTTATCTCTTACCGAACGATATGCAAAATAATATTTTATTTACCGAAAAGCACAAACAACAATTGTGCTTTTTTGTTATTTTTTTTAAAATCCTCTTGCATAAAAGAGTCTTTTCTTTTATAATAAATTAAAATGGGGTGGAATGGGAACTTGCTGTTCATATCTAAAAAATGACAGGGGTGCTGTCAAGAATTTCGGCCTTTTTAGAAATAGTATAAAATATGAGTGTATGCTTTCCCTCTGCCTGTTTTTACCATATTAACTTACAAATTTATAGATACCCGGAGGACAGCGAATGGACAAGAAAAATTTAGACGCGATTCGGGCCGCTTTGAAATCGGCCGGAGTCAAAACTGCTGCCGCCCTGCGGAGTCTTCTCGCGGAAACGGACGCCTTTGCCGACGCCCCTGCGGAAAGCCTCACCGCGCGCGGAAGAATTGCCGCCTTATTTGATGAAGGCACTTTTATGGAAAGCGGCGCATATGTGCGCAGACGTGTCAGTGAACTGGATACAGCTGCAGAAGATGCTTTTGAAGGCGTTATTTGCGGTTGGGGTTCTGTTGCCGGACAACTGGTATACGCATTTAGTCAGGACTATTCCAGAACGAAAGGCGCCATCAGCGAAGCGCACAGTAAAAAGATTGCGGAAATTTATCGCCTCGCTATAGAAAACGGCGCACCAATTATCGGTATATTTGATTCAGCCGGTGCTCTTATGCCGGAGGGCGTGCGTGCATTGGCAGGTTATAGTACATTGATGCAGTGTACCGCTGCCGCATCCGGTGTCATTCCTCAAATTGCTATAATTCCTGGTACCTGTGCGGGAAGCGCTGCTGTAGTAGCAGGCATGTTCGACTTTCTAATTATTTCTCAGTCAAAGGGATGCGTGAGTTTTAATGCGCCTTTCGTATTGGGAGACAGCGAAGCCGGCAAATCAGAGTTTGTTACCAAGAGCGGCTTGGCTGCTCTGACAGGTACTGGAGACGGGGACTGCATTGCTAAGGCAAAGCTGCTTCTCTCCTATCTTCCTATGAATAATCAGGAAGGTACGATCACCGCCAGTACGCAAGACGATTTAAACAGGCTTGTAGATTTGTCGGCTTATACAAGCAGCGAAAATGCAACGGATTTAATCAGTGCTGTTTCCGATAGCGGATCCTTCCTGGAACTCTACGCTGCATACGGGAAAGAAATTGTTACAGGCTTTGTCACATTAGGCGGAACAGTAGTAGGTATTATTGCAAACCAAAAATGTGTAAACGGTGGTATACTCACTGCTTCCGCTGCCAGAAAGGCATCCAGAATGGTTACTTTTTGTGACAGCTTCCATATTCCTGTTGTTACACTGCTTAATTCCAAAGGACCAGATGTCTCTATAGAAGCAGAAGCTTCGACTTATGCCAGCGAGCTGGCTAAACTTGCTTTCGCATATTCCAGTGCAAAAACTCCGCTTATTACCGTAATCGTAGGAGAAGCATATGGGGCAGTATTTTCGCTTATGGGCGCGAAAGCGCTGGGAGCCGATGTTGTTCTTGCCCTGGAAAGCGCTAAAGTTGGCGTGATGCCTGCATCTACAGCTGTTGCTTTTTTGTGGAATGACCAGATCAGTGAAGATGTTTCCAGAGAGGATTTGGAAAAACAGTGGGATGAAACGGTCGGGTCTCCTGTAGCTGCCGCATCAGCAGGCGAAATCGACGATATTATCGATGGAGCTGAACTGCGTCAGCGTATTGGCGGTGCGGTAATGATGCTGTCTGCCAAAAGCAAAAGGGTACCTGTTAGACGGCACTTAAATATGCCCCTTTGAATGGAGGCTTAAATGATGTATATTGCAAATTACAGATCCCTTTTGGATGCCGCCACGACTATGTCTGTTAGTGAACGGCTCCTGTATGGGCTGCAGGTTTTTGTCATCGGAATTTGTACTGTATTTATTGTGCTGGCAATACTTTGGGGTGTTATGGCGCTGTTCAAATTGTTTTTCTACACGATTCCAAATAATAAGAAAAACGTGCAAAAGGGCGACGCCAATGTTAAAAAAGTAGAAAATATCCCATCCTTAGAAGAAATTCCTTTAGCCGCACCACCTGCAAACGATACCCAGCTAATCGCTGTGATTACTGCGGCTATTGCCGCGTATAACGATTCCTGCGGCAATACACTTCCCTTCCGTGTGGTTTCCTATAGACGTACAGCAGGTGCCGGTGGATGGAATGGCGCAGCTAATGACACAACATTATAAAATTTGGAGGAAAAGAATATGAAAAAATATACCATTACCGTTAACGGCACTGCATATGAAGTTTTGGTTGAGGAAGGCGCTTCGGGCAGCGCGGCGCCGGCCGCCGCTCCTGTGAGTGCGCCCGCTGCCACTCCCGCACCCGTACCTACACCCGCCGCAGCGCCGGTTCCGGCTGCTCCTGCTGGCGCACAGGGTGCTATACAGGTAAAAGCGCCTATGCCGGGTACCATTCTGAAAATGAATGTTAAAGTAGGCGATAAAATTGAGCCAAATGGTCTTGTTTGTATTTTGGAAGCCATGAAAATGGAAAATGAAATCTTCAGCGAAAATGGTGGTACGATTGCCAGCATCAACGCCCCGGTCGGTACTTCCGTACAAACCGGAGATGTTATTATTACACTTAACTAAACTGAAAACGCTTTTGAAAGGATACATGTATTATGCTTGAAGCTGTTCAAAATTTTGTAAGCAGTACAGGTATTGCAAAGCTTTTTCAGGATGGAAACTGGAAATGCTTAATCATGTTTGTTATCGCTGGTGTTTTAATTTACTTAGCGATTGCCAAACAATTTGAGCCACTTCTCCTACTTCCAATTTCTATTGGTATGGTACTTACAAATCTTCCTGGTGTGACTTTGTTTAATTTGAATTTCTTTATTGGAGAAGAAATCAATTTCGGACAAATTCTTCATGACGGTGGTTTGCTGGACCTGCTTTATCTTGGTGTAAAGCTTGGAATATACCCTTCGCTTATATTTATCGGTATCGGTGCGATGACTGATTTTACCGCACTCATATCCAATCCAAAAAGTTTTCTGATCGGCGCAGGTGCACAGCTTGGCGTTTTTGTTGCCTTTTTTCTGGCACTGGGATCCGGATTCTTTTCACCGCAGGAAGCTGCCGCTATCGGTATTATCGGCGGCGCAGACGGTCCTACGGCAATTCTAGTAACCAAAATACTCGCGCCATCTCTTCTTGGGGCTATCGCTATTGCTGCGTATAGCTATATGGCGCTGATTCCTATGATTCAGCCTCCCTTTATGAAGCTGCTCACCACAGAGAAAGAACGCAAAATTCGTATGAGTGCCCTGCGTCCTATATCACAATTGGAAAAGATTCTATTCCCTGTTGTTGTAACAGCCGTTGTTGGCTTTATTGTTCCGGATGCTGTTCCTCTGGTAGGATGTCTTATGTTCGGAAATCTTTTAAACGTCTGCGGTGTTACAGACAGACTTTCTAAAACGGCTCAGAATGAATTGATTAATATTGTCACCATCTTCTTAGGACTTACAGTTGGAGCTACAGCCAGCGCTGAAAACTTCCTGAAGGTGCAAACATTGCTGATCATTGCCTGCGGTCTGGCTGCTTTTATGGTTTCTACTATGGGCGGTTTGATTACCGCAAAGATCATGAATGTACTTTCCGGTGGAAAAATCAATCCTTTGATCGGATCCGCCGGTGTGTCTGCCGTTCCTATGGCAGCTCGTGTATCTCAAAAGGTTGGTCAGGAATATGATCCATCCAACTTCCTGCTGATGCACGCTATGGGACCAAATGTTGCCGGTGTTATCGGTTCTGCCGTGGCTGCCGGTGTGTTCCTGTCTTGGAACTGGTAAATTCCATATATTCTAAAAAGAAAGGCTTAGCACAATATGGCTAAAGTTAAAATTACTGAAACGGTACTGCGTGACTCTCATCAGTCGCTTTTTGCCACACGTATGCCTACCGATGAAATGCTTCCTATTCTAGGCGAACTAGACAAGGTCGGATATCACTCCCTAGAAGCCTGGGGCGGCGCGACTTTTGATTCCTGCCTCCGTTTTTTAAATGAAGATCCATGGGAACGGCTTCGTAAAATTCGCAATGGCGCAAAAAATACCAAACTGCAAATGCTGTTCCGAGGACAAAATATTTTGGGATATCGCCACTATTCCGACGATGTGGTAGAATATTTTGTGCAGAAATCTATTGCTAACGGGATCGATATCCTGCGTATTTTCGACGCCCTTAACGATGCGCGTAACTTAAAAACCGCCATCGACGCCACAAAAAAAGAAGGCGGACATGTACAAGCCGCTATCAGCTATACTACCAGTCCCTATCACACAAATGCGTCTTTTGCAGAATATGCAAAGCAACTGGAAGAAATGGGCGCGGATTCCATTTGTATAAAAGACATGGCCGGATTGCTGAAGCCGTACAGCGCGTATGAACTGGTAAAAACATTGAAAGAGACGGTTTCCATTCCGATCCAGCTCCATACCCACTATACCTCTGGTCTGGCTTCTATGACTGTTTTAAAAGCAATAGAAGCTGGCGTTGATATTGTAGACACAGCTATTTCTCCGCTTGCTATGGGTACTTCTCAACCACCTACAGAGCCTTTGGTGGCTACTCTAGAAGGTACGGAATATGATACAGGCATTGACTTGAAACAGCTGGATGTTATTTGCAAGTACTTTACACCTATTCGGGAAAAATATTTAGAATCTGGACTGCTGGATCCCAAGGTTTTGAAAGTAGACGTAAATGCCCTGCTCTATCAGGTTCCTGGTGGAATGCTTTCCAATCTTGTTTCCCAGCTAAAACAGGCGGGACAGTCTGAAAAGCTGGATGAAGTTCTGGCAGAAGTGCCGCGGGTACGTGAAGATGCTGGTTATCCGCCTCTGGTTACGCCTTCTTCTCAGATCGTGGGAACACAGGCGGTGTTAAATGTTATTGGCGGCGAACGGTATAAAATGGTTTCCAAAGAATTTAAAGGGTTGATCCGCGGCGAGTATGGTAAATGTCCTGCTCCGATTTCCGATGCATTCCGCAAAAAAATCATTGGGAACGAAGAACCGATTACTTGCCGTCCCGCTGACAAGCTGGAACCGGAATTGGATACCCTGCGTAAAAAATGCGCAAAGTATCTCGAACAGGATGAGGATGTTTTGTCCTATGCACTGTTTGAACAGGTTGCTACGAAGTTTTTCGAATATAGAAAAGCGAAAAAGTATGGAATTGATATGGACAATGCCGATAAAGAAGCGCAGGTACACCCCGTTTAATATAGAGTAAAGAAAAAAGCGCACATAGTGCGCTTTTTTCTTTACTAAAAACCGTCCAATTCGGGCTGCCAATTTTAGTGGCAGCAGTCACTTGCTCCAAGTACAAAAGACTCGCAATCTGTACACTGGACAACTGTGGGATTCGACTCGTGCGTGCCTACCTGAATCTTATCCAGAACGCAGTAACCGTTGTGAGAGTTGTTTGCGCACTGTTCAACAGAACAGGCAATGCAGTGATTTGCCTTTTTTTCCATTTGTCATGCCTCGGTTTCTTCAATTGGAATCAAGAATGATTCCGTAGTTATTGTATCCGCTGTATGTGAAAACATACACTCAATCCATTTGCAAAATTTAGAAAAAAATATTTTTTGTGCATATTCTCATCTGGAAGTACAAATACTGATGGTGCAATACAAAATATTATTAGGAGGCAATTGTATGACACCGAAAGAACTTTTGTATGTGGAAGATGCCCTGGGACATGAAAAATATTTTCAAACAGCATGCAAAGAATACTCTAATCAGATTCAGGATGCACAGCTGAAAACCTGCATCGAGCAGATGGCACAGAAGCATCAGCAGATTTTCCAGAGCTTTTACAGCTTATTGGGATAATTGGAGAAAGGAAAATTTAAAAAATGGACGATAAAAATCTTATGGAAAATATTCTCCTTTTGGAGAAGGGCGTATGCGACTTGTATATGCATGGAACCTTGGAATCTTCCACAGCAAATATTCATCAGGCATTTAATACCGCACTGCATGATTCTCTTACTATGCAGGATACCATTTATAGCACGATGGCCGCAAAAGGTTGGTATCCTACCGAACAGGCCGATCAGAACAAAATTAGTGCAGTAAAGCAAAAATTTAGTGCCCAATAAAAAAAGTCCCGGCCATGGCCGGGACTTTTTTTAGCGAGAAGTCCATATAACATCAAAAAAACGAAAGCTGCTCCGCTAGGCGTTCCCGTCGAGCAATGGTTTCCTGAGCAACGTCACCAGGAAGCTCCTGTAAAAAGCAAGAAAAATTCGGACTGGAGGTTAGAATCAGTTCCTCACGTGCCCGCGTCATTCCTACATAAAATAGACGCCGTTCCTCCTCCAAATTTGTCGGGCTTCCCTGAGTCTCTAAAGGCAGCATTCCCTCCTTCACACCAGCTATAAACACCGCAGGAAATTCTAGCCCCTTGGAACCATGCAGCGTCATTAACTTTACCGCGCCCGATTTCCAATTCTTGCCCGCAGCGCGGCAGATATCTGCATCCTCACCTAAAATCAGCATATTCCATAACTCTTGAAAGCTATCATGAAAAATTGCTGTATTTTTAAGAGAATCCAACGCCGGAGAAGCGCCATATTGTTCTTCCCAAAGAGCAATTAACTTCCAAGGCTTTTCCTTTTTCATCATAGGAAGCCACTCTTCTATCATCAATATCCAAGATTTTAAAATCTCGTTTTCCATGGCAATCTCAAAAAAAGCCTGTGAGTCTACTTCTTTTTGTTTTTCAGAGATTTTCTTAATTTGTATGATTAAATCTTCTGGGCATTTCCACAGCAGACGGAGTGCTGTTTCAACAGAATTTCCATCATACGGCGCCTGCAAAAATCGAAGAAAAGCGAGGGGGCCTCGTACCTCATCTACATCCAAAAATGTATCACGTCCGCTGATCACGCAAGGGATATCATCATGCTGCAAACATTTTTCTATAAGTTTCAACTGCCGATGGGTGCGGCAAAGTACAGCAATATCCGAAAAAGAACGGTTGGCCCGCTCCTGGCGTATATTTTGTGCTTCCAGCATATCAATCCCGCCGGTCATGAGCCCAATTTCCTTAGCAATAAAGATTCCTTCTGCAAAGTCATCTTTTGCTCGGACAAGACGCACCTGAACATCAGAAGACCGATTGGCCGAAAGATGTCGAATGCCACCAGGGTTTCTATTGATCACAGGCAGGGCTGCATGTAAAACCTCTGGTGTAGAACGGTAGTTTTCTAAAAGACGAATGATCTGAAGCTCTGGGCAATCATCAGATAACCGCTTAAAGCAATTGCCGTTTGCTCCACGAAATCCATAAATGGACTGATCAGGATCGCCTATAACAAAAAGACTCTTGCTTTTCTGACTCCAATTTTGCACAAGAGTATACTGTACATCGTTGATATCCTGAAACTCATCTACCAGTAAATAGGAAAAGCATTTTCGATTTGAAATATCCAGCTTCAAGGCCTCTGTCAGCAGGTCATCAAAATCAAACAAACGCTGCTGCCGTAGCCGGAGACAGTACGCCTCGTACAGTGTCTTGTCCAGTCCAACGACCTCAGGATCTATACCGTTTTTTATGCGGGATACCGCCTGAAGAAAGCTCCCAGCACTTCCCTTATTATCCGCATTGTCTAGAACCGCAGCGGCAATCGTAAGTGCATCGACTCGACTGATCAGCTGCACATCACCCAATAATTTCAAGCAAATAGCATGAAAAGTTCCAATAGTCATCGGTGCTACGGCGCGCTTGCCACCCAATCGCTTTTCCAGCCGCTGCCGCATTTCAGTAGCGGCTTTATTGGTAAAGGTGACTGCGGTGATCTCATCTGGGTGAACACCCAATTCTTCCACTAAATAGGCAATACGAGAGACCAAAGTCTTTGTCTTCCCGGTACCAGGTCCGGCGACTACTGCTATTGCCGGCTGGGCGGAAGAAACCGCCTCTTTTTGTGCAGGATTCAATGTTTCGCTTTGCTGCGATGCCCGTATGGTTGCGTGCGCATCGGAAAGCTTTTTTTGCTTACTTTGGACATGCTGCCGTTTTGTCTTTTTCTCTACCATTCCAGTATCAGCAAAAGATATCTGCCCATTGAATTGCTCTCTCTCCGCAGGAGTTAAAAGCGAAATAGTACCATATTCTCCGTCAAATCCAGCTTTTCTGTTCACTTGACCAATTCTGAGGCGACGTATTCCCTCTGCCACACAAGGACCGGCCACCTGTTCTACATCTTCAATAGGAGCCGCACGCAAAATATAAAATTCCGGCCCTAAGCTATGCAACATTTGTTCGTACAGTTCTATCGTCTTCTTACAAGAGGAGGAACAACCTTGAGAAGCGGAAATAACCTCCGGAAGAGGAACAAGACTTTCAAATGGTTTCGCCTTTTGGGGACAAAAGTTTTCGGGTCTGTCAGCCAACTCCTCCACCCGATGTTCTACGCCAATTGTCAGCTTCTTTCCGCATACCGGACAACGTCCTTCATGCGCAGCTGTTTCAGCAGGAGTGAAACAAATACCACAGTTGCGATGTCCATCCAAATGATATTTGCCTTCCTCTGGAAAAAACTCTACTGTTCCTTCAAATCCTTTTCCCGTTCGAATTGCCTCTACTAAAGCAGAATAGGAGAAATCTGTAGTATCCAGTAGATTGGCCTCCCGTCCCAGCTTAGCAGGAGAATGCGCATCGGAGTTGGATATCAGGGTAAGTCCATCTAACGCGGATACCCGCCAATTCATAGGAGGATCAGACGATAATCCAGTTTCCACGGCATGAATATGCGGCGCCATGTCATCAAAGCAGGCTTCTATTGTATCGAATCCAGAAAAAGCGCCAAACATGGAAAAATGAGGTGTCCAGATATGAGCTGGAATAAGCTCTGCATCCGGGCAGACATCCAATGTCAGTTCCAATAAATCTCTGCTATCCAGACCCAAAATCGGCCTCCCATCAGAATGAATATTGCCTATAGCTTCCAGCCTGGCAGACAGTTCGTCGGCCGCCTCTAGACTTGGAAGAAGAATCAAGTTGTGCACTTTGCGGGTTCTGCCATCTCGTTTGTAAATAGAGCTGATCTCTCCCGTCACTATAAAGCGAGGTGCGTTGCCAGGCATAGCTCCGGGAAGCTGCATATCATCCCGCAGTGTATATACGCCTTCCTCGGCCATAACCAGCTGCTCTCTCAACTCGGCGCGCCATGCTGGATGGGTAAAATCGCCGGTCCCAATCAGTCCAATTCCCTTACGTCGAGCCCACCAATCAAGATGCGGAGCATCGCAGTCTTTACTGGTAGCACGGGAAAATCGAGAGTGAATATGTAAATCAGCAATATACATAACGGCCCCTTCTATCTCTTCAAATTGGTTTCATTATAATACATTTTTTATATTACTGCAACATTTTTTGCCTTTTTAGCAATAAGAAAAAACGATAAAGAGCGACAATTTTTGTCAAAAATTGTCGCTCTTTATCGTTTTTGATAAAATTCCCGATTTATTAATTTTTAAAAATAACTATGAAGCTTTTGCCAGATATCGTCGGCTACCTGGTGAAAATCGTTATTACCATTAACAATAATAACGGTTTCACTTTCACTTTGTTTGTTTATTGCTTCCAAATATTTTTCTCTTACAAGAATAAGGCGTTCCCTCGTCTCAAACAATTCAGATTTAGACCGGCCGTTTGATATTCGTCGCATAGCTTCGTCAGGATCGGTATCAATAAATACAGTACAGGTAGGTTTTAATAAGTCGGCACAAATGGAATTCGCTTGTATAACCCAATCCATATCCATATCCACACTATGGTATGCGTAGGAAGAAAAGTAATATCGGTCAGAAATTACCGTTGTACCTGCATTTATTTTTTCACAAATACCATCTGTTTTGTTTAAAAGATGGTCTAAGCGATCTGCAACAAACAAAGCAGCTATTACTTTATTATCTGTTGTTATTCTGCCGGTCATAATTTGATGAATCATAGAGCCAATAGGAGAATCCGTAGGTTCTCTGGTTTCATAATAATTTATTTTCTTTTCTCTCAATTTCTGCAATAAAAGCTGAAGTTGTGTACTTTTACCACTTCCATCAATTCCTTCAAAAACGATAAACTTTCCTTTGGAAGTATTATTTTGCGTTTGTGTTTCCATATCAATGTACCGCTCCTTACAACAAATCGGAACATTTCACCGCGTAGTAAAATGTTCCGATTTGTTTACTTTGGTGCGGATAAGAGGACTTGAACCTCCACCGAGTTGCCCCGACTAGAACCTGAATCTAGCGCGTCTGCCAATTCCGCCATATCCGCATATATTTTTTGCAAGGCAACCTGCTGTTGGTGCGAGAGACGGGACTTGAACCCGTACGGTAAAACCACACGCCCCTCAAACGTGCGCGTCTGCCAGTTCCGCCACTCTCGCGTATCCATTCCTCCAGCACGCTTGCATCACGTTGCCTGCAGGTAATAGTATACTAAAAAATCTCGTCTTTGTCAATATGTTTCCTAAAAAATATTCATTTTTTTGAGATAAAAACAGTATGCCGCCGTCTACCGACGCACATACTGTTTTCATAAAAGCAAAATCTCAGTTATCGCATAAAATATGCGTCTCTCTTTGCACCTACTGAAATTAACCACATTTTTTGTTCGACTTTTTCTTCAATATATTCAATATATTTTTTTGCGTTTTCAGGAAGTTCCCCAAAGGAACGGCAACTGCTAATATCTTCGCACCAGCCATCTAAATACTCAAACACAGGCTGCGCCAAATCCAGCGCTTCCCCTACCGGGAAATTACGAATCAATTCACCATTATAGGAATAGGCAACGCAAACCGGAATTTTTTTCATGTAAGAAAGCACATCCAATTTGGTCAGTGCCAATTTATCGCTTCCCTGTGCTAAAATTCCATATTTTGATGCCACCACATCAAAGGCGCCTACACGTCTGGGGCGGCCTGTAGCCGCGCCAAATTCTCCCCCTGCCGTGCGGAGTGCCTGTGCCTCTTCTCCATCCATTTCTACTGTGAACGGACCAGCGCCCACACAGGTAGAATACGCCTTCATAATACCAACAACCGTATCCAGCTTTAATCCTGGGACTCCTGCGCCGATTGGCGCATAAGCGGCAATTGTATTTGATGAAGAAGTGAACGGATAGATTCCATAATCAATATCACGCAGCGCACCCAGCTGTGCCTCAAACATTATCCGCTTCCCTGCCTTATCGGCTTCATACAGATACGCTCCCGTATCACAGATATATTCCTGGAACTCTTCGCCATACATATGCAGATATTCCATAGCAGCTTCCAGTTTTGCACCTGGCTTATTATACGCTTTTTCAATAATCAAATTTTTATATGCAAGAATATCAGGAAGCACCTTCTGCAAATACTTTTCATGCAGCAAATCTCCGGTTCGTATGGCTTTCTTTGCATATTTATCGCTGTATACCGGCGCAATGCCCCGTCGTGTAGAACCATAGCTGTTCTTGCCTAGCCGTTCTTCCTCATAGCAGTCCAAATCCACATGATATGGCATAGTGACAACTGCTCTGTCGCTGATTTTTAAATTATCAGGTCCAATGTGGATTCCTTTTTCCCGCAGACGTTCTATTTCATTGTGCAGATGTTGCAAATCGATTGCCATTCCATTTCCCATCACACAAACAACATTTTCACGTAAAATACCGGAAGGAAGTAAATTTAAAATAAATTCGCCTTTTTCATTGATAACCGTGTGGCCTGCGTTATTTCCACCTTGATATCGAACAACGACATCCTGATCTTCGCTGAGAAGATCTACGATTCTTCCTTTTCCTTCATCGCCCCAGTTAATTCCAACGACCGCAGTCAGCATAAATTTTCCATTTCCTTTCCGTTTTAGCAGCAAACAAAATCTTGCCGCAATCTCTGTTCCGAATTAGCGTTTTACCTATTTATTATAGCCTCATAGCAAAATTTTGTCAATAAAAACTGGGTAAGATTTGCAGTTACCGTTAATTTTGCAATTCATATTGAATCAACGGCGGTGCACATTAATTATGGATATGCAAACAGTCAATAAAAACAAAGGCGGAATTATATAGATGAAAATAAGAAAACAAAATAGAATAATCACAGCACTGCTGGCTGTAATTATTCTTCTGGCTCCTTTGTGCACCCATGCATATGGAGCAGAAGATATTACACAGGTATTTCTTGGGGGTATGCCCTTTGGAGTAAAATTTTATACAGGAACGCTGATCGTTACCGGCATCAGCGAAGTTGACAGTGCTGCTGGAAGCAAACTGCCTGCAAAAGATGCGGGGATTCAGGAAAACGATATTATATTGAAGGTGAACGGAAAAGAAATAGGCACAGCGGAAGCCGTTGCCAAAGCGGTAGAAGACAGCGAGGGTAAACCGCTCTCCTTCACGTGCCGCAGAGGGGATGAAGAGTTTGAAGTATCCATTACACCGGTTTTGTCGGAAAGTACGAATAAATATCGTATTGGCATCTGGATGAAGGACAGTACTGCCGGCATTGGTACCGTAACGTATATTATAGAAGATACAGGCGGATTTGGAGGTCTTGGGCATGGTATCTGTAACAGTAATGGAGATCTGCTCAAAATTGAGCGTGGAATTGTAACAGACATCTCTATTTCGGGCATAAATAAAGGAGCGCCGGGAGCTCCCGGCGAATTGCATGGATTTTTTTCTTCCGGAAAAACAGGAACGGTAACAAACAATACAGAATGTGGCGTATTCGGCGTATTTTCCGACATATCTCATTTAAAGGAAAACGGTACGTTAATTGAAATTGGAACAAAAGACAAAATTCACGATGGAGACGCTCTTATACACTGCACGCTAGATGATAATACCATTGAAGAATATACGGCCCAAATCATCATCCCCGAAAATAACGATACGCAAACAAAAAACTTTACCATAAAAATAACAGACCCAAAACTTATAGAAAAAACAGGCGGAATCGTACAGGGAATGAGCGGCAGTCCTATTATTCAAGACGGTCTTTTGGTTGGCGCTGTAACACATGTACTTGTCAGTGATTCAACAGAAGGGTATGGGATCTATATCGAGAATATGTTGGAAGAAATGCCAGAAATTTTAAAATAATAGGTAATATGAGGAAATTGCTCCACTGCATAAGCATCCTTTCCATGGCAATACTTTAAGTATAAAAATGCGCGAGGCGAAATGGATGTATTATAATAAAGTGGAAATTTGCGGGGTAAATACCGCTAAACTAAAAACATTGAATGATGAAGAAAAACACGATTTACTCATTCGCAGCAAAAATGGAGACGAAAAAGCCAGACAAAAGCTTATTGATGGAAATCTGCGGTTGGTTCTCAGCATTATCCAGCGTTTTACCAATCGCAGAGAAAACTTAGATGATTTATTTCAGGTGGGTTGTATTGGGCTCATTAAAGCTATTGATAATTTTAATACAGAGCTTTGTGTAAAATTTTCTACCTATGCAGTTCCTATGATTATTGGAGAAGTGCGGCGCTACTTGCGAGATAATAATACCATCCGAGTAAGTCGTTCGGTACGAGACCTGGCATACCGAGCACTGCAAGCCAGAGAACAGCTACAGCGAAACGATTGCAACGAACCCACCATTGAACAAATTGCCAATCTTCTTGGCGAAGAACCAGAGGCTGTAACCAACGCCATTGAAGCTATTGTAGAGCCCATGTCCTTATATGATCCCGTATACAGCGACGGCGGGGATTCCATTTACGTTATGGATCAGCTTAGCGATACCAATAATACAGATGAATCCTGGCTGGAGGATATCGCCCTTCGAGAAGCATTGAAAACATTGAATGAACGGGAACGCGCTATTATAAATATGCGTTTTTATAAAGGAAAAACCCAAATTGAAATTGCTTCAGAAATCGGTATATCTCAAGCGCAGGTTTCCCGATTGGAAAAAGGCGCTTTAGAGCGAATTAGAAAGCATATGTAAAAAAGGGATCCTAAAGGATCCTTTTTTATATTTTTTTAGAAATCCAATGAGAAGCCCACTGCATAATCAATGCGGCGGATGTGTGGAATAAAGTATTTGAGATATGCTTTTCCTGCCGTAAGATCGATCCATGATATAGAATTTCCTGTTCCCACGGTCCAAGAAGGGGCAACAATTTGGTTCTTCAAACGCTGCTCTTACAGCACCCACATATTGATCCACCCATTTTTCTATGTCAAACTGCTCCATATAGCCCTCCTTTTAGAAAAAGTATTCCTACTGTATCATAAATTGGGTGAAAAAGCAATTGTGCAGACATAACAAAAAAGTCACCTGATTTCTCAAGTGACTTTTTTTGATTTACAGTATAATGCAAATTAATCCGCTGCTGCCTTCATTGACAATTCTGGACAGCGTGTCTGACAGTTTGTCTCTGGATTCCTCTGACAAATGCGCCAGCTTTGTGTGTAATCCGTCATCCACCAGTTGGTACAAACTTTTTCCAAATATATTGGATTCCCAAATCTTTTGTGGATCTTCCTCGAACTCAGACATAAGATGCCGAATCATCTCCTCCGACTGTTCTTCTGATCCAACAATAGGATTAATCTCCGTTTCTATCGTTGCTTTAATCATATGAATGCTGGGAGCGGAAGCCTTTAACTTTACACCATATGCCCCTGACTGCCGTATAATTTCCGGTTCCTCTAATTTTAATCCTTCTACTCCAGGCAGAACTATGCCATATCCTGCCGTCTCCATTTCCTCAATAGCCTTAGAATATTTATCCAATTCCCGTTTTGCATCCGACAAGGACAGCATTACGGAAATCAGTTCTTTTTCATTTCGTACACATATGCCGGTAAGGTCACAAATGATGTTGTAATACATTGACTGCGGGAAATTTAATGCTACTGTCGCCACGCCCGTTCCAAGATCTGTGGATGTAATCTGTGTTGCCGCCCCGCTACTTTCGTAACGAGCTTCTATTTCGCTTGATACCAAATCGGCCAATTTGTCCGCAAAGATTGTCACATCATTTAAATTTTTAATATCTTCAATAATATCAGAAAGGCTGTTAATAATTACCTCTGTCAGCTTATGTTCCTTTGGCAAAGCAGAAACCCATCCTGGCAGCTGCAGATTGATTTCTCGAATTGGAAATTCATATAGCAGCATTTCTAATATATGGCCAACGTCTTCCGCATCCAACGCAAGACAGTTAATCAGAGCCACCGGCGCGTTGTATTTTGCTTCCAATTCCATAGCCAGGGCCTCAGCCTGCTCGGACTCTGGGCTGGAAGAGTTCAGAATTATAGCAAAAGGTTTACCAAGCTCCTTAAGCTCCTTTGCGATACGTTCCTCCGCCTGCACATAGTTTTCCCGGGGAATATCCCCAAAGCTGCCGTCGCAAGTCACTAGCATCCCCACCGTAGAATGATCGCAGATTACTTTACGTGTGCCGACTTCAGCAGCTTCTTCAAAAGGAACCTGTTCTTCAGACCAAGGGGTTTTGACCATACGCACTTCCCCATTTTCTGTTGTACCAAGCGCATCAGGCACAAGATAACCCACACAGTCAATCATCTTCACTCGCATTGTTGCACCGTCCCCAAAGGATACAGGCACCGCTTCATCCGGCACAAACTTAGGTTCTGTTGTCATAACCGTCTTGCCGCCTGCGCTTTGCGGCAATTCGTCCATTGTCCGTTTTCGATCATATTCCCCTTTAATGTTGGGGACTACCGAAGTTTCCATAAAGCGCTTGATAAAAGTAGATTTCCCACAGCGTACCGGACCCACAACGCCGATATAGATATCCCCGCCGGTCCTGGTCGCTATATCCTGGTATATGTTTGTACTTGTCATATAAATCCTCCGCTCAAAACTCTTTGTACATAGTATGAGGGGCGGACGGGTTTTATGACACGGATAAAAATAAAATTATCCCCTGGTTTTACCAGGGGATAATGACTGGATTATTCTTCTGTAGTTTCTGCAGTTGTGTTGGAAGGAATCGCACCTGTAGTATCCGCATTGGGGTCTGTACTTTCAGGAACGGTTGTATCCTGTCTGCCTTTGCTGTCTACCGTCCAAGTAAAGACGATCTCATCACCATCATACACATTCGTCACGCTCTGACGGCCATCATCAGAAAATTTACCATTGATAGTACATTCCCAATACTGAAAGTATCCTTTCTCTGCATCGGAAGAATCCTTCTGAGCCAGGCCAAATACTTCACCGATTGACGCACCGTCCGCAGTCAGCTTATAGGGCACTTCATACTCTCGAAGCGCTTCTTCTACAGCCTGCAAAACCGTGGGAGGATTGTCTACCGAGCCCTCCACTGTCAATCCAGCCTTCATAAAGCGTACATCATCCTCTCCGCCCTCTTCTGTGGCAGGAATAACAAATTTCAGCGAAACATCTTTTGCAACAGCTTTTCCGCTGGTACAGCTTGCAAAAATGGGCAGTACCAAAACAACTGCAAGCAGCATACAAAGAATTTTACATTTTTTCATGATAAACCTCCAATGTAGTTCCTATGTTCAGTATAGCCCACCTCATATAATTTGTCAAGCCAATTGGCAAAATTCAATGATTTGTAACATATTACAATATCATTTCGTAGCCACTGTAAAAAAATTCGTATCGGTGACTCCGCTATCCGCTTTTAAGAAAATACAATGAAAACTATAGTGAATGGCTAAAGGGCCGCACATAAGGAAATAAGCTGGATAAAAAAGATAAATTGAAAAAAGAAAAAAAGCAAAGAAGGAAACGCCCCAGGACAGCAGGTTTTAAGAAAAAGCAGCATGCAAAGCACAGCAGCCGCAAGAGACGCCGCGCACAGCAACAGAGCCAAAATTGGACTGACAGAAATAAAAATAATCCGATATTCCATTAGCAATACAATGCCAATAAGAGCAGTACAGGCAAAAGCCTTCAAACGTAGTTCAAAAAGCCCCCTGCAAAATAAAATACCGGTAAGCATTAGCCCAGCAAAAAATATACGTAAAATATGTCCCAGCATATACCAAAACGCGCCAGGAAAAAATCCCTTACAGATCAGTACATTGTATAAATTACTCGTGCCGCCCGAAAAAATTCGGAATAACAGTGCAAAAAACAAAAGCGTACATGGTGCAAGCAACATCTTTATAGGATTTTCACGAATTTCTCGTATCCATATACCAGCGTCCCGTTTAAAAGTTGAAAACATAAAAAATCACCTCAAAAATATATATGAGGTGATTTTTTTAGATATGCTATTCTGTTTAGCTATGCCCATAACAATATTCTGTTGGAACGGTATCTTTCGTGAAATATCCTTTCTCTCCCCAGCAGCTGCTTGTAGTTAGCAGCCCGGAATATCGGCAATATGTGCATTCTACGAGACGGTCGGACAATTCAAAATTTTTCAGTGTTTCTTCGCCGGAACGTACCCTTGCAAAAATATCCTCATGAAGCATAGTCATAACCTTATCCCATATCTGTACAGCCGGATTGGTACCAAAGTCTGAGAGCGCCTGGTTCATATCATAGCCGACCCACACGCCGCCCAGATAATAGGGTGTATAACCAACAAATGTTCGGTCAAAATCTGCTGTCGTAGTACCGGTTTTACCAGCTACATTTACATACTGATCCACTGTAACTGCCCGTCCTGTTCCGCTGGTAACAACTCCCTGTAATATATTCGTCATAATGGAAGCAGCTTCCTCGCTGATAGCAATTTCATAGTCCGGTTTATTTTCCAAAACAACATTGCCATCGCTATCCAGCACCTTATACCATAGTCTGGACTTTGAATAAACCCCTTCGTTTGGAAATATATCGTACCCGGCGGTCAACTCCCACAATGTGATACCATAGGAGAACTGCCCAAGCGCCAGCGGCGCCAAATCCTTGTCGCTGACAACCTGACCATTCCCAGTAGTATAAGATTCAATCACATTATCCATATGAAGGGTATTTTTCAAAAAATCAAAGGAGTAATCTACCGTAATATCTTCCACTACACGCACGGCAATCGTATTGACAGAACGGCGTACCGCATCTTGTATAGTTGTAAGTCCACCATATACATTCGGCAGGTTGCGCGGCCACGGCACACCGGCATCTGTATATTTCAGCGGCACATCATCATAGATAGAACCCATCGTGATTACTTCCAAGTCTACCGCCGGTGCATATACGGAAAGCGGTTTGATACTGGATCCTACAGGACGTTTCGCCTGTGTCGCACGGTTCAAAATCCGGTTTTGTGTTTTCTCTCCCCGACCGCCTACAAGGCCCAGTACATCTCCTGTATAAGGATCCAGAACAATCATGGATGACTCTGGCTGAAGGCCGCTGGTAGCATAAGGGAAATGCTGATCGTCGTTTTCATAAACCTCCTCCAGCACATTTTGCACCTTTGGATCCATACACGTGTATATTTGCAGTCCGCCTGTGTAGATTGCCAGACTGGCTGTATAGCTGGAGTAACCATACTTCTCCATTAACGCATCCCGCACGTCTGCAATCACAGCATCCGTATACCAGGAGTTGATGTGGCCGGTTGTATTTGTTTCGGTTTCATCGGCCTTATACAGTACAAGGTCTGTTTCAACAGCTTCATCAAATTGAGCCTGATTGATTTTTCCATATTGGTGCATCGTAAAAAGAACGGTATTACGGCGGGCACGGTTTCCGTCCTCATGCTCTTCCCCATTCTCATCTTCATACATTACCACATCATGCCGTACCGGCTCATACTTTGTAGGGTTTTTGACAATCGCAGCAAGAGAGGCACATTCAACAAGTGACAGTTCGCTGACATCCTTGCCATAATACGTATTAGCAGCGGCCTGTACGCCATAACAGTTATTGCCAAGGAAAACGATATTTAAATACATCTCCAAAATTTCTTCCTTGCTCATTTCCTTCTCCAGGTTGAGGGCACGGAAGATTTCCTGCACTTTCCGCTGTATGGAGTTTTCCTTATCTCCCGTCAGGTTTTTTACAAGCTGCTGGGTAATCGTAGATCCGCCAAAATCTCCTGCCCCAAAGAAATACGTCACGACCGCTTTTCCAGTACGCAGCCAGTCCACGCCATTGTGGTCAAAAAAACGATGGTCCTCCACAGAAGTAAAAGCATTGATCAAATCCTTCGGCATTTGCTCATAAGAAACCCAAATACTATTGTCAGAACTGTACAGCCGTTCACTTTCCAATTCTACAGGGGTTCCATCTTCGCTGATACGATCATCTTCCGTTTCGAAATCCATGTAATACATACGGGTTGTATTGTCTGATCTAGCGCCGACAAGAAGCGACGAGTCAATTTGAGGATCCACGTAATTCTTGATATAAATACAGAACACAGTTCCCACAATGATGCCGCAAACCGCGCCGATCAAAAGAATCGTCAACAATGTATTCATAATATACGTCAGCGCGCGAAGGGAAACCTTCCCTATCGTTTTCCAAATATTGCGGGGCTCTTTGCCGTCTAGCGGCATGCCCTCCGGCAGAGGGGCATGTGCAGATGCATTTTGCGGCAATTGATTATCAGCCATACTGATTGTCGCTCCCTTCTCATTGAGTCCTTTGTTATCTTAATCCTATATACACGGCATACTATTTTTTCTAAGTTATACCACAAAGTATACAATTTATTTGTGAACGTGTTGTGAAATTTAAAAAATATACGCCTTATTTTACCACTACGGCCGCATCTCCTAAAATATCACGCAATTCCTTTAAAGTAAAATCATTAACGGCCGCGCCGAAATTTACACCACGAAATGCGTTTTTTGCCTCGTTGTCGTAAAAGGTAACTGGTATATTTCCGCGAAATATGCTTAAAAATGCCGCCACTCGCCGAAAGGCTGCCGACGATTGAGAAGGCACCTTGATATAAAGCTTCTGTACACTTCCCTCCGCTGTGGTACGACGTTCTATAACTTTTTTTGTATCTTTAGGCAGAAACAAAGGCGTATCGCCTCCATTTTTTTCCAATGCCATTACGTTGTTCACAAGAATTTTGGGATTTTCATCTTCCCGTACAGAAATCGTTCCACGTACTGCGATGATACTGCCTGTAGTGAGTAAATGCGTATGTGCGGATAAGGGACCAGGAAACACAATCAATTCAATTTCCCCCATAAGATCTTCCAACGTAACAAATGCCATTGCGTCACCGCTGCGGGTAGTTTTATTCGTACGTGAAAGGATCACTCCCGCGATAATTACTGTATCTTTCTCCCTATACTGCAAAGGTCCCTCAGCGTCTTGAGAAAAAGCATTCATAATTCCGGCAGTATTGGCACATTGCAGCGTTTCCATATGATTTGTGTAATCGTCCAAAATATGCCCGGAAAGATACATACCGCTGCTTTCCCGCTCTAAATGCAGTTTTTCCGCAGCAGACAATTCTGGAATATCTGGAAATACCGTTTTAGGGGCTATCGCCTCTCCCATAGGAGCGGCGGAAAACAAGTCCAGCTGTCCTTCCAAGCCAGAAGATGTGCCACGTTCCAGCAAATGCTCATATACCGCAAGCATTTGGCTTCTTTTAGGACCGAGAGAATCTAACGCACCGGATTTAATAAGTGCTTCCATTTGTCGTTTATTGATTCCAAGCTTCTGACTTCTTGTCAGAAAATCATCAAAATCCAAAAAGAGGCCGCCTCTCTCTCGTTCTGCAATCATTGTATCGATAAAACCGCGACCCACATTTTTTAGCGCGCCAAGGCCAAACCGGATTCCCGCCTCATCCGCGTGAAAATCCGTCATACTTGCGTTAATATCTGGCGGTAGTACAGCAATTCCACGCCGTTTGCATTCGCTAATATATTCTGCGATTTTTCCCTGACTTCCCTGCACGGATGTAAGCAGGGCGCAATTGAATTCTTTTAGATAATGCGCTTTTAAATACGCCGTCTGATAAGAAACTATGGCATATGCCGCCGCATGGCTTTTATTGAAAGCATAATTTGCAAACGCTGCAATATCGTCAAATAGTTTTTCTGCTTTTTCTTCAGGAACACCTCGTTCTTTTGCACCGCGTACAAACGCCTCTTTTTCACTGAGAAGCACGTCTGTTTTCTTTTTGGATATCGCTCTGCGCACGATATCCGCATGGCCCAAAGAATAACCTGCCACATCCTGAAAAATACGCATTACCTGCTCCTGATATACAATACAGCCATAGGTAGAAGCAAGAATCGGTTCCAACTGAGGAATGAGCATTTCCGGCTTTTTACCATGACGCGCTTCAATATATCGAGGGATTGAGTCCATAGGTCCAGGACGATATAAAGCAATTGCGGCAATAATATCATCAATATTTTCCGGAGCCAGTTGTGTGAGCATCTGGCGCATACCGCCGGATTCCAATTGAAAAACCCCATCCGTATTTCCTTTGGAAAGCATCGCATACACGACCTTGTCATCCAGAGGAATCGTTGCCATTGTAAAACCGGGATGTTGTCGGGAAATCTCTTTTTCCGCCGCCGCGATAATCGTTAAATACCGTAGGGCCAAAAAATCAAATTTCAGTAGCCCCAGCTCCGCTACTGTATCCATATTATACTGGGTTACACAAACTCCATTGTTAACCGCAAGAGGGACATGATCCGTCAGAGGATTTTCCGTAATAACCACACCTGCCGCGTGGGTAGAAGCATGACGAGGCATTCCCTCCAATGCGCGCCCCACGTCGATAAGACGCCGTACATTGGGATCACTCTCGTACATTTCGGAAAGCTCTTTTCCTTCCAAGGCACGCGCAAGAGTCATATTCAGCGTGTGCGGAATCTGTCTGGCCACAATATCCACTTCCCCGTATGGCATGCCCAGTGCTCGGCCTACATCACGAACAACCGCACGCGCGGCCATTGTACCAAAAGTAATGATTTGCGCGACATGGTCCTCCCCATACTTGTCCCGCACATACTGAATGACCTCATCCCGTCTATCATAGCAAAAATCAATGTCGAAGTCGGGCATACTAACCCGTTCGGGATTTAAAAAACGCTCAAAGAGCAGGTCAAAACGGATGGGATCCACGTCGGTAATTCCAATAAGATAGGCTATTAGACTTCCGGCGCCGCTGCCTCTTCCGGGGCCAACAGGAATTCCTTTAGACTTTGCCCAGTCTACAAAATCCCACACAATCAGATAATATTCACTGTATCCCATTCCATCGATAATAGGAAGTTCATATTCTAACCGCTGCATGTATATTTCTCGGGAGATTTTCTCAAGGAGGATGGTTCCTTTCTTTATACGGCGTTCTAACCCTTCCAGAGCAAGTCTTTTCAGATATACACCCGGCTGTTCACCGCCAGGACAGGGATAGGAAGGAAAGTAGGTTTTATCAAACTGAAAATCAAGCTGACACATATTAGCAATCTTTACCGTATTGGAAAGCGCCTCTGGATGGTTTGCAAACAGACGCTCCATTTCCCAAGTTTCTTTATAATAGAATTCATCTGTTTCAAAGCCTATGGGCTTACCGTCTTCTATACTGCTATTGGTCTGAATACACATTAAAATTGCCTGAGCATCGCTGTCACTACGCCGCAGATAGTGAACATCATTGGTGGCAACCAATCCAATCCCCAACTGTTCGCTCATCTGGAACAACGCTTCGTTAACAATCTTTTGTTCCGACAGTCCGTGGTCCTGTATCTCCAGATAAAATCTGTCTGGACCAAACAGATTTTTCATCTCTACGGCATATCTCTTTGCATCTTCATAATTGCCGGCAGAAATTAGCCGTGGAATCCGTCCTCCCAGACATGCAGACAGCGCAATAAGTCCCTCGCTATGCCCACAAAGCAAATCCATATCAATTCTTGGTTTTGAATAAAATCCGGTTTGAAAAGCTTCTGACACCATATATATTAGATTTTTATATCCAACATCGTTTTCACAAAGCAGCACAAGATGCTCCGATGCATGATCTCTGCCATACTCTCTGTCAAAACGAGACCCCGGCGCTACATATACTTCACAGCCGATTATTGGTTTGACGCCCTCCTTTATACACGCCTTATAGAAATCCACAACGCCATACATCACTCCGTGATCGGTGATTGCACAAGCCGTATGTCCAGCGGCGCGCACCATTGCCGGAATGTCCGCAATGCGGCAAGCACCGTCCAACAGGCTATATTCACTGTGTAAGTGCAAATGCACAAAATCTGCCATCGCCGCATACTCCTTTACATCATTCTGTATTTCCTTTATAAAACTGCAAAATTTTATCTAGTCTGTGTTTAACCCCAGATTTGGATATAGGAGAATTGTGGAGCTTTCCCAGCTCCGCCATAGAAGCCTGGGGATTTTCGCAGCGCAGCCTAGCCGTTTCCAGAAGCTCCTGTGGAAGACGATTTTCCAATCCCTTACGAAAAATTTCCTCTATCACATTTGTATATTGCTGTGCAGCTGCCAACGACTTGCTGATATTCGCCATATCGCAGTTCATTTGTCGATTGGCATTTCCACGCACCTCTCGCACAATTTTAGCGTTCATCAAATCGAATGCAGCAGAAGTTGCCCCAGTAAAAGCAAGAAAATCCTCGATCTCTCCACTGCTTTTTAAATACAATAAATATCGTTCTCCTCGCTGTCCATGTTTCATGGAAACACCGCCGTCTGACAGAATTTTCGCAACTGCATTCTGTTCTTCCGGTGTTTCAAAAGAAAACTCCAAATGATATTGCTTGTCCGGATCTGTTACAGACCCAAAGGATATAAAAAGGCCTGCTATAAAATTTGCACGACATGCATCACATCGAAAATGCTTATCCGCAGATACAATTTTTTCTGTACGTGCAAATTTATCACAAATCTCTGCATAATCCAGCGCATCCTGCCGGATACGCTGGCAACATTTTTTCTTTGGAAGCGTGTTCAAAATCGCTTCTTTTGTCATTCTACTATAGCTTTCCATTATGTTAAATAAATTATTTCACATTCGATTTCCACACCAAACTTCTGCAGCACCGCCTCACGAATCACATCGACCAGTCGCAGCACATCTTCCGCCGTAGCGCCGCCTTTATTGATAATAAATCCAGCATGCTTTTCCGACACCTGCGCGCCGCCAATACGTTTACCCTTAAGTCCACATTCATCTATCATCTGACCTGTATATCTGCCTGGATACCGCTTAAACACACTGCCTGCGGACGGATATTCCAACGGCTGTTTGCTTCTTCGACGCTGTATAAAATCTTCCATTACACCGCGAATTTCCGACTCTTTTCCAGGCTGTAGCGCAAAGGATGCGGAGAGGATAATCCACTTTTTATATTGTCTATAGATACTATATCGGTAATCAAATGCGTGATCCGTACCTGCAAGTGTAGAAAGTACACCGGTTTCCATATCATAATAAATACTTGATGATAAAATGTCAGCAATTTGACCGCCATAAGCGCCTGCGTTCATAAATACTGCACCGGCAGCGGATCCGGGTATGCCATATAAAAACTCCATCCCAGAAAGTTCCCCATCTCTTGCTGCAACTGCAGCGGCAGTTACACTTGCGCCCGCGGCGCAGGTCACCACATTTTCGCAAATGGAGATTTCTGTCATAGATTCTGTTGAAAGAATTATGCCGGGATATCCTGCATCGGAAACTAAGAGATTACTGCCTTTTCCAACAATGGTTATAGGCATATTGGTATCCTGAAACAACCGTACTGCCGCTACAAGTTCTTCTACGCTGCGGGGGCGAATATACAACAACGCAGGCCCACCGATTCGAAATGTAGTGTGCGCAGCCATTGGCTCATCTTCCAAATAGGAAACACCGATTTCATCCAGCTTTTTTTTAATGCTTGCAACAGAATTCATAAAGCCTCCCATTTATAATATGTCCAGCAGCTGCGGCAGAGCATGAATCGTCCATTTAGGAGACTCACTCCCGCAACCTATTCCTTTAGGATCAAAATAACAACTGTCAAGTCCAGCTCCTCTGGCGCCGGCAACATCAGAAGACAGTGAATCCCCAATTACCAGATACGACTCTCTACGGTTGTCACCAATATCCGTAAGGACTTTGTCAAAGAAAATCCGTTCCGGCTTTGCACAGCCCATATCATGAGAAATATAAACTTTCTGAAAATAGGGGGCCAGCGGTGTCCGCGCCATCCGTTTTTTTTGTACCCATGCAGTCGCATTTGTTACGATATATAGTGCATATTTTTTCGCTAGTACGGCTACCGTTTCCAATGCGCCATCCATCAGCGCGCTCTGCTCCGACATATGCTCCAAAAATGCCTTTGCCACTGCCTCTGCACCACTAGAATCCAGAGAATATCCAAGTGTCTCATATAACTGTATAAAGCGTTCCGTCCGCAGACGTTCTCTGGTCGTCTCTCCACGCTCTAGCCGTTTCCATTGGAGTTCGTTAATCGTATGATATAATTGAAAAATATCGTCGCTATATCCAAGAGGGGTATGGATTAGCGTACTGTGCAGCGCTTCCTGCTCCGCAAGATCAAAGTTCAGAAGCGTATTGTCTGCGTCAAATAATAAATATTGATACATTGCGGTTTTTATGCCTTTATAAACCGATGGAAAGTCTTTTTGCCCTTCCTTACGATCAAACCGTCTTCCGGTATCTCGTCTGCCTGCACGGAAGCGGTAAAGCCTTCTGCCTTTGTGTCACCCACGAAAATACCGCCGCCGGAGATCAGGCGCTTTGCTTCCGCCTTGGAAGGAGCAAGTTTGGCCCGTACCAGCATATCGGATACGAGAATGGTTCCATCGGTAAAATCTGCATCGGTGAGTGTCGTCGTAGGCATATTCTCTGCCATTCCGCCAGCCGCAAACACCGCTTTTGCTGCGGACAAGGCTTTGTCCGCTTCTTCCTTGCCATGGATCAGGTTGGTTACTTCCCAAGCTAACCGTTCCTTTGCGGTGTTCAGTTGAGCGCCTTCCAGCTTTTCATATTCGGCAATTTCGGAAAGCTCCATAAAAGTGAGCATTTTCATACAGCTGATTACATCTGCATCGTCAATATTTCTCCAATACTGGAAAAATTCATATGGAGATACCTTTTCCGGATCCAGCCATAACGCGCCTTTCTCTGTCTTACCCATTTTTTTACCCTCACTGGTAAGCAATAGTTTAAAGGTAAGACCAAAGGCTTCCTTCCCAGTCTTGCGTCGGATTAGTTCCACACCGGCGATAATATTGGACCACTGGTCGTCGCCGCCTGTTTCCAGAATGCAGCCATAATCCTGATTCAGCCGATAGAAATCATAGGCCTGCATAATCATATAGTTAAATTCAAGGAAGGTAAGCCCCGTTTCCATTCTGGATTTATAGCATTCCGCCCCAAGCATCCTGTTTACCGTAAAGTGCGGCCCTACTTCCCGGAGAAAGTCTACATAATTTAGATCCAGAAGCCAGTCGCCGTTGTTCACAAAAACAGCCTTTCCTTCGCTGGTATCAATAAATTTGCCCATCTGCTTTTTAAAGTTGTCAATATTAGCGGCAATCTCTTCTTTCGTCATCATTCGACGCATATCATTTTTACCGGAAGGATCTCCGATCATTGCCGTACCGCCGCCGAAAATCGCAATAGGACGATGGCCTGCTCGCTGCATGTGAGCCATCACCTTCATCTGGATAAAATGACCGATATGCAGGCTATCTGCTGTTGGGTCAAATCCTATATAAAAAGTAATTTTCTGGTTATCCAGCAAATCGCGTACTCGTTCCGGGTCTGTCACCTGGGCAAGCATTCCTCTGTCTACAAATTCCTGATACAAACTCATTTTTTCACACGGCACTGCCTGCAGCTGTGCCATCTCCTCTCTTAGTCGTCAAATATTTTTTAGCAGTTCTCTGGCTGCTGTATATTGGTTTTCCGTCACCTCTATGCCCCCGATGATTCGAGCCAGTTCCGCTACCCGCTCTTCCTTGGCAAGGGGACGAACGTCGCTCTCGGCTCTGCCGTCCACTTCTTTTTTTTCAATCAATAGGTGCTGATGGGCATGTGCAGCAACCTGTGCTGAGTGGGTTACACAGA
>CAJUIQ010000016.1:0-38138 GCA_910586545.1 uncultured Eubacteriales bacterium
AGATGCTGAGAAAGCATTTGAAAAAATCCAACACTGATCATGATAAAAGTCTTAGAAAGATCAGGAACTCAAGGCCCATTCCTAAACATGATAAGACAGGCAGAAAAAAGGAAAAACGCGTTGGAAAGCGCGCCGCTCTGCACGCACATATAAAAGGGCATAAGGGGACTTTTGTTGTATATTTGGTATTACGCCTATTGGTAACTTTTTTAGCGGTTTGGTCTCTGATTAGCGGTAATTATGAAAATTTTTTTCTATGCATTTTGTCTCTCATCTTATTTTTTATCCCATCCTTCGTTTCGCAAAATTTTGGAATACAGCTTCCGGAGACTTTGGAGATCATTGTTCTTCTGTTTATTTTTGCGGCGGAAATTTTGGGGGAAATATCCAGCTTTTATGTGCGCATTTCTTTTTGGGACACAATGTTGCATACCATAAACGGATTTTTGTGTGCCGCTATCGGATTTGCTTTAGTAGATATTCTCAACCGTTCCACAAGGTTTAGATTTCAACTATCCCCTTTGTTTTTGGCAGTTGTAGCATTTTGCTTTTCCATGACCGTTGGCGTGGTTTGGGAATTTTTTGAATTTTTTATGGATCAGATTTTTCTTTTAGATATGCAGAAGGATTTCGTCGTAAATACTATTTCCTCCGCGATGCTGGGCCCGGCGGACAGCGCTGCACCTGATATGATTCAGGATATTGTGGATACCGTCATTATCACTGCGGACGGAACCCAGTATCATTTGTCGGACTTTGGTATTCATGGATACTTGGATATAGGCATTATTGATACAATGAAGGATCTTATCGTAAACTTTATCGGTGCCTTTGTGTTTTCCATAATCGGATTTTTCTATGTGAAATCCAGAGGCCGCGGCAGCTTCGCACGACGGTTTATCCCTACGCTGCGGGAGAAGAACGCGACACAGCAGCAGGCGAAAGAGGAAAAAGAAGATTTGTAAAAAGCATGTGCGGCGCATGTTAAAACTTTTTGAACAACCAGTAAATATATGCAAATGAAATGGTTTTTTTGTTGACAAGTATAGTGGATTGTGCTATATTTTATAATGTAAAATGATAGTTGGGGGCGGTGTCGATGTTCGGAGTAAACGTCACAGATTACGACCGGAAGGTATACGAAGAAGAACTGGCAGATTTCTTGCCGGACAATATTTTGGATGCCCATGTACATATTTATAAAGAAGAGATGCAGCGCGTTCGCCCCGAAAATCGAAAGGGGTGTGTGAACTGGCCCCATATGGTGGCGCCTGATTTGACTATCGAAGATATGGAACAGTCTTTTTTACAGATGTTTCCGGGGAAAACTGTAAAAGCGGTGATAATGGGTATGCCCACATGCCGCTTGGACGAGGTAAACCCTTATGTGCTCTCTTGCGCAAAGGACAGAAATCTGCCTGCGTTGTACTGTACCAACTGGGATACCAGTCCGGAGGAGATCCGCGCGGCGATGCAAAGCGGATTTTGTGGAATTAAGCCCTATTTGAACAATTCCCCTTCTTATATCCCCGCTGGAGAAGTGCGAATTTTTGACTTTTTGCCCCATGCCCATCTACAAGTGATGGATGAACTAGGGGGCGTTATTATGCTCCATATCCCGCGTTCTTTGCGTCTGCGAGATCCGGTAAATTTGGCGCAGATGATGGAAATTGAAGAAAAATATCCCGGGGCGCGGGTAATTATTGCGCATATCGGGCGTGCTTATGTTCCGGATGATATTGGCGATGCCTTTTCCATTTTGAAAAATACAAAAAATATGCTGTTTGATTTTACAGCGAATACCCTAACTCTTGCGATGGTGAAATGTATCGAGGCGGTGGGAACAAAGCGGATTATGTTTGGCTCCGATATGCCCATTACAAAAATGCGTATGTATCGTATCTGTAAGGAAGACCGATATGTAAACGTGGTGCCAAGAGGAGCGTACGGAGATGTATCGGGAGATCCCAATATGCAGGAAACGGACGATACAGGCGAAATGACCACTTTTATGTATGAAGAACTGCGTGCGTTCAAGAAATGCGCCCAGGAGATGGGACTGACGAGAACGGATGTGCAGGACATTCTGTGCGGCAACGCGGCCAGATTGTTTCATGTTGACTTTTGACAAAGGTAGAGTGGAGTTTATATATGAATAAATGTAAAATTGGATTTCTTCCCTTATACATAAAGCTGTATGACGACTGCGGCCTTACAATACGGGAAAGATTGGAACCTTTTTATGAAACTTTGGCAGCGGCGCTTGAGCAGGACGGATTTACCGTACTGCGCACCTCTTTTTGTCGGGTAAAGGAAGAATTTGCTGCGGCAGTGGCTATGTTCGAAAAAGAGGGAGCAGATTGCATCGTTACATGGCACGCAGCCTACTCTCCATCGCTGGAGTCTATTGATGTACTAGCGGGAACAAAATTGCCTATTGTAGTACTGGACACAACAGAAACCTTTGATTTTAGCCCTGCCCAGTCTCCTGATGAAGTAAATATTAATCACGGAATTCATGGTGTGATGGATATGACCAGTATGCTCCGCAGAAGGGGCAAGGCATATGCGATTGCGGCAGGTGCCCATCCTCAGTCGGATGTTGTAAAGCGCGCAGGCCGACTAGCGCGCATCGCAGCGGGTGCCAATAGCTTGGCAGGATCCAGAGTGGGAACCATCGGCGGAAGCTTTGATGGTATGGGTGACTTTCTAATTTCTGATGAAGAACTGCTTGCGCGCTTTGGCGTTACAGCAGTGTATTCTGAAGGGAAGACGCTTTCTGCACTTGCCGATTCTGTGACTCAGGACGAAATCGACGCGGAAATACGTGCGGATTTGGATATGTGTCAGGTACTGGAGCCGTTTTCCACAGAAACGCATACAAAAACGGTGAAAAATTGTCTTGCAGTACGTAAGTGGATCCAGCGGGAACAGCTGGACGCTTTTACAGTCAACTTCCGGGAAATTCGGCCGGAAAACGGACTTACTGTAATGCCGTTTATGGAAGCCTGTAAGGCTATGGCGCGAGGAATTGGATATGCCGGAGAAGGGGATGTACTTACCGCAGCCCTTACCGGCGCCTTGATGCGTGGATTTGGAGAAGCGGCTTTCGTGGAAATCTTTTGTCCCGACTGGGAAGGCGGAACCTTGTTTCTCTCCCATATGGGTGAATTTAATCTGGCACTTTGCGCAGATAAGCCGGAAATCAAGGAGATCCCTTTTGTCTTTGGAGACGCAGAGGATCCAGTGGTGTGTTACGGTTGTTATCAACCGGGTGACGCCGTATTTGTAAACATATTTAAGGATGCAGAAAAATATAATTTGCTTATATCTCCTGTAAAAATGTTGGATCATCCAAATGATCGTTTTGCAGGAACTGTGCGTGGATGGATGCAGCCTAGTGCCCCACTTCCGGAGTTCTTAGAGGCAATTAGCGCTGCAGGTGTGACCCATCACTCATGTCTGGTTTATAATGCTTCTCTTTCGGAGCTGGAATATTTCGGTAATCTGTTAGGGTTGCATGTTATAAAAGTTTAGTAATAAAATTATTATAAAATGGAGAAGAAACGATGAAAACAAAAAAGATTCTTGCAATGATTCTAGTTGTTTCCATGGTAGCTATTCTCTTTGCTGCATGCGCGGAGAGTGGTGGTAGCGAGGAATATACTCGCCCGAACAATGAGGGAAACAACAGTCCCGATGACGACTATCCATCGGCAAACTACAACAAAGAGAAGTTCACCTTCCTTGTTATCAAACATTCCGATACTACAAAGGACTACTATGGCGGTCCTTACATTGATGCGGAGGCCTACAAAGGTACTGCCATTAATGACGCAGTATACGAGAGAAACATGATTGTGGAAGAAAAATACAGTGTTGATATTGAAGAAAGAACCGAAGTCAACGGTGAGCCTGCAGAACTGCTCAACAATCTGTACATGGCCGGAGACTTTACCTACGATGTAATTTACGGCTGGGGATATAAGCTTGGAAAATGCATTACAGAAAACTATTTTGCTGATTTCAATAGTCTTGAAAATGTTGATCTGACCAAAGAGTACTGGAGCCCTACAGCGATGGAGGACTTGACCATCAATGGCAAACAGTATCTGAGCATTAACGATATTTCCATGAACAAACTGGAATGGGCAGGATTTTTGTTCTACAACAAAAAGTTGATGGACGACTACAATGTGGAAGCAGATCTGGGTGCCTCTATATACGATTTAGTGAGAGACGGCAAGTGGACTCTGGATACTTATCTGAATATGTTAAGTTCCGTATCTAATGATTTGGATGGCGACGGTTCTATTACGAAAAACGACGTGTTTGGTTTGGTAGACGGTGATGGACTGGGAACATTTGCTTCAGGTGCAAGCGGTATATTCAATACGATTAAAAATGACGATGGCACATATTCTTTGAGTATATACGATCAGAAGGTTCTGAATATTGCTGAAAAAGTAAATGCGGTTTACAGCAACAGTAAATTTGTAAAGGACTATGAAGAAATCTGGCAAGGCGCAGATGCCTCTGGCTACAACGACATGTGGGAATATGCGCGTTCTTTCTTTGCAACAGATCATGCACTTTTCTGTGGCGGCAGCGCATATCTGACCAGTGAGTTCAGAGAAATGACCTCCCCCTATGGTATTCTTCCTTACCCCAAATATGATGAAACACAGTCTGAATATTATAGTGAAGTATCTAGCCTTGCTTCTATTTTTGCAATTCCTTCTACGTACAGAACAGATATGAGCACAGCAGGCCCTGCAAGAACAGGTATGATTTTGGAGTATATGGCTGCAAAATCCAATGAAATCCTGCTTCCTAAGTACTATGAAGAAGTGTTGCATAAACAGCGTCTGGATAGTGAAGACGACCGTGAAATGATGGATATTATCCGTAATTCTATTCGGTATGAGTTTACTGATATGATCGGACTGGAATCCTTCCAGGAAACAAAGGCAAAGATCTATGAGAAGCCGAATTCGGCAGCTTCTACTTATACACGTGCCGAAAGAAAAATGACCAAGGAACTGAATGATTTCTATACTAAAGTGCTTACAATGGGTTCTGAAGGTTAAATAAAGCAAAACAAAAATAAAAAGGATGGCGATAGCGCCATCCTTTTTATAGTATTACTCGCGTGTAACAGACGGTAGATTTCCAAGATTATTGTTTTCCGTACCATCAGGCAAAGATTTCAAATATTCCGTGCCCCGATTGGTAGCAATACCGACCCCCTGGATATCTCCTTCTTTTGCAAGCTGTACCCCCTCTTCCCGTGAAACAATACGTCCGTCAGAAAGTTTATATCCCGTCACGCGTCCTTCTTCCTTTACCAAAGCGACAATGGACTGGGCGTTAGATTTTGGCGAAGGAATTTCCTGAAAGGTGTTCAGCGGCAGACTAGATAAACCGTGTTCGTTCTTTTCCATAAAAGTTCCTTTCAATAAAACTTGTGTAGCTGCCTTTGTAGTATTTGCAGAAGTTATCTGCTTATTCTTTTATCCGGCAGATCCCTCGCAGCGTTTTCCCCAACTATCCAGCAGTGTGTTGCCCCGATAAAATTGAACAATTTCACAATTGTTGGTGCATCCGCTGCAAATATGCGCCTTAGTAACATAGTCCATTTGCAGCATAGAAAAGTCAAAAGGTTTTCTATGCATTGCCTTTTTTTGAGATAAAATTGCCGCGCCAAGCGCTCCCATTAAGTGAGAATCTGCATCTACATGGATTTTTTCTCCAAGCTCCTCTTGAAATGCTGCAAGTACGCCTTTGTTTTTGCTGACGCCACCTTGAAATACAATCGGCGGGACGATCTGTTTCCCTTTGCCAACATTGTTTAAATAATTTGCAGCTACAGCGCGGCATAAGCCGGCTACCAGATCCATCTTGCTGTACCCGGCTTGCGCCTTGTGAATCATATCTGATTCGGCAAATACGGTACATCGGGCGGCAATTTTCGCGGGAGACTCTGACTGGATTGCCATATCACCCATAGCTTCAATTGGAATTTCTAATCGTTTTGCTTGAGAAGACAGAAACGCTCCTGTACCGGCAGCACATAAGGTATTCATAGCGTAATCTTTTACAATACCGTCTTCTATCAAAATAATTTTTGAATCCTGCCCACCAATTTCAATAATAGTCCGCACATCAGCGTGTCTGGATAAGGTACCTACTGCATGGGCTGTAATTTCGTTTTTTACTACATCTGCATGCAGCATAGCTCCAATCAGCTTTCGCGCAGACCCTGTTGTACCAATAGAACAGATTTCAGCTTCTGGCGCCTGTTGATGCAGTGTGTTAAGCAACCGTTTTACCGCGCCGATAGGATCTCCTTGCGTCCATATATAGGCATTTGCCAAAATAGTTCCTGTATGGTCAATGAACACGCCTTTTGTGGAGATGGAGCCGATGTCCACGCCTAGACTGACTATATTTTTCATGCTGCTGTTTCCTTTTCATTTCGATCATATCCATAAAAGCTTCTATCCGAGTTTCCAGGCCTGCTTCTCCAGTCTGGGTATCGAAGCTCAAATGCAAAATGGGGATATCGTAGTCCCTGCTGATTTGGTCCAGCGCCGGCTGTGCATTTAATTCTGGCGTACATCCAAAGGATTTCATATGAATCAGTCCATCGTAGCCATCTTTGGCATACTGCCGGCTACCTGCTACACTGTCTACGCCGTTGGCGCCGACAGTGTATTGCAGATATCCCCTGGAGCTGTGCAAAGAGCGTCTGTCTCTTTTTCCAAACAGCAGAAAACTGGCGCTCATTTTTCTGCTGACGATAATGCCGCCTTTCGCCAATCGTTTTTCCAGAAAGTGATTGCTATAAGGTTCCATGAGAGTATAAAGTTCACCAACGATTCCAACACGCAGGGGATTTTGCGGCATATGTGTTTCAATGGCATGATAACGCGTTCTATATTTATTGTAAATTCTATATAATCCTATTATAGAATTTTCGGCTGCCAGTTCTTTTAAAAACAACTTTTTTGTATTTGTAAAATGCTTGGCATTTTTTGCAAAGCCGATTTGTTCCCGCAAGAAATAATCCAGCTGGTCCATAAAGTATATACGCATAATAGCCTGCAAAACGGCCTTGGAAAACATAGAAAAAGTTAAATTCGAATTCAGCTTTTTACAGGTTTCATATATATTTTGCGGGCGTGCTTTTTCTCGTGAGAAACAGAGAAAGGTAAAGTCATAACCCAAGTCCCTTAGAATTTGTTCTTGAACCTCTCCATAATATCCATAGCGGCAGCCGAGTCCGGTCTGCAGCAATACGTTGGCGCCTGCTTCTAGCAGTTCAATATAATTTCCCATATTATATTTAAAGGGGGCGCAAACAAAATCCGGGCTGTGCCGTCCTCCTAGTTCCACCGTTTTTTGTGTAAAGGGAGGTGGTGAAACGATTTCTGCCGTGGGAAATAAGTCTTGCAGCAGCCGGCGAATGGGGATATGGTAATCCCCTAGATGAGGGTAACCGATTTTAAACATAGGGCCTCCGCTTAGAGAGAATATCAACAAAGCTTTCAATTCGTGTTTCCAATCCCGCGGCCGCTGTATGCTCGTCCAGCAGAATTTGAATAATGGGCACGTTTTGTACCCGGCGCAGCACCAGTTCATTTACCAATGCATCGCTGCCACAGGGAAATGCGGTAAGCAGAATAATTCCGTCAACCTGATTTTTGCATAACTCTATGGCGCCTATCATTTCTTTGTTTAGTGCCCAATACAGATCATTGGATATTTCTTTGGACAGAGCACGGCATAGCCGACGGTTGCATTTATCTGAAAACACAGGTATAACGCCTTGTTTGGCAATCATTTTTTGCAACTGTCCTCCCACGTAGGCATCGTGGATTAAATATGGCTGCGACGCAATCAAGATTTTTTTGCCGGATTCGTGCAGATGCATACTTTGTATACGCATATTTTGTTGTTCCAAGCGTTGCTGTGCACAGCAGCCGGCGCGATATGCTTGAAATGTGGCGCGTTTGCTTTTTCCAAGCGCGTGTCCCATTTTAATAAATGCGGCAGCTTCACTCCCACGCAAGCCTATGTCCAGATTATAACTTATAATGGATGCGCTGGGAAATGTATTTTGCACAACATCTGGAAGCCCCCAGAACCGAACGCAGTATTCTTCTGTTTTATTGGTTCTGGAAAACCGAGGCACCAAAATTCGATCACATTTTCCAATTAATGTTTTTACATGCCCCATAAATATTTTCAGCGGCAAACAGTTTTCGTCCAATGTAGTTTTTGTTCCCATTTCCAGCGTTTCTTTGCTCGTGTCGGCGCTGACTTCCACGTCAAATCCTAATTCGTGGAAAAAAGTTTCCCACAGTACGCCGTAACGATAGTATAGCAGCGCCTTGGGCAGTCCGATTTTCATATGCATCACCAAATGTAGTATGGCCGATTTTGTACAGTTTATTCCACCCTTTTCAAAATTTTCCAGGCGTGAAAAAAGGCGGATGTGTTCCATCCGCCTTTTAATCGTTTAGCGCTTAAATAAATTATTTTTACGGTCATTCCCAAACAGCATAGAAAATAATGGTTTCTCCTGGATTTGTCGTCCATGCAATAGATTCTCCGTTTAGGTACACCATTTTAACCCACCCAGCAGGCTGCTTTCCTTCTATATACCAACCTGTTTCGTCTTCATTTTTTGGATTGTAGTATCGCCAGGTGTTATCCGTGACATATTTTACATGCCATCCTTTAAAGGTATATCCTGGTCGGGTAAAGGTGTTTATACGAGTCGGTGTATATACACCATAAGGTATAATCGTATCCTGCATGGTTCCAGATCCGCCGTTGGCGTTATATTGTACCCTAAATCCATATGTCCAAACGGCATAGAAGATAACGGTTTCTCCCGGAGGAACAGTCCAAGCGACAGTGCCTCCATTGGTATAAACATCTTTGACCCATCCACTAGGTTGCTGGCCTTCTAAGTACCAATCAGATTCATCTTCATTTTTTGGATTGTAGTATTTCCATTTGCCGGTTGAGAGCCATTTAAGATTCCAACCAACAAACACATGATTGGGATTCACAAACGTATTCGGTCGGGTTTGGGTATCAACACCAGTTCTAACATACGTATCGGGCATAGATCCTGACCCGCCGTTGGCGTTATACTGAATCTTGAATCCATATGTCCAAACGGCGTAGAAAATAACGGTTTCTCCCGGAGGAACAGTCCAAGCAACAGTGCCTCCATTGGTATAAACATCTTTGACCCATCCACTAGGTTGCTGGCCTTCTAAGTACCAATCAGATTCATCTTCATTTTTTGGATTGTAGTATTTCCATTTGCCGGTTGAGAGCCATTTAAGATTCCAACCAACAAACACATGATTGGGATTCACAAACGTATTCGGTCGGGTTTGGGTATCAACACCAGTTCTAACATACGTATCGGGCATAGATCCTGACCCGCCGTTGGCGTTATACTGAATCTTGAATCCGTATCTCCAAACAGCGTAGAAGGTAACGGTTTCCCCAGGCAAAGCGGTCCATCCGACTGATTCACCGTTTTCGTAGATCATTTTTTGCCAGCCAGAAGGCTGTGACCCTTCAACATACCATTCGGATTGATCAGTATTTTTAGGATTATAGTAGCGCCACTTCCCGGTGGTATTATTTTTTACATACCATCCTTCAAATATATGGTTGGGATTAGTAAAGGTACTTTTTCGTGTAGGGGTAGATACGCCATAAGTTACGATTGTATCTGCCATAGATCCGGATCCGCCGTTCGGATGATATTTTACAGTGAAGGATTTAGCAGGCGATGGAGGAGAGTAAGTGGACGCACCGGCCAGGGCAGTGACTGGGTTGACAAGAGCACCATTGATTTGAATTTCCAGATGAAGGTGCGGACCGGTAACGTTTCCGGAACTGCCTACATATCCGATGACCTGTCCTTGCTCAACCCATTGATCCTGACTGACAAGCGGAGTAGCGTTCATATGCGCATACAGAGATTTTTGTCCGCTGCCATGATCAATTCGCACATGGTTTCCATAGGTTGAGTGAATATTTGTTGCGTCTACTGTACCGCTTTTAATCGCCCGAATGGGGGTACCGGTTATCCCTCCCCAGCTGAAGTCAGTTCCCCGATGGTCCGAATACCCAGTATTAGGGCCGCCATAGTCACTTCCAAAGCCAGCAGAAACATGTGAAGTAAGATTCATATTGTCCAGAGGTAAGGTAAATCCGTAAGCGTTTGCCGCCGGTGCTCGCATGGGTCTATCTCTATCTGCAGTCTCCAACAGCTCTGCGATACGATATTCTCCGTATAATGCATTCTCATGATAGATCTGTATGGTCATTCCTTCCCGGAAAACGCCTTCTGTAACCGGAACGCCGTTTTCCAGAATAACAGCAGTATCTTTTTCATCAGAATAGAATCGAACGTCCGCGAAAAAAGCATCAAGGCGGTTTCCTTCGTATACCCCTTTTACTGTCATGGTTTCATTGTCGAATTCGTATAACGTATTATGCAGGCATGGATGCTTTTCGGAATATGCTTCTGGATAGGATGCGAAAGCAGGGAAAATCAAACAAGTTGCCAACATTACTGAGAGAAGCTTCCGTTTTGTTTTCATAGCTCTACCGTCCTTTCAAAATGCGGTATAAAAATGTCTTTTTTGGCTTTCCTTGTATGTTCATAAATACACCGTTTCTACCCTCCTTCCCATAGAAACAAAATAATTGTGTATTTTTCACTATTTTTGCTCATTTTATCAGTAAAATATAGAGAAAATAATAAAAAATTGTCGATGAAAACAATTTATGCTATAAATTTTATGAATTAAGTATAGACATTCTTTATGTTAAGAATTGGATGGATTTTCTGCTTTGGGGAATACTGTCTTCAGTGTATTAAAATCGGGGGATAAAAAATGGAATCTATTTGGAGCGCTGGCGTAAAAGAAATACAGCCCAAAACGCACCCCGCTTTGCAAGGCGATGTCAAGACGGACGTACTGGTGATCGGTGGCGGAATGGCGGGGATCCTTACTGCATATCGGCTGCAGCAAGCAGGAGCACGTTGCATTGTAGCGGAGGCGAAGACGGTGGGGAGTGGAATTACCCAAAATACTACCGCAAAGGTGACCGCTCAGCATGGACTGATTTATGGGGACATTATAAAAAAACGTGGACTGGATGCCGCCAAAATGTATCTTGCGGCAAATCAGCAGGCAGTTGCAGATTTTTGTATGCTGGCAGGGCGGTATCCATGCGATTTTGAAGAACAAAACGCATATGTGTATAGTGTAGATAACCGAGACAAATTAGAACAGGAAGCGCAGGCATATCAGAAGTTAGGACTTTCTGCAAATATTGTCGAGTGCCCGTCTCTGCCGTTTTCTATGGTGGGCGCTCTTTGTATGCAGCATCAAGGGCAGTTTCATCCTTTGCGGCTTCTTTGGGAATTAGCAAAGCAGCTGGATATATATGAGCATACCTTTATACGGCATGTTCAAGATGGAATTGCCTGTACAGAAGCGGGCAGTATTCACGCGGAGCATATTGTGCTGGCTACCCATTATCCCATGATCAATATACCGGGATTGTATTTTATGAAGCTGTATCAGCATCGCAGCTATGTGCTTGCACTGGAAGGTGCGCCGCATCTGGATGGAATGTATGTGGATGCATGTCCTGAGGGATTTTCCTTTCGTCACTATCAAAATCTGCTTTTGGTTGGCGGAGGAAGTCATAAAACAGGGAAGCAGGGCGGGGGATTTGCGCCGCTGCGTGCGCTTGTAAAACAGGCGTGGCCGAATGCATCGGAACGGTATTTCTGGGCTACACAGGACTGTATGAGCCTGGATAATACCCCATATATTGGACGACACCGTGCAGGAACAGGTCAAATGTATGTAGCGACCGGCATGAGCAAATGGGGTATGACAGGATCTATGGTGGCTAGCCGCCTGCTTTGTGATTTGATCCTTTCTGGGAAAAGCGATTTGGAAACGCTGTATTCTCCTCGTCGTCCTATGGCAGGGGGACAACTTGTATCTAATATTGGGTCCGCTGCGGCAGGTCTGCTTAGTATTGGCGGACCCAGATGTACCCATATGGGATGCAAACTGCATAAAAATGGGGAGGAAGGCACCTGGGATTGTCCGTGTCATGGTTCCCGTTTTGACGGAGAGGGACATGTGATAGACGGCCCTGCAAAAAAACAGGCGCATGTATAAAGAGAAGCCCGCGTTTTTGCGGGCTTCTCTTTATACATACCGCGCTCATTTGACCTTTCCTTTAAAATCTGTTACAATAAAGAAAAACAGGAAGGGATCCAGATGATGAAGGAACGGGAAAAATTTTTACCCTCTAATTTATTTGAGGGAATGACTTCGATTCGCGCGATTTTACAGGCAGGAGAGCTTGGCACCAGTGATCGGAGAATTACGGAAATTTTGTATGACAAAAATCGCAGGACATCCCGTACAAAAGAACTTCATTATCTGGAGAAAATATCCGCTTCAAAAGGATTTGTGCTTACTCCTTGTGAAGAAGAGAAAATCGATTCAATCACAATCGGAACATCACATGGGGGGATTGTCGCTCGCTGTACAGACAGGAGTCCTGTCTATTTAGAAGCGCAAACACTTCCGACTACTGGCTTTTATGTAATGCTGGACGGAATTGAAGATCCTTATAACTTTGGATATGCACTACGCTCTATTTATGCTGCCGGCGCCGACGGGGTCATTTTGCCGCAGCGCAACTGGATGACCGCTGCGGGAGTAGTATGCAGATCATCTGCTGGCGCGTCGGAGCTGCTTTCCCTATATACGTCTGCACCGGAAGAGGCGGTGGATTTTTTCCGAAACGGAGGATATAAAATCGTTTGTGCGGATAAAAAGAATTCCTGCAGTGTATATGATGCGGATTTGCGTCGTCCGATTTTTTTGATTGTAGGGGGGGAAAAGCGGGGAATTCGCGCCTCTGTCTTGTCACAGGCAGATTGCATCGTTCGCCTTGACTATGGTCGTGCTTTTCCTGCCGCACTGTCTGCTGCATCTGCCGCCTCGATTCTTTCCTATGAAGTGTTTAGGCAAAATCGTCAATTGTAAAAAATCCCCGGACTGTCCGGGGATTTTTAAGTTAGGCGTTATTTTATCAGGCGAATAAAGTCTACGCCACAAGCGGCAACAGTGCCTTCTGCCACGGGATCCACGCGGATTCCCGTAATGGTGCCTGTCCATTTGGCGTTTGTCGACATATTCACGTTATGGGTATACCATCCGCCGCCGGCAGTGCAGGTAAAGGAAACAGACTTGTCCTCACTGTAGAAATTCTCTGACGCTGTTTTAAAGTAGATTTTTCCTTGAGAATTTGTATTTTGATTGGCAATCCGTACGGAAACAGTGGAAAAAGCTGCCGCTGGCGCTTCCAGTGCGGGAGATGTCAGGTAGGGATCATTTTGATTGGTCACAAATATCCAAAAGCCGTCTACTGGGCCTGTATCGTTTGCAATATTTGCGCTGGTCCATCCTTGACGATTTCCGTTTATACTGAATTCCCAGCCTGTGGTGTAGATGGACCGGGCAATATCCCATGTAGCGGTAGAAGCAGAGCCTGCGCCGTAATAAATATATTTATATCCGGTACCGCTTTCAATATAAATATCTCCGCCGGGATACCGCATCCATCCCGGATTATGATTCTTAACTTTTCCCGTTGTGGCTTTGGATATGGTGCCTGTCCATTCCCATGTGCCAGCTAGATTGCTGTCTACAGATTCATAAATATAAATTTCTTCATCTGTACCGCTTTTTGTTGTTATATACCATTTATTTTCTGTGGGAGAAAAGGCGATATCTCCGCTGTGTTCATTTGTAAAATGACTTGGAAGCAGTGTTTTATTGGTAAAGTTGATTCCATCGGTAGAGGTCACCATGTAGTTTTTGTTCGTAGTAGAGTCAAAATACATCATAGTGATCAGCCCAGACGCGGATCTGTAAACCGACTGCATACCTGTGCCATACTGCCGGGAAGCGTCTGAGGAAGGGCCTACCACAGGTGCGCCGTATTTTGTCCAGTGAATTCCGTCATTGGAGAAGGCCACGCCGATGTGGCTGTCATATCCTATGGCGTCATAGGTGCCTGTATAATACATGGCGTAGGTATAGGCCTGTCCATTCATTTGAAAGGCGCCTTTGATTACAGACGGGTCGCAGGTGTGATAGCTGTCCCAGCCTGCCGCAGATTTTTCCAGAACTTTCACCGGTGTACTCCAACCGGAAGATGTGGATGTTGCGTAGTAGATTGCATCGCCGCTTCCAGTGCCGCCACCCCACCATATTTTGGTCTGTGGTCCGTCTCCGTAGATGACGGCAGGGGCGTAATCAAAATCGTAGCGGGTGAAAGCAGTGCCCTGCGATATGGTGGCTGCACCAGAATGCCAGCTTCCTATAAGAGCGCAAAGCAGCAATGCCGCTGCTGTTCCTATGGGGACCAGCTTTTGCAGAATCTTTTTTGCCATGTTTATAACCTTACCTTTCCATAAATTTGTGGCAGTTGTGTTGAATCCAAAATGCCGTCTTGCCACAATTGGCGGCAAGTTGGTGCTGAAAAACGTCTTTCAGCTATCTGTTGTTTTTTGATCTGTTTGTGCGGCGCCTGCACAATATGATAATAATACATGGAAATGGAAAAAAATGGCAAAAAATCTGTAAATTGAAAATAAATTTTGAAAATAAAAGAAAAAGCCTCCGTAGCATGGAGGCTTTTTCGTATTCAAAGACAAATGAAGCCGTGTCGTATTGACAAGATTTTATGCCAAACAGAGCTTATTTGCTGTCTCCAGGTAGATGGGGAATCAGAGCTGCCGCCATACCGCTGATCGGCATAGTCTGTACGATGATTTTACCAGGGCCCGTAACGACTGTATTAAAAAATCCTTCTCCGCCAAACAGTTTATTTTTGACGCCTTTAACAGTTTGAATATCCAGCGAACAGCTCGCATCTATCATAGCAAGGTTGCCGCTGTCCACGATCATACTTTGCCCGGCCTGCAGTTCGTATTCTACTGCTGAGCCATCGATTTCCAAGAAAGCAATTCCATTTCCGGACAGCTTCTGCATAATAAACCCTTCGCCGCCGAACAAACCGGTTCCCACTTTTTTCTGAAAAAACACGGATAGCTCTACTCCTTGTTCGGAAGCCAGGAAGCTGCTTTTTTGGGTAATCACCGGGTGATCCGGCGTAATTTGTACCGCGCGGATTGAGCCAGGAAAGCTGGAGGCAAAGGCAATCATACCTGCGCCATTTTCGGCTGTATAGGTGTTTTGGAACATGGACTCTCCAGAAAACATCCGTCCAAAGGCTTTTCCGATACCACCTGCGCTGGTTTTCATAGACATATTGGGACTCATCCAGCTCATAGAGCCTTTTTCAGTGATCATCGATTCACCGTTTTCCAGTTCGCATATTACGGCAGGCATAGGTTCGCCAACAATTTTGTATTGCATATGTAGTTCTCCTTAAATTCAAGTATTTGGTAAGTCTATTCAAACACAAAGTTTAATTTGAACAGTACGTCCTATATTTATTATAACACTTTTTTTGGCATTTTTATATCTTTTTCTTAAAATAATGCGACACTCTATCATAAGTGGATAAAAAGTGATATAATTTTTTCAACGGCAAAGCAGATGTTTCTTGAGAAAGGGTATACAAATGAAAAAGAAAATTTTAATTATGGAGGATGATGCTCTACTGAATAATGGGTTAAGCGCATTGCTGAAAAAACACGATTATTTGGTAGTACAAGCACATAGCCTGCAAGAGGCCGCTGAAATACTAAATGTGGCAATTGATTTGGCAATTGTCGATATAGGGCTGCCAGATGGAACCGGTTTGGATTTCTCAAGGAAAATAAAATCGCTCAATATCCCTTTTTTGTTTTTTACAGCGAGGGATGATGAGGAGCATATGGTAAAAGCGTTTGACATGGGTGCGGACGACTATCTGGTAAAACCGTTTTCCTTAACAGTACTTTTAAAGCATATAGAAGCCGTTTTGCGCCGAACAGAAAAAAGTAAAAACGCGATTTTTTCATATAAGGGCCTCATGATTGACGTTTCTAAGAAACAAGTGAAACGCGATAATAAAGTGGTCCGTTTGACTGCGAAAGAGTATACAATATTAGAATTACTGGTGAAAAATCAAAATAAGGTAATTACAAAAGCTACGATATTGGAAAATGTTTGGGATCAATATGGCTACTTTGTAGAAGAAAATACGTTACATGTCACCTTAAATAGACTGCGTAAAAAAATAGAGCCCGACCCGCATAAACCGATATACATAAAAAATGTTTTTGGGTTGGGGTACATATTTGGAGATGAAATATGTTAAAGCGAAGCAAAGAATTAGAAGAGATATCCGCTGCCCTGGACAAAGTACTCAGCGGAGAGAAAATAGAACCTGCTACAGTGTTGGTGGATTCATTATTTGGTAAAATATATCATCAAATTGAGAGAATAGCCGATACATTTACTTACAGAGAAGAGGCATTAACGAGGGAAAGGGACGCAATAAAAGAGCTTGTTTCGGATATTGCTCATGAGCTTAGAACACCTTTGACAAATATCGAAACGTATGTGCAGTTATTAAAGGATACAGATTTGACAACAGAGCAGCAAGAATATTTGCGAGCCATTATGGACACTGAGCAAAGCATTCAGTTTCTAACAGAAAGCTTTATAAAAATGGCAAGACTTGAGATACAGCTTATTCAAATAACAAAAGATTCTTGCGACATAGAAAACACCATATTGAAAAGTGTTCTTCAGGTAAAAAAGAAAGCCGAAGCCAAGAATATCACAATTGCATTGGAAATTGAAAAAAACGATATTTTGCACGATAAAGACTGGCTGGGAGAGGTCATAGTCAATTTATTAGACAATAGCATAAAATATTCCGACTCTAACGCTGTCATTCAAATAAAAGCAATGGACAATAATATGTTTTCCGAAATCCTTATTGAAGACTGGGGAAGGGGAATTCTGCCCGGAGAAGAAAACTTAATTTTTAAAAGATTTTACAGAGGAAAAAATACAAAAGATACGCAGGGATATGGGATCGGTTTGTATTTATCCAATAAAATTATACATCTGCATGATGGCTTTATGAAGGTTAAAAGAAAAAACAAGGGAATAGATATATCAATTTATCTACCAAACAATAAAAACTGAATTTTTGTAAGTAAATTGTAATTTTCTTTTGCTAACATGTAATCATGGAGGTGAAGATATGAAAGTTATTGAGGCAATCCACTTAAAGAAAGAGTATCGTACCAAATGTAATACGGTAAAGGCGTTGGACGATGTTTCCATCACGATTCAAGAAGGAGAATTTGTAGCAATTGTAGGTTCTTCCGGCAGCGGCAAAACTACTTTATTAAACATATTAGGCGGGTTAGATCAACCGACGTCGGGAGAAGTATTGGTTAGAGGGAAAAAACTAAATACATTCAGTGAAGAGGAACGGACTATATTTCGCAGGAGAAATATTGGCTTTGTTTTTCAGAATTACAATTTGGTTCCCATTCTGAATGTTTTCGAAAATGTGGTCTTACCTTTGCATTTAGACGGACGCCTGATAGATAAAAAGTTTATAGATAAAATAATTGAATCTTTAGGTCTGCAATCTAAACTGGATCACATGCCGAATATGTTATCAGGAGGACAACAGCAGCGGGTTGCTATAGCACGGGCGTTATCCACCAAGCCTGCAGTTATTTTAGCCGATGAACCAACAGGAAATTTAGATTCCCAAACGGGAATGGAGGTAATTGGTTTATTAAAAACAAGCGCATCATTGTTTCATCAGACGATTGTAATCATTACGCATAACGAAGAGATTGCCCAGATGACAGATCGGATTATATGCATTGAGGACGGTAGGGTGATAGGTGCGTAACGTGAAAAACAATAACAAAGAAATTATAAAAAAACTTGCTGATAAAAGCTTTAAATTGAATAAAACACGTAATTATATTTTAATTGGTACGATTGTTTTCACGATAACGACGATAATTTGCATTTTTAGTTTAACGATAGGCAGGCTTGAAGCAAACAGGCTTTTATATGTGAGAAATGCCGGAACAACCGCTTATACAACATTGGAAAGGGCCACGCAGGAGCAATATCAGGCCATAAAGCAATTGCCCTATATAAAGCAAGTTGGAAAATCTATAAAAATTGCAGGTGCCAAGAATTTTGATTGCATTGTTTTGGATCATACTGCTTGGGAGGACATGCAAAAGCCTGCTTATACGGACATACATGGTGATTATCCTATAAAGACAGATGAAACCATGCTTTCTGTTCGTTCGTTGGAGGATTTAGGAATCCTCGATCCTGCAATTGGGATGACGGTCAGTATCCAAATGCAGGATTTGAATGGAAGTGTAATTACGAAAGAATTTACTTTGTCGGGTTTTTACACAGAATATGTTGACGACATGATTGGTTTGCCAAGCGGCTACTTTTCATGGGGCGCTTTAAATGATTTTCAAGATGTGGAAATGACGCTGCTCATAAAGCAAAATGATACAATTTCCAGAGAGCGCATTGAAGAAATGCTGTATCAGGATGTTGCAATGATTGATGATACACAGCGGTTTATCGGCGGGAACACGATTACACAGGAGCAAATTTACAAATTAGTAGGCGGCTATGATATCGCAGCTGTGTTAGTCGTACTAATTCTTTGCGTCGCTTTCTTATTGATTTATAATATTTTGCGGATTTCCAGCAGTAAGGATATTCGGCAATATGGATTATTAAAAGTTCTTGGAGCCACGAAAAAGCAGTTGAAACAAATTTTAGTGAGACAGGCAATAAAAATTGCTGTGATAGGGTGTGGTATCGGCGCCTTTTTGGGCAGTATTGTATCTATTTTTATCATTCCTGGTATTATTGCAAAAATGTATTTAAACGGATACGGCGGTCTTGAAAACTGTAAAATATTTTCTCCTTTTATTGTTATTTTTGCAGTCGTATTTGGCCTAATCATCGTCTACATAGGCGTAATAAGTGTAGCAGGAAAAATTGCCGGACTTGCTCCTATTAGAACGATAAACGCTTTTGAAGAAAACAAGTGGTATAGATATAGCAATCGTAAGCTTACTTTAGGGAAAAAACGTTATTCCTTCCGTTTACTGAATATGGCATGGCGGAACATAACGAAAAGAAAAACGCAATTTTTTATTATAGTTACATCAGTAACTATGGGAATGATTGTTTCGATCACATCGGTCGTAATTTTACGAGGGACAAATACGGTGAACGAAATTGAATATGAAAATCCGGATTTTCAAATAATGACCAATATGACGGCCAATACTGTAAGCGCATATCAAGAAGAGTCCACATTTTTTGGTTTGGAATTGAAAAATCAGATTTGTGAAATCTCAGATATAGAACATTTAAGTATTACGGCTGGCGGGTATGGAATGCTGAGAGGGCAAGAAGATACACTGGATTTTTATAGTGATAATAAGGGATCCGATTCTTTTGTTGTTCAAATACTGAACGAACAAAATGAAGAGAATTTAGAACAGTTTATTAAAGCAAATACCTTGCAGGTGGACATAGACAAAGTAAGAGAAGGAAGCGGGATCATTTTGCTGCATTATCATGCTCTATCCAAAATACAGGAAGACAAGGCGATTCAAAACATAGGCCAACCTATAACCATCAGTAATATGGATGGGGGTACTACCACGGAAATGACATTTTCAGGTGTGATGGATTTTACATTGCCGGATTTTCCGGACTTGAAAACAACATGGAACAGCAGCAATATTGTTTATTTTTTAGTGAGTGAAAAAGGGTTTGATAAGATGCGGCTAACAAAGCAGATATTTCGTATGGATTTAGACGTTGCCTGCGAATCAGAACCGCTTATTAAGCAAACGCTTGAACACCTTATCGCGCAGTATAATAAAAAATATGTAAGAGACACGCAAACATCACTTGGAATTGCAGTGAATGATCTTCGCACAGTATTTCTTACCAGTAAGTCAGATATTTTAGAAAGTAAGAAAAGTAGCATAGAGGCAAATGCGGTGGTCATGGGATCATTCAGCTGTATCTTGATATTCATGGGCATTGTAAATTATATCAGCGCGATGATCACAGGATTAACCATTAGAAAAAAAGAATTTGCAGTAATGGAGAGTATGGGACTGACGAAAAAACAGTTGCGGCAAATGCTGATTATGGAAGGGTGCCTGTACAGCTTCGTGATCTCTTTGCAAACCATATTTTGGGGGAATATTGTCTGGTATATGTTTGTAAAAATTATAAAAAATCGAATAAACTATTTTACATTTCATTATCCAACTATTCCTATTATTATTAGCGCTGCGCTCTTATTGATTATATGCACCATGATACCTCTTATTATAGAGAGAAGATCGCATAAGGATAACCTAACAGATAGATTAAAGCTTTATACCGATTAGGTCTGAAATAATACAGATAGGGAAGAGAAAAAGGGAACTGTCATTGTGACAGTTCCCTTTTTTTAATTTCCAAACATAAAATTACAACTGTAAGTTTCGCTTTATGTTGCTTTGTGCAAGCAGACGTGCCTCTCTCACATGCTCAAAAATATTCCAAACTTTCTCGCAGTTTTCAATGTTATAGAACTTCCTTTGCTTTTAGGTAAGAATTTAAAAGCAGTAATAAAAAAACAAGCCCCCAATTTTTAATAAAAGTTGGGGGGTGGTGCAGGCGACAGGAGTTGAACCTGCACGGGAAGCCCACTGGATCCTAAATCCAGCGCGTCTGCCAATTCCGCCACGCCTGCATATAAACTTTACTATACTATTCTAACATTTTATCAGGGAAATGTCAAGCTCTCATATTTTTCATTTATGGATTGACAAAAACTGCAGTTTTCGCTATAATAAATATAATTTATCGTAGAGAGACTGTAACAATCTAAGTTGAAGAGTAAGAAACAGCGCGTGAAGTGCCGTGAGTACGGGGAGTTGACACACGGACGAAAAGCTATGCTTGCGGTGTTGTTTCTGCATCCCGCTTCAAACGGCTTAGTCAGAATGAGCAATATTTGCACCTTCTTTCCCTGCCGCGTGAACGTCGGGGTAAAGGAGTTTTTTTATGTCCAAAAGCAAAACGTCTTTATTTGGCAATATTCGTGTGTTATGTGCGGTAGCGCTGCTGACAGCCTGTGCTACTGTTATTGCTCTTTTTTGCAAATCTTTCACCTTAACGCCCTACCTTCGGGTTACCTTTGAAAATTTGCCTCTTATTCTAACCGGGTATCTTTTTGGACCTTGGTCTGGGCTAGCCGCTGGGCTTGCATCGGATATCCTGAATACACTGGTGACTTATGGTCTTGGTCAGTTGAATCCGATTTTAACACTGGGTGCCGGAATTGTGGGTTTTTCTGCCGGCGCGGTTTCCCGGTGGATTTTTCCTAAAAAGGGAACACTGCAGTTGTCGTTTAGCGTAGCGGCGGCGCATATAGCCGGGAATATGATTGTAAAATCAGTCGGTTTAATGATTTATTTCGGCTATTCATTTCCTTTGGTTTTACCTCGTATTCCCTTATATATCTGTATTGGGATAATTGAATTTATCTTCCTGTACATACTGCTGCGCAGCAAAGGAATCAATAAAATGGTTGGAGCGATTTGTGGATTATGACGTATAACGAAGCAATTGCATATATTCATTCAATATGCTGGCGGGGAAGCCGGCCTGGGTTGGAGCGCATTAACGTACTTTGTGATTTATTGGGGAATCCGCAAGATGCCTTGTCGTTCATTCATGTGGCGGGAACGAATGGAAAAGGGTCCGTTTGCGCTATGCTGGCAGAAATTTGTCAGCATGCTGGACATCGTACAGGAATGTTCACTTCTCCCTATGTACGTCAGTTTAATGAGCGCATATCTGTAGACGGGATTCCAATTTCCAACAGCCGTCTTGCAGAGATTATCGCGAGGATCCGACCTGTGGCGGAGAGCATGGAGGATCCTCCTACCGAATTTGAGCTGATCACTGCGGCTGCATTTTTATATTTTTGTGAGGAACAGTGTCAAATTGTAATCTTGGAAGCAGGTTTGGGCGGACGTCTGGACTCTACCAATATTATTAAAACGCCTGTTGCCACCGTGATTACTGGCATTGGGCTGGATCATACGGCGCAGCTTGGATCTACAATTGCAGAAATTGCAGGAGAAAAGGCTGGTATTATTAAACCGGGATGCCCGGTAATTCTCGGAAGCAGTGAGGAGGATGTACAGCGGGTAGTAGGCGAGAAAGCGGACTTGGAGAAGGCTCCTGTTTATTCTGTGAATTTTGATAAATTGCAAATAGACGAGGTATCGCTGGAGGGAACTCGTTTTTTCCTTGCAGACGAACGACAACCATATCATATGCGACTGCTGGGAAAATATCAGCCGAGAAATGCGATTATTGCCATAGAGACGGCACGAGTGTTGGGCTTTTCGGAGAAAAGTATTCGTGCCGGAATAGAAAATGCCCGCTGGCCAGCCCGATTTGAAATATTACAGCGGGATCCTCTTGTGATTTTTGACGGAGGACACAATCCCTTGGGAGTCGACGCTGTGGTGGATACAGTAAAGGCGTTATTTTTAGGTAAAAAAGTACATGTGTTAACTGGGGTAATGGCGGATAAAGAGTATATTTCCATGGCTATGCAGCTGCAGGAAATAGCGGCAAGCGTATTTTGTGTTACGCCTGGCAATCCTCGTGCACTGGCTGCGGAAGAATATGCAGTTGTTTTCGCAAAAGCGGGTATGCCTGCTAGACCGGTAGAAAATATAGAGGACGGACTGGAAGCGGCGATGCGAAAGGCCAGGAGCGACGGCCGGCCGCTGCTGATTGTAGGAAGTCTTTATATGTACAAGGACGTGCGAGAATCCTTAGAGTATTTGGAACAGAAGAGAAAAATGCAGTAAAAAGAAGCCTTCCCATGGGAAGGCTTCTTTTGTTTACATATAAAACGTATTTTTTATAGCAGTTTTTGTATCAGCGCACGATAGCGCGTTCCTTTTTCATGATAAAAATCATACATTCCTGAATCCGACAGTTCAAGCTTGCGACTCTTCACCATAGCGTTGCGGCAGGCGTTGAAATCATCATATATGCCCATCCCTACAAAGGCAATCATAGCGGCGCCAAGACAGCATGTTTCCGGTTCGCTGGGACGATATATCTCACATCCGGTAACATATCCGACAATTTCGCTCCAAACATCGCTGCGGGCAGCGCCGCCAGTCATCATCAATTTGCCGATACGCATACCTTGGGCGGCAAACTGTTCTAATACAATCGACGCCTCAAACGCTACTCCCTCCATTACTGCGCGGGCGATATGATACCGATCGTGACCTGCATCCAGACCGAACATGGCCCCTCGCAGGTCTGTTCGATTATGAGGGAAACCTGCTCCCAGTACATATGGAAGTACGAAAAGGTCCTTGGCATCCAGTGTACGGGTAGCGGCTTCCTTGTCAATTGTCAGAAAATCTGCGTTTACGATATCTTTATACCAGTTAAGCGCGCTGCCGGCGCTGACTAAAGAAGCCATAGCTCCGTATTTGCCCTGCACAGGATGAATGCCGGGACAGATGTGATTGTCGGTATACAAAAGGCGGTCTGTTATGCCCAGCACTACCCATGTAGTGCCTGTAGCCAGAAGCATGTCGCCGGTGTCTGCTGCGCCAGATCCAATAGAGGCACAGTACTGATCATGCGCGCCGTTGTATACGGTTACTTCCGTGGAGAGCCCCAGCGCTGCGGCCGCTTCCTTGGTAAGCGTTCCTACTATACTGCCTACCGGCAGAACCTTTGGCAGACGCTCTGCAAAGATACCCAACAGACTTAAAATTTCGGTATCCCATGTACCGCTTTCCATATTGAACAACTGGCGGATTGCTGCGTTTGTAGGATCAATGCAATTGTTGCCGGTCAGTTTTAAATTGATATATTCCAGTGTGGAGATAAATGTGTCAGCCGCTGCAAAAATTGTTGGATCATGTTTTTGCATCCACAGGATTTTGGCAGCGTCCAGGGAGGGATTGGGAAGCCATCCGCATTTGTGGTAAACGGCTTCTTGCCCGATGGTGTCTGAAAGAACAGCGGCTTCTTTTTTTGCTCGGGTATCCATCCAGGTGATGACCGGAGACAGAGGTGTCCCATCGCTGCGGGCCACCAGCATACTGGCGCCTTGGGTAGAAATGCCGATGGCGCGCACATCCGACGTTTTTACAGATTGCAGAGCTATGCGTATAGCGCGTACGGCAGCGTCCCACCAGTCTTCCGCATTCTGTGTTACGCATCCCTCACGGCTGATCAGGGCATATCCCTGATAGCCGGAGGACAAAACCGTTCCTTTTTCATCAACAACAATGGCCTTTGTTCCTGTAGTTCCTACGTCAAGTCCAATTACAAGCATATGATTGTATCCCGATTTTTATTTAGAGAGGAGCGTGTCGATGGTATTCACGATATAATCCATGGTGGCCTCACTGGCGATGACCGGCGGCTTCATAAGCATAGCAGGCAGGCAGTTTGCCTTGTAAATCTGCGCGGAAGCATCAATGCAGGCTGTTTTCATTTTTTCTGCAAAAGCGGCGGCATCGTCTACGGTGTGGAAGTGCAGGGCAACCAGATGAGCTTTTCCTTCTACATCCAAAAGGATATTACTGTGTTTTTCTCTAAGCTTTTTCAGGCCGGCTTCAAACCGACTGCCAATCCGTTCAATTTCTGCCCCGTTGGCTTGCATGAAAGTCATGGTAATAAGATATGCTAGAGAGGCCAGCTCTTCCTGGCCGTTGGTTACCAAAGCGCCGAATTGGTTCAGAGTATCCATAGGCGCGGTGGTGATGATTTTGGATGCGGGATATTCACCTCCGGGGAACCCTTTGCCGACAATGGAAAAGTCCGGCTGCAGGCCATACAGGCGGAACAGAAACGCTCCTTTATACCACATACAGGACTGAATCTCATCGCACATAGTGGGAGTATCATATTCCCGGCAAAGCGCGTATGCACCCTGGAGAAATTCTTTGGTCAGTCGGATACCGCCATAGTTCATCAGGATAATTTCGTGAGCGAATCCGGCGGTTTTGTAGTTTCCGGTATTATATTTTTTGATTTTGGCTTCGAAGTCGGCAAGATCATTGATGGTTACCGGAACTATTTTGTATAATTCGGCATCGCCTGCGGCCGCCCGCAGTTCGGGCCAAAGCCCACGAAACGATTGGGCAAGGATAGACGTACCGTGATAGTTGCCCTCTACTCCGCCGTTTTTGTCGCCAATGATAAAGAACACAGGCGTTTTTCCAGCGTATTTTGGCGTGTCGAAGGTGTTGTCCAACTTATAAAACCGGGTTAGCATCATCTTCAGTCCGGCCTCGCAAGCGATAGACCCGGTTTCCAGATTGATAACACGGTTGAGTACGTGTTCTTCTTTAGAGTCTAAAACCTTTTTTGTGGCAGCGTCATCGTCCCAGGAGATACCGTTAGCCATCTGGACAATACGTTTTTCCATCAGACGGGTAATATATCCGCGTGTGTTATTATGCGTAGCGTTTAGAATACCGATTTTTCGGGCGTTGTCAATCAGTTTATAGCCATCAAACCGATGCCCCAGAGGCGTGTGATAGTGTTCGCTCTTGCCCAGCAGATACAGCTTGCCGTCCTCGCCTATCCGGTAGTTACAGAATCCGGTGACGGGAGACATTTTGGTATTGGTCGCCTTCATAAAGGCGTCGGTTCCGGCGCCTGGCTCGTCGCTGTCATAGGCAGGCATGATTTGTGTTCCTACTTTGGCAAGCAACTGATCGTTTTTGAGCTGCTTTTCCTGAGGATAAAAGTCGATTTTTTCGTCTGCTACGGCCATAGTATCGTCGTAGGACATTATACCGAGAGCGTCGTTTGCACGTGCAACTGCAGTGGTGTAGTCCTTTCCCAGAATGTCGGAAAGGGAAAGCTTGGGTGAATGAAACATAATATGTATACCTCCGTGGTAAATAGATTGTTTATTCTTCTATAGAAATTTGATTTGGAGAAGCGTCGCTGTCCGGCCTATATGGAATCCCCAAATGTTCATATGCCAGCTTTGTCACGCAACGTCCTCTGGGTGTTCTGGAGATAAAGCCAATCTGCATCAGATAGGGTTCGTACACGTCTTCAATGGTGATCGCCTCCTCTCCGATGGTGGCGGATAGGGTTTCCAGGCCAACCGGCCCGCCGTTGTAAAAGTGGATAATGGTTTCCAGCATTCTTCGGTCAGTGTTATCCAGACCTAGCTCGTCAATTTCCAGCATTCGTAACGCGGCCGACGCGCTTTCCAGCGTGATATGTCCGTCGCCTTTTACCTGGGCATAATCTCGTACCCGTTTAAGTAGCCGGTTAGCAATACGGGGGGTCCCTCTGGAACGGGATGCAATCTCCAACGCTCCGTCTTCGGTAATAGGAATTTCTAAAATACCGGCGCTGCGGGTTACAATTTGTGCAAGCTCGTGTGGGGAATAAAGCTCCAAGCGCAGCAGCACGCCGAACCGGTCACGGAGAGGGGTAGTCAACTGACCTGCCCGCGTGGTCGCGCCGATCAGGGTGAAGCGCTGGAGCGGCAGACGGATACTTCTGGCGGCTGGTCCTTTGCCGATAATAATATCCAGAGCAAAGTCTTCCATGGCGGGATAAAGAATTTCTTCCACATTTCGATTCAATCGGTGGATTTCATCAATGAACAGCACGTCTCCCTGTCCCAGATTGGTGAGCAGGGCGGCCAGGTCCCCTTGTTTTTCAATTGCGGGACCGCTGGTGACTCGAAAGTTTACGCCAAGCTCTGCCGCGATAATCGCGGAGAGGGTGGTTTTGCCCAGTCCTGGTGGGCCGTACAGCAGAACATGGTCTAAGGTATCTCCCCGCATTTTGACTGCGTCAATATAAATTTTCAGAATTTCCTTTGCCTTTTCCTGTCCGATATATTCGTCTAGGGTGCGAGGACGCAGGCTGAACTCTGTTTCCGAATCTTCCGCGGTATAAGTGGTTTCCAGAATCCGGTCTTCATAACTCATTTCATTTTCGTAATCGTTCATGTGCGCCTCTTTACTTCATTAGCTTGGCTAAGGCCATGCGGATTATTTCTTCCGTATCTTTAGCAGGGTCAATCCCTTGCAGCGCTGTAGTAATCTCGTTTCGGGAATACCCCAGCACCAACAGCGCGTCTCTTGCGTCGGACAAATGTCCGCCGCTGGCCGCGGCTGGCGCAGTCTGGACGGCAGGAGCGTCTGCAAACAGTTTTTTTGCAAACTTGTCTTTAAGCTCCAATACGATACGGGCAGCTGTTTTGCCGCCTACCCCCTGTGCCTTGGACAGCGCCTTTGCATCCTCTGCTTGGATTGCTGCCGACAGAGCAGCAGGAGTCATAATAGACAAAATGGCAACTGCCGCTTTGGGACCAACGCCGGATACGCTAATCAGCATGCGAAAGGTGTCCATCTCTTCGGTGGTATAGAAACCATACAATTCTACAGCGTCTTCACGAACGGCCATGTAGGTATACAAACGTGTTTTTTCTTTTGCGGCGGCAGGCTGACTAAGTTTTGTCAGCGTGTTACCGGTGACAGCAACCTTGTATCCTACTCCGCAGCAATCAATAACCGCAGTCATCGCCAACGCGTCTAGCTCCAGCAATTCTCCGGTAAGACAGTAAATCATGGCTGATCCTCCTTGTGACCCGACAGCGGCGGCATATTTTCTTCCATTTCCAATTGAATTTGGCAGAATACTTCTTCCGGAGGGGCTTCTCCGTTACAGACTTCTTCATTCAAATTACAGGGAACATATATGGCACATCCTGCGGCAATTTTTCTTTTTCTATACTGCTCGCTGAGGATCCAGGCAGCGGCGAAGGCGCACAGCCCTGCGGCGGAGCCAATGAGTCCTACGGTAAGACAGGAAGGCCAGTACTTCAGTTCCAACGTATATTCACCCGGTTCCAGATAGAAGCCGATAACACCGCCCAGCAGCTTTACAGGCGTAATTTTTTCTCCATTTGCATAGATGTTCCATCCTTTGTCATATGGAATAGAGGTAAACACTAAGCTTTTGTCTTCTGTTACAGTAATGGCGCCGGAAAAGGAATCTTCTCGATACGCTTCAATCTCGTATTGATTTGCGGCTAACAGCGGCATTACTTTCTCTAAGACTTTGGTATCTAAATAATAGAAATAATTCTCGTTTTCCTTTATATATAGCTCATCGTTCAGAAGTGTTAGAGACACTGTCACCTTGTCGCCCGGCTCAAAGGCGCCGAGCTCTACAATACGGAAGGTTTCATTTCCGAAGAATGTTCCTTTTTTTACACCGTTGACGTAGAGATCCGCCTCTCTGGCATAATCGCTTGGGAAATAGCAGTACAGCGTATCAGATGAGGTGATGTTCACGGTATATGTGACGGCGCACTCCCCGGATTTTCCATTTTTCGTATATTTGGTATGCCCGGACACAGTAGACGCGGAAAGCGCGGGCGAGGCTTCTACTGTAATTCCTTGGGATTTAAATATAGAATCGTCTGCATTGTCTCCAAGCATACTATTCACAATTGCATTCAGCCGCTGGAAGGGAGAGGCGTAAGACTCGTCGTTTATATCTAATGTTTCCAGGCTTTTGTTTACAGCAAAGGCCAGGGAGAGCGCGTAGGGATTTCTGTAGACGGTAAGGTCGTCGTTTTCCGTGTCTTTATTTTTGCTGGTGTACACCGCTTCATAAAATGTTGGTACAGAATCATCTCCTGCTTCTGCGATTAGATATTTAATACCAAGCAGGGAATCCACCACAGGCGTAGAGCCCAGGTATTTACTCCAATGGGATTTTGAAGAGAGTCCAAGATTATTCAAAAGCTTGATGGTTTCCTGATTCAAGGTAGAAGTTGAATTGGACAAGCCGTACATATGCAGGGCATAAGGATCATTGGTTTTTCTGTGCAGGTTTTTTTCCATCCGATAAAAACTCTTGTCCTGCTTTTGTACTTCCTCCGCTACGGGCCGGAATCGATCGATAAAAGACCGGTATGACGTTCTGCTGGAGTAAACTACGTCCTTATCTAAATCAATCAGGTTGGCAATTCCTGCGCCGAAAAGTTCCACCCCTACCAAAATGGCCAGCACCAGCGCAGCGGTACTGCGCAAATAAGCACGGGGATGCGTAGAAGCGCGCAGTATAAGCATATACACGCCGATAATTAGCAGAGACAGCCAGATAGTAGCCAAGTCGTCCACATGCTTATATTCCAGTTTCTGCAGGATAATTAATATCAGCGCAAGAGAGCCGCATACGGCCAACACCTTGCGATACCCAATTTCCCGAATGCGTTCAAAGGCTTTATAGGCCAGCAGCACCATGATAAAGCACAACATAAAGCTGTAGCGATAGTTGAGCCAGTTTGGCCGCTGCATGCCGTGCCAAAACAGATCCAATGTGGTAATATTGAAGGATAACAGGAAAAAGGCGATCAGTAAGCTTGAGGCAACCTTTTCTCTGGTTTTGATGTGAGGGGCGAAAAAGTACAACGGCAGAAGGATCAGCGTCAAGGTGCCGCAGTATACAAAGGGCAGTCCTTCAGGGCGAACCGTGTCGTAAGAACCGATAAACAGTTTGGACGCCAGATCCATCCAGTCGAACTTTTGGTCGAACGCAAAGTTAGGGTTTGAGAATTCTGTTTTCCCAAAACCCAGGGAATAGTAGGTACATAGGAGCAGGGCCGCGCATATCGCTGCCGCAATGAAAGAATACAGGGCAAATCGTCCGGCGCTTTTAGCAAAATGACGCCGCATTCCAAGTGGATTGCGCTCTCCTGGTTCTCTGGAAAAGTAAGCATAGAAGAAATACGCGGCGGAGAAGATGCATATCATATAGCCAATATAGAAATTGCTGAAGATTGCCAGGGCCAAGCTGATTACATACAGTTTAAACTTGCCGTATTTAATTAAGTTCTCAATACCCAGCATGACTAGGGGCAGCAGGATCATATTATCGATCCACATGGTATTGTGCTGCATCACCACAGCGTAAGCGCATAGGGCATACATGCAGGAAAACATTACCGTTGCCGATTTGCTTCTCTTTCGTGTGGCTTCGATATAGATACCAAACGTAAGACCGCAACTGCCAACCTTTAAAAGAAACATGAGTAGCAGAGCTTCTGTGATCATAGACTTTGGAAACAGAAGTACAAGAAAAGAAAAAGGACTGGAGAGATAATAGGCAAAGATTCCAAAAAACTCACCGCCTAACGCGCGGCTGAAGGAATAAATGGGGCTGCTTTTTCCCAGCAGAATGTCGCGCAACCCTTCAAAGAAATATACATATTGTCCATTGAGGTCCAGCACAAGAACGGATTCTTCTCCGAATGGGAAGGTTTGCAGGCAGATATAGATCAGCCACATGATCAGTGCAGGAATCAAAAAGCAAAGGCCCAGATAGCGCCATTCCCCAAATACGGATTTCCAAAAAGACTGTCGACCGAGGCGTGGCGCCAGCAGTACCGGCGGCTTGTCCGCTGTTTTGGCATCCGGCGTTTCTGATAGGATAATATCTTTGGGCATGTCGTTCATATTTATGTTATCCTTTCTTGGGGAAATCTGTCTGTGTGTCGGCGTCTGCATGGTAAATCTTTTTTACGGCTTTTTCCAGCTTGATCCTGGGAAGGGTCATGTCCCGTCCGCAGCCTTTGCAGACAATGCGCACATCGCTGCCAATACGTAGTACGGTAAAGCGTTTTTCTCCACAGGGATGGGGCTTTTTCAACTCCAGCACATCGCCTATGCGAATTTTTAATATTTCCGGCATAATTTTTGCCCCCTATCCTGCCTATATTCATGATATATATAAAACAAAACAATACCTAATTATTATAACACAACCCCTTTTCGATGTAAAGGAAAAAAAGGAAATTTTGCGCAGGAGTGGCCGGCGGGCAGGAAGTACCTTCGACAAATATGATAAATTTGTAAAATCCCATTTTTTTGTGCCGCTTCCTTTGACTGCAAGGAGAAAGTATGGTATAATAATCCCTGTTTACCAATGTCATTGGTAAACAGGGATTATTGACGACCGATTGCATCGGATTCGCCGTTGCCCCGCCGTATCCGGCGGCGATAGAACAATGTTCTATCAAAATCATGGTATAATAATACGTCTTTGAAATGCCATAAAATGGATTATGGAACAGAATTTGTAGAGAAAGCGGGGTCAGAAATGATTATACTTGGGATAGACCCTGGAATCGCCATTGTGGGATGGGGTGTGCTGCGCTATGACGGAAGAAGTTTTGTCCCTCTGGCGTATGGCTCTATTCAAACGAAAGCCGGTGAGAAGACAGAAGAGCGGTTGCTGCAGATTCATGAGGCGTTGGGGCAGATTCTGGACAAGTATCATCCGGACGCAATGTGCGTGGAGGAGCTGTTTTGGAACACTAACCAAAAAACAGGCATTATTGTGTCCGAAGCCAGGGGCGTGATTTTAATGACGGCACATCAGCGAGGAGTGCCTATTTCGGAGTACACACCACTGCAGGTAAAGCAGTCTGTGGTAGGCTACGGACGAGCAGATAAAAAACAAGTGATTACTATGGTGACGTCTTTTCTGGGGCTGCGGCAGCCTCCTAAACCGGATGATACGGCGGATGCGCTGGCGATTGCTATCTGTCACGGGCACAGCGCCTATTCCCGGATCGGACAGTTTTATAACAATTAACATAGAAATTTGGTGAGATATATAATGTGGGCAAATGATACATGGAAGGATTATGCGCTGCTGGACGCTTCGTCCGGTGAACGGCTGGAACGGTGGGGGAAGTATATTCTTATCCGTCCTGATCCCCAGGTGATTTGGAATACAAAACGGGAAAATTCCTTTTGGAGGGCGGCAGACGCCGTATATAAAAGAAGTAGATCCGGAGGAGGCTCCTGGACAGTATGCAATATTCCCGAAAGCTGGAATATTTCCTATGGGGCGCTCACCTTTCAACTCCGTCCGATGGGATTTAAGCATACCGGACTGTTCCCGGAACAAGCGGTGAATTGGGATTGGTTTTCCGATATCATAAAGGGCGCTGTGGCACAGGGACGCAAACCCTCTGTATTGAACTTGTTTGCATATACCGGCGGTGCTACGGCCGCAGCGGCCGCTGCGGGCGCTTCCGTGTGTCATGTGGATGCGGCAAAAGGAATGGTGCAGGCCGCAAAAGAAAATCTGCGGTTATCCGGGCTGGGAGATGCGCCGGTGCGATATATTGTAGACGACTGTAAAAAATTTGTAGAGCGAGAGATTCGCCGCGGCAGAAAATATGACGCGGTGATTATGGACCCCCCTTCTTATGGACGTGGACCGGGTGGAGAGGTTTGGAAGCTGGAAGACTGCGCGCATGCGCTGATTTCTCTTGCAGCATCCCTCATGACAGAGTCTCCCTTATTCTTCCTTGTAAATTCTTATACTACTGGTCTGTCTCCGGCTGCGATGGGATATATGGTAATGCAGGCTATGGGAAATCGTGGGCATATTGATACAGGAGAGCTTGGCTTGCGGGCAGAGGAGACAGGGCTTCTTCTTCCGGCAGGGGCGAGTGCGCGGTGGACACCGGAAACAGTACAGCAAAAGAATCGGAGAAACAAATGAGCATGATAATCAAAGCGGAGCATATATCCTATTCTTACCCGGCCGATGAGGGAGAACAGCCGGTAGAAGCCCTGCGTGACGTGAGTTTTTCCGTGGCGGAAGGAGAGTTTGTGGCGGTTCTCGGCCACAATGGCTGCGGTAAATCTACCTTGGCGAAGATTCTTTGCATGATTCTCCAGCCGGGAGAGGGAAAGCTCTATATTGACGGGAAGGACATGACAGGAGACGACATAACAGAAGAGGATATAAATCAGGGCCGCCGTAAGGTAGGCATGGTGTTCCAGAATCCGGACAATCAGCTTGTAGCTACTATTGTAGAAGAAGATGTAGCTTTTGGTCCGGAAAATCTGGGGTATCCACCGGAAAAAATCCGCCGTCGTGTCGATTGGGCGCTGGAGACAGTGGGTATGACCAAATATGCCCGCCATGCTACCCATCGGCTGTCGGGCGGACAGAAACAACGCATCGCTATTGCGGGAGCGATTGCCATGCACCGCAAGTGCATTATATTTGATGAGAGCACCGCAATGCTGGATCCCCATGGGAGAAAAGAAGTGATGGACACTATTTGCCGCCTTAACCGAGAAGAGGGGATCACCGTAATTCATATTACCCACTATATGAACGAAGCTACTATGGCGGACCGGGTTTTAGTCATGCAGAAGGGCGGTATTATTATGGAAGGCAAGCCGGCAGAGGTTTTCAGCCGTGCGGAGGAGTTGTGGGCTGCCGGACTGGATGTGCCCCAGACTACGGAACTGCTTTGGCATGTCCGCCGCGCCGGTTATGATGTAGCATTAGATATTTTTGATCCGGAGGCATGTGCGGCTGAAATCGCAAAAGCCTTGAAGGGGACGGCAAATGGCAGATATAACACTTGAAAATGTAACCTATATATACGGCAAAGGGGCGCCATATGAGATGCGGGCGCTGGATGATGTAAGTTTGACTTTTCAAGGCGGGGAAATAACCGGCTTGATTGGTCACACCGGCAGCGGAAAATCTACGTTGGTACAGATGCTCAATGGCCTGTTGAAACCGGACAGCGGCAGAGTGTTGCTGGATGGAAAAGATATTTGGGAAGATCCAAAGAAGATTCAGCAAATTCGGTTTCAAGTGGGACTGGTGATGCAGTATCCGGAATATCAGCTGTTTGATGAGACTGTAGAGGCGGATATCAGTTTTGGCCCGAAAAATATGGGGATGGATCCGGAGAAGATTAAGGACGTTGTAGCGCGTGCGGCGCAGTTTGCGGGGCTGGCCCCGGAGCTTTTGAAAAAGTCTCCTTTCGATTTGTCCGGAGGACAAAAGCGGCGAGCGGCGCTTGCGGGGATTATGGCTATGGAACCGGCCGTGCTTGTGTTGGACGAGCCGGCCGCGGGCCTGGATCCAGGAGGACGTCGGGAAATTTTGGGCCGCATTCGGGAATACCAGCGGGAAAGCGGCGCGAATGTAATTATCGTCTCGCACAGTATGGAGGATATGGCCTTGTATTGTGATCGGGTATTGGTGATGGAAAATGGACGGCTTGTGATGAGCGGAACGCCGGCGCAGGTTTTCAGCAGGGCCGATGAATTGATCGCCGTAGGACTGGATGTACCTCAGATTACACGGGTAGCTCGTGCTCTACGGGATGTAGGTGTAGATATCGGACTGGATATTTACACGGTGAAGTTTGCAGCCCAGCGGCTGCTGTCCGGGAGGGAAGCGCATGAAGGCTGATATCGCATTCGGACAATACTACGAGGGAAATTCTTTTTTGCATAAGCTGGATCCCCGGTGGAAAATTCTTTTTGTAATTTTTTACATTGTGGTTATTTTTCTTGCAAAAAATGTATTTGCTTTTGCATTGTTGATTTTGTCCGCAGTATTTTTAATTCTGATTAGCCAAATTCGGCTGCGTACAATTTTGCGGGGACTACGGTCGCTTATCTTTATAATTTCGTTTACCGCGCTCATCAATATTTTCTGGTTAAAGGGCGAGACGCTTTTGATAGACTGGTGGATATTTCACATCTATCTGGAGGGACTGATCAACGCGTTGCTGATTGTCGTTCGAGTGGTGATCTTGGTAGTGGGCACCAGTATCCTGCTTACCTATACAACGACACCGATTGCTCTTACGGACGGATTGGAGCGTTTGCTGTCCCCACTGGCAAAAATTCGTTTGCCGGTTCATGAGTTTTCCATGATGATGACCATTGCTCTGCGTTTTATTCCGACGTTGGTGGAAGAAACAGAGAAAATTATGAATGCCCAAAAAGCCAGAGGTGCAGATTTTTCCACAGGGTCTCTAGTGCACCGTGCGAAAGCGTTGATTCCTATTCTGATTCCGTTGTTTATATCTGCGTTTCGGCGCGCGGAAGAACTTGCCACCGCTATGGAATGTCGCTGCTATACAGGTGGAGAAGGGCGTACGCGTATGAATGTACTGCATTCCAGTTGGCGGGATTTAGCGATGCTGCTCATTTTATGCGCTTTGTGCGCTGGAGTAGTTCTGTTCAATATTTTTGCGTCGGGATATTCCCTGGCCTTGTAAACAGCATTTATGAAAATACTTTTAAAAGTACAGTATATTGGCACGGCATACTGTGGATTCCAGTGCCAAAAAAACGGAGCCAGTATTCAGGAAGTGCTGACCCATGCGGCAAAGCGAGTCTTCGGCAGACCCTGCAGCGTTACCGGCTGCAGCCGGACAGATGCGGGCGTGCATGCGCTTGGTTATGTATGTGCCGTGTATCCTGCTAATGGAGAACTGGCTGATTGGTGCAAAATTCCCGTTTCTAAAATTCACCGTGCATTTGCTCCGTGTCTGCCGCCGGACATCTCCGTTTGCGCAGCGGCAGAGGTGGAAGATATATTTCACCCACGATATGATGCGGTGGAAAAAGAATACATCTATCGGATTTGGGATGCGCCCTTTGCAAGTCCCTTCCTAAAAGACAGAAGCTATCATAATATTCGGCGGATCACACCAGATGGGATGGCGCGTATGCAGACCGCGGCAGCGGCTTATGTGGGTAAGCATGATTTTCGTGCCTTTATGACGGGAGATCCAACAGATAAGGATACGGTGCGTACCGTAATGCGTGCCGGAGTAGTGAGGCAGCCAGATGGGATGATTCAGTACTCTGTAGTTGCCAACGGATTTTTATATAATATGGTGCGTATTATGACAGGCACATTGCTGGAGGTGGCTGCGGGCAGAATTTTGGCGGAAGATATTCCCCAAATATTATCCTGTGGAGACAGAGAGCGAGCAGGATTTACCGCGCCGCCTGCAGGTTTGTACTTGCGGGAAGTACGGTATCCGTCACAGATTTTGTGGCAATGTGAATAAGCGATTTTTTCAGAAAGGAGGAGCACATATGGCTGGCAAAAAAGATGACTGGGAACGGGATGAGCTGATCCGTACGGGGAGCCGCCGAAAGAAGGCAAGTCCAGGGCGGACCAACAAAAAACGCATACCGGATGATCCGGCGAAACGAAAGAAGAGACGTCCGGCGCATGTGTCCATAGAACTGGATGCGCGGCAGCCTGCTGTCAACGGCTATTACATTGCTATTGCAGACCGGTATAGATGGGCCCGGATGCTTTCTGTGATTCTTTTGGTGGCTTTTTTAATGATCATGCTCCTTTTTTATCGGGAAAATATCACTTATGGAAATCTAATGTATTTAATTCGAGATTTGGATACCGGCGTGGTGTCCGCTGTGGGGAAATATGCCGACATCAGCTTTGAGCGGCAGTACGCCCCGTCCTTTGCCCTGTTTCGGGATCGTATCGCGGTGGCAAGCGCCGCCGGATTTCGTCTGTACAATGCTTCCGGCTCTAAAGAACTGGACTATGAAAGTGCGTATGCAGATCCCCGTTTGGCTGTGGGGAAAAAATATGCTTTGCTATATGACGCAGATGGAAAATCCTATTCTATATATACTACGATTGCTCGCGTTCTTAGCAGTCAGGCTGAGGAAGTGATTGAAGACGCAGCTGTTGCGGACGACGGTACCCACGCCCTGCTCACCAGTTCGGATGAATCAAAATATTTGATTACAGTTTACAGCCCGGATTTTAAGCCTCGCGTAAAGTACTATAAGGACAAGTATGTAGTCGATATGGCGCTGGATTCGCGGGGAGATCAAATGGCGGTTGTTTCAGCGGGCGCTGCCGGCGCGGGAGCGTATTGTGAAATTATGTTCTGTAAAGTTGGCAGTGAAGAGACTGCCTCTGTGCGGCTGGAAGGTACTATGCCGCTGGCGGTTCGATATATGGATAATGGCAGACTGGTGGTTGTATGCGACAATAAAGTTTTGTTTTATGATGGAGAAAAACAGTGTGGACAGTATGATATAACAGGCGCTATACCTGCTGCATTTGATGTGAATGGAGACTTCTTTGCGCTGGCTGTGTCGAAAAACGCAATTGGATCAGAAAATGAAATAATTCTATTTGACACAGACGGGAATATCATATATAATAATATAATCAATGAAAAAATTCGGACAGTCGCAGCGGATGGAAACCGGGCTATATATGTTCTTTGTGAGGACAAGGCTGTTCAGTATCCGCTGTCTGGCGAGCCTCCTATAGAAGAGCGGCTGCGCGGCGAAGCCTTGGATCTCTTGCCTGCCAGAGGCGGGGCTGTGATTTGTGAGAGCGGCGGAACATATTCTCTCTTTTTTGGTGAATGAGCAGGGAAAACCTGCAATACAATATATAGAAACGTGCTTGCTGTAAAAGAAAGGCATGGTTATTAGAATGCATTTTGTATTGGATATTGTCATTTTAGCGCTGTGTGCGCTGACAATTTTTATCAGCTACAAGCGGGGATTTTTTAAATCGGTAATGGGGCTTTGCTCCGGAATTGCTGCGCTCCTTATAGCGTATACTTTTACGCCCAAACTGGCGCTTATTGTAAAAGAGAAATTTTTGCTGGACAAAATCGCGGGCGGTGTGACCGATACGCTGGCTTCTATGGCGAAGACGGGCGCGGATGGCGCACAAAGCGTCGTATATGATTTGTCAAAGCTGTTGGAAAATTCCCAGTTCCTTTCTATTCTAAATCAGTATGGCGCTGATTCTCAGGCGGTAACGGATTTGATTCACAGCGCAAACGACGGCAGCCACGCGGCGGTTGAACAGGTATCTTATGCGGTGGCGGATCCCATTGCAGGAACAATTGCAAACATTATTGTGTTTATCGGTTTGTTTCTGGCGGCAATTCTCGTGTTGCGGCTGATCACATGGGCAATTGGCGCTGTTTTTACCCTGCCGGTGCTACGTGGAGTGGACAAAACATTGGGACTAGCATTTGGCGTGGTCAGCGCTCTGTTATTTGTGTGGATTTTCTCAATGACTGCGCTGATGGTCAAAGGCGTTTGAAATACC
>CAJUIQ010000016.1:38148-41725 GCA_910586545.1 uncultured Eubacteriales bacterium
GCACTGGATGCTATTGCCTCTGTTGCACCGGGAACGGTTGATCGTGAGATTTTGAATGATTCCATTCTGCTTAAATTTTTTGCTAGATATAATCCTGTGGAAGCTATTTCAAACGCAATTGCCGGCCATTAAATTCGGCAATTCGTTCAAACATTTTTAGAAAGGTTTCGTTTTTATGAAGGCAAAGTATATTCCGAACATTTTGTCGATTCTACGACTTTTTATGTCTTTTGCATTTGCGGCTATCTTTATCTGGGGGTACCCGGAATATGTAATGCTGGCTGCTATTATATTTATTCTGTCCGGGGTGACAGACGTAGTTGACGGAATACTTGCCAGAAAATTTGGCTGGGTTACGGATGCGGGAAAAATTCTGGATCCCTTAGCCGATAAGCTGATGCAGTGTACGGCTCTGCTTTGCCTGATGTTCCGGGGAATTGTTCCATGGTGGATTCTGATTTTAATTGTGATCAAAGAGATGCTGATGGGCTGCGGCGCAATTGTTCTTTTTAAAAAAAGCCGTGAGATTGGTGTATCTAAATATTTCGGTAAAGCATATACAGTGATATTTTATGCTGTAGTCATGCTGTTTTTGCTGTTCCAAGATTGGCTAGGCGCCAATATGTGGGCAACGTATGCACTTTGTGTCTTTACAGCAGTGATCGCATTTGGCGTACTTGTCTTGTATTATATCAGTTATTTAAAGAACAAAATCAAGAAGCAGAGAAAGGCGACAACGGATGGTAATGTGTGCAAGATGCCATAAACGAATGGCAGTCGTGTTCATCACAAGAATGGACGACGGCGAGTCAAAGCAGGAAGGCATTTGTATAAAGTGCGCAAAAGAATTGGGCATCAAACCGGTAAACGATATTATATCGAAAATGGGACTCAGCGACGAAGATGTAGACCGTATGTCAGAGGAAATGCAGGACATTATGGACGGCATTGCGAATGGTGAAGATCCTTTAGGAATTGGTGGTGGAGAAGGCCTTGTGCCAACCGGAGAGGATGAGTCGCGCGCTCCGGCTGTGGATTTCGGAAAGCTGATGCGCGAGGGGCTTGCCGCTGCCTCCGGCCTTCCCCAAGAACATAAGCCTGCGAAGGAAAAAGAAAAAGGCCGCGGAAACGAAAAGGGAGAAGCGCGCAAGAAAAAAGAACGCAAATTCCTTACCACCTATTGCCAAAACATTACAGAAAAGGCTGCTATGGGCGGCTTGGACCAAGTTATTGGCAGAGAACGAGAACTGGACCGCGTAATTCAGATTTTGTGCCGGCGGCAGAAAAACAATCCCTGTCTGATCGGAGAACCCGGCGTAGGAAAGACAGCGATTGCTGAAGCTCTTGCCCAGAAGATTATTGCAGGCGATGTACCGTATAAGCTACGGGGAAAAGAACTGTTTTTAATGGACCTGACTGCTTTGGTAGCAGGAACGCAATTCCGAGGGCAGTTTGAGTCCAGAGTGCTGGGGCTGTTGAACGAAGTCAAGGCGGCGGGAAACATTATACTTGTAATTGATGAGGTCCACAATATAGTGGGCACCGGAGATGCGGAAGGTTCTATGAATGCCGCCAATATTATGAAGCCTGCTTTGTCACGTGGAGAGATTCAAGTTGTAGGCGCTACAACAATGACGGAATACCGGAAATATATCGAAAAAGATTCTGCCTTAGAACGACGGTTCCAGCCTGTTACGGTAGAGGAGCCGGGTCTTGCGGATAGTGAAAATGTTTTGCGGGGCATTAAGCATTATTATGAAGCATATCACGGGATCCGCATTCCTGAAAGCGTGCTCCGCTCCGCAGTAGTGATGAGTGAACGCTATATTACGGACCGATATCTGCCGGACAAAGCGATTGACCTTATTGATGAAGCGGCTGCTCATATTTCTCTGTCAAGCCCTGCTATTAACGAGCGATATGAATTGGGCGACCGGCTTGTTGCCATTGAAAAAGAACAGGCAGCATTGGAAGCTGCTGCCGAGGCCGGAGAAAATGGAGATGAAGATACGTATCGCCGCTTGGCGGATATTAAAGTGGAACAGTTACGTATTCAAAATCGAATTGAGGAATTAAAAGCAGTCTGCGATGCGGTAGAGATGAAGGAAACTGACTTGGCAGATGTGATTGAAATATGGACAGGAATTCCTGCATCTTCTATCACGGAAGATGAATATACACGTCTGGAAGGCCTTGGAGAGCGTTTGCGAGAACGAATCGTAGGGCAGGACGAAGCGGTAGATGCAGTGGTTCGGGCTGTCCGGCGTTCCAGAACGGGAGTATCTCCCAAGCGAAAGCCGGTGTCCTTTATTTTTGCGGGTCCTACCGGAGTGGGCAAAACGGAGCTGGTAAAGGTTTTAGCAGCGGATTTGTTTTCTTCGCCGGAGACGCTGATCCGACTGGATATGAGTGAATTTATGGATAAATTTTCCGTTTCCAGAATTGTTGGAGCGCCTCCCGGATATGTTGGATATGATGACGGCGGACAGTTGACGGAAAAGATTCGCCGGCGCCCTTATTCTGTGGTACTTTTTGATGAAATTGAAAAGGCGCATCCTGATGTGATGAACATTCTTTTGCAAATTTTGGATGATGGACGCATTACGGACGCCCACGGAAAGACCGTCAGCTTTGAAAACACAGTAATCGTTATGACCACCAACGCCGGTAGCAGTGGCGGTATGGCGCTAGCGGGCTTTACCGATCAGGGAGACATGCGCACCAAAGAAAAGACCCAAAAAGCCCTTTCGGATTTTCTGCGTCCGGAATTTCTCAACCGAGTGGACGAAGTGATTACTTTCCGTTCTTTAGATAAAGAAGATTTCAAACGAATTGCGTCTATTATGTTGGAGGACCTCAAAAAGGCCCTGGCGGAAAAATATATCCGATTCCATTATACGGATGCTGCTGCAGCATACATTGCAAAGCAATCTTTTTCTGTAAAGTATGGGGCGCGGAATATGCGCCGGTATATTCAAACGGCGGTAGAAGACCAGACTGCGGAAAAGATAGTAGCTCTGCGCGGACAGCTTTCCGGGATCAGTTTGGATGTGGGGATAGATCGGGATAGTCTTTCAGTAACAGCAATGTAATTTGTACGGAAGATAAAATTTGGAGCATATATGAAACAGGATAAAAATTGGCATCACCTGACAGTCGATACGCTTTCTGCAATTTTTAAAACGGATAGCGTGACAGGATTGACAGAGCGTGAAGCCGCAAGGCGGCTGCGCAGGGGGACCAATAAAATATGGGCCGTGCGGAGCGTATCGCTGCAGCGATACGCCGGCAAGTCCCTGGCTGACTTTTCCACAGTGCTTCTTGTAATTACGGCGCTACTTGCGGCGGTTTTCGGTAATGCGGCCGAAACCGCCGTTATTTGCGTAATGCTTGCAGCGACCCGGTGTGGGCGTATTCTTACATATGTGTGCGCCCAGCGGATTTTTGAGAAGAACGCCTCTTCCGCACTCCCGCGAGCAAGAGTTGTCCGGGCTGGTACAGTTAAAACAATTCCTGCGGACCGAGTGGTTCCTGGGGATGTGATTGTTTTAGATACAGGAGATACTGTCCCCTGTGA
>CAJUIQ010000017.1 GCA_910586545.1 uncultured Eubacteriales bacterium
TATAGCCGGCGGTAATATCTACACCGGCAGCTTTGTAGCTTTCACTTGCACTTTTCATATATTTTTCCCCAATCCTTTATGATACTGCTTAAGATTTAATAGGAGACTTTTCCGGATTGATTCCCTCGGAAATCTTCCGTTCAAAACGACTTTTACCGGTTTCCTTTGGAATATCTGTAGGATATCTTTCATCAAAGCAGGCGCTGCAATAACCCAGCGCTTCATCGCTGCAAAGCTTTTTAACATTTTCCATACTGAGATATGCCAGTGAATCGGCGCCAAGAATCTCACAAATTTCCGGAAGCGTATGCCGACACGCGATCAGGGCATCTTTAGAATCAATATCCGTGCCGTAATAACACGGGCCCACAAACGGTGGGCTGGAAATGCGTACATGCACTTCCCTGGCTCCCGCCTCACGCAAAAGCTTCACGATTCTGGCACAGGTAGTTCCTCTGACGATAGAGTCATCGATCATTACCACCCGCTTGCCTTTCACAGTTTCGGAAATGGGGTTCAGCTTAATTTTAACCTTATCTTCCCGAATTTCCTGACCGGGTGCAATAAAGGTACGGCCAATATATTTATTTTTAAGGAACCCAAGACCGTAAGGAATTCCGGACTCACGAGAATAACCCAGCGCAGCATCTAAGCCAGAGTCAGGCACACCGATTACAATATCCGCCTCCACAGGGCTTTCCTTAGCAAGAAATTCTCCTGCCCGTACCCGCGCGCCATGAACACTGTATCCGTCTACTATAGAATCCGGACGGGAGAAATAGATATATTCAAAAACACACAAACTGCGGGGCGCAGTACCACAATGGTCACGAAGGGTGCGCACACCGTTTTTATCAAAAATAACGATTTCGCCGGGTTCAATATCCCGCACCAACGTGGCGCCTACGGAATCCAGAGCGCAGGACTCGCTGGCAACGATATAACTTCCGTCCTCCCGCTGTCCAAAGCACAGAGGCCGAAATCCTCTAGGATCTCTGGCCGCAATCAATTTCGAGGGAGACATAATTACCAGGGAATACGCCCCCTGAATTTTATACATCGTCCGGCTGACCGCTTCTTCAATGGAAGCGGAAGCAAGACGCTCTTTGGTCAGAATATAGGAAATCACTTCCGTATCGCTGGTTGTATGGAAAATGGAACCTTCCAATTCCAAAGCAGTGCGCAGCTCGTAGGAGTTTACCAGGTTTCCGTTATGAGCCAGCGCCATTCGTCCTTTCACATGGTCTACCACAATAGGCTGGGCGTTTAACCGTCCATCGCTGCCGGTAGTACCATAGCGCACATGCCCTACAGCCATACAGCCTTTTCCAAGTCCCTTTAAAATGTCGGGAGTAAACACATCGTTTACCAGTCCTACATCTTTGTAAGAATTAAAAATCCCATCATCGTTTACTACAATTCCGCAGGACTCCTGTCCTCTGTGCTGGAGTGCAAACAGCCCATAATATACAGAATGGGCCAAATCCCCCGGCTGGGGAGAATAAATGCCGAATACACCGCACTCTTCATGTAGATTGCTCATCTAAGCTGATCCCTTTCTCCGCCGGATTGTCCGGCGATCCGATTTTGCTTTATTTTATTCTCCCAGAAGTCTTCTGCATATTTCCTGATATGCGTCTTCTACATTGCCCAGATCCCGGCGGAACCGGTCCTTATCTAGCTTTTCTCTGGTTTCCATATCCCAGAAACGGCAAGTGTCCGGAGAAATCTCGTCGGCAAGAACGATTTTACCATCTGCTGTTTTGCCGAACTCCAGCTTAAAGTCTACCAAAAGAATGCCGATTGCCGCAAAATAGTTTTTCAGGTATTCATTCACGCGGAACGTAATATCCTTGATGGTTTCCACTTCTTCCTTTGTAGCCCATCCGCATGCATAAATATGATACTCGTTGACCATGGGGTCGCCTAAATCATCATCCTTGAGGCAAAACTCCAGAGTCGGGCACTGGAGATCCGTACCCTCCGGCACGCCAAACCGTTTAGAAAAAGAGCCTGCCGCAATATTGCGTACAATTACTTCCAGCGGTACGATAGACACCCGGCGAACCAACGTATCCCGCTCGCTCAGTTCTTCTACAAAATGAGTAGGAATTCCTTCCGCCTCCAGCTTGCCCATCAGGTAGTTCGTAACTCGGTTGTTGATCACGCCTTTGCCGGCAATGGTACCTTTTTTCAAACCGTTGAAGGCAGTGGCGTCATCCTTATAAGATACAATACACAGATTCGAATCGTCTGTAGCAAAAACTTTTTTTGCTTTGCCCTCATACATCTGTTCCCTTTTTTCCATTTCCAAATCTCCCTTATGTAAAATCAGTTATGATATTTTGCGTTTATTTCCGCATCCTTTTGCAGCACCGCTTTTGTGTTTTTCTCTCGAAGAGCCTCCAGCTTGTCCGCCAGAGCAGCGTCCTCCACAGCAAGGATCTGTGCAGCCAGCAGAGCCGCATTCGCCGCTCCGTCAATGGCGACGGTTGCCACAGGAAGTCCGGCAGGCATTTGAACGGTGGAAAGCAGTGCGTCCAACCCATCTAACGTAGAACTTTTTACGGGAATACCAATAACAGGCAATGTGGTATTTGCAGCAATCGCCCCTGCCAAATGAGCAGCCTTTCCGGCGGCGGCAATAATAGCGCCAAACCCATTTTCCCTCGCTGTTTTTGTGAAAGCAGCACAAGCCTCGGGCGTTCTGTGCGCGCTGAATACATGTACTTCTGTTGGAATCCCCAAATCCTGCAATGTGTCGATAGCCTTGCCTACTACAGGCAAATCACTGTCGCTTCCCATAATTACGGCAACTTTTTTCATATGTATCCTCCAAACAATTTATGCAAGGTATATAAGCAAAAAAACAAAAAAGGCAGTCTTATCCCGCGGAATAAGACATACCCAGACGGACGGCCATGTTCGCTTTCGTTCCATTGCGGTTCCCCGCCAGACGCTGCCGGCGGCAGGTCTTTTCCGTCAGTTGCGAAAGCGTTTTTTCTATAGTTTTATTGTAACATAGAGCCATTTTCATGTCAATCAAATCCCCTCTGTCATTTTATACAAATTATCTACATGGAATTTGCTTTTTCTGCACGTTTCCCAAAGCTTCAAACGCCGCGTAGCGCGGCGGAAGGTACATAAGGCAAAACACTGTGGTGCAGGGCTTCCATTTCCTCCCTAGAGTATGCCTCAGCTCCGCTGCCAAGCAAGTCGCCCGAATCTACAAAGCCCTGAATAAAATACCGCCTGGCGCCCTGGATCCACAGTGCAATCTCCTGAAAATCTTCCGGATTTACAATCCCCTTAGCCGCCGTAGTGCGGAACTCATATTCTACATGCCCCTCCAGAAGATACGTTGCGCTTTTGCATACACTGTCTATATCTACCGCGCATCCTGTCGCCCGGGCGTATCCTTCCTTGGAAGATTTAATATCCATTGCCACATAATCCACCAGTCCTTTTTCCACCAACTCCCGCAGACGCTCATAAAAACTGCCGTTGGTATCCAGCTTTACCTGAAATCCCATATCCTTGATCTGCCGCAGAAACGCAGGAAGCTCCGGCTGTAACAGCGGTTCTCCGCCCGTTACAGCTACCCCGTCCAAGATGCCTCGACGCCCCTGCAGAAAGGAAAAAAAATCTTCTACCGCAATACGTTCTCCATCCCCGCGCACCAGAGACGCATTGTGGCAAAAAGGACAGCGAAAATTACATCCGCTAAAAAACACCGTACAGGCGGTTTTCCCTGGAAAATCTAATAGCGTAAGCTTTTGCAGTCCGCCAATAATCATAATCTGCACCTTCGTTCAACATTGATTTATCTGTTTCTTATTTGCAGGTATTTTGTGCATACTCATGACAGCACAAAATATTTATAGAAAACGCCAAAAAGGGAGGCGGCCCTCCCTTTTTGGCTCACATTATTCCGCAGTGTATACAGGAATCCCCTTATTTGTACCGCTGTCCCAAAGGGTATACTGACATACAGGCACATCAAACACCGTCATTCCTATATGGACGCCTGCTTCTCCAGTAAAGCCGGAAGATCCAGCAGTTCCGATTACGGCACCCTTTTCCACTTTATCGCCAGCAGCAACAGATGCGCTGGTCATATGACAATACCAGCTCTTCAGTCCGTAGCCATGTTCAATCACAACTGTATAGCCGCTGTAGTCCAGATAGCCGGCATACAGCACCTCACCCGCATTGACCGCCTGAATATCCGTTCCAGCTCGCAAAGCGTAATCAATACCAGTATGTCGATACTGTATATCTGTTCCGGTCACCTTCAAGTTATGGCCAAATCCGTTTTTCAGAGCACTCTCGTCTGCGCCAGGTAGGAAGCTGCCTTCCCAATACCGGATAGCGGAAGCCTTTTGCGCAATGGGTTCCAGCGTCTCCTGACACCGCTGGAGTGCAGCGGCAGATCCATATGTGGCAGCAATATTGCTGTCTATATTAATCGTGCGCTCCCGGAAGGGATTTGTCCGCTGTGTAAGGTTAATGTTAATTTGCTGAGATGCGCCGCCATATGCGAAATTCAACGTATAATTTCCGGCAGCTAAATCCCAGTTAAAGGGAATCAACGCATGCACCTCACCAGAACTGCTGTCTTTGCAGAACACTGGTGTGTAATTGATAGAAGGTTCGCTGCTGAAAGTAATATTTTCCGGAGCGCTTACATTGGTGCCCGTGACACAGATAAATTCTCCAATCTGCAATGTAGTAGCTCCAGCATAAAACGCAGCGGGCGCATTCAGCGCAGCATCAAAAGCATATGTTTGTTCTCCATAATAATCTCGTTCAGCATCTTCATACCATTTAGCAGAAGCCTCTATATGCACTTGCATGGAATCGGTAATTGTCAGCGACGCGATGTTTTCATAAAGATCGTCAAACACCACCTGATTCGTGCTCTTATCTGTAATTTTCACGCCAAAATAGTCCGGCTTCACAGAAAAATTCATTACCATACCGCCTTCCATGGCATATGTTTCGATTTTCTCTGTTACGGAAAACGTAGTATCCGCCTCTGTAAATGCACCTGTACTATTTTTAAAATTCCATTTGGAGACAGAAGGCTTTGCCGTATGCGCACCGCCAAAAGAAAGTGTCGGCGGCGTGCCGTTCTCGTACAGACTAGCCGCATAAGGACTTTCCAAAAACGCCTGCGCGTCTTTTTCCGCAATTTGGTATGCCTTACCATTGCCATCGACAAAATAGCAGTCGGCGCTGATCAAAGTAAAATAATATTTATACCCAGCGTCCTTGGCAGAAGTGCTGACAGTCACCTGATAAAAATCATTATTCTCAATAGTAGTCGGAATGCTGGCAATTTCTGTGGCATTGTTGCTCATATCCAGAAAAGCGGCAATTGCCTCAATGGACTTTTCACCATCATTTCTGTCAAAAACAAAGGTATTGCCCGCAATATCTTTCATCGTTACCGACAAAGTGTTGCGGGTATCCGCGGCTCCGTCGTTCGCTTTATTATAGTATACGACAGAAACAATCGACGGTATAAAAATTGCCACCGTGAGAAGAATCAGCACAAATTTATTTTTCATATAAAAATCCTTTCTTTTCTTTCTTTTCGAAAGAAAATGGTTCGGATAATGACAGTAAAGTTGACATATATATTTATTATACTATTTTTTTCGATGAAGGTCAAGTGCCTTTTGCCACACCAAAATATCCCATTCGACATACCGCTTTTTCTCGGCGCTGCTTGTCGTAAAATAAAAGTAAAAATGCATTGCTTATTTTTCAAGCGTATGTTACAATATTGTAAACACATTCTAAACAAATATAAAATATATTTTTAAGAGGTAAAGTCATGCCAGATTACATTTTAAGCTGCTGTTCCACAGCGGATTTAAGCGAGGAGCACTTCGGCCGGAGAGACATCCATTATATCTGCTTCCATTATTTTCTTGACGGAAAAGCTTACGATGACGATCTGGGAAAATCCCTTTCTTTCGATGCCTTCTATAAAGCGATGGCAGAAGGCGCCGAGACAAAGACGTCACAAATCAACGCAGACGAGTTTATCGAATACTTTACCCCTTTTCTGGAAGCGGGTCTGGATATCCTCCACGTCACCCTTTCTACAGGAATATCCGGTGTGTACAACTCCGCCGTAATCGCCGGGCGTGAGCTTTTGGAAAAGTACCCGGAACGGAAAATTTATATTGTGGATTCACTGGGGGCATCCTCAGGATACGGACTGCTGATGGAGCGACTGGCAGATCTGCGAGACGCTGGAATGGACATCGACACACTGTATCAGTGGGTGCAAGATCACCGTCTAGAACTGCACCACTGGTTTTTCTCCACAGATTTGACCTTCTACGTAAAAGGTGGACGAATCTCCAAAGCCGCCGGATGGTTTGGTACCATGTTAAAAATCTGCCCTTTGCTTAATATGGACAACCGCGGGCGGCTCATCCCACGGCATAAAGTTCGGGGAAAAAGCAGCGTAATCCAGGAAATTGTAAAGAAAATGGAGACCCATGCGAAAGGCGGACGGGGGTATAACGGAAAATGCTTTATCTCCAATTCCGCGTGCATAGAAGACGCCAAAGCTGTAGCAGAGCTTGTTGAAAAACGGTTCCCGCTGTTAGACGGTCCTGTGCAAATTTACAGCGTAGGCACCACCATCGGCAGCCACACAGGTCCCGGCACCGTGGCCCTGTTCTTCTGGGGCGATCACCGTATGGACTAATAAAATATCCCCCGGCTAATGCCGGGGGATATTTTATCTTAATTGAATTTATAAATCTTATGTACAAGGCGATACATTCCTACCGTCGTTTTTCTGCCCAGTTTGCCAGGCAAGTTCATAAACGCAGAGAGAGAGCTGTATTTCAGCTTCCGATATGTATGCACGTCCTGCTCACGGAGAAATCGCCAAAGCGCTTTTTGCTTTTCAATGTTTTCCGGCGTATTGCCGATCAGCAAAAACACACAGCAGATGTTGATCATCATAGCAAGCTCATGGAGCATGTATCGATAAAGCCGCCGGCTGCTCTGTTTGATCTGATTTAAATCGTGGCACTGAATCATCAATTTGGCAACTTTAATCTGCTGGTCGATCCGTTTGATCATATTTTTTTCGCTGACAGATTGCTCGTCGCTGCCTACATAATACAAATACAAATCCAGATCCATATAATAAATGCGTTTTACATAGGGAAACGGTTCGTACATATACAGATTATCTACATAAAAAGTATGTTTAGGCAAGGCAATCGCATGCTCCCGCAACAGAGCCGTACGGTATACCACCGAGTGCATCATCAAATACTGGGACGGTCCGAAGGGTTTTGTATCCTCCCAGGTACACAATTGTTCGCCAGGAAAAATATGCCGGTAGCTCATGGTACGTCGGCTACCGGTATCGATGCGCACATATACATAGTTGCACACATACATATCCGCATCTTGTCCCTCTTGCACGGTTTCCCGCAGTCGGGCAAGAAATTTTTCAAGCGCGTCCGGATCCAGGCGGTCATCGGAATCTACCACCTTATAATACATACCCCTTGCATTACGCATTCCCTGATTGACGCCCTCTCCATGACCGCCGTTTTCCTGATGAATGACCCGAACGATATCCGGATATTTTTCAGCATACGCATCCGCCACCGCACCGGTGTTATCGGCAGAGCCGTCGTTTACAATAATGATTTCAATATCGTCTCCGGCGCCTAGCAAGGAGTCAATACAATGATGCATAAATGCGCCGGAATTATAGCATGGAATTGCAAACGTAATCAATTTATCCATGTTTACTATCCTTTCTGATAGGTTGTGCACTTCAATTATATACAGAAAAGCTTTGTTTTGCAAGCGATTTTTTTGGAATTGTTCTTGCGCTGTTTATATATTTGCAGTAAAATACTATAAAGAAATAAAAAAGAATCGGAAATGGAAAGAGGACTTCTGCACATGTCAAAAACCACCTGGAAAGGGGGAACCCTGCTTGGACCGCTGCCCCCTGTGCTGGTAACCTGCGGTACTATGGATGAGGCCAATATCATTACGATTGCGTGGACCGGTATCTGCAACACGATTCCGCCCAAAACGTATATTTCCGTCCGTCCCGGACGGTATTCTTACCCCATCATCAAAAGCAGCGGTGAGTTTGTTATCCATTTAACACCCGCATCTCTGATTCGCGCCGCAGACTGGTGCGGTATTCATACAGGGCGCAAGGTAGACAAATTTGCCAAATGGAATCTGACAAAAGAACCGGCGTCTGCAGTCGCTCCGCCTTTGATTGCTCAGTGCCCCTTGGCTTTAGAATGCAAGGTAGATCAAATTATTCCACTGGGCAGCCACGATATGTTTTTAGCAGACATTGTAGCTGTAGACGTAGAGGAGTCGCTCATTGATGCGTCTGGAAAGCTGCATTTGGAACGTGCCGAACTTGCCGCCTTTGCACACGGCGCGTATTATTCACTAGGTAAGCGAATGCAGTCCTTTGGCTTTTCTGTTCGAAAAAAGCCGAGAAAAGGACAAAAAGGAAAGAACAAAGCAAAACGGAATAATTGACAAATTTTTCTATAATGGTTATAATATATTGTAATAGCCGTCGGATCCTTTTGACGGTAGATTGTTGAGGGTGAGAACAAAATGACCTGTTCCAAATGCGGATTTATATATACAGATACGCTGTCCGCCTGCCCCAAATGCGGACAAACAAATAACATCCAAGTTCTGCAAAAATCCGTTCAGGCGCTTTTTAATTCCCTGCTGTTCCGCAGTATCTGCGTAATGGTTACTGTCACCGCATTTCTATATTTGTGCAGCGGCCGTATGGGACTCTTTTGGATCCTGTCCTCAATTGCCGGATGGATTACCTGCGCAAAAAAAGCGTCACCGGAGAAGGTCACCGCCGGGTTGCGGCTGTATTCTATCACACTAAAATGTCTGCATTACGTTATGCTGGCGCTTGCCGGGCTGCTGGCGCTCCTGTCTGTTGCGATTTTAATTATAGGCTCCTTCACCGGGGACACATGGCTCGCCTATCTGGCCGGCGTCTCTACAGAATACGGCACCGGCATAATACCCGTAGCCGCGCTGGGCAGACTGCTGGACACTGTAGTCTCCTTTGGAGGAATCGTGGCGGTCGCGTCGGCATGTATTACGCTGCTGGCCATAGCTGCTGCAATATTTTTTCTGACGAAGCTTTTGATTCCGATACGGTACTATCTATACGGACTTCTCAATATGGCGGCAGAAGGAAAGCCTATGCCTGCAATGGCGGTGCCCGCAAGCGTCTGCCTAGTGGTTTTTGGAGTAATACAAGGGCTTTCTTCCCTAACCTATATAAGCCTTGGCAACGGCATTGCCATCGCGGCTTCATTTTGTGCCGCAGCGTCCTTGTTTGCCACAGCCTGGTTGATTCGAAAATAAAAGACGCCAACGGCGTCTTTTTATTTTTACTTTATGAAAATCTATTCCGGTATTACATACAGCGTCAAATCCCACGCCGGTACGCAGGGCGGCCTGCGCAGATAAAACTTTGCACCGCTGGAATATAGCTTTTGCAGCGCGATTGGCAGCGCGAATAAATCTTCCGTTCTGTGATACAGAGACACCGCCAACGCGGGACGATACATACCAATCGTATTTGTTGCGCCTGCAAGAACATGGGCTTCTTCCCCTTCGACATCCAGCTTAATCAAATCTATGCCGTCCTTTTCTTTTAGCAGCGTATCAATAGTGCGGCAGGAAATCTCCTGCGCTTTTACTCTACGCTTTGCCCGTCCTCCCACGTTGCCGCCACCGCCGCTGGCGCGGCTTCCCGCAGTGATAAAATCCGTCATGCCATCCCGCTTCCCCACCGCACCATGGACGGGCACAATCGTGCACCGGTTTTCCGCATCTGCATACCGGCACAATTTTTGATAGGTTTTCGGATCCGGTTCTACAGCAAATATCTTTTGTGGGTGGAGTATGTCGACAAATATTTTTGCACTGTCCCCCGTATACGCTCCGCAGTCCAGTATGGTATGGATTTTCTTATGATTCAGCAAAAATGCAAGACTGTCCTGTACAGACTCTGTTTTTCCCAAAAATACAGGATTTCCTGTCAGGCGAAAAGAAATCATATCTTCAAACAGCTCTCTGGAATACATATCAGACATAAGCTGATACGCCTCTTCCAACTGTGTTAAATGTTCCTTATAATATACAAAATCAAAAAGTGCTCCCCCAAACAGAGGAACCTCCGGAATGCGCAAAGTATGCCGTCCGCCAATTTTTTGTATTCCTTCCCACACACTGGAAAGTGTCGTTCCAAAGGCCAGCAGCACGGTAAAATCCGCGCCGTATTTGGCTTCAATATCTCCAAGGGACTGTACCGGCATATCTCGAAAGGTTCTGCTGCGTACAAATCCATCGCTGGCAAACACTCCTTCTATGGGAATTTCATTTTTTAGGCATATGTCTAAAATTTTATCCGCGCCATTTCCGGTACCATATAAAAAAATGGGACGCTGGCTGTCTGCAAGCTGCTGCCAAAGGCAGTCCTTTTCCGTATATATTCTTTTCATAACGCACCTTCTTGCATTTTATTTCTTTCCGTGCTATACTGACTTAAAAGTAAAAATAAAAGGAGAACTCTTATGGACTGCCTGTTTTGCAAAATCGTCTCCGGCGAAATTCCGTCCAACAAAGTATATGAAGATGAAATGATCTACGCATTTCACGATATCAATCCGATGGCGCCGGTCCATATTTTGATTATTCCCAAGGAGCATATTGCTTCTTCTATGAACGATATTACAGGGGAAAACAGCGCCTGCATCGCAAGAATTTTTGAAAAAATCCCTCAAATTGCAGCCCAGGCTGGGCTCGCCGGCGGATATCGGGTCATTTGCAACTGTGGACCGGATGCGGATCAAACCGTATTGCATATCCACTTCCACCTTCTTGGCGGCAAAAAACTGTCCGCTACATTAGGGTAAAAACTACCCCACGAAACCAACAATTTCGTGGGGTTCTTTTTTACTGCGGTACAAATTCTGCGTAAATCGCATGCAGCGCTTTTTCAAAATCCGCTTCATTGACGCCAATGATAATACTTAACTCACTGGAGCCCTGATCAATCATACGTATATTGATATCCGCATCCGCAATGGCCCGGAACACCCGTGCCGCTGTTCCCTTAGCGCGCACCATACCCCGTCCAACAACGGCAATCAGCGCGATACCGTCTTCAAAAGAAATCGTCTCCGGATCGCATGCCTCGCAAATACCATCCAAAATATTCTTTCGAGCGTGCTCGCTCATATCGGCAGACAAAATCACTCCCATAGTATCGATTCCCGACGGAAGATGTTCAAAGGTAGCGCCCTCTTTTTCGATGACCTCCAGCACACGTCTGCCAAAGCCAACCTCCGTATTCATCTGGTCCTTTTCAATCTGCAGAACACAAAATCCTTTTTTCCCGGCAATACCGGTAATTACCTTCTCACGATCATATTCGGCAGCAGTGGGAACGATCATCGTACCCGCATCCTGAGGCTTATTGGTATTGCGGATGTTGATGGGTATTCCCGCAAAACGCACCGGAAAAATCGCGTCCTCATGCAGAACACCGGCACCCATATAGGAAAGCTCCCGCAGTTCCTGATATGTAATTACTTCAATAGCGCAGGGATCTTTTACTATTCGAGGATCCGCCATCAGGAACCCGGACACGTCCGTCCAGTTTTCGTACAAAGTGGCTCCGGCCGCTCTGGCTACAATTGATCCGGTGATATCGCTGCCGCCTCTTGCAAAGGTTTTAATGGTTCCATTGGGCATGGATCCGTAAAAGCCGGGAATCACCGCCCGCTCATGACGGGTGAGCCGGTCGGAAAGAATGATGTTGGTTTTTTCCGCATCAAAGGAACCGTCGTCATAAAATTTGATTACTTTTGCAGCGTCTAAAAAATCATATCCAATCAACTTTGCCAAAATCAATCCATTCAAATACTCGCCTCTGGAAGCGGCGTAATCGCTTCCGGCATGATAATGAAACGCATTTTTAATTGCTGCAAATTCCTCAGACAAATCCAAGTCCAGCTCCAACTCACGGATAATATCTCGATACCGCTGTTCTATTTTTGTAAAAGCCTCTGAGAAGTCTTCTCCCTCCGACGCCAGATTATAGCAATGATACAGCATATCGGTCACTTTTATATCGTCGTCAAATCGCCTGCCAGGAGCGGAAGGAACCGCATAGCGGCGGGCCGGATCTGCCATGATAATACTCTGCACACGACGAAAATGCTCTGCGTCTGCCAGAGAAGAACCACCGAACTTTACAACTTTTACAGGATCTGCGTTCATGATATATAACTCCATCTTTTATAATGTAACAGTACTATTATATGGATTTTCCTGCATAAAGTCAATATGCAAATCCGACACAAAACGAGTCCACCTAGCTTTTCACGCTGAAAACCAGAATGGATTATAGAAGTTTTTCCATTCAGTCATGGATGCAACATTGTCCGCATATATATTTTTTGAAGAATTTGATCGGAGGTATTGTGCATGGACAAACCGGGACTTTTGAAAAATGAGGAGGCGATTTTGTATTCCTCTCAATATGACTTGCCCGTCACCGGAGAGGGCGGCGGAGAATATACGATGCCAGACTATTATCCGGAAATTCGCCGGCTGGTAAGCGTCAGTGCAAAAGCGCTGCCGGATTCTAAATTTCTCTCTGGAAATCTGTTGGAATTCGGAGGCACCATCGCTTTTTCTATTTTGTATATTGGAGACGACGGCAGTCTTGTATGCGTTCCTTACGCATGCGAATATAGCGGCAATAGCCAACTGCCATCCGAACCGCAGGGAGGCGGAGCGGCGATCCACGTGGAAACGACGGCGGAAGCCCCTCAATGTCGAGTACTAGCCCCCCGCAGTGTGTCTCTGAAAACCAGACTGCGCACTCGCATTATGGCAGACGCGGCAAATGTGTATTCCTGCCGCGCCGTAGATACAGATGGAGAACGCGCCGGCGCGGAGGATCTTGCCACTTTAGAAACGCTGCCGGATATGATCAGCACGGTAAAGCGCGGATATACTTCCGCTACTGGTTCCGCCACCGGAGAGCTGCGTGAACGTGCCGGCACAAAGCTTATTTCCTGTGATGGAACAGTCAATGTTACAGACGCCGCCGCAAAAAAGGACGCCATTCAGGTAAAGGGAGATATTTGCATTCGCTGTTTGGCGCTTGCTCCCGATGGAATTTATACCATTTTGCGTGGGAGCATTCCGTTTGAGGAAGTAATGACCGCCGAAGGAGCCGAAGAGGGAGACGCCGCCACTGCATGGGGACGGGTAGCTTCTGTATCTGTGCAAGCGGACGAGGAAACCGGCGTCATCCATATGGATGCGGAATACGATTTAAATGGTCTGTGGTCCAAAGTCGCGCAGGTTCCTGTAACGCAGGATGTGTACTCCACAGAATACGATTTAGAAGCTAGACACAGCGAGCTTGGAGTGCTAAGTCTGCTTTGCTGTAGCAATGGCGCACTAAGTCTAAACGGCAGCGGTCAGCGTCAATCCAAGGCAGGCGCAAACGATTATCTCATCGATATCAGCGCCCAGCCTGCAATCGAAAAGGTAGAGTGTAAGGATCACAAACTTATTTTTAGCGGCAATTGCGGTATAAAAGCGCTGATCGCTTCTGAAGGAGACGTGGTAAGCGAAGAATTCACCATTCCTTTAAAATATGAACTGCGGACCCAAGACGATGCTGCGCCCCAGGATATTATCTGGCAGGCAGTCTGCTGTTCCGTTGACACATCCGGCAGGATAGAGGGAAGTCAGATTCATGCAGTAGCAGAACTGTCCATTGCGGCTCACGCAGTGCAAAAGACGCAGCACAGCCCTGTTACCGAAGCGATTTTAGATAAATACGCAAAGCGGGATACAGACGAATCCTGCATCCGAATCTGTTTTCCCGAAGCAGGCCAGCGTGTTTGGGAAATTGCCAAACGATGCAGCGCCAACGGCGCAGAAGTGGAACGGATCAACAAAACGCAGCGGGACGCCGTATGTGATGGGAACCCGCTGATTATTAAATGAAGCGCTGATTCAGACGACGACAAGGAGGGGGAGCCCCCTCCTTGTCGTCTTTCATCGATATTCTCTGCATCGTATCACAAGTAGGTTATATCATTGGGAGGCGCTACAATATTCACAGATTATTTATTGTTTTTTCCCCAAAGTGTGGTATGATAATCTGTAAAGGCAGAAAGGAGAGGTAAATGTTCGGGTATATTCGTCCTTATGTACCGGATCTGCGAGTCCGGGAACATGAATTGTACCGGGCAGTGTACTGCGGACTGTGTCACTCTATGGGAAGACACACAGGCTGCGCCTCCCGGCTTACCTTAAGCTACGATTTTGTCTTTCTTGCCGCAGTTCGTATGGTTTTGGAACAGACCGCTTACAGCGCCCGCCCCTGCCGGTGCGGCGCCCATCCCTTGAAAAAGCGTGCCGTTCTGCTGGAGAACAGCGCATTGGCCTACTGCGCTCGTGCCGCCGCTCTTCTCACAGAAGCCAAAATTGCGGACGATATACAAGACACAAAAGGCCTAGCACTGCGCTCCCGTATGCTCCATCCGGCGGCACGACGCATGTGCAAAAAAGCATTTCCTATGCGCGACGGCCCTGAGGACTCAATTGTACAGTCGCTGGAACAGTTACATGGGCTGGAAGCCGCACAGTGTGCCTCTTTGGATGACGTTGCCGATTGTTTTGGCGCGCTGCTCTCCGACGTTTTTTCCTGGGGACTTACCGGCGCCGCGCAAAAAATTGCCGCCGCCATTGGTTTTTCCACAGGACGCTTCATTTACGTGCTGGATGCGGCGGACGACCGGGAACAGGATCAAAAAAGCGGCAGCTACAATCCGCTGAATATTGCCCCTATTGCTGCGGAAAGTTTGTCCGTAGCAGTGCGCTTGGATTTATCCAGACTGGAGGCCGCTGTAAATCTGCTGGATTTCTCTGGCCGTAGCGAATTACTTGGTCTTATTGAAAATATTCTATATAAAGGTATGCCTCTGGAAGCCGACCGGATTTTTCAGGGGAAATGTAAAACGAAGGAAAGGCATGGTTCATCCGCATGACAGACCCTTATAAGGTCCTGGGCGTCTCCCGTGACGCAACAGATGATGAAATAAAAAAAGTATACAGGGAGCTTGCCCGCAAGTATCATCCGGACAATTATACCGATACGAATCTGGCAGAACTGGCCGAAGAAAAAATGAAAGAGATCAATGAAGCATATGATCAAATTCAAACGGAACGTTCTGGGAAGGGCGGCAGTTCTTCTTCCTATAGCAACACCAACTACGGCAGCGGCACCACTACTGACAGTCGGTATATAGAGATCCGAAATCTCATCAATCAACGTCGGTACTCCGAAGCGGAAATGCGGTTGGATTCCTTATCTGTAGCGGATCGCAACGCGGAATGGAATTTCTTGAAAGGCTGTGTGCTGGCGCAGCGCGGACACTTTTACGATGCGCAAAGATTTATTGAAACTGCCTGTTATATGGATCCCAACAATACAGAATATCATAACGTCCGGGCGCAGATGGCCGGACGGGCAGGCGGATTTGGCGGCGCCTACAATACCAGAAATACGGGAGACGCCGATCTGTGCTCGATATGCACAACATTATGGTGTCTAGATTCTTGCTGCGAATGTATGGGCGGCGACTGTATTCGCTGCTGTTAGGCGGGAGGCTGATATGGAAAGCAGTCATAAGCAGACGAAACGAATCGCACTGTGCGCTATTCTGTCCGGACTTAGTCTGGCGGTGCTGTATATAGGTGCGCTCAGCGGTATCTTTGACTTGTGCGCAGTAATTGTCGGCGCCCTTGGAATCGCGTTTGTTGTGTTGGAAATCGGCGGCATTTATCCCTGGCTCACCGGTGCGGTGACAGGCATACTGTGTCTCTTGCTGTTGCCAGACAAATTTGTAGCTTTAGAATATTTGGTACTGGGCGCGCTATATCCTATCATCAAGTCCCTTCTGGAACGATTTGCAAAAATCCTCTCCTGGGCGCTGAAACTGATTTATTTTAACAGCGCCTTGACAGTATGCGTTCTGCTGGCTATGTTTGTGCTGCACTCGCAAGATTTTGTCTCTGCTTCATGGCCAGTGATCTTTGCTGCGGGAAATGTCTTTTTTGTCATTTATGATATCGCCCTCACCTCTTTTATTTCTGTATATGTACTGCGTCTGCGCAAGCGGCTGAAAATTAAAGGATTAAAATAAGTCTCCCCTAAAGGGGAGGCTTTTGCTTTTTAGGTTAAAAGAGAAAAAGCGTTCCGTAATTATGCCAAATACCTATGCAAAAAATCCATCCAAAAACACAGCCCTATTCACATCGGCGCGGATTAAATTTTAAGGGAAATGGCAAAAAGGTCTTGACTTTCTGTAAAAATTCCTGTAGAATTCATCTGTACTATTACAGATGGTACAGTGCTGTAATAGCAGTCCCACTACGCAGAAAGGAGCAGCCTGCATGTTCCAAATAGACGCTATGTCAAGAACACCAGTGTATGAACAGATTATTTCTCAGGCAGAAAAGTTTATTCTGGGCGGAATTCTTCGCGCCGGTGATCAGCTTCCCTCTGTGCGAAGCCTCTCTATAGATTTGTCTGTCAATCCCAATACGATTCAAAAGGCGTATGGCGAACTGGATCTGCGCGGAATTATTTCTACCGTCCCTGGAAGAGGATGTTTTGTTACGGAAAAAGCCCTGGAAACGCTGCGTGCCAACAGCAGAAAAAAGCTGCTGCTTTTAGAGGAACTCGTGGCAGAGCTCTGGGCAGCGGGCGTTACCAAGGAAGAATTGGACGACGCGGTAGACAATGCAATTAGGGGAGGTCAGCAAAAATGATTTTGCTGATCCAACCGTGCATAAGGCTCAGACTGTCTTTCAATTGATTAGGAAAGGTTGGTAAGTCATGATCCAAGTAGAAAACCTTACAAAAAAATTTGAGACCTACACAGCGTTGAAAAATATATCGTGTACCATCGAGGACGGCTGTATATATGGACTGGTAGGCTCAAACGGAGCGGGAAAATCCACCTTTTTGCGTATTCTTTCCGGAGTTTATAAAGCCGACAGCGGGACTGTGACGATGGATGGCCAGCCAATATACGAAAACCCCGCCGCGAAAGGCCAAATTGCCTTCATTCCCGATGATTTGTATCATATAAACGGCGCTAATATGGACCGTATGGCGGCCTTGTATCAGTCCTTATATCCATGCTTTAATCGGGAAAAATATGAGGATCTGGCAAAAGAACTGGGGCTGGATCGAGGAAAAAGCATCAACACCTTTTCCAAGGGAATGCGGCGGCAGGCAATTACAATTTTAACGCTAGCTGTCTGCCCGAAATATATTTTCTTTGATGAAACCTTTGACGGCATGGACCCCGTTGTACGCAGTTATATTAAAGGATTAATCTGTCAGGATGTGCTGGATCGAGGCGCGGCGGCTATCATTACTTCCCATTCTCTGCGGGAATTGGAGGACACCTGTGATCAGCTTGCTCTGCTGCATCGGGGCGGTCTGGTCCTGGAAAGTGATATTCAGCATCTGAAAACTTCTCAGTTTAAAATTCAAATTGCCTTTCATGAAGCATATGATCAATCAAAGTTTGACTGTCTGGATCTGGTGCATTTCTCTAAGCACGGTTCCGTTGCCAATTTAATTGTACGGGGCAGCCGAGAAGAAACGCTGGAAACGCTGCGCGCTATGGAACCGGCGCTGCTGGAAGCCCTTCCCCTCTCTCTGGAAGAGGTATTCACCTATGAGATGGAGGCCCTTGGATATACCTTTCATCTAGATTGACACTTCTGCTAAATTACAGTGAAATACATGGAAAGGGGTATAAACGATGAAAAAGAAATGGTTTTGCGGTGGTATATTCGCAGAAGGCATGCGGCAGCTGCGAATGTTTGGCTTTATTATGTTAAGCTTGTATTTGGTATTTCTCATCGCCGGTCCCATTTTGGAATATATAGATTATTTACGTTATGTAAATAATGGCCAGTATCCCCTGGCGGTCAGTTTCAGCAGTCTAATGGAACCGTTAATGATGCTGCCAATTTTTGTCGCACCCATTATGACTTTAATTGTGTTTTCCGGATTTAACAAGCGTAAATATGCTGATTTTTATCACGCGTTGCCTTATACAAGAATTTGTATTTTTATCAGCTATACCGCATCAATTCTTACCTGGATATTTTCTATTTTGATTCTCGCCGGCGCCGTAAGCTTACTAATGCATCTGATATTTCCGGCAGTATATGTAATTTCCTTTGCAGGTTTTGCCGACATATTGCTGAGCATGGCAGTGATTACGCTGATGACTGTGTCGGCAGTACTTCTGGGATGCAGTTTTACAGGAACCCTACTCGCAAATATCACCGTTTCCGGGTTGATCCTTTTTTTACCTCGCTTTATCATCATCTTGCTTGTAAACACCATCACAACCAAGCTTCCCTTTGTGGTGGAAGAATACTTTATGGCTATTTTATCCACGAGATATAATATACTGATAAATTATCTGACTGCCACCGTACGGCTTGGCTCCGGGGCTGTCTATCATTTACAGAACAATCTAGCTGGTGATTTATATTCCCTGTTGGTTGCTCTGGTTATGGGTACGATTGCCGCTATACTGTTCGTTCGCCGGAAAAGCGAAAGCGCCGCGAAAAGCGCGCCCCGCCGCAGCATACAAGCAGGAATTCGCATCGCGCTTACCCTGACCGTTTCCTTTATAGCAACCTGTATGCTGCTTACAGGAAGAGAAAATCTATCGCTGACCATCGTCCTTTACATTCTCGCAGTACTCGTATATTTTATTTATGAACTGCTTTCCACTCGAAGCTGGAAAAACCTTTTAAAGATTGTCCCCGCCCTCGGAATCGTTGTACTGCTGAATCTAGCCTTTGTAGGTACAGTAAGTGCCGTCACCGCATTCTCCGCTTCTTTTCGCCCACAGGCCGATGAAATCACTAGCGTACGATTGATTACCGATAATTATCTTATCCAATATGAAGACACCTGGACCTGGAACACCGTTGGCAATTACTGTGAACAGCAAGTGCAGAACATCAATATTGACGATCCTGAAATTTTATCTCTCGTCGCAAGTATCTTAGATGAAAACATGGAAAAATTTGACCGCGGCGTGCCTTATTATGAAAGCGCAAATCGGATTGTAGCAATCAAGACTGGCGCCGTTACCCGGTATCGACGAATCTTTTTTTCCAGGAAAACAATGAACACCCTGCTAGACCAGCTATCGCAGCTTCCGGAATACAGAGAAAAATACCTGTCCATTCCGCCGGCACTGTCCGGAACAGAAAATGTGCAGTTTGAATCTCATGGATTTATTACGGATCAGACGGGCTGGAACTGGGACGCTATTCTCAATTGCCTACAGGAAGAAATTCATACCGCAGGATTCGAAACATGGTATCAGTTTGTCAACGTCGATCTGTCATACGAGGCTGTTATTTCTTACGCAACAGAAAGCAGCGCTGGAGGGCTGACAAAGGCAGCCATTCCCCTCTCCTATGATTTGACGCCGAAAACACTGTCTCTGCTTATAAAGGAAAATTACAACAGAAGCGGTACCGCGGCGACAGAAGCGATTCAAGTGCTGAAAGGAGAGCACGATTTTGACAACACATCCGGGTACTGTACAATTATAGCCGAATACAGTTACATTACCGAATCCGGGCAGCGAGAAACCCAATACATTGATTTTTCAGATTGGCAAAATCCTCATGTAAGCTACCAGCAGGTTGCGCAAATGATGTACCAGCTGGGCACGCAGCTGGAAAATGCCAAAGGCACTCCCTGTGCTGAAGCATATATCAGCATTTACTACGATTACAATATTCCCGTAAATGGAACGTGGCGTACAGGTCGTAATTTAGTATATTTCCCTGTGCCGGAGCAATTTACACCGGAGCAGTGGGCTGCAATCATCTATGATTCATAAACAAAAAAGCTGTGGACATATGACCACAGCTTTTTCGTTTTATATATTATCAGTTGTGTTATACTTTTCCAGCTTTTCAAAAGCATCCGTCAAAAGCTGTACGGAAATTGGATAAGGATTATGCGCAATATCCGGCATAGCACATACCTTTGGGATTACATCCAGCATCTCTTCCTTGGTAAGCTGAATTTCCTCGGGAGAGGTAGGAAGTCCCACTGTTTTCATAAACCGATGCATTGCAGTAAAAGCATCTTTCTGTCCGTCCGCAAGAAGCAAAAGCAAAACGCCGAATCCAACCACTTCCCCATGGAGATGGTTCTTTTCTATATGTGGGTATGTAGTAAGCGCGTAAAACACAGCATGCGCAAGACCAGTATTGTAGTCTATCGTATGCTCCGCCGTAAGCAAAATTGATGCGATCCCTGTCGTCACGATAATTGCCAGCGCCACCTGTTCAAACGGGTCTGTCGCTTGCCCATCACGGTTGGCCGCTAAAGCTTCAGCGCCCCAGCACAAAACGGGATCCACACACATCCGCGCGGTCGCTATACCCAGCGCGTGATAATGGGGCAATGTCTCTCCCCTGGCGGATACAGTGCTTTCGTAATATTTGGCGTAAGTATCTCCCATACCGGCCCACATATACCGCGCCGGCGCGGCAGCCAGTACAGAAGTATCTATAAAAGTATGTACCGGAGGCCGCTTTAAAAAGTATGGTCGGGAAAAGGAGCCGTCCGGATGATACAAAATGGATACCGCTGTAGTAGCCGCACAAGTGGAGGCGATAGTAGGAAACGCAAATACCGGCTTATCCATCTGCTGTGCCAGAGCTTTGCAGGTATCCAATGCCTTTCCGCCTCCCACAGCGAAAATCATATCCGCCTCCCGCACTTCCTCCGCCGCAGCCAAAGCGGTAATATTTTCTTCTGAGGCTTCTCCGCCATATTGAAGCGCCGGCGGGGCAAAAATGTCTGTCCCCATCCCCGCACGAATCTTCGCTTCTGCTGCCTCCAGGGCCCTCCGGCCGCCGATAATCACTGCCTGCCGGCCTGATTTTCTACATATGCCGGAGATTGTGTCATATGCCTCGACGCCCACCGTATAAGAAGGAAGTGTTATAGAATAATCCGTCATATTCTCTTATCTCCGTAATTTGTCAGGCAATCTGATATACAGCTGTAATCTGCCCAGACAAAATATATTTAAGGACAACTAAGTCTGCTGAAGACAAAATACCGTCTCCGTTAATATCTGGATAGAGCGGAGCTGCATTACCGGCGACAGCACGTGCTAAAAGGATGAAATCCGTCATGGTCGTTTGACCATCTCCATTTACGTCTCCTATCACAGAAGAGCCGATTACCGTTGTATGTCTGGCAAGCCGAAAAGCGCCTGGAAGCCCGTCAGACAGGGTTCCCTCCGTCTGCGCTACACGCATATAATGATTTTGTCCTCCACCAGACGCGCCGGTAAAGAAAATCTTTATATAGCTCTCCGCCGGTAAATTGGTACACCGCAGACGTACATATCCTGTGCCGCCCTCCACATACTGTTCTACCTGTACACCGGGAATATCGGAAGAAAAGCTGTGGAAAGAAAGCAGTCTGGCATCATACTGCAAAACATAAGCAAATCCCGATAGAGGCACCGTCTTTCCAAAAGAGATATACGCGGTCAAATAATCTCCGTTGACTGTTTCATAAATAGAAGTCTCTGTCAAAGCCTGGTCCGCCGGGCGGACAAGGGTACCGCCTCCTCCACATATTCCACAGGTATATGTATATACGCAGTCTCCATTTTTATCAAGGTCTGTATAAACAGCGGTGCAGGTCTTTGTAAATCCATGTTCCTTAGCATAAACGGCATGCAGTACGGCGCTGCCTCCAGCATATGTGTCACCGGGGCGATATACAACCGTTCCGCCTGCTTTCGTTGCCCAGCCAAGAAATGTATAGCAACCGCCATTCGGCGCTGTACTTGGAATCGTCACAGATTCTCCTTTTCTAAACTTTATCGGTCCCGGTGCGCCTGTTCCGGCTCCCCCATCAAAGCTCAGATGGTAAAAGGGATCCGTATAGCGTGCATATAAAGTTACATTCCCGCTGAAATTGGATATGGTTTCCGCAGTGATGTGAACGCCGTCTGCCGTATACCAGCCCGCAAACTCCATATCGGTAAGCGTTGGAACTGGCAAAGACCCGATTCGCTCCCCATGACTGGCCTGCACGATATTCGTTTTGTGATATTCAGAAGGCGTATACACCGTAACGGACAACGTCTGCATATCTATAATGACATAGTCCCCCAACGCAATGTTTGCTTCCATCCACCAGGCAGAATCTCCATGCCCGGACAAAACCTGACATCCCGCCGGGATTCTCGTACTTCCCACACCATATCCAGGCGCCTGGATCACCTTGCCGGACTGGTCTATTACATACTCAATCCCATAAGTATTGGTACCCGTAGACTGACCATATGCTGGTGTGTAGATGATCATCGCATTTTCCGGACGTCCAGTATTGACCGATGTAGCCGATCTCTTCGCCTTTGGAATTTTAGCAAGGGAGCCAGCCCCCGGATCTAACGTAATCGTCGCCTGTATTCTTTCCCACGCAGCAGTCAGCGTTAGTCCGCCCACAGGCATTTTGGTATTTTCTGTCGCCTTTGCGCCATCTGCCGTATACCAGCCCATAAATGTGTAATGTTCACGGGAAGCTGACGGCAGCGCACCAATAGCGCTTCCCTCTCGAATTTGTTTCCCCAAAATGGCATATGTTTCAGCAGAATCACATACTGTTACCGTCTTTTTATTCGCATCATAGGCAACATAGTTTCCAACCCGAACCGAATTGGATAGCCAGAAGGACATCTCGTTATGTCCAGACAAAACAAATCCGCCTGCAGGAATCGCACTGTTTCCAACACCATATGGAGTAACGGCGCTGACGCGTCCGTTCGCTTCTACAATGGCCTCTGATCCATAGGCGTTCGTCCCGGTAGTGCTCCCCTTAGTAAACACAACCAGATAATTTTCTTCTCGTCCAATATTCACGCCATTAATATTCTGCTGCCGCACGCCGTTCAAAGTGCCTCCGTTTGTATTATAAGTTATCGTGCAGTTTTGATATTCTCTCCACCTGGCATACAAAGTTGTGCAAACTCTTTCCGTATACTTTGTATCGGCAGTCACCGGCGTGCCGCCGTTCTTCGCTGTATACCAGCCATCAAATACATAGCCCGATTTTACAGGTGTAGGCAGCGTGCCCATATTATTCCCCGACATTACTGACTTACCGTCCTGCAAATACGCTTCGTAGGAACGATATATACGTATCTCTTTTGTTGCAGGATCCATAGAGATATAATCTCCCACCCTAATATTATTATAAAGCCAGGTAGCCATGTCTCCATTTCCGGAAACAACAAAACCATGCTTCGGAATAGCCATGTTGCCATATCCGTATCCTGTTACGCTAATTATTTTTCCATTCACGTCCACAGCCGCTTCTGTTCCATGGATATTCGTTCCAGTACTGGATCCGTAAAGCGGCGTATATATTACCAGTGCGTGCGACTGGCGGTTTTCATTGTAATGAGTAAATTTTGCAGTTGCATTCGCAGAGGCAAAGCTGCCGCCGTTAGCGTCAAAGTATACCCGCGCGGGAACGCTGCCGCTTACATAGTCGCAATATCCCAAATGGAGCCAGCCCAGATTGCATTCTCCCCAGGTAGAGCCGTTTACACTCACCTTTTGGGTGATAAACAAAGAAGTTCCGCCCGATACCGATCCCTGAATAGGAAAAGACGTGCCGGGACCACCGCGTACATTCAGCGTTGTGCCTGCTTCTACCTTCCAAATCTCACAACCATCTGTAATAGAAGAAGCATCCCATCCCAGAAGAAGCGCATAATTATAAACTTTCTTGCGTCGTACTTCATACTTGCCGGCAACAGAATCGGCCATAGCTGCTCGATGGGCCACATCCAGCGTGATAGCGCTGTAATCTCCGCCTACCAAAGCGGCAGCCGCGTTGATCACGCGGCGGGCGCCGCCGGCGCCGCACTGATTTTCCAAGTCGGCAAAATATACTAGCGCGCTGGGACTTGTCACTCCGTATCCCATGGTACGGGATATATATGTAGAAATATCGGAAAAGGCCAAATCGTCCTGCGCTTTTTTGCCCTCTGCGGTCTGCAGCAGGGTTGAAATTCTCGAGGCCTCGTCGCTGTTCAGAATCCGTGTTGTCCAGCCATTGGAGCTTGTAGTAGTAATTTCATTATACAGCGCATTCCCCAGAATGTTTCTCGCCTGGGTTGAATTGGCCGCAACAATGGTCTGCAGTAAACTTAGCGCACGGTTGCCGTGCCACTGGATCCATCCCACACTAAGCGCTCCATTGTCATCTTTGTTGACAGACCCATAGGCCCCCTCATTTTGCTGGATGATGTCCATAGCTGCGGAAACAATATCGTTAAAACCCACAGAGGCCGCCTGCAACCCCAACGGCAGAAAGGCCATAAGCAAAAGTAAAAAGGCCATAACACCACTAATCGTTTTTCTAAGTCCCTGAGACATTTTCCACCTTTTCCTTTCAACAAAGGTATCCCCCGGATACCGCCCAATTTAAAATGCGTACCATTATTATAATGGGAGGAGAAAAATTTGTCAACAATTGCCCCCAAAAATCGATTTAGAAAGTATTGGCAGACAAAAAATCTATTGACAAAAAAAGGGAGAGATGCTATAATATTTTTACCTCTGGTTGAGGGTTCTTTTTTTGTACGTTTTTCTGTGCAAAAAAGCAGTCCCAGGAGGGAGGTACTGGCTAAAAGCCAAATTTTACGGGCGATATGCCCGAATCCACAGGGAGGTGCCGAAAATGAGAGTAAAGATCACTCTCGCATGCAGCGAGTGCAAACAGCGGAATTATGACACAAAGAAAAACAAAAAAAATGATCCGGACAGACTTGAAATGAATAAGTACTGCCGCTTCTGCCGCAAGCACACTCTGCACAAAGAAACAAAATAAAGGAGTAAAGCAATGGCTGAAAATGAAAAAAAAGATGCCGGCTTAGAGGGAGCAAAGCCTGAGAAATCCGCAAAGTCCCAAAAAGCGAAAAGCAAAAAGCCCGCGCTCCACTCCCGTATTGCCGCATGGTTTCGCAGCGTAAAAGCGGAAATGAAAAAAATCGTGTGGGCGTCTTTCAAAACTGTGCGCTCCAACACCCTTATGGTAGCGGTTGTCGTAATTATTTTTGCCGCCGCTATCGGAATCGTAGACTTGATCTTCTCTAAGTTCATCTACATTCTGGGTATACTGATCTGACGGGGCACGCAAAATGAGCGATATTAACGAAATGAATGCCGGCATGCGCTGGTACGTAGCCCACACCTATTCCGGATACGAGAATAAGGTGAAAGCAAATCTGGAAAAGATTGTAGAAAACCGAGGCATGCAGGAGATGATTACAGACGTCCGCATCCCCGTAGAAATCGTCAGTGAAGGCGACGGCGACGACGCCGTACAATCTGAATCTAAAGTTTTACCGGCTTATGTCCTGATCAAAATGATTATGTGTGATGAAAGCTGGCATATTGTGCGCGGTATCCGCGGAGTCACAGGTTTTGTTGGTCCTGGATCCAAACCGGTTCCCCTTACGGATGAAGAGGTGGAATCCTTGCTGGGCGAGGATATGCACGTTACCGCAAAGGCGGCCTTCACAGTAGGCGATATGGTCGAGATTATCGGCGGTATCTTTACCGGCTACAGCGGACAGCTTTCCGAAATTTCCGCCGATGGAAGCGAAGTTACTGTAATCGTTTCCACAGTGGGACGGGACATGCCTATTAAAGCATCTGTAAACGAAATCCGACGCAGTGCACAGTGAATCGGAAATTTTGTACAGTATAAGGGAACAACTCTTTTGTACAGCGCCCACGGGCGTATATTGTGGGAGGGAGAAAATTTTGTAGTCTCCCGTCTAAACCACAGATGGAGGTTTATAAATTATGGCTAAAAAAATTATTGGCTACATTAAACTGCAGCTTCCTGCAGGTAAAGCAACCCCGCAGCCCCCTGTTGGTCCTGCGCTGGGTGCATACGGCGTGGCAATCGCCAACTTCACCAAAGAATTTAACGAAAGAACAAAAAACGACATTGGCCTGATTATCCCTGTCGTTATCACTGTTTATGCAGACCGTTCCTTCTCTTTCATCACAAAAACACCTCCCGCACCTGTGTTGATTAAGAAGGCATGCGGAATCGAAACCGCTTCTGCTACTCCCAACAAAACAAAAGTAGCAACCATTACCAAAGACCAGATCAAGCAGATTGCTGAAACCAAGATGCCCGACCTGAATGCAGGTTCTATCGAAGCAGCAATGCGCATGATTGCAGGCACCGCACGCTCTATGGGCGTTACAGTAGAGGAATAAGGGAGGTAGCTGAACATGTTTAAGGGTAAAAAATATAAAGCAAGCGCAGCAATGATTGATCGCGCTAAAGCATATGATCCAGATGAAGCAATCAAGCTGGTATGCGAAACTTCCAAGGCAAAATTTGATGAAACCATTGAACTGCATATTCGTCTTGGCGTTGACTCCCGTCATGCTGACCAGCAGGTCAGAGGTGCTGTAGTGCTTCCTAACGGAACCGGTAAAACCGTACGCACACTGGTATTTGCCAAGGGCGACAATGCCAAGGCTGCTCAGGATGCTGGTGCGGATTATGTTGGTGACACCGATTTAGTCGAAAAGATTCAGAAAGAAAACTGGTTTGAATTTGACGTTGTTATCGCGACACCCGATATGATGGGTACTATCGGTCGTTTGGGTAAAGTGCTCGGTCCTAAGGGCTTGATGCCGAACCCGAAGGCTGGTACTGTTACAATGGACGTAGCAAAAGCTGTTACAGAAGCAAAGGCTGGTAAAATTGAGTACCGTCTGGATAAAACCAACATTATTCACTGTCCTATCGGCAAAGCTTCTTTTGGAAGCGAAAAGCTGCAGGAAAACTTTGAAACACTGATGGGTGCTGTAATTAAAGCAAGACCCGCTGCTGCAAAAGGTCAGTATATTAAGAGCTGCGTTGTAGCTTCTACAATGGGTCCTGGCATTAAAGTGAATGCGGCTAAAATTGGCTAATTGTTTTAATTAAAAAGACTGACAATATTGTCAGTCTTTTTTGTTTTTTGATATATTTGTATGAATTCTCTATAATTTAAAATTATTTTATAATTTGTTTATTTAAATTACACAAAATCTATGGACTTTTTCACTATACTGTGGTACAATACAAATGTAGATAGGCGGAATGCCCGCCGGCAGCCCGCCTGCTGCAAATTCACAAAAAGGTGGGATATCCATGAAAGTCACCATTAATGCGCGAAAAGTATCTGTCGACCAAGTACTGATCGATCATATTGAAAAAAAGCTTTCAAAATTTGACAAATACTTTCCAGGAGAAGCATCTGCTACTGTGAAGCTCTCCCGCATACGCGAAAATGAGCGTGTAGAAGTAACGATCCAGCAAGGGAGCCTTTTGTTCCGAGGCGAGGATGAAAACGATACATTTATGAATGCACTGGACTGCTGCATGGATGCAATTGAACGGCAGATTCGTAAAAATAAAACAAGGCTTACGAAACGCATGCGGGAAAATATTCGTATTCCGGAGTATACGGAAGAAGATATTCCTTTGGATGAACCTGAAGATATTTTTCAAATTCGGCGCAAGTCCTTTGTATTTAAACCTATGACCCCGGAAGAGGCTATTTTGCAGATGAATCTGCTGGCGCACACTTTCTTTGTATTTAATAATATGGACACAGGAGACATCTGTGTTGTATACAAACGTAAAGACGGCAATTACGGCATGATCGAGCCGGAAAAGTAACTCCAAATAATATTTCCCCTAAAAGGAAGCGTTTCGCTTCCTTTTTTGTAGTATTTTCTGGGAAAATGTTTACTGAAAAGTAACAAAAAACCAGTAAAAATCATTTACAAGAACTTCTGTTTCATGTATAATAGTTTTATATAACATTTATAAAGGCGGAGAGGTTGTACCGAAAGGGGGCATAATATGCTGTGCTGCGGTCGTACAGACATCGGGAAAAAAAGAACTGTCAATCAGGACAGTTTTATGTGTGACAGCTTTAGTAACGGAATGCAGCTAGCTGTTGTATGCGACGGAATGGGTGGCGCTGCCGGGGGCGGCATCGCCAGCAGTATCGCCTGCGGTGTTTTCTTAGAGTCTATTGGAGACTTTGCCCAATCTTTTGGTACTCGAGAAGTTTTGACCCATACCGATGAGCGTCTCATCAAAAATGCTATGACAGAAGCTATAGACGCAGCAAACGCTGCCGTGTTTGACCGCTCCGGTTCACAGGATGATCTGCGGGGTATGGGAACTACTTTAGTGGCCACGCTAGCCTACTGCAATATGCTTTTTACAATTAATGTAGGCGATAGCAGAATGTATCTGATCACAAATGGAGTGCCGGAGCAAATCACCCACGATCATTCTTATGTACAGTATCTGGTAGACATGGGCAAAATGACGCAGCAGGAAGCCAGAAAATCTGTAAACAGAAATATTATTACCCGGGCTGTAGGTACAGACAATACAGTAGAAGCAGATATCTACGTGACACGAATTCCGGCAAAAAATATTACAGACAAAATCGAAAATAGTGACGAAATGGCTGATCAATATGTCGCGCTGCTCTGCTCTGACGGACTTACCAACCACGTTACACCAGAAGAAATCGCCAATGCTATGCAAGACATTGGGTCGATTGAAACCAGCCGCGCTCTCGGGAAAGTGGCAGAAAAACTGATTGATATGGCAAATGCTGCCGGTGGAGCAGACAATATTACAGCAGTGCTTATGACATTGTGATACCGTCTCTGTCTGATTCCTTATATAAAATACCCCAAAATGGAGGCCGGTATGGAAGCATATGAAAAGTTTGTAGGCGCCGTTATTGATGGCCGCTATAAAATAGATAAAATTATCGGCGTAGGCGGAATGGCTGTAGTATACCGCGCCTATGACGGACTGATGAAACGGACTGTTGCAGTTAAAATGCTGAAGGATGAAATCGCAAATGACGAAGAATCCGTACGTCGTTTCATTAATGAGTCTAAAGCCGTTGCTATGATGTCTCATCCCAATATCGTCAACATTTATGATGTAAGCGTACGGGAAGATTTAAAATATATCGTTATGGAATATGTAGAGGGAATCACCCTCAAAAACTACATGACCAAACGTGGTGCCCTGACCCTTCGGGAAATCATCAGCTATACAGAACAGATCCTTACAGCGCTTCGCCATGCCCACAGCAAAGGTATTGTACATCGAGATATCAAGCCGCAAAATATTATGCTGCTGAAGGACGGGATCGTAAAAGTAACAGACTTTGGCATTGCCAAACTTCCCAATGCAGAAACGGTTACGCTGACAGACAAGGCAATCGGAACCGTTTACTATATTAGTCCGGAACAGGCCAGCGGTCAAGAAATCGACCAGCGCAGTGATCTCTATTCCCTTGGGGTGATGATGTACGAGATGGCTACAGGGGTTCTTCCCTTTACCGCAGACAGTCCTGTATCTGTGGCAATGATGCAGATAAACGATATCGCAAAACCGCTTCTTGAGCTTAATTCTAATATACCCAAAGGCTTGGAACAGATTATTGGAATCGCTATGGAAAAAGATCCGGCATATCGTTATCAGAACGCTGAGGATATGCTCCGACAAATTCGTCGTTTGAAAGAAAACCCGAATGTAATCTTTCGTATACCCAAACGGCGCGAGGAAGACGGAGAAGAAGGCAAAAGCGGCCTCGCCCTACTGTTTAGTGGATGTCCGATTTTTCCTGTCATTGCCGCTGTCGCTCTTTCCTTTTTTATCTTGCTTACAATCAGTGCGGCGTATATTCTAAATCGCGTAGTAGACGCCACATCTAAGTCCACCGGCACCACTATTACTGTAGATAATTTTGTGGGATCCTATTATACCAGTCAGTTAGAAGCTTGGTTTGCCAGTTCAGATGTCTACGATCTGACGGTGGAATATGCTTACACAGAAGGATACGATCCAGGTCAAATCATTGAACAGCACCCGGAAGCGGATTCCTCTCGAAAGGTTGTCCGTGGTGAACAGTATTGCGAAATCACTCTAACCGTGTGCCGCGGGATGCGGGAAATTGATATTCCAAGCCTCGCAGGACTGGATTACCGAGAAGCAAAGCAAAAACTAAAGCAGGCCGATCTTTTATATCAGACAGAATATATTCAGGACGATATATATATGTCTGGGCAGGTTGTACGAACATCCCCCGACTATGGAGAAAAAATCAACACGGGAGAAACCGTGACCGTTTATATAAGCGCTGGTCCTAAAGACGGAGAAATTGAAGTGCCTGACTTTACCGGAATGACAGAAAAAGAGGCGCTGTCCGAATTGGTTGCGCTGTCTCTTCGTCCAGGCAAAATTACCTACGTGGCCGATAAAGCACAGCGAGGCACAATTATTGCCCAATCCGACGCCAAAGACAGCCGGGTATCTCCTTCCACCAAAATCAATTTGACGGTGAGCGGGGGAGCGGATTTTGATCCGGATAATCCGGATAAAGACCCGGCAGAGACCACCAAACCAGAAGATACCAAACCACCGGAAACAACTGCGGAGACCACAGGACCGGTAACGTCAGATACTAAGCAGGATACTACCGGTGATACAACTGATCCGGATAATGCAGATACTACAGGCACAGATGATTCCACTAACGAGTCCGATACTTCGGACTCTAAAAAGTGGGATTGGAATGATTTTATGCCTGCGGGAAGGAATTAAAAATTAACGGAGAGCGTATGACAGAAGAGATACGAGGCATTATTCTAAAAGGCGTGGGCGGGCTCTATGGAGTCCGCCCTGATCGTATGCAAAGCACAAATGCCCAGGATTTAATTTTATGCAACGCCAGAGGACTATTCCGTCACGAGAGTATCACTCCTTTGCCCGGAGATGAGGTTTTGCTCCAGAAGGTAGAAGACACATATGTAATACAGCGTATTCTGACCCGCCGCAACAGCTTGATTCGCCCTGCCCTTGCAAACTTATCACACCTGTTTGTAGTGCTCCCTGCCGCTAATCCAAAACCAGATTTGCTGATGGCAGATAAGTTAATCAGCGCAGCGGAAGATAAAGAAATTAACCCAGTGATTATCATTAACAAAATAGATATGAGTTGTGAAAGCGCAGCAGAAATCACGAAAGTATATACAACCGGCGGATTTACTGTATTCCCTCTAAGCTGTGCAACAGGAGAGGGAGTGGATGCCCTACATCAATACATTGCAGAAGAATCCTCTAGCGGGAGAATGACAGCCGCTTTTTCCGGTGTATCCGGAGCCGGCAAATCGACTCTTATGAGCGTCTTATTTCCCAATCTGCAATTAAAAACAGGAGAGATCAGTCGAAAAATTAAACGTGGCAGGCATACGACTCGCCATGCGGAGTTATATCCGGTAGAGCGTGAAGGAACCTGCTGCTATATTGCAGATACGCCAGGCTTTTCCATGTTGGATTTTGCCCGCTATCATTCTATTACACCAGAAGACTTGCCGTATACTTTTCGTGAGTTTGTACCGTGTATCGGAACCTGCCGTTATACCAAATGTACGCACACGAAAGAAGAAGGCTGCGCCGTATTAGAAAAGATGGCCGCAGGAGAGCTTTCTCCTCTGCGACATGCGCACTACTGCTCTATTTTAGAAGAGATCAAAAAAAATCCCCCTTGGAAACGGGAACAAAGCGAACGCAAATGACTTTGCCGCATATACTTTGAATAAAGATATTTGCCGAAGCTTCACATCTTCGGAGAAAGGCATGGAAGAGGATGAGAATCACCGTAATACGTTCGCCGCGTTTTCTTGTGCCGATTTTGCGGCGGCTTTTTGGACTGCATCGCAGGTAAGGATACATAAAAAGATGAAAAGGGACAGCGAGTCCCTTTTCTTTTTACAGCTTTAATTTTATAATAAAAATATCCGCATCCAAAAAGAAAACGCACCTTCTTGAGGTACGTTTTCTTTTTTAACGGTAAGGATCCGTTGGAGCTACTGGTCGGATTTGAACCGACGACCTGCTCATTACGAGTGAGCTGCTCTACCCCTGAGCCACAGTAGCATTTATAATCCCGGGATGAGATGCATATATCTCATCCCGGTTGTTTTTAAAAATTCATGTTTCCAAAAAGATCATCATCGTCCCAATAATCATAATCGTCATAATCATCGTCAAAGTAGTTTTCCCCTAAACCACTATAATCATCCGGGTCAATGATCCAACTGCCAGGTTCACTGTATTCATCTAAATCATCCGGCAGATCAATTTCCGTAAACGAATCAAAGGAAAGATCATTTAGATTAAACTCTACCTCTACGGCATAGTCTTCCCCAAATTCTACAGTACATAATACAGAAGCACCGTAAAGAATATTATCTTTATCTACAAACAGCGTATACTGAATATTCCCTAATGCAAAGTCCCCTGCTGCTCCACCAAACAGATCTCCAAGATCATCCATATCCAGTTCCGTATCCAGCGCTTCTTCGTACTGCTCCTTGAGAGACGCAAAAACTTTTTCTCCATCTAATTCAAAGAAAATCTTTTTGCCGCCGTCTATTTTAGAAGTCCCGGAATCCACGATGATACTGGGATCAAATTTGAACACCTCGGCCGCACCGTTCTCAGATAAATCCTGCTCTTTCAACAATTCATCCAACGGCATTTCTGTCTTTACTTTTTGACCCGCAGAATTTGTATACTGCCAACCGTCTACATAATACATAGACATTTCTTGGTCACCATCGGCGCCAAATAGCGACCCCAAATTCATATGAAGATTCAGAGCCATATCCATGTCTGTTTCCGAATGCATTATGTACTGTACATTGCCGTCAAATGTCATGCCCACACTCATGCCGCCGGCAGTAACATTTGCTTTTACTTCAAAAGAACCCTCAACAGCGCTGGCATCTTTCGTTGAATCTATTACAGTAGTATACAGTCCGTATGCGTCTTCCACCAGACAGGAGGTAAACGTCAAGGCACCCAGCAAAACTGCAAAAACAAAGCAAAAAATCTTCTTCATAATGTCACCAATCCTTTTATCCACGTATAGTAAGCCGATACTGGAACTCAAGCTGGTATAACTCATGTGTATTTTGCGTCTGCCCGTGTCTAACCTGCATCGGCAGTTTACCTATATAGTATACAATAATCGACCGCCTTTGTCAACGGCTTTTCTAAAATTCCTTTTCAATTGCAGCTTTGCGCTCCAGAACCGCACGCAATTTCTCAACCGCAATCTTCGGCCGGCGATCAAAGGCAAAAAGTCCGTTCATCTCCTGCTCGACATCAGTGAACTGTGTGTAGCATAAACCACAGATATACGGATTATCCAAAAGAACCGTACAAAGCTCGGCAAATCGCTGATACAAATCCTCCGACGTTCGAGGCGCATCGCCATATCCCCATGGATTGCCTGAATTCTGCCCGTCGTTTTGAGCAACAGCGTCAATGTCAAAGAATGCTCCGCCAAACTCCGATACAAAGAAAGGCAACTTTCCGTCGTATCCTATATTGCCCCCTAAATCGTTGAAATAAGGCGCCTCCCCTTTCAGCAGCGGCGCATAGTGCTCCGCAAAAATCTGGGGATTCTGTTCATAATCATGTACATCATATATATCCGTCTGGCCTGCATGGACATAGCCGGAAGTATCCAACACCAGACGAGTAGGATCAAACAGCTTGGTAATTTTGTATACCATATCATAGATCACCGTATTGGTCCCCGGGAAGGATTCGTTAAAGGGGCACCAGCCTATAATAGCGGGACTGTTGCAGTCTCTCTCGATAATCTCCAGCCATTCCGGCAGCATAATTCCCATGGCTTCATGTCTGGTTATATCCAAACCCCAGTTGGGATACTCCCCCCAAAGCAGATACCCTGCATGATCCGCCTCCCAAATAAAACCGGGTTCAAATACTTTCATGTGCATTCTAGCGCCGTTGAAACCGGAATCCATACACAGGCGAATATCCTGTGAGAAGGCCGCTCGATCCAACGCGGTATAAATCCCATCGGGATAATATCCTTGATCCAGAACCAGACGTTGGAACAGCGGCTTTCCATTGATCAACACCCGATTTCCATCCACTTCTACACTGCGCATGCCAAAGTACGATACCACCTGATCCTCTCCGGCAGTCAGTACAATATCATATAAATTCGGCTCTCCCGGCCCCCAAAGAACAGGATCGGCAATTGTCAAAGAAAATACAGCGGTGCCTCCGGTGGCAATAACGCCCCCCTCAGCAACAGGGTCCCCTTGATAGGTTACAACAGCCCGCACCTGTGCTGCCCCCGATACCGTAACCTGCACATCTACCTTTTCTCCCTTCACATCCGGCAGCATCTTCACCTTCTGAATATAAATGGTTGGAACATACTCCAGCCACACGGTCTGCCAAATCCCTGTGCAGCGTGTATAAAAGCATGCGTATGGATGATACTGTTCACACTGCTTGCCAGAAGGCTGCAGCGGCGTGCGCAAGGAATCTTCCACTGTAATGTTAATTCGATTTTCTCCGTTATGTAGTAGTTCGGTAATATCAAAAGAGACAGGTGCATATCCGCCCTTGTGGCTACCCGCAGCGTTTCCGTTGATCCATACTTCCCCTTCATAATCCATAGCGCCTATATGCAGCAGTACCCGGCCTTTTGTCGTGTCAAAGCGCTCCGGCAATTCAAAGGTCCGGCAGTACCACACCCGCTGCATAAAGTCTATGTCTTCTACCCCGGACGCTGCGGATTCCGGCACAAAGGGTACTATAATCTCTCCGGCATACTGCGTTTGATTCTGTAGACCACGCTGTTTGCCGCTGTTTGCCCTGTCTATTTCAAAGGACCACGTTCCATTTAAATTTATCCATGTATCTTCTCCCCGCATGAGTGACGGACGCGGGTATTCCGGTCTTGGAATGCACATATTTTTTCTCCTTTTTATCATTCTATAATCTGCAAATCTTCGTTTTTATGCAGAAAAACGTCTGCAAATACCGTTTGATCATTCCATGTAAATGGACATACTTTACCGCCTGTTTCCAATCGTGCCATCGTATCCAACGGTACCTCTATAGAAGACAACTGCAGCTCACCCCATAATACCTTTAGTATAAAGCGGTCGTCCTCCCAGACAGCAGTACCCCACGCACCTTCTGCTGACCAAAAATATCTGCCCTTGTGCAGCGGTCGAAATGCAATATGATTTTTTGTCATATCACACCAAAATCCACTATACGCCAGCAGCAGCGAATAACTGGCCATGCTGCGTGCATAGCTGGCGCCGCATTCCAATTCTGCCCAAGGATTTCGTTTATGCCCGTCATAACGATGCCGCACTGCCAAAACAATCTCTATTGCTTCTTTTTCCATACCACATTGGAGCATATTGCAAGCCAGTGCATACTCAAATCCAGTCATAACCTCCTGCGCATAGGTAAGAGGGATCACGGGCTTTTTGGCCGCAGCATCCCATGAACACATAATCACGCCTTGCTCGTCGTTTAGGCAAAACACCCGGCATGGGTTATTGAAACTGCGCATGGATTTAAAGTTGTTGCGGTAAATACTTTCCAGCGCTGCTTTTCTGCGGACAGGATCAAATATTTCCCCAAGCCGCAGCAAATCTCCATGCCAAGCCGCCACGACTTGATCAATTGCGCATCCGTCGCCGATTTGGTATTTGATCTCTCCTGCCTCCTCGTTCCAATAACCGTCGGCATTGATCAGTTCTCCCATTTCATACGCATCCAGAATACGCTTGTCGCATAAATCAATTTTCTGTATATAATACGCTCCGTTCCAGAGGTTGTCCTCCATCCATTTTTTGCCTTTGCCAAATATAGATTCGAACTCCTCTGCGGCAGATACATCGTCCATCGCACATGCCATTTCTGATGCCGCGCGCAATGCGGCTAAATAAAAGCCTTCCAGCCAGGAAGAAGGACCGAACAGCTCCATATCCAGCGTATGATGCTGCCGTCCGGTAAGCACACCTGACCGCTCCGGATCCCATTGATCTGGATTTTCGTCGTTCCAAGCATACTGAATGATCCGCTTAATTTCTCCCCAATGTCGACAAAGAAAGGTATTATCCCCGGATATCTTCCATTCCCGGTACATTTTAAGCACCGTCCCCATCTGTCCGTCCAGGCACGCGCGAAATCCCCATGGAGACGCCCCAAGCGGAAGCGTTGTCCGCATCCCCATTTTTCCATCAGGATACAGATTGTACCGCATCTCCGTTTCTCGAATGGAACGCTCCAACGACGGAAAAAGATATGCCAGTGCCCAGGCGTAATTCCAAACATGACTGCAGGTTCCTTCACAGCTTCCGCTTTTTTCGGTTACGCCCTCCCAGCCGTAAAATTCTCCATTTTCCAAACGCAGGCAGGTGGAGCTTTTTAGAACAGCAAGCGTTCCTTGTATCGCATCCAACATTGGTTCTGGAAGGGACGAGGTAAATAGCGTCTTTGCAAAAAGCGCTGTCTCTTTCCAAAGTCGGTCCCACTCTCTGGAGCAATATACAGCTACCTGTCGAGCGTTCGCAAACAACGTGGTGTAATACGTTTTCCAGCGCGGACGTTCTTTGTCCCAATATTTCTCCGTCCAAGGGACATACCAGGTAAGCAAAAATCGAAGCTGGGTTGTCTCTCCAGGCACAAGCCGCACCCGGGATGCCAGCGTGCAAACGTCCGTAGAACCCTCTCCGGGCTGGCTATAGGTTCGGTTCTGCAGTGGGCCAGCCTCACAAAAATCTCGCCAAAAGGAGGTGACCTCATCAAACCAGCCGCCCCTATACCAATGCTCCTGATACGCAACCGCTCCATCTAAAGCGGCAATGACAGCATTGCCGAACAAAGGATCTGATGGAGCACGCCCGCCGGTCATGCAGACCCCGCTGACGCCGTCTTCCGTATAATATGTGTTTTGTGTACCAGGTCCAAACAGATTGTTACAGGAAAAGGCCAACGTATACTCTAGGCACTCCTGTGTATTGTTCTCCAGTTCAAATTGGAAAAAGGCCGCCGGAATACTGGAATCCCTGTCGTTCATTGGGATAAAGGGGTTCATGGCCCGTAGTTGAATACTGCCCGGAAAAGCAGAATCCTTATATTCTATTTGTGCGATGGGAAAAGGGCCCTGAAACACCGTATCTGCAAAATGGACAAATCCGGCCATCGTTCCTCTGTCTGCGCCGTTTCCATACGCCCAAAGCTCCCGCCCGGTGCCGGGGTTTCCCATATAGACAGGCTGCATGTCCCCCTGCAATACCCGGCAGTCCCGCAGTATGCCATCTGCCTCCGTTTTTATGGCAAAATGGGAAAAAGGATTGATGCAGCAGCGATTGGGGCGGTGAAACCATTCGAAATCAATCAGCCTGCCATCTCCGGCAAGTCCTACGCTCCCTGCGCCAATCCCGCCAAGAGGAAATGAAATTGCACCGGCATTTTCGTAAGTATTCATGTGCATCTCCATTCTGCCGTCCACGGGACGGCACAAAGCCGAAACAACAAAATTTAAAATCTCCGTGCCTTTCACGCCGTTTCTCCACGCAAAAATGCATTGCAATCATTTTACCATACTCTGTTTTTCTATGCAATTCTTTTTTTATAGAATATTTCAGCTATCCAAAAATAAGAAAGGGGAAAGCCGTTGCTTTCCCCTTTTAATTAGTACGTATATGCGTTCCGATATGCTCCATATTGGATATTCCAATCCGTATATGCCGGATCCTCACGCCTGTCCGGAAGGTCATAACGCTCTGTTAAATAATCTCCCAAATATTTTGTAACCTTTTGGGCGCCGTATACATTACAGTGGGCCTCGTCTCGGAAGTCTGTCGTAGGATCTATCCCGATCTCATCTGTCAAATACATAAAATTTATATACTGCACGCCATATTCGTCCGCTATATCAGCAACCATATTATATTGTCTGGCAAATTCCACGGAATCACAAGCCGGCGCGTTATACAAAAGCACTTCTATACCCTGTTCCTGACACAGTTCTATGGACTTGCGCAAATATTTTTCCGAAATCTCCGGCAATGCTTCCTTTTCCCCTGGAGGAACCGGTTCTTTCAGAATTTGTTCCTTTACCACTGTAGATATAACCGCACCTTTTGTATACGATGTAATTGGAAGGAAATCTTTTTTTTCAACCTCCTTCCACCGGGTGTGGAAACGAATAATATTAAATATATACTCCAACCGATCTGCCGGTTCAAACAAATCAAAAATAGCTTGATACTTGACCCTGGAAAATTCCATATTGTCAATTTGCACATGGGTAAATTCTTCTGATCCGATTTTGGTATCGTAAATCACACCGGATACATCCAGCACAATCAATTTCGGCGTTTGCCGTTCTAGTGCAGCCTGCAGCTGATAAAACGACTGGGCCGTTACTTGTGCCGAGCTTGCAAACACATAAGAGGCAATTCCCTTATCCTCGTACAATTCCATAGGAAGCACCGAACACATGGAATGACTGGATCCGATAAACACAACATCCAAAGAATCCTTTTCTTCCTCATAAAATGGAAGGGGAATCTCCGCTTCTCCTTTATGCCGCAACACATAAGTCACTCCAGAAAAGAGAATACAGAAAATCACCAGAAAAGACACTGTTTTTAGAATCCTATATAGTTTTATTTTCATTGGCACCGCCTCAGAACGCAAAGTATATGAAGGAAGAAGCGCTGTATGTGGGGCCGTAAATACCAAAGATTAGCACGGCGAAAATAGCGATTAAATAAATAATCCACCGCAGCCACAGTCCCTGCTCTCCAATCCACTGGCGCACATCAAATTTTCGATATCGGAATATATCTATGATAAACAAAATCACAATGCCTGCTACAGCCACAAGCATATCTTTTCCGTCTAGTCCCATAGACAAGGGTGTGGTCACCGGCGTGCTGGTGCGGAAAATAGCGCCAATCATACCGGCAGCAGCCGACATGGAATCTGACCGGAACAAAATATATCCTATACATACGATAACAAAGGTTTTCAGTCCCTGCACCAACATATAGCTGGGACGGGAACGATCCAGGTGCAGCTTTGCAACCAGCCAGTCAAACAGAGGAGTCAGCAGCATAGACAGTATGATCAAAACACCGTAATAAACACCCCATGCTACATAGTGCCAGCTCGCGCCATGCCAAAGGCCGGTAAACATCCATACAAAAAACAAAGCGATAGCAGTTGTTACATTTCCGGATACTGTCTTGCCGAATTTCTTTTTTAGGCCCTTTGCAAGCCGCGTGCACCATCCGCTACGCAGTACCGGATAAAATAGATAGTCCTTGAACCAAGCTCCCAGCGTCATATGCCATCTTCTCCAAAATTCAGGCACAGACTTAGAGAAATACGGTGCGTCAAAGTTTTCGGCCATGGGGATCCCCATGATCTGCGCGCATCCCAGGGCAATATCCATATATCCTGCAAAATCCGCATAGATTTGAATCGCATAAAAAAAGCATGCCAAAATCAGCTGCAGCCGCCCAAATTCAGCGTAATTTGCCCAAACAGTGTCAACCAGTATTGCAAGACGATCCGCAATCACCAGCTTTTCAAAAAAGCCAAACACCATTCTCTGCAATCCAAACGCCGCACGATTGTAATCAAACTTGTGCCCTTCATACAAGCCCGGAGCCAAATCGTTGTATCTCCCAATAGGCCCCTGCATAATCTGGGGGAAAAAGGATACAAACAACGCATATTTCAAAAAATTTCTCTGAGCGCTGCATGTAGTACGGTACACGTCGATCAGATATCCTATAACCTGAAAGGTATAAAAGGATATACCTACGGGAATGGCGATCTTCAAAACCGCCGGGGACAGATCCAATCCAAATATGCCGGCAAGACTCGCAAAACTGGAAGCGGCAAAATTATAATATTTCAGAGAAAATAAAACGCCGAAATTCACAAGCAGCACCACTGCCAGGATCAGTTTTTGCCTAGCGGCGGCTTTTTTCTTTGCTCGTTTTTTCTCTTCCTTTGTCCATTCGGGAAGGATAGACACTGAACCCACCCGCTCTATCGCCAACGCCGCAAAATATGTAATCACTGTGGAAAAAATCAGAAAAACAGAATATTTTACACTTGCCGACAAGTAAAAATAATAACTTGCGCCAAGGAGCCACAGCCAACGGTATTTTTTCGGGAATAAAAAGTATCCCAGCAGCGTAGCGCAGATAAATACCAAAAATTTAAACGATGTAAATATCATAATTTCAGGGCGCCGTTAAGCTTCCTGCTGGATGATATCGACCATATCGCCCACCTGCTTCATACTAACCACATCTTTCATATTGAATTTAATATCAAATTCATCTTCCACCGCGGAAATCAGTGTGATATGCATGAGAGAATCCCATCCGTCCACGTCCGCTGCGGTTGTATCCTCTGCAACGGTAATGGTGTCGTCGTCAAAAACATCTCTAAATACTTCGTTCAGTCTTTCAAAAATTTCATTCGTCTCCATTAGTCTTCTACCTCAATTACTGTATTTTGATTTTCATAGTTTGCAATCTGCAGACTCCATACGCTATCGTCTCCGTCTTCGGAAACCTTATCAAAGCCCATGGCGCCATAAAAATCCCGCACCATATTGTTTTTTGCGGTTTTATAATAATATCCTACGATTCGGGCGATTCCCTGAGACGCCGCTTGGGCAACCAAAGCGTCCAGCATAGCATGCTCCATATTCCGCTTGAGGACACGACAGCTCATCAGCCAAAGTCGTATGTGAAGGGCGTCGCCATCCTTTTCTCCAATTACCACTGTGACAACACCGTTATCCCCATATTTATCCGACAGTTTTCCAAACAAGCGAATATACTTGTCTGATTTTGCAATCTCCTCCATCTCGGCATTGGATATCCGCCAAGTGGTAAGATTGAACTGATTGGACTTGTTGGTCAACTGCGCGATTCGAGGAATATATACCGGTTCAAAATCCCGGATCACCGCATGCATTTCCAGAGAACGGAGATATTGGTCATAATCGGCGTATGACTGCATTTCTGATGCGCGCAAAACATTTGCACGATACATCTCGTTTCGCTTGATATCGTCGGCAGACAATTGCGTGACTTCAAAAAAGCGAGAACGATCTATTGTACGGATATAACTTTCCGGAGCGCACATCTGTGGGACGGAAACGTCGGGAAAGCTTTGTTTTACAATTTCACGTTCCGCCGGGTTATCGTCTACAAATACGATGCTGTCCGCAGCAATATTCAGTTCCGATGCGATTTCAGACAGGTTCCTGTCCTTGGTATTCCAGTTGGCCTTGATTACAATAAAGTCATCCGGGCGCAGGGTTCCTTCCGGATGATTTAATCCAGCAAGGGCGTTTTCCCGCTCGTTTTTGGAGTTGACATTCAGTGTAATGCCAATTTGGGACAGTTCCTTCACATAGCTTTGAAATTCGCTGTAAACTTGTC
>CAJUIQ010000018.1:0-36551 GCA_910586545.1 uncultured Eubacteriales bacterium
CTCGGACATCACAGTCACTGTCCTTCAGCCCGCGTTCGATTACTTCTAGGGGTACATCTCTTCCTTGACATGCGTTCATTGCTGCTGCTCGGACATCACAGTCACTGTCTCTTAGCCCACGTTCGATTACCTCCAGGGATATTTGCTTTTTTTGATTCTTTTTCATATTTGTTTCTCCTTGATTTATTCAGCAAGCAAGCTTTCCAAATCACATCCCAAAATGTCCGCTATTTCTTTTCCTACCTGCAAGGATGGATTTTTTGTTCCTCTTTCAATCTGACAAAGCATTGCTTGGGAAATTCCTGCTTGATCCGCTACATATGTCTGTGTCAGCCCTTTTTCCTCTCGTATGCGGCGAATGTTTCCGCCTACACTCATTCAATCCCACCTCCTTTCGTGTTTTTTTATTGTCGAAAACAAATTGATTTATGCAATAAAACTTGACAAAAGCGCTTTTTATGCTTACTATGTAATTGAATGGTTACATAAATGCTGCCTGTCAAGCAGTGCAATTGTACCTTATCGGTATGTGGTATTCGTGCTATTTTGTTTAATTCCTTTCTAATACTTTTATTTTCTTCAATTGCCGTACATGCTGTATGAAGGTATTTACCTGTCAAAGTATCGGAATACTTCCATAATTCCTGTCTCTGCAAGCAATGCCAGCTTGCGCAACTCCTTAATACGCCATTCATCCGGCCTTTTTCTCCTTCTTAACAAAGTTGTCTCTGACATATTGATGAATTCCAGGATCTCCTTTTGCTGCCTATTTTGCAAAACACAAGCTCTGCGAATAACTGCATCAATATCAGCTTGGATCAATTTAGACTTGGATGGCTTTAGCCTTGGCATGTATTCTCCTCCTTTCATTCACCGCTTATTTTCTTTCTTGTTCCAGCCTGTCCAGCAGTTCAGACGTCATCTTAACGATCTGTTCCTCTCTGGGCTGCAGTAAACAGGAATTTTTTTTGATAGAGCCAGAAAACTTTGATGGTGAAATCCGCTCTCCCTTCTCCCTGAAGAGCAATTCGATGATCTGCTTGTTTGTCATGCCCAGATCTTCAATTCTATCCCGTATGATGCTTCTTGCCATTCTGCTTACCTCCTTTCGTGTCTTTTATTGTCGAAAATGAACTGATTTATGCAATAAAACTTGACAAAAGTAATTTTTATGCTTACTATGTAATTGAATGGTTACATAAATACTGTCTGTCAAGCAGTATTGTTTTTCTTATGCCCATGTGTATGAATAATTTTTCCTAACCATGGGCTATATGAAACACAGCGGTGTGCTGTGGTATGGTTGTATTTTATCACGCAATTTAGTGATTGTCAATAATATTTCACGTAGTTTAGTGAATTTGTAGACGTGCACAAAAAATGGAGGTATACCTTATGTATGATTCACAAGAAATCGCGAACCGTATTAAATCAGTCGCAAAGTCAAGGGGTATCATCTTAAAAACTATGCTTTCCGATTGTAAGCTTGGCATCAACACCATTTCCCAAATGTCAAAAGGAAATGATATGCTCTCAAAAAACCTCGCCCGCATCGCGGATTACCTGGACTGCTCCGTGGACTATCTGCTGGGCAGAACGGACAAGCCGGATGTGAATCGGTAATATGTTAATATAAAACACAGCGGTGTGCTGTGCTCTGGTTATAGTATATCTCGATAATCTCGTGTTGTCAATTGTTTTTGATCATTTTTCTCGACTTTATATCATTGCACAAAAAACATATAACGAGATTGTCGAGATTTAACAAAGGAGAATTTTATGTTTTGGGAATCATTTAATAGGTTGTGTAATGAACACAATATCAAGCCGAACGCGGTTGCGAAAGAACTTGGAATCCCCTCCGGTTCAGTAACTGATTGGAAAAAAGGACGAATTCCCCGTGACGGAACACTCATTAAAATCGCCGACTATTTTGGGGTCACAACAGAGTATCTTCTGGGGAAAACCAGCACCCCAACACCCCCGGGGAACGTAGTATTCCTGGAAGAGGGCAACATAGCAATGCTGCCGCTGTTTGAAAGTGTGTCGGCGGGGTTTGGAGCCGCAGCGTATGACTATATTGTCGATTATATCCCCGGTTATGTATCCCCTCTGGAAGCAAAGGAAACCATATGCATCCGTGTAAAGGGGGACAGCATGTACCCGAAAATTGAGGAAGGGGATATCGTGCAAGTCCATAAGCGAAGCAGCGTAGACAGCGGGAAAATCGCCGTTGTGCTGCTGGATGGAACAGAGGGTCTGATCAAGCGGGTAGAGTACGGTGCAAACTGGATAGAGCTGCACAGCATAAACCCCATGTACCCGGTGATGCGCTTCGAAGGAGCAGAGGTGCTGCGTATCAAAGTGATCGGCCTTGTCAGAAAAATCATTAAAGATGTTTGATGTAAATGATGGGAGGAAAAAGTCATGATAGAAGTTCAAGCATCAATTGTAGCAATTTTGATCCTTGTCATAGCGGTGGCGTTTATTGCGGCTCCAATCGCATTTCTGGTTCGCACCCCTAAAAAAGCAAAACAACGCATCAACAGAAAAGAAGCTTCTTTCAAGAAAACCGTAGAAGACTATTTTGAGTCACATTACAAGGCAGCGCTGGCTATTGCAAAAGCTTCATCAATTGCACGCAACCCAGAATTCGAACTTCTTCCAGCCATGTTTATAGTTTGTGACTATTCCGCAGCCAGTAGTGGATTAAACCGTCAATATGTTGCGAATAGAATTTTACAAAAAATTACTACATTGTGTAAAAACGTCGATTCAAAAGAATTCGACCAAAGATGTGACTTATACGGTGAAATCATTCGTGGAAAGCCCATACGCGGCGAATGGTTTCATGGAAATGCTGATGCATTAACAAATCCGATAGCGAAAATCGCTACTGTGTTAGGAGATATCTGGGTAAATCCCTATTGCGCGGATGATTATGACAAAGCACCGGTCATAATTGGTAATAATATTTTCGAGATGATGGAATTTGCAGAAAATGTAATGCTGCCACTCATCGATGAATTTGGTCAACTATTTACGGATATATACTCCTTGGAAAACATGTAAGATTCACCCATTTGGAATGATTGCCCTGCATTGCCTGTACATAGTATATCTCATTTAAAATGAGATATCAAGTAGTTTATTCATTTTAAATGAATTTTGTAGGATTATACGAAATGATTTATTCATTTTTAGTGAAAACGTATAAGGAGGTTAATAAAATGTTTTGGGATAATTTCGAAAGACTTTGCCACGAGCAAAACAAGTCACCAAATGCCGTAGCCACCGAGTTAGGTATTTCATCAGGCAGCTTGACCGCTTGGAAAAACGGACGAGTGCCGAGAGGAGTAACCTTGGAGAAACTTGAAAAATACTTCAATGTTACTAAAGCGATGCTTTTTTCAGATAACCAAAAAGAAAAACCCATCGAAAACGATGGGTTGGAGGAAAACACAATACTATTAGCCCTGCGGGATGGCGGCGTGAAGAAAAGAAAGCTCACAAGCGAACAGATGGAGCTGATTGAAAAAATGATAGAGCAGATGCCACAGGCGGACGACGACTTATAAGGAATAATAGGAATGCATTATGACGAATCTAAAAGATAAACTTTTAGGTACACTTGGTGGGTTGGGTATCATTCTTTACTATAGTTTAACCTTTATTTTTTGCTTTGCCCCAATATATTTTTTGCCCATTTCTTTGTGGTGGGTAATTATCATTACTATTGTCGCTTTTATATTTCCCACAGTGTATGGATTGATCTCCCCCATTCTCTGGATATGGGGGTTAGTTGAAACAATAGTAGGCCCGCAAGGCTGGATTACATATGTATTTTATGTGCTCTTTGTTCTCTGGCTTATCATTTCTTTTATTCCCTTCGTCTATAACTTATTCAAAGCGTTTTCAAAAAACAAATAATCATCTATAAAGTATATTCCTCTATGTACTTTTTAAAGTGCGCATACACTCTCTGTTCCAGAGGGGACTGCAGAAAGCAGCTTTTGCCGTACTTCGCATAGAATCTGCGCTCCCGTTCGTATAGCGCAGCCATGCGCTCCATACGAAACCGGGCAGAAGTCATGCTGATATCGCACATCTCTGCAATTTCCTCCGGAGTGTTTATACGACACCCCCACAGCACACAGGCTGGAGCAAGCAGGCGGGAAGCGAATATATTCGCTTCATACTCTTCAGGGCTGTCCTGTGGATCCGGCTCCCTATTTACCATTGTCCTGGTGTCTAAATGTCCCCGCACAATATGACCCAGTTCATGGGCAATAGTAAAACGCTGCCGCGCTTTTGATGTGTTGGGATTATAAAAAATAACCGGATGTCTGCGTATCAATACACAAAATCCGTCCGTTCTGTTTGCGTCTATATTGTAAAGCTTTAAAAATGCATCTGTATAAGGAAAAACCTTTATTTTCAATCGTTTGCATACATCCACAATCTTTATAGGCAAGGTTCCCGCCCTGCATCGAATCAGTATATCCCACGATGCATCTCTTGTATCGCAGTATTTTTTGTAGAACATTGTCGAATCACCCCTACAAAATATTATAGGGGGAATGAATAGAATTGTCTGTAAGTAAATTTTGATAATTTTGTTGTGCACAATTTGTAATGAATGTTTGCAAAACCTGTGAAAAGCGAGCGGAAAAGGAATAGAATAAACATAACGAAGGAGAGCCACTGGAATGGTAAAGACCATCATTGGGTATATTGCTATGTTTTTTCCGATTTTTGCATATTGGGTGTCAGTTTACTTACTACGCAAAAGAGGAAAAGCGTTAAGATTGTCTTATACATTTGAGATCTTAATAGGCTTTATTTTTATCCAAATGTTTTTATTAGCTTTTACATATTCTTTTCAAAGTATTTTCTATTATTTTATCGATTCGTACAATGGCCCCAATTTGTTGATAGATTGGATACTATTTTTAGGATGCCTGTCTATTTTGATTTGCTGCGTAAGATATATTTATCTTTCAAAAGAGCATAAGACCATATCACTTTCCATATGTGATGCAATTCCTGCTCTGTTCTCAAACTATGATTATAATATAAAATATCATTCTCTTGTTAGAGCCGCATCAAGTTTCCTTAATGTAAAATTTATACTGCCTATACTGGGTGAAAATGTTTCATTTTGGCATGGTGAAATTGACTACATCGACTACAAAAATATCTATGATTTGATTTCAGATAAGAACAAAACTGTATATATGGTTTGCATTGATTACCTATTATCATGCGGAGAATATAATAACAATTATCGTTATGAGCCATTCATCTTTTGCCTTTGGCAATTGATAGGGCGTGATAGCGCGTTAGGCTGTACCATATGTAAGTCTATAGAAAAAGCACATAAAATCGCCCAAAAGCAAGAATATGGATTATATGAAGAAGTACAAGAATCCTCCAGACTTTATATTGATTCCGAATATCGGGCTTTCTCTCATATTTTTATTGAATATGGAAAACTACCAGATTTGAACAACCGCACTTCTATACTTTCCCTGTATCAACTAATGCTGCATATGGTCGAGAACGAAGAAACATATTACAACCATTACATTGAATACCTTGTAAAACAAATCAGTAAAAAATTTACCCCTACAGGTAAATTTATTGGCGATAAATTATAAACTAAATAAAGCAAAGAGGCTCTTTATGGCAACGAAAATATACAATGGTAAATACAAGGCAACAGTATATATTGGAAAAGATGGGAACGGAAAAAGGCAGTATAAAGTATTCTACGCAGATAATGCGGACGAAGCCGATTATCTTGCCTTAGAATATAAAACAGGACGAAGCAAGCGATTGGATAAAAAAAATATAACACTTGCAGACGCCATTGATCAATATATAGACTCAAAAAGCAATGTACTCTCCCCTACCACTATACGATCTTATAAGATGATACGAAAAATACGGTTTCAAAGTATCATGGGATACAAAATATTAGACATTGATAATTTAGTGATCCAACGAGCAGTCAACGAAGAGGCAAAAAAACTATCCCATAAATCGATAAAAAACGCATATGGATTGCTCCACACAGTCATTCTTCAATATAACCCTTACTTACATTTAAATGTTACTTTTCCGCAGAAAAAAGCAATCGTGTATGCCACCCCTGACGAAGAAACATTGAAAAAAATATTTCAGGTGACCCAAGGTACTATAATAGAAGTCCCTGTACTGCTTTCGGCATGGTTATCGCTTCGGCGTTCGGAAATACTTGGATTGAAATGGACAGATATCCATGATACATATATAGAAATAAATGAAGCACGTGTATATGCGGACAGACAAGAAGTATCGAAATTGCCGAAAACTGGAGCATCAACGAGAAAGATTCCTTTGCCTGCATATATAAAAGAAAAAATAGATTCTATGCCGCAAAATGGGAAATATATTTTTGAAGGAATGACCGGCGCCATGATATATAATACATTTAGCCGAATTCTAAAAAATAACGATCTACCGCACTGTAGATTTCATGATCTGCGACATGCTTTTGCCTCAAACCTTCTTGCACTCAACATACCTACTAAGTATGCACAGGAAATGGGCGGATGGTCAACAGACAATACATTAAAAAATGTATATCAGCAAACGCATAGTTCGATCACAGAAAATATAACAAAACAGGTAAATGAATACTATATTAGTCTTTTGCCAAAAACAGAATAAACGCCGTCATGCATATATAAATGCATATATAAATCAAAATTATTGCTTTAAAACAAGGACTTATACAATTTTTGCGCCGGGTTCGATTCCCGTCATCTGCTCCAAAAAAATAAAAGGCCTAATGGCCTTTTATTTTTTTTGCCTAAAACTACTCACTCTCTATTAAAATAAGACAGCAATACGATATATGACAAAAGACGCAATCCATGCAATCACACATTGACCGATCATCATACCTACCGCCCATCTGCCGCCCAATTCCCTCTTTACAGAAGCAACAGCAGCCACACAGGGCGTATAAAGCAGACAAAAAGTCAAAAGGGAGAGAGCCGCCGGAGCCGTCATAGTAGCAAGCAGCGCCTCTTGCGATCCAAATAATACCGTTAGGGTTGATACAACGCTTTCTTTCGCCATAAAACCGGAAATCAGCGCGGTGCAGACTCTCCAGTCCCCAAATCCCACAGGAGCAAAGATGGGCGCAATCCATCCGGCTGCCATTGCCAATATACTGCTTTGTGAATCTGCCACCATATTGAAATGCAAATCAAAGCTTTGCAAAAACCAGATGATGATTGTTGCGATAAATATGACCGTAAAAGCTCTTTGCAAAAAGTCCTTTGCTTTGTCCCAAAGTAGATGCAATACATTCTTTGCGCCTGGCATACGGTAGTTGGGAAGTTCCATCACAAACGGAACCGCTTCCCCCTTGAAGGCAGTTTTTTTGAAAATCAGCGCCATTAAAACGCCCATAATAATTCCAAAAACATATAGTCCGATCATGATGAGCGCCGCATATTCCGGGAAAAACGCTTCTGTAAAAAATGCGTAAATCGGTAGCTTTGCCGTACAGCTCATAAACGGCGTCAAAAGAATCGTCATCTTTCGATCCCGTTCCGACGGAAGTGTGCGACTTGCCATAACCCCAGGCACGGTACATCCAAACCCAATCAGCATAGGAACAATGCTTCTCCCGGAAAGTCCCAGTTTTCTAAGAAGCTTATCCATAATAAAGGCCACACGCGCCATGTAGCCGCTGTCCTCCAAAAGCGAAAGAAAGAAAAACAGCGTCACAATAATGGGGAGAAAACTAAGCACCCCGCCGACACCATTGAAAATACCGTCTACCACAAGGGAACGCAGCGTCTCATTCACATGCGCCGCCTGCATCGCTCCGTCTATAATATCCGTCAGCGCTGTGATTCCAAGCTCCAAAAGCCCCTGTAAAAAGGCACCGACAACACTAAACGTGAGCCAAAATACGATTCCCATAATCCCGATAAAAGCTGGGATTCCCGTATATTTTCCGGTCAGAAATCGGTCAATTTTTCCACTGCGGATTTGTTCCTTGCTTTCTCTTGGCTTAACTACAGCATCGCTGCATATTTCCTCTATGTAGGCAAACCGCATTTGTGCAATTGCCGCCGCGCGGTCCAGACTCGTCTCCTTTTCTGTTTGACGTGCAATCTGTTCTAAAATGTCTTTTTCCTGCCCGGTCAAATGCAGTTGCTCCAATATCTTTTCATCACCCTCCATCACCTTGCTTGCCGCAAAGCGAATAGGGATCCGGGTCTCCTGCGCATGATCTTCTATTAAATGCATCACCGCATGAATTCCCCGATGGATTCCTTCATCTTTTCTGCAGAAATCCGTTTCCAGCGGCGCTTCTTGATATTTAGCCACATGCAGCGCGTGACGAATCAGTTCTTCAACGCCTTCCCCCTTAGACGCTGAAATGGGGATGACCGGCACGCCCAGCGCCGCCTCCATCTCATTGACAAGAACCGAACCTCCATTTTCACGAAGCTCGTCCATCATATTCAAAGCGACAACCATTGGCAGTCCTAACTCCAGAAGCTGCATAGTTAAATACAAATTGCGCTCAATGTTTGTGGCGTCTACTATATTGATAATTCCCTTAGGCCTTTCACGAATCACAAATTCCCTGGTAACGATCTCCTCACTACTGTAAGGCGACATAGAATAAATACCGGGTAAGTCTGTTATCAAAGTATTGCTGTGCCCTTTGATAACACCATCTTTTCGGTCCACAGTAACACCGGGAAAATTTCCCACATGCTGTTTAGAGCCAGTCAGCTGATTAAACAGTGTAGTTTTTCCACAGTTTTGATTTCCTACCAGGGCAAAAGTCAGTTTTTCATCCTCAGGCAACGGCGTTTCTGCCTTTCTATCGTGGAATTTACCCGATTCACCATACCCGGGATGCTGTTTTACTTCTTTTTTTATCTTTTTTAAAGTAGCTTGTGGCTTATGCGCCTCACTAATTTCTATATTTTTTGCATCTTCCAGACGGATTGTCAATTCATACCCATGAATTCTCAGCTCAATCGGATCCCCCATAGGCGCATACTTTACAACGGCCACTTCCGTTCCCTGTATCAAGCCCATGTCCAAAAAATGCTGACGCAGGGCGCCTGTACCGCCAACAGAAAGAATCGTTGCTGTACTTCCTATAGGCAATTCGCTGAGCTTCATTTGTAGTTCCTCTCTTCTCTCGCAATAGAATTCTTATTTTAGTATATTATCAGGAAAGTGATAAGTCAATACCTTTGTGTCCTTCCTTTAAAAAGGAGCAAAAATATTTCCATTGGGAGTATGTATCAAATATTTCTCCTACTTCATATTAGATATCTGTCACAGTCTAAATGTTGACAAAAAGAAAAAGACCTATTGGTCTTTTTCTTTATTTAGGATTGGTATTTTCCACATGATTCAGCCGCAGTTGCCCGCAGGATGCATCAATATCGCTCCCCAGCTTACGGCGGATTGTTGCGCTGATTCCTCGCTTTTCCAAATAGGCACAAAATTCCTTTGCCCGCGCCCTTCCCGGCGCGGCAAATGCCGTCTCCTGCACAGGATTTAGCAGAATCAAATTTACATGGCAGGGGCCGTGAATTGTTCGTCGTAGCCGATCCGCCAATGCCGCAGCATCCGCAATGCTGTCATTCTCTCCTGATATCAATGTATATTCAAAGGACACACGCCGTCCGGTCTTATCAAAATATTGCTGACAGGCCTCTAAAAGACTTTCAATAGGATAGGTCCGGTTTATTGGCATAAGCCTGTCCCGCACACTGTCATCGCAGGCATGCAAAGAAACAGATAAAGTTATCGCAAGCCCCTCCTGTGCCAGCTGATAAATTTTGGGCACAACTCCACAGGTTGAAACGGATATATGCCGCAGTCCGATATTCAGCCCCTCTTTCTGAGAAACCAACCGTAGAAACCGCACCGTATTATCATAGTTATCCAACGGTTCGCCAATCCCCATCATAACCACGCCGCCGACGCGTTCTCCCGTATCCCTGCCAATCACTGCGATCTGCCCTAAGATTTCTGATGCAGTCAAGTCCCGACTGCGTCCCCGCAGGGTAGACGCGCAAAATGCACATCCCATCCGACATCCAGCCTGGCAGGATACACATACAGTATTTCCATGCGCATACCGCATGAATACACTTTCCACACATTCCCCATCAATCATACCCATAAGATATTTAATCGTTCCATCAAATTGGGACACCTGCTTTTGGAGAATTTGCGGCAGGCGATAGATACATTCCGTTTGCAGCTTCTCCCGAAAAGCTGCAGGCAGGTTGCGCATTTCTTCTATAGGGACTCCCTTCTGCATCCAGCCGTAAAGCTGTTGTCCGCGAAAGGCCGCTTCTCCCATCTCCTTTGCCAGGACCTTTGTTTCCTCCAGAGTCATCCCCAGCAAATCTGGTTTTTCTGCCACGTCCGCCTCACTTTCTTTGCATTCTGCAAATGTAGAAACCATCTGTACCATGGATATGGGGAAGCAAGGTCAAAGTGCTTTGATCCGTTCCTGCAAAGGGAAACGGGAATGGTTCAAATTCCGGATGCTCTGTCAGAAAGCGCTCAGTCACACCTTCGTTTTCCGCAGGATTTAAAGTACAGGTAGAATATACCAGCGTTCCCCCTGACCGGACATACGCAGCCGCCCCAACAAGGACGGCGTATTGCACCTCCGGCAAACGAGCCATCGTCTCCATTTCCTTATATTTTATATCCGGCTTCTTTCCAATTACGCCAAGCCCCGAACAGGGCGCATCGCACAGCACCCGGTCGGCTTGTCCAATCAGGGACTTTTTAGGATTTCTCGCATCCCGCTCCTCTGTTTCCAATATAGAAATTCCCAGCTTCTCCGCTCCCCGCTGAATTAAGGAAAGTTTGTTTCCATGCAGATCAAACGCATGAATTTTACCCTGGTTTTCCATTTCTATTGCCATCGCAAAGCTCTTTCCTCCGGGGGCCGCACAAACATCCACTACCGTCTCTCCAGGACGCGCGCCTACAATATGGGCACAAAGCGCCGACGCCTCATCCTGCACGAACCAATCCCCCGCCTCCACACCGGAGAGCACTCCCGCAAAAGAAGATTTTCGCACACATGCGCCGTACACATTGGATACAACACCGTTAATACGCTGGGCCGCTTCCTGCGTACTATGGCGCAGAGTATTGATCCGCAGTGCGGCATCTTCCTTCTCTAAAAAAGCGGCAAATACTTTTTCTGCCGTATCGGATCCCAACCACTCTATAAATGCATTACAAAGGGAAATGGGAATAGAATATCGTACAGACAAAGCTTCTGCCCCATCCTTCTCTGGCATAGGAACCGTACTTCCGCCTCGGATAAATGTACGCAAAAGTGCGTTGACAAATCCACGTCCCTTAGCCGGCGTCAAAGCAACAGATTGGGATACTGCCGCATGCGGCGGAATCCGATCCATAAAAGCAAGCTGATAGAGGCCTAGCCGCAGAGCACATAGTACCTCCTCATCCAAGGCGGACAAAACACGTTTTGAAAGAGCGGCGATCATATAGTCCAATGTAATCAGTCTCTCGGTAACGCCATATACCAACGCCGTGTACAACCCACGATCCGCTTCGGAAAGCTGCATACGCGAAAGCACCGTACCAACCTCCAGGTTGGTATATTTTCCCGCCCGCATTTTACAAAGGGAAATGAAAGCAGCCCTGCGCCCGGGACTCACCGTTTTTATATCGTCCATGCCAGTCTATCTCCCACCTGTATCCGTCTGCCCCGCACAAAGTCGGCAGCAGCCATTCTTCCCTTCCCCTCCGGAAGCACGCCGGTAATAAGAATCTTTTTCCCATCACCGCAAGCCACACAAAAACCTGTGTCAGAAATATCCGTCACCGTTCCAGCAGGCTCCTGTGACGTCCCCTCAGCTAGAGAAGCAGACACAATTTTTAATAGTTTTCCGTCCGGCGTTCTGGTCATCGACAGCGGATAAGGGGAAAGACCCCGTATTTTCCAAAGCAGTATCTGCGCATCCATAGAAAAATCTAGGCTACAGTCCGCCTTCTCAATTTTGTGCGCATATGTGGCCAGTGCCTCGTCCTGTTTCATCGGCACGACCGTGCCGGCTTCCAGCATAGGGAGAACACGTATCAGCAGTCCACCTGCCATCTGGGCCAGGCGATCGTGCATAGATGCAAAATCATCTGTATCGGCAATAGGCGTTTTTTCCCACAAAAGCATGTCTCCGGTGTCCAGCCCTTGATTCATATACATAATCGTGATACCGGTTTCCGCCTCTCCGTCCATAATCGCCCGCTGAATCGGCGCCGCTCCCCGATACTTCGGCAGAAGTGATCCATGGGCGTTGATACATCCCAGACGTGGATAATCGATAATATAGGACGGTAAAATTTTTCCGTAAGCAGCAACCACTATCACATCCGGATCCAGCTGCTTCAGCGTTTCTGAAAAGGCACCGTCACGCAGTGTCTGTGGCTGATATACCGCGATTCCCTGCTCCTGGGCAAACACCTTCACCGGCGGCGGAATCATTTGATATCCCCGCCCCCGCGGTTTATCTGGTTGGGTTACAGCAGCCACTACATCCAGACCTGCTTCCACCAACGCTCGCAAACAAATCTGCGCAAAATCAGGCGTTCCCATAAAAACGATACGCATATTTCCGCCTCCTTTCTTTCGGTTATATTTCTATGTCACATTCCTCGGCATGATCGATAAACAAAATCCCATCTAAATGATCAATTTCATGGCAGAAGGCACGCGCCGTCAGGCCACTGCCCGATACGGTAAAGGTCTTTCCCTCCCGATCCATTGCCTGCACCGTTACATGCATAGGCCGGTTTGTATATCCCCATCGGCCCGGCACAGACAGACAACCTTCCAAGTCCCGCTGATGTCCACTCTGCTCGATAATCTGTGGATTGATCAGTTCTATCATTTGATTGTTTTCGTCTACTACAATCACAACCCGACGGCGCACCCCTACCTGGGGAGCCGCAAGTCCTACGCCATCTGCATGCATTAAAGTTTCCCGCATATCGTCCAGCAATGTGAGAATACGCGGTGTGATCTCCTCTACCGGTCTGCATTTACCGCGAAGGATTGGATCCCCTTCCTGTACAATATTCCGAATAGCCATATCTCTGTCTTTTTCCTTTCTTTACATTCGTATTTCTATAAGTTGGAAGGATTTAAGTCCGCACTGATAGTAAGATTTTTCGTCCCGCTTTTTCCAAAGGCAGTCAACAAGCTGCCAATCATTTTTCTAGCACGCTTATTTAGCCTGCATTTGATCACCAACCGCATGCGGCACACATTCTGTACCCGGTACACAGGCGTTTCAAAGGGGCCGAATATTACAGCCTCCACATCTTGAAACGCGCCATCCAAAAGCTCCCGCACATTATCCGCCAGTTTGGCAGCAGAGGCAGTCAGCAGGGCTTCATCACTGCTGCACAGCGTAATGACGGCAATATCACAAAACGGGGGAAATACCAGCGTTTTCCGCAAAAGAATCTCCCTCTCGTAAAAGGATTTATAATCCTGCATTGCCGCAAGGCGAATTACCTGGGAATCCGGATTGCAGGTTTGTACTACCGCAATACCCGGATCCTTCGCACGCCCCGCTCGGCCAATGGCTTGGGTCAGCATAGAAAATGTGCGCTCCGCCGCCCGATAATCATCTAAGTAAAGACTTCCGTCTGCGTTCATAACCCCTACCAGTGTCACCCTTGGGAAATCATGCCCTTTGGTAACCATTTGCGTTCCAAGCAGTACATCGGCATTTCCCTGCCGAAAGCTTTCAATCAGTTCTCTATGAGACATTTTCGTCTGTGTCGTGTCCATATCCATACGCAACACACGCAGTCCGGGGACAAGCCGCTCAATCTCTTCCTGTGCCTGCTGCGTTCCGCATCCCATAAATCGAAAGTGCTCCGCACCGCAGGAAGGGCAAGCTACCGGTACAGGCGTGCGATATCCACAGTAATGGCAGGCAAGGTCTCCGCGTTCACTGCGTCGACGAAAATAATCCTGTGCATCTTCCGATTCACCAATAGGAGAGCGCGTATGATATGTCAGCGATACAGAACAGTTGGGACATCGAATGGCCTCGCCGCATACCCGGCAACTTACCGCGCTGCTGTACCCACGCCGGTTCAAAAACACAATCGCCTGCGTCTTTTTATCTCGCACCTCCCGCAGTCGCTCAACAAGTCCTATGCTTACCGGAGAGGTATTCCCCGCATCTATCTCACTACGCATATCGCTGATGGCCACATCCGGCAGCCGAGCATCTCCATAACGCTGGTTCATCTCAATCAAGGTATAGATACCGGAGACTGCTTTGTAATAGGACTGCAAAGACGGCGTCGCCGAAGACAGAACCATCAGAGCCCCATGTTGTCCGCAGCGATAGCGAGCAACATCATGGGCCAGATATTTGGGATCCGTATCCGATTTGTAGGTGTGCTCCTGCTCCTCATCAATTACAATCATGCCAATGTTTGGCAGCGGTGCAAAAATAGCGCTGCGGGTTCCAATTACCACATCGGCCAGTCCTTTTCGGATTCGCTTCCACGTATCATACCGTTCCCCGGCGGAAAGTTTGGAATGAATGACAGCCACCCTGTCTCCATAGCATCTACAAAAATATTCCACCACTTGGGGAGTAAGAGAAATTTCCGGAACCAAAACGATTACGCCTCGATCATCCCGCAAAACTCGGTCGATCATTTCTTTTATCACACGAGTCTTTCCGCTGCCGGTCACACCATGAAGCAATGCCGCAGCGGCGCCAGAAGTATATAAAGCTTCCAATGTATCATATGCCTCCCTCTGCTGCGCAGATAAGGCGGTGGTATCCTCCTTCACAGCATCTTCCTCCACTGCATAAGGATTGCGGAAGCTTTCGATACGTTCCACATGGATCATATTCTTTTTTTCCAAGGCATTCAGCTGCACTCTAGCTCTGGCGCCGATTTGTTCAAAAAGCTCTTCCGCACTAATTCGGCCCGTCTTTGATAGCGTAACCAATATCTGTGCCTGGAGAGGGCTTTTCAGATTACCCGCCGCGACCATACTTGCAAAGGTATCCATCACAGGAGAGACAAACGCATCGTACCGGTCGCTGGAACGTATTTTGATTCTGGACGTGCGCGTAATAATACCGGATTTTACAAGAGACGCTGCCAGCGTTGCGGCTTCATCACCGAATTTAGTCTTCAGCTGCTGACCAGATACCTCGTTTCTCGCCTTAATATAAGAATAAAACAGTAGCGCTTTTTCAGATAGTCTTTTTAATTTTCTATCATGATCCCCCTCGGCAGCGCTGTAATAATCGAACATCTTAGACATAGCCGCCGCTGGTACAATAGCCCGTACTGCCTCACCAAAGGTACACAACGTATATTCGCATAAAAAACGGCATATGCCCAGCATTTCCTCATCCAGCAGAGGATCGTCTCCGGACAGGGATACGATAGGCTTTGTGTTTTCATAATCGCTGTATTCCCGCACCTCTGTAACAATCGCCCGTGTGTGTCGATTCCCCCGTCCAAACGGAACGGTTACAAGACTGCCAGAAGACACCTGACCAGAAAATTCGGCAGGGATATAGTAGTCATACGTGTGATCCGCATGATACGGAGCATCCATAATACGCACCGCGGCAAATTCCTTGACCATAGACTATCTCCTTTAAAACCCGATATACCAAATTACTGCCGCCAAAATCGGCGGCAGTAGCGCAAATGTGTATTTATTCCTCGGCGTCCGACTGGTCTATGGGAGATGCTTCTTCATCACCATCCGTAAGTCCCGTAATTACAAAATCTTTATTATTTAATCCGTTAACCGCTGTTTTTACAGCCTTGTCATCCCGGTATTCCTTACGAATCATAGAAGCAATGCTTTTATCTGTTTCTTTGTTAGCGATTCGCCGTTCCGCCACTTCTCTCTGCATTACATACTCATCTGTAATCATTTTTGCACACTTTGCTGTAGCAATCACCAATGTATATCTGTTAAACTTTCCCTGCGTGAGTTCCGCTATAGATGGAGTAATCATGTCTTTTCCTACCTTTTCTGAATTATATTAAAAATGCTTCTATTTCCGCTGTCATTCTGCCGGTCCGCGCACCTTCAGCATGGATGATTTCACAAATCTGCTTGGCGCATGCTTCTATCTCATCCCGCTGATTGATTACAATATAATCATATTCGCCCGCAAGTTGAATTTCTTCTGCCGCTCGAGATAAACGCTTTTCTACAGTCTCTATCGGCTCCGTGCCGCGGCCAACCAGCCGCTGGCGCATTTCTTCTATTGTTGGTGGAATAAGCATAATGGAAACCGCATCCGGATATAGACGTTTTACCTGTTCCGCTCCCTCTACTTCAATTTCCAAAATCATATTTTTGCCGGACGCCATAATACGCTGCGCTTCTTTTTTAGGAGTGCCGTAGTAATTGCCGCAATAGCTGGTATATTCCAGCATCTCCTCCCTGGCAACCATTTCTTCAAAAGCATCCCGATCCAGAAAATAATATTCCCGTCCGTCTTCTTCGCCCACTCTGGGAGGTCTGGTAGTTGCAGACACAGAAAGAGCAAGCTCCGGCATCATCTCCCGAACTCTGCGTACTACCGTACCCTTTCCCCCACCGGAAGGACCGGAGATTACCACTAAAAATCCATTTTTATGCATGGACATCCTCCTCTTCCTCACCAGTCAGTCTTGCCGCAACCGTTTCCGGTTGGATAGACGACAAAATAACATGATCGCTGTCTGTAATAATAATGCCTCTGGTCCGACGACCACTGGTACAATCAATAGCTCTGCCGCTGTCCTTGGCATCTTGAATCAAACGCTTAGCGGGAGCGCTGTCAGGGCCGATTACCGCCACGACCCGGGCTGCTGCAACCATATTATTGAATCCTATGTTGATAAACTTCATATGTTTCTCTATCCGTTTCTGCAAAGCTTTACTCAATATTTTGCACTTGTTCGCGAATTTTTTCCAAAAGGGCTTTTACATCCACAACCAGATGTGCAATCTCCATATTCCCCGCTTTAGAACCGATGGTGTTGACTTCACGATTCATCTCCTGCAGTAGAAAATCCAGCTTGCGTCCCACTGCCTCACCCCGCTCTACTATCTCTCGGAAGGTAGCAAAATGGCTTTCCAGCCGAACCAATTCCTCATCAATAGCAGCCTTGTCCGCATATATAGCAGCCTCTGTTAAAATACGCTGTTCGCTGGTCTCAGCATCAAAATCCTGCAAAAACTTTTTTATACGTTCTACAAGTTTTGGCGCATATCCTTGGATATCCTTGGCGGATATTTCCGCAATTTTTTTGCATACCTCTCGAATTGACGCTATCTTATCCGCAATATCCGCTATGAGGCGCTGTCCTTCTGCCGCCCGCTGTTCCAAAAAGGAATCCAGCGCCTGGGTCAGAATTGGGGATATGTCCGCCCAGTCACGCCCATCTGTATCCTCCGGTGTACGCACAGAAAATAACTCTCTGTTTTGAGCAACACGCATTACAGACAAATCATCCCGCAGTCCAAACTGGTCTCGTAGCTGCTCCAGTGCGCGAATATAGGAGGCGGCCAGAACCGTATCCAAAACAACATCTGTTCCGGTCTGCTGCAGCACCTCGAGCCCTACATAAACCTCTATCTTTCCACGAGATACCCCTCGAGAAGCAAGACAGGCCTTGATTTTTTCCTCAAGGTATGCATAAATACGGGGCAGCTTTACCGTAGCGTCCATATACCTGCTGTTGACAGATTTAATTTCTACCGTAATAATTTTTGATCCGTCAACAGAAGCTCCTCTGCTTCTGCCAAAGGCCGTCATGCTGCTAAGCATATTGATCCCTTTCCAAAAAACCGCACAGGACGTTTTTGCGACCCCGGCGATAAATTCTCCATTTTATTGATACGTATTTATTATATACCCCCCCAGACAGTTTGTCAACTTTTCGCATCACTTTTTTTCTCACGTTCCTCCCACAAAACAGCCCCCGCATTCAGCAAAATCGGTGCAACAATCATTCCCCCGACGCCAGCCAGACAAAAGCCCGCATATACAAAAACCAACGCCAGCAGTGGATGTACACCGGCATTTTTCCCAAGAATGCGAGGTTCTACCGCCTGCCGTACAATATACATAATACCAAGCAGCACCAACAGCTGGATTCCGCGCACACCATTGCCCTCCATAAAAGAAAGGAGCGTCCAGGGAACCAAGACAGTGCCTACTCCCAGTACGGGCAGCACATCTACTATAGCGATTAACAACGCTGCCAAAAAAGCATACTGCACCCGCATGACCAAAAATCCGCAAAGGAGCTCTGCAAAGGTAATCAACATAATAATAGAATACGACTTTACAAAGCGTCCCAGTCCACGCATAATGGCAGACGTGGTTCTACTTACTTTCTCTCTAAATTCTTTGGATAAAATACCAGAAAACATTTTTCCAATTCCCTTACTGTCCAGGCAAAAATAAAACAACGCAATGATTCCTACAAACAAAGTGAATACAAAGGATGGCAGATGTCCTAGGATATCTCCTGCCCCTCCGGCAATCCAAGAGCTGATTTGGCCAACGGCGCTTTTTACCATTTCCGGAAAGGTGTCGGAAAAATCTCCGTTTCCAAGATGGAACCGTTTTCCAAAGGATTCTATTTTCCCTGCCAGGCTGCTGATAGGATTGTCTGGTTGATTGAGCATATCACTAAGAGCGGTTACCGCTTCAGAAGCCTCTCGGATCAAAATAGACGCTCCAATCCATATCAGCGCCGTAATTAGCGCCGCAGTCAACACAATAAGCGCAACTGCCCAAAAAGCACGGGAAGTATTGGTTTTTTCGTGCAGCCACTTGGCCGCGGCGCGTACCGCACAGGAAATTGCGTACGCTAAAATAAACGGCAGCAGAATCGGAAAGGCATATTTCAGCAGCAGCCACACACCCACCGCGCCAATTACCCCGCAAAATCCGTACAATGCAAAACGAAGTAGTTTTTCCGTCGTCATATCCTTTGCCTATATCCTTCTTTGTATTTAATAAGCATCATTCCTTTAAGTATATGCCATCTTTTCAGATTATTAACAGAAAAGCCTTTACAATACTGGAAATATTTGCCAAAATAAAAAAGAATATATTTTATTCTATAGAAAGGATAGCTAAATATGAAAAAAGTTATATGTATGGCTCTCGCACTTGCGATGTGTGGTCTTATGGTCTCCTGTAAAAGCGATGACGAGAAGCTGGGTGACGATCCCGTGCATGTGGAAATGTCCGTTAAAGATTTTGGGGTAATCGAGTTGGAGTTATATCCTGACATCGCGCCCATCACAGTGGAAAATTTTGTTTCCCTGGTAAAAGACGAATTTTACGATGGTCTTACCTTTCATCGGATTGTGTCCGGATTTATGATCCAGGGCGGCGATCCGAAGGGCAATGGCACTGGCGGCAGTGACAAAGAGATTAAAGGAGAATTTTCTATCAACGGAGTTGATAACACATTATCACACACCCGCGGTGTAATCTCTATGGCAAGAAGCCAGGATCCCGATCCTGCTTCCAGTCAGTTCTTTATTATGCATGCCGATAACAAAGGATTAGACGGACAATATGCTGCATTTGGCAAAGTTACCGATGGAATGGATGTCGTGGATAAGATTGCTGCAGTGGAAGTAGAAACAGCATATCCCGGCGCGCAAGAAGAGTCATCTCCTGTAGAGCCTGTTTATATTGAATATATTAAAGTTGTGGATTAAATTCTGCATTTGTAAAATTAAAGCAATAGCGTTTATGTAATCATTGTGCTGCTATTTGGCAGCAGAACGGAGTGTATTTATGGATACCAAAAACATACAAGCAACGATCACAATGGAAAATGGCGGCAAAATTGAATTGGAACTGTATCCGGATATTGCGCCCATTACAGTGGAAAACTTTGTTTCCCTGGCAAAAGAAGGATTTTATAACGGCTTGATTTTTCACCGGGTTATTTCCGGATTTATGATTCAGGGCGGCGATCCCTTAGGCGTTGGCATAGGCGGTAGCGGCAAAAATATCCGAGGCGAATTTGCTATCAACGGCTTTAACAATCCCCTGTCCCACACCCGCGGAGTGATTTCTATGGCAAGAAGCCAGGATCCCAACTCAGCTTCCAGCCAATTCTTTATTATGCATGCCGATGGACCCTTTCTGGACGGGCAGTATGCCGCATTTGGTAAAGTCACAGATGGAATCAGTGTTGTAGATGAAATTGCCAGCGTACAAACAGACGCGCAGGACAAGCCCCTTACAGACCAGCGCATCGCAGAAATTTCGATTACTGATATGTAATTAAAATATCATATAAATAAAAAGTCTCCTTTTTATTTAAAGGAGACTTTTTATTTCAAATCATAATTACACATTACCCGCTTGGACTGGAACTTTAAATTACTTCTATAGGAAACCCTTCTGTCCGCTGTATTTGGCAATTGCATAAGAAAAAGAGAGCGGAAGTACCGCTCTCTTTTTAAAATCCTAACGCTGCAATTATCTTACAAAGCTTTTTCTCTTTTTGTAAACAACTGCACAGCCAATCGCCATCACAAGCGCTGCAAGACCGATATAAATCATAGCGTCGCCTGTAGCTACAGTGTACTTATAGTTGGACTTCAGCTGCAATCCCAAATCGGCAGCCTGCACATCATCCGACGCAGGCTTGATAACGATCTCGAAGAACACAGCTCCAACATCCATTGAACGTACTTGAGCAAAGTCAGTAATCGTAATAAGATATTTGCCATCGCCCTTATCTTCTACTGTGTAGGTTCCTTCGTTAAGGCCAGAAATAGAATCCAATGTTGCAACATCAGGATTCATGGTTACATCAAAGGAAAGTGCTGTTGCCTGCTTGTAGAAGTTGGTTACGTATACAGGGAGACGGAAGTATCCGTTATCATCCTTATATACATTGGATGTATCCAAGTCTTCACTGCCACTTGCAGTATTGGAGTTATTGTTGTTACCTCCGCCTGGATTGGTAGGATCTGTTGGAGGAACATCCTGAGGCTTAGGACCCTCTGCATTATAAATACGAACATTGTCCATCTGGAACTTCGTATTGAACATACGCCACAGCATCAATGTACCGTCATTCTGATGTTCATCAGAGGAGTAGTAGAAGTACCGGTTCCACACATCTTCACCAAAAATCGGCTGATCGTTGATGTACAAACGGGCAGTACAGGAACCGTTATCAAATACGAATCTCCAGTTATACCAGGTATCAAGTTCCATCTTAAAGTTTGCTGTTGCAATAGGCTGTCCTGCCGACTCAGTGCCCTGAATTTTAAACTGGCCATCATTGAAGTAATAGCCGCATTCATACTCATAACCGGTAGATCCGCCAAACCAGTTGAATACTGCGGGAGGATACTTATCAGTACCGGCGTCTTCAGTGCCTGCGTATGTTCCCTGGAACCGAATGTCAAATTCCATGGTATAGGACAGAGGATATTTATATTGTGTATCTGCATCAAGCGCGGTATCAATATAAGTCTGTATAACATTAGGATCAGTATAATCCAATACCATACCGTGCTCCGGATCGCCAGAATCTTTTGTTAAACCCTGGTAGCTGTCACAACCCCAGTGATCGCGATCGCTGTCGTTGTCATAAGTAAGGGTTGTCAGTTGATCCTTGGAGGTCAGAGGATTGTTACGCTGAACATCTCCGCCAAGATAGTCATAGTACACACCTGTGTCCATTCCGGAATAATCTCTTTGGAATCTCTCAAGATTTGCAGGATTATAAGTGGCATAGCCAGATTCGGGTGTAACTGGGTTGTCTGTTAAAATAATACGGTTTGATCCGCCGCAGGTCTGCTGTGCCTCATCATACTGAGAACCGCAGATACCGGAACCCCAAGTCAGATAGTGGGTGTATCCGCTGGTACCAGGTTCGCCATTAAACACAGCCATAGACACACCAAGCTCACGGTTGATGCCGCCCCATGCTGAATCTGCTGCAGTCGCCTGTGTATCCAAGGTTACAACGCCAGTCTCATTATAGAAAATGTAGTTCCACGGAATAGCTATTTCATATGTACTAATACCGCTTGCAGTATCCGGAGAATAGTTCAAACCGCTAGGCGCTACCGCAACTTTTGCGGCACCCTTTGCAGGATTGTTGTATGCGGTCATACCGGTCTTTGTTTTGTTTTCAAACATTTCGATAAATCCGCCAACGATCTGCGGGTAACCAACGAGGAAATCGGGAACCTGATCCTTATATTTCCAAGGAGTAGGACCCATCTTCGGAACATAGGTTTTGCCGCCTACAAGAGAGTTTGCACCCAGGTAGTCAACAAAAATCTGCATAGCATCGCCGTTCCAAGTATTTCCCTTACCGCCCTTCAAAGAATGTCCGTCCGGATCTGTTACTTTGACGCCAACATAGAAGTAGTTCGCATCCCAACGCATCCATACCTCATAGGACATGTTCTTGTCGTCTGTACCATATCCGGGTCTCCAGTAGAAGAATGCATTGTTTACAGGTTCAGAACTGGATTTTGAAGCGGCGCTTCCACTTTCCACAATGAAAGAAGATTCGCCCCATTCCGCTTCACTAATGTACCCATCAATGGTGGGCGGGGTCGTGAACAACTGGGCTTCTACTTCTTGAATATACAAGGTTGCAGCCGCCCCTACCGGGATTGCCAGCGCAACTGCCGAAAGAAGCATAGCAGCAAGCAATACCCATGTAATCGTCTTTTTCATTACATATACCTCCAGAATATTAAGGACTTGTGTGTATCTGCACACGCATATAGCCTTACATGCTCATTATATATAGATTCACCAATTTTGTCAATAGACAACTGATAAAGTAGTGAAATTTTTATGAAACTTTTTTAGGAATACCTTATTTTTTTCCATAGTTTTACATTAATTGTTTTTTTCTCCAGGATTTTCTGCATTTGTATAAAATTTTGAAGGTCCCCCTACCCGTTTTTAAGAAAAAACTTCCCTTTTTAGGGAAGTTTTTTCTTGGTCTGCTGTTTATTCGTCTTTAGCATCCGCTTCACCTGCCGCAGACTTTCCACAGGCAGGACAAATCAACGTCTCCGGATCCAGCGTCTCATCATAACAAATCGTTTCTCCACAATTTGCACACATCAACATCCGCTGCCCTATGTCGTCACAACCGCAGCAGCAATCACATTCACAATCGTCTTCGTCATCATCGAAATCTTCTTCCTCGTCGAAAAGAATCTCTTCCACATCTCCAAGATCCGCGTCGAGTTCTTCAATATAATCGTTTAGCCGCGCACACTCCTGCTCCAAGTCTTCTATAGCGGCAGCCATATCTGATACAACAGTCAAAAGCTCGCCAATCAGTTTTCCCTCCGCCTTTGTCTGATCTAAATCCAGTCCCGCAGCTAAGCCCTGCAAATATGCGCTTTTTTCACCAAGTTTCATTTGTTCTTTCCTTTCTACATTTTTATAACCAAATAACGAAACGGGGCCGAAACATTGTCGCCCCGGCCTCCGTTTTATACAAAATTATGCACGTTCCAGATATTCGCCTGTTCTAGTATCGATACGAACACGTTCGCCCTGGTTGATAAACAAAGGCACTCGAATCACCGCGCCCGTTTCCAGCGTTGCATTCTTTGTAGCGCCAGTAGCAGTATCACCCTTCACACCAGGGTCTGCATCGGTGATTTCCAATTCTACAAACATAGGCGGTTCAACAGAAAACACATTATCTTTGTAGGATTTGATAGTGCAGATCATTTCCTCTTTCACATATTTAAAGTTTTCAGAAAGCTTATCTGCATTCAGAGGCATCTGCTCGTAGGACTCCATATCCATAAAGTAGTAAAGCTCACCATCATTATACAGATACTGCATTTCCTTACGGTCAATACGTGCATCTTCATACTTGTCCGTAGGAGAAAAAGTCTTTTCCACAACGGCTCCTGTGATCACATTGCGCAGCTTTGTACGGACAAATGCCGCTCCTTTTCCGGGCTTTACATGCTGAAATTCGATAACCTGCATAACCTGCCCATCCATATCAAAGGTAATACCATTTTTAAAATCGCCTGCTACAACCATACATTCAGTTATCCTGCCTGGCAGGATAGCTCCTTTCCTATATTCATGTGCAAAATCATTTGTTCCGTTTTATTTTAATACAAAGCTGTGCATTTTGCAAGGGGGTTGCGCCAAATTTTACCTTACAAAGAAAAAAATCAGATTTCAATCAGCTCTTTTGGGCACTGCGTCAGATTGTGCGCCCCTCCTGGCACGATACACACCATATCTTCGATTCGGCATCCGTACCGCCCGGAAAGATAAATTCCAGGCTCTACCGTGACAACTTCTCCCACCCGCAGCTTAGCGTCTCCGCTGCGTATATTCAAATTGGGGGATTCGTGGATTTCCAGCCCAACTCCATGACCCAGTCCATGGCCGAACGTACCGGCATATCCTGCCTCATCAATAATATCACGGGCTATTCGATCCATTTTAAAGCATGACTGCCCTTCCCCGATCTGTGCAAGCACAGCCTCCTGAGCCTGGAGCACCGTGTCATAGATTCGCCGCATACCGGCGTCTGCCTTGCCGATTACCACCGTGCGCGTCATATCCGAATGATAGCCCTGAAAAACCGCGCCGAAGTCAAAGGTTAAAAAGCCTTTTTCCAGCGGCACGTTCCTGGGAACGCCATGAGGAGACGAGGAGTTAGATCCGGAAACAGCGATGGTTTCAAAGCTGATTCCCTGAGCGCCGTTTTTCTTCATAAGATATTCCAACTCCGCTGCAAGCTCCATCTCTGTAGCTGTATAGGTGATGCGGGGTAAAAGCTGGGCAAAGGCAGCTTCTGCAATCCGCTGGGCCTGTTCCACGCAGTCGATTTCATAAGCGTCCTTTACACTGCGCAGTCTTTGAAACATATCCCCGATTGCGACAAATCGGATTCCAGGGCAGTCGTTCTGCAAAGCGGCAAGGGAGCGGCAGGTAAGCGTGCCATCCTCATATCCTACTGTTTGTATACAGCCTGTGGACAGCAGCATAGGCAGCCAAACCCTTCGAGGCTGTTCCGGCATAATCACGTCAAACAAATCCGCCGGGATTTCCCGCCGCACCGCCTCAATATATCGAAAATCCTGAAAAGCATATGCGTTGTCCATTGTAATCAGCAAAGTTCCGTCAGGATTATAAAAGCCGCTGGCATACAGATGATTTTCCGCGCCGCTCACCCACACTGCATCCAGGTTTTTTTCTTGCATGCAAGTACGCAGGGCGGTCAATCGGTCATAAATTATCTCCTTTGTCATACAAATCACTCCATTTCTATTGCCCTGCCGCATGTATCCGCCGGTACTTGCGCAGATACGGTTTTTCCAGCAGACGCTTCATCCGAAAAAATAAAGTTTTTTTATCCCGGATTGGCGGAACAATCCACGAAGGAATGCCAAACCGTTTTCCCGCCGCACAATCGGTAAGCAGTTGGTCCCCTAGGAGAATCGCCTGATCTTTGTCAATATGCAGCTGTTCACATGCCGCGTACAGATATTTTGTTTTTGGCTTACCTGCTTTTGCAAATGCCACACACTGCAGGGACTTATTGAAAAGTTCTACCCGTTCTTTTGTATTATTGGATACAAACGCGATGGAAATTCCTGTCCGGCGCATTTCTTCAATCCAATTTATCAACCGCTCAGGCGGCGTAGGATCTTCATAAGTAGCCAGCGTATTGTCGATATCGCAAAGCAAGGCGCTGCGCCCCAGCGCGCGTATCATGTCCGGGGTAATCTCATAATAGTGCCCAAATATCCGATCAGGCACAAGCCATTTATCAAAAATCAAACTATACTTTCCTTTTCTATCTATATTTATATTGCTCAACAGTATAACACAAAAAAATAATATTCGCAACAAAGTCTGTTTTATGATTTTCAGAAATTTCATAATATTGCGTATAATCAGCAATAGATTCCCATTAAAATATATTCAAACCAAATATATTTGAGGTGTATTATGAGTTTTCGTCAGCGCATCGCACAATTTTTCTATGGCCGTTACGGCATCGATGGTCTGTACTATGGTCTTCTTGTAATGATCCTGATTCTGTGGATTCTGCGGGTTGCCTTTCTAGACTCCATAGCAGCCGGCGTGGTCGTTTATATATTGGAAACCGTACTTCTATTCTGGATGCTGTATCGATGCATGTCCAGAAATATTGCTGCACGCCAGCGCGAAAATCAATTATTTACTTCTTTTTTCAAAAAAATCAAAATTTTTTTTGTCTTGCAAAAAAATAAAATTCGGGATTTTAAGACCTATCGCTATAAAACGTGTCCCCACTGCAAAGCGACGCTCCGACTGCCCAAACGGAAAGGCACGCACGCGGTTATCTGTCCCCGCTGTGCACGGCGCTTTGACGCGACGACGCGGATCTGAGGTGCAATTATGAATGAATATACTCCCCTGAACGGCATGTTTCAACTGGAAGTTGTCACCAACTTTATCCAGACGCGGATTTCTTTCGAGCGAATCATGACGCCTATCACACAACAATTTGGTCTCACGCCTCTGTCCTCTGTTACGCTGAATCTAATTGCGCATCAGGAAAATCCCACAATCAGCAGCATTTTTAAAACGCTGGATTTGAATCAGGGAAACGTCTCCTCTATGTGTAAAAAATTAGAAAACGACGGTTTTATTCTGCGATGTCGCAACAAAACAGACGAGCGAAGTGTTGTTCTGGTTATCACTCCAAAGGGCCGTGCCGCACTGGATGGCGTGGAACGTACGCTGCGCACATATTTTGAGAACGAACACACCGTTTCCAGAAAAGATTTTATGGAAGCGCTGGATGGAATTGAGACGTTAAAACAAATTATACAAAGTGTAGAAAAGCATATTTACAAAAAGGATGAGGAGGTTTCAAAATGCTTGAACTGAAAAACATTACAAAAACGTATGTTGCAGGAGACACGAAAACCGCAGCGCTGGATGGCGTAACCCTGTCTTTTGGCAGCAATGAATTTGTGGCTATTCTCGGCGCCAGTGGATCAGGAAAAACCACAATGTTGAACGTAATTGGTGGACTGGACCAGTACGAATCCGGCGATCTTGTGATTAACGGTACATCCACAAAAGAATACAAGGACCGCGACTGGGATGCATATCGTAATCATTCAGTAGGATTTGTTTTCCAAAGCTACAACCTGATTCCTCATCAATCCGTACTCTCCAACGTAGAATTGGCGCTGACTCTGTCCGGCGTGTCTAAAGGAGAACGACGCAGACGGGCAAAAGAAGCTTTGGCTCAGGTGGGGCTTGCCGATCAAATCCACAAAAAGCCTTCTCAAATGTCCGGTGGACAAATGCAGCGGGTAGCTATTGCAAGAGCGCTGGTAAACAATCCGGAAATCATTCTTGCGGATGAACCCACTGGCGCGCTAGATACAGAAACCAGCGTCCAGATTATGGAACTGCTTCAGAATGTTGCTAGGGACAGATTGGTGATTATGGTCACCCATAACCCGGAGCTTGCCGACGCATATGCCACCCGCATTGTCCGATTGCAAGATGGAAAAATTTTGTCGGATAAACCCAATAGAGTTTCAGAAGAAGCGCGGTCAAAGGAACCGACGGCGCCTGTGCCGGGCGCAGGACGAACAGGCAAAAGAAAAAAGACATCCATGTCTTTTTTCACGGCGCTCTCCTTATCCCTGAACAATTTGATGACAAAAAAAGGCCGTACCGTTCTGACTTCCTTTGCAGGCTCCATTGGCATCATCGGTATCGCGCTGATTCTATCTCTATCCAACGGCATTCAGCTTTACATAAATCGGGTCCAGGAGGATACCCTGTCCGGATATCCTGTGACGATTCAAGCGGAAAGTATCGATCTTGGCAAGATGCTGTCTGCGTTTATGGATTCTAACGAAGCAACGTACAACGATAATAAAGTACACGCCTCCTCACAAATGCAGGATATGTTTAATTCACTTTCTTCCATTGATACCTCCAACAATCTTACCGACTTTAAAACGTATTTGGACAATAGCGAAGAGTTAAAAGAATATATCACGGCGATTCAATATGGCTATGGACTGGACCTTTTGATATATGGATACGATAACAAGGGAGAGTTTATCACCGTCAATCCTTCTACCGTGATGCGCGCTATGCACAGCGCTATGGGTTTTTCCTATGACGATGAGACAATGGCCTCATCCCCTTATTCCCAATACACCATGCAGGAAATGAACGTGTGGTCGGAAATTATGCCTGGAAAGGACGGAGAAACGATCAATGCACTGGTAAAGGAACAGTACGAATTGTTGGAAGGCTCCTGGCCGGACAATTACGACGAAGTTGTCCTTGTAATCAGCAAAAACAATGAGCTAAGCGACGTGTATCTATATTCGCTGGGGCTGCGGGATCAAAACGAAATCGAAGACATCATGTCCGCCGCTATGCGGGGCGAGGAGACAGAAGTTATCGACGAATCCTGGGACTATGACCAGCTGATGGATCTCTCCTTCTATGCCGTTCTTCCATCCGACTACTATACGGACAATGACAAAGACGGTGTGTGGACAGATATGCGGGACAATGAAGACTACATGAAAATTACCGCAGAAAACGGGATAGAGTTAAAAGTCTCCGGTATCATCCGTCCCAACGAAGACGCTGTATCCACTTCCATACAAGGCGCAGTAGGATATACCTCAGAACTGACCCGCTATATCATCAACGAAACCAACAAAAGCGAAATTGTAACCCAGCAAAAAGAAAATCCGTCTACAGATGTGTTCACCGGACTGCCCTTTGACGATGGTTCTATGAAAGAACTGGACGCAAATGAAAAAGCCCAGGCGTTTGCTGCATACGCCGCATCCCTTTCTGTAGAGGAAAAGGCAAATTTGTTTAAAAAGATTGCCGCTGAGATTCCTGCCGATACATTGGAACAAACAGTAAATCAATATATGGCCGCATATCCTGACCGTGCTTCTATGGAAACTGCTATTATAGAAAACTATAAAGAAGCTTCTGGCGCGGATGAAGAAACTGTGCGCGGCTATATTAGCAAAATGACGGACGAGGAACTCACAACGCTAATGCGGGAAAGCATCGCGGAAATGGCTGCTGCAAAATATGCTCAAGAAACGGAAGCCACGTTGGCATCGCTTTCCGCAGAACAGCTTGCCGTGCAACTTGACGCTATGCTGTCTCAGACAGATCCCCAACAGGCAGCCACTATGTATGACAGCTATATGCCTCCTTCCGTATCAGAAGCCACCTACGATGAAAACATCGCCAAACTCAGCGCAGTAGATTTGGACACCCCATCCGCCATCAATATATATGCCTCCAGCTTTGAGGCAAAGGATAAAATTGCAGAAATAATCGAAGCATACAATGCGGGCGTGGAAGAGCAGGACCAAATCACCTATACCGACTATGTGGCCATTCTCATGTCCTCCATCACAACGATTATCAACGCTATTTCCTATGTGCTGATTGCGTTTGTATCCATCTCTCTTGTAGTTTCATCGATTATGATTGGCATCATTACCTATATATCCGTGTTAGAGCGGACAAAGGAAATCGGTATTCTCCGGTCCATCGGCGCCTCCAAACAGGATGTATCCCGTGTATTCAATGCGGAGACGCTGATCGTTGGGCTTGCAGCAGGAATGATTGGTATTGGCATCACCATTTTGCTGTGCATTCCCGCAAGTCTGATCATTGAACATTTTACTGAAATTCCCAACATAGCTTCGCTGCCTTGGCAGGCAGGAGTTATTCTGGTTGCTATCAGTATGATTCTCACACTAATATCCGGTCTGATTCCTTCCCGTCTTGCCGCAAAGAAGGATCCAGTAGAAGCATTGCGCAGTGAATAAAACAGGCTTTGAAAAATCCCCCTAAAAGGGGGATTTTCTTCTATAAATTCAATACGGGGCGCTGCCTGCCGTCCTGGGATAAGGGATCACATCTCGAATATTGGAGACGCTAGTCAAATACATGACCATCCGTTCAAACCCTAGGCCGAACCCAGCGTGACGGGTACTGCCCCAGCGCCGGAGGTTTACATACCAGTCGTAATCCGCCTCATTTAATCCGCATTCCCGCATACGAGAGAGCAGTACATCCAGCCGTTCTTCCCGCTGGCTGCCGCCAATAATCTCTCCTACACCCGGCACCAGCAAATCCATAGCAGCCACCGTCTTTTCATCATCGTTCAGACGCATATAAAAAGATTTAATCTCACGCGGGTAGTCTGTTACAAACACCGGCCCCTGAAATACCTCTTCCGTAAGATATCGCTCATGCTCTGTTTGCAAATCCCGCCCCCATGCTACGGGATACTGGAAAGCTCGCCCGCTTTTCTCCAAAAGCTCCACTGCCTGTGTATAAGTCACCTGTTGGCAGGTACTGCAAGTAATTGCCTCCAGACGTGTCTGCAATGTTTGGTCCACAAATTGATTCAAAAAAGCTATTTCGGCAGGACACCGCTTCAAAATATGCCGGATGATATGCTGTACCATATTCCACGCCAGCGTCATATCATCAGAAAGATCCGCGAAAGCTATTTCTGGTTCAATCATCCAAAACTCTGCCGCATGCCGGGCCGTGTTGGAATTCTCTGCACGAAAAGTAGGACCGAAGGTATAAATCTTTCCAAAAGCCTGGGCAAAGGTTTCTCCTTCCAACTGACCGGATACCGTAAGATTTGCGCCTATACCGAAAAAGTCTCTGCTCCAATCCACCTCTCCTTGCTGAGTACGAGGCGGGTTATTCACATCCAGGGTAGTAATGCGAAACGTCTCCCCCGCCCCTTCGCAGTCGCTGGCAGTAATAATTGGCGTATGCACATATACAAAGCCTCTATCATGGAAAAATTGGTGTACCGCATACGCCGTCTCACTGCGTACTCGAAAAACTGCAGAAAACAAATTGGTTCTGGGGCGAAGATATGCGATCTGCCGTAAAAATTCCACCGAATGGCGCTTTTTCTGCAAGGGATAGTCCGCGCCGCCGGTTCCTTCCAACTGTACCGATACAGCATGGATTTCCAAAGGCTGCTTGGCGTTTGGAGTGAGCAGCACCTCTCCTCGAACCACAACCGCGGCGCCTACCTGATACCGCACAATCGCATCATACTCCGGTAGGCGAGAGCGCTCTAATACAATCTGCACACCGGTAAAGCTGCTACCGTCGTTTAAATCCATAAATGCGAAGGCCTTCGAATCCCGCAAACTGCGAATCCATCCGCCCAGCACGACTTCCCTGCCGGCGTACTGTTCGGAGTTTTCCAAAATATCCCGTATAAAATTTCTTTCCATTTTATGACCATTCCTTTCTTTGCATTTGTGCCTTTCCGTGCAAATGAGGGTTAAAAAAACATACCTAATGTAGTTAATTTTTTCTACTTTGACAGGAAAGCGCCTCATATAAAAATATGAAGCGCTCCATAAGACCTGTGTTACTACACTGTCTTCTTTTATTTATAGTATTCCACAAATGCGTCAAACAAATGCATATCATAATCGCCAGGAACATTTTTATAAAGGCCGCTGCCGATTCGTTCACTATGTCCCATTTTACCTAACACGCGTCCGTCAGGAGAAGTAATTCCCTCAATAGCGCAAACAGACCCATTGGGGTTTTCCGGCGTCGTCATCATAGGATTGCCTGCTAAATCTACATATTGGGTAGCAATCTGTCCGTTTTCCGCAAGGCGGCAAATCAGCTCCTCTGACGCCACAAACCGACCTTCCCCATGGGATATCGGCACTGTATAAACCTCGCCAGGCTTTGTTTTCATCAGCCAGGGAGAAGCATTGGAAGCGACGCGGGTACGTACCAGCATAGACTGGTGTCGACCTATTGTATTGTATGTCAGCGTAGGACATGAATCATCCGTATCGACAATTTTGCCGAAGGGAACCAGCCCCAACTTGATTAGCGCCTGAAATCCGTTACAGATACCAAGCATCAGCCCATCCCGTTTTTCTAAAAGCTCGCTGACAGCTTCCCTCACAGCGGCGCTGCGGAAAAACGCGGTGATGAACTTGCCGCTGCCGTCCGGTTCGTCTCCGCCGGAGAAGCCGCCGGGGATAAAAATACCCTGTGCCTGGCGTGTAGCTGCGGCAAATGCCTCAACAGACGCTGCAATCCCTTGGGCGCTAAGATTATTGATCACCAAAATTTCTGCATTTCCGCCGGCGTTTTCTACTGCCTTAGCAGATTCGTATTCACAGTTTGTACCTGGAAATACCGGGATCAGCATGGTAGGACGGGGGGCAGATACGCTGGGCTTTTTCCAGGTGGTGGTTTCAAAATTATATACATCTGCTTTCTCGACAAGCTGATTAGCGTTTCTTGGGAACACCTCTTCCAACCGTCTGTCATATTTCTCAACAAGTGTTCCTAGGCTTACCGTCTCTCCGGCAAAAGCAATGTCCGGTTCCGTTGTCGTTTTACCCAGCAGCGTCGCATAGGGAGAATCTATCTCACCATCGGATAGTTCCACGATAAAAGAACCATATCGATAAGCAAACAATTCTTCCATGGAAACAGAATCTGCATAGGAAAATCCGATACCGTTGCCAATCGCCATCTTGAATACCGCTTCAGCCGCACCGCCGAATCCTGGTGTATAAGCGCTGCAAATGCGTCTATTTTCCACAAGTGCAGAAACTGTAGCAAAAATTTCTAAAACATCTTTTGCCGAGGGGATCCCCTTCGCGTCATAAGAGGGACGAAGCCACAGAACGGTACTGCCTGACTGTTTAAACTCCGGAGACAAAATGTTTTCCATTTTGTCTGTGGTAGCCGCAAAGGATACCAATGTAGGCGGTACATCCATATCTTCAAAGGTACCACTCATCGAATCCTTGCCGCCAATGGACGCCACGGAAAAGTCTAACTGTGCCCGCAGGGCGCCCAGAAGAGCCGCTAAAGGTTTGCCCCACCGTTTTTCATCTCTTCCGGGCTTTTCAAAGTATTCCTGGAAGGAAAGGTATACATCTTCAAAGGACGCGCCAGCTGCTATTAGTTTGGAAATAGATTCTACAACCGCCAAATATGCTCCGGAGGCTGGATCCTTTTCCAGTATATAAGGGTTGCCCCCCCATGCCATCAAAGAACAAGTATCTGTATCTCCATGCTCCAGAGAAATTTTATTCACCATCGCCTGAATCGGTGTACGTTGGTATTTGCCGCCAAAAGGCATCAACACAGTACCGGCTCCTACGGTAGAGTCAAACCGCTCGGACAGTCCCTGTTTAGAGCACACGTTCAGATCCTGTACCAATGCTGCCATGCCGTCTGCAAAATCTACCGGTATATCTTTTGCAAATGCAGAAGGTGCAGCAGGCGCTATATCGATATGCTTAGGAGCGCCGTTGGAATTTAAAAATTCTCTGGATAGATTTACGATCTGCTGACCGTTCCAGTGCATGGTAAGCCTGGGCTGTGCCTGCACTGTCGCCACCACCGTAGCCTCCAAGTTTTCTTCCTCGGCAAGGGCGATGAACCGCTCCACATCACAGGGTTCTACTACTACCGCCATCCGTTCCTGAGATTCGGAAATGGCCAGTTCCGTGCCGTCCAGTCCTTCGTATTTTTTAGGAACAGCGTTTAAATCAATATCTAGTCCGTCTGCAAGTTCACCGATAGCCACAGAAACCCCGCCAGCGCCAAAGTCATTGCAGCGTTTGATCATGCGAGAGGCCTTTTCGTTGCGGAACAAGCGCTGGAGCTTACGTTCTTCAGGTGCGTTGCCTTTCTGCACCTCCGCACCGCAGGTCTCCAGAGACGCTGCCGTATGCGATTTGGATGAACCGGTTGCACCGCCGCATCCGTCCCGGCCAGTACGTCCTCCAAGCAGGATAACAATATCGCCGGGCTGTGGCCGTTCTCTGCGCACATTTTTCGCGGGAGCGGCAGCGACTACTGCACCAATTTCCATCCGCTTTGCGGCATATCCGTCATGATACAGTTCGTCCACCTGTCCGGTAGCCAGACCAATCTGGTTGCCATAACTGGAATATCCTGCCGCAGCAGTAGTGACTATCTTTTTTTGCGGAAGTTTTCCGGGAATCGTATCTGCAACTGGACGTGTGGGGTCCGCCGCGCCTGTAACGCGCATAGCGGCATAAGCATAGGAACGTCCAGACAGCGGGTCGCGGATCGCACCACCAATACAAGTAGCTGCACCGCCAAACGGCTCAATCTCCGTGGGGTGGTTATGCGTTTCATTTTTGAAGAGCAGCAGGAAATCTTCCTCCCCCTTCTCTGTATGCACTTTAAATTTCACAGTACATGCGTTGATCTCTTCGCTTTCGTCCAGACGGGGGAGTTTGCCCTGTGCCTTCAAATACCTCGTCGCCACCGTAGCAATATCCATCAGGCAAATCGGTTTCGTACGGCCAAGCTCTTTGCGTACATTTAAATAATCCTGATACAGAGCCTCCAGCTTTGCATCTGCAAAAGTCACATGATCAATTTCTGTAAGGAAGGTAGTATGCCGGCAATGGTCAGACCAATAGGTATCAATCATACGAATTTCTGTAATGGTGGGATCTCGCTGCTCCGCGACAAAATACTCCCGGCAGAAACGGATATCATCCAAATCCATAGCAAGGCGGTATTTTTCAATAAATGCCGCAAGTCCCGCCTCATCCAATGCGGTGAAACCCGTAAGCGTCTCTACCTGGCTGGGGACGGAATAGGTTGTCTCCAGGGTAGAAGGCAACTCCAGGGAAGCCTCTCTGCTCTCCACCGGATTGATCAGATACTGTTTTAGCGCATGTACATCCGTATCCGTAAGAGAGCCCTCCAGCACGTATACCTTGGCGGTACGCACCAGCGGCTTTTCACCCTGCGAAATGATCTGCACACACTGCGCTGCGGAGTCTGCCCGCTGATCAAACTGCCCCGGCAAATATTCTACAGCAAAAACAGTGCTGTCTGCCGGCGCCATAATTTCGTCTGTAATAATGTCCAATTGGGGTTCAGCAAAAACAGTGTATTTACAAGCTTCAAATACATCTGCCGGGACATTTTCCACATCATATCGGTTCAAAATGCGCACACCCGTAAGATTTTCAATTCCTAAAAATCCACGGACATCAGATAAAAGCGCCGCACTTTCTACAGCAACATCTTTTTTCTTTTCTACATATAGTCTGAATACCATATCGCCTCTCGTCTCCTCCGGTATTTATTCTGCAGTGCAGGATAATGCCTGCAGCGCCTTATGGCCGATATCTCTACGACAGTAAGCATTTGCAAAGGTAATTTGATCAGCAGCAGCATATGCGTCATGGATCGCCCCCTGCAAGTCAGATGCTCTGGCAGTGACCCCAAGAACCCGTCCGCCGCCGCTGCACAATGTTCCCTCCTGCAGTTTTGCCCCGGCAAAGAATATCTGGGCTTCCAGATGCTCTGGTACTGTAATAGGAAAGCCTGTTTCGTATTTCCCCGGATATCCGTTGGATGCTAAAATTACGCAGCAGGCACTGTCCTTGGAAAACTGCACCGGTACCCGGGAAAGAGTTCCGTCATGGACTGCTTCCATAATGGTCAGCAAATCGGTCTCCAGCAATGGCAGTACGACCTGGGTCTCCGGATCTCCGAAGCGGCAGTTATATTCGATTACCTTAGGGCCATCTGCTGTGAGCATCAGACCAAAGTACAGGCATCCTTTAAAGGGGCGCCCTTCCGCCTGCATTGCTCGAATCGTAGGCAGAAAAATCTTTTCCATACATTCCTGCGCTACCGCTTCTGTATAGTAGGGATTGGGAGCAATCGTACCCATTCCGCCGGTATTCAGTCCCCTGTCACCATCTAAAGCACGTTTATGGTCCATGGAAGACACCATAGGAATCAATGTTTCTCCATCTGTAAATGCCAGCACAGATACTTCCGGACCGGTGAGAAACTCCTCCACTACAATAGAAGTGCCGCTTTCTCCGAAAATTTTCTCTTCCATCATAGCCCGAACCGTTTCCTGGGCTTCCTGCAAATTTTCCGCAATGACAGCTCCCTTACCAAGAGCCAGGCCATCCGCCTTAATCACGGTAGGCATGGGTGCCGTTTTGATATACTCCAGCGCTTCATTTGCATTGGTAAAAGTACGGTATACTGCCGTAGGAATATTATACTTCGCCATTAAATTTTTGGAAAAAATTTTACTGCCTTCAATAATCGCGGCTTTTTTATTCGGGCCAAAGCAGGGGATGCCCGCCGCCTCCAAACTATCTACCGCTCCAAGAACCAAAGGGTCGTCCGGTGCCACCACAGCAAAGTCAATTTTGTTCTCCACTGCAAACCGGGTAATGCCGTCGATGTCCTTCGCTCCAATAGCCACGCATTCCGCATCCGCAGCAATACCGCCGTTGCCGGGGAGGGCATAAATTTTTTCGACCCGCCGGCTTTCCCGTAATTTTTTAATAA